>MKUE01000024.1 GCA_001897675.1 Thiobacillus sp. 65-1059 | reverse complement strand
CAAGGGAGGAAGCATCCTGCGGATTACTTGTAACTTGCCCCTTGTGACTTGTACCTTTCACCAGGTAGCCCTTCTCGTCGACGCCCTGGCCTTCCCAGCGGATTGCCATGCCGAGTTCTTTTGCTGCGGCGTTGACGAAGTCCCTGACCGAGTACTGCACGCCGGTGGCGATGACGAAGTCTTCCGGCTGGTCCTGCTGCAGCATCAGCCACTGCATTTCCACATAGTCCTTGGCGTGGCCCCAGTCGCGCTTGGCGTCCATGTTGCCGAGGAACAGGCAATCCTGCAGCCCGAGCTTGATGCGGGCGAGCGCGCGGGTGATCTTGCGGGTGACGAAGGTTTCGCCGCGGATGGGGCTTTCGTGGTTGAACAGGATGCCGTTGCAGGCATACATGCCGTAGGCCTCGCGGTAGTTGACGGTGATCCAGTAGGCATACAGCTTGGCCACCGCGTAGGGGCTCCTCGGGTAGAAGGGGGTGGTTTCCTTCTGCGGGGTTTCCTGCACCAGGCCGTAGAGTTCGGAGGTGCTCGCCTGGTAGAAGCGGGTTTTCTTTTCCAGGCCGAGGATGCGGATGGCCTCCAGTATGCGCAGCGCGCCCAGCGCGTCGGAGTTGGCGGTGTATTCGGGTTCCTCGAACGAGACGGCGACGTGGCTCTGCGCGGCGAGGTTGTAGATTTCGTCGGGCTGCACCTGCTGGATGATGCGGATCAGGCTGGAGCTGTCGGTGAGGTCGCCGTGGTGGAGGATGAAGCGGCGGCCGGTCTCGTGCGGGTCCTGATACAGATGGTCGATGCGGTCGGTGTTGAACAGCGAGGTGCGGCGCTTGATGCCGTGCACTTCGTAGCCCTTGCCCAGCAGGAATTCGGCAAGGTAGGCGCCGTCCTGGCCGGTGACGCCGGTGATGAGTGCTTTTTTGGTCATGGTGTTTCCGTTGCAATGAAGCCAGTAGTTGATAAGGGTGCAGGTCGTTCAGCCGGCCGGACCGGGATTGCCGATGATGCGTTCGCGGCCGCTCGGCGACATCGCCCTGAGCAGATCGCGGGCAAACGTGTCCTGCGTTTGGTAAGCCTTGGCATCGTCTGCCTGGATGCTCGAAATCCTGAACAGCAAGCCATCCGGAATTTTTCCGGTGAGGCCGTATTTTAATTGCTGAAGCTTCCATTTCAGGCCATTGACGGCAACGGTATCGCCAACAGTTGTCCAATACGTGATCGGTTCGATGCGCCGTCCCTGGGTGGCAATCAGGCGCTTGACCGGAATATCGCCGGTTCCGGTCGCGTTTTTCAATATCTGGAATCCCTGCGCGGGATAGCAGACCTCGGGGTTGTGCACTGCTCTGCCGTCGCTCTGGTCGCCGCCATGGGCGATGGACAGCATGATACGTTCGTTGCACGGATTGACGTAGGCGCGCTCGCGGGTCCGATCCCGCAAAGCCGATGGAAATGATGCTGGATTCGCGCGAGGGCTAGAATCGCCCCGGCTTCAGTAGACACCTTTGAGTCTTAAACCTGAGGCAAAGAAGGGGGGCGTCATGAGCAACAAGCGGTACCCGGAAGAATTCAAGATCGAAGCGGTAAGCAGGTGGCCGTGCGCGGCCATGCTATCCTGAACGCCATTTTTGGAGGGATGGCGTGCTCAAGGTTCTGCTGCTGATTGCAATCGTTTTTCTGGTGCTGGCGCTGTTTCGCGCCTACCAGCGTTCGCTCAACAAGCCGCCCGCGCCGGTGCGCGAGCAGACCGTCGAAGACATGGTGAAATGCGTGCATTGCGGGGTGAATCTGCCGCGCAGCGAGGCCATCTATTCCGGCGGCGAATTTTTCTGCACCCCCGAGCACCAGCAACGCGGCAAAAAATGAACGCCGCGGCACCCCCCATGCCGCGCCCGGCCACGCAGGGCTACTATGCGTCGCACTGGCGCAGCCTCGATTACTTCAATCTGTATCGCCTGACCCTGGCAGTGGCGCTGGTGTTCACCGGGCTGCTGTTCGACGCCTCGGATCTGTTCCACGCAGGCTCATCCGAGCGTTTCCAGGCCTTCGCCTACGCCTATCTGCTGATCGCGGCGCTGTTTGTGCTGGGCATACGCGCGCGCTGGCCGGGATTCCAGATCCAGCTCACCGCCCACATCACCGCCGATATCGTGCTGGTGATGCTGATGATGTCGACCAGCGAACGGCTGGCAGGCGGCATGGGCCTGCTGCTGGCGATATCAATCGCCTCGGGCGGCCTGGTGGGCAGCGGGCGGCTGACCCTGCTGTATGCGGCGATGGCGTCGATCGCCGTGCTGCTGCAGCATGCTTTCAGCATTCTTGGCGGCAGCCAGAGGATGGACAGCTTTTTCCAGGTCGGGCTGCTGTGCGCCGGCTATTTCGCTATCGGCTGGCTGGCACACGCGCTGACCCGGCGTGCGCTGCAGTCGGAAACGCTGGCGCAGCGCCAGGCCGACGAACTGGCGCTACTGAACCGCATCAACGCGCTGGCGATCGAGAACTCGCCCGACGGCCTGCTGGCGGTGCGCGGCGACGGCGTGGTGCGCCACGCCAGCCCGCGTGCGTTGGCGCTGCTTGGCATCGCGGCGCCGCTGGTGCCTGGCGTCACCCGGCTGGCCGACTGCGCGCCCGAACTGGCGCGCGCCCTGTCGCAGCAATGCGGCCCCCGGACCGCGCATACCCTGAGCACCCAGGCTGCGCAGTTGCGCATACGCTGCATCCCGCTTGCGGCGCCGGACGACAGCCGGGTGCTGGTGCTGGAAGACCAAAGCCAGGCCGAGCAGGCGGCGCAGCGGCTGAAGCTGGCGGCCCTGGGGCGGCTCACCGCCAATATCGCGCATGAAATCCGCAATCCGCTGTCGGCCATCAGCCAGGCAGCGCAGCTGCTGCGCGAGGACACGCACGATCCGGCGCAGGCGAAACTGACCACCATCATCGAAAACAATACCCGCCGTCTCGACCGTCTGGTGGAGGAGGTGCTGACGCTCAACCGGCGCGACCGCCTCAACCCGGTTGGCTTCGAGGGCGCGACGCTTGCTGCCCTGATCGACGAGCTGCGCCAGACTGAAGAAATCCCGGCGGACGCCGTCATAGTCAGCATGTCCGATACCGCACGCTTCCAGTTCGACCCCGACCACCTGCGCCAGATCGTGTGGAACCTGCTGCGCAATGCATGGCGCTTTTGCCGCAAGCAGGCGGGAAGCATTCATATCCGCCTGCTGACCCAGGGCGATGCCGCGCAACTCGAGATCCGCGACGACGGCCCGGGGCTGACGCCGGAACACCAGGGCCGGCTTTTCGAACCGTTTTTCACCACCGATGCGCAAGGCACCGGGCTCGGCCTGTTCCTCGCGCGCGAGCTGGCCGAGGCCAACCACGCGGTGCTGGCCTACGTGCCCGGCACGGATGGCGCGTGCTTCCGTCTCAGCGTGCACGGCAGGGAGTAGAGATGGCCGCCTCTCCGCGCATTCTGCTGGTGGACGACGAGCCCGACCTGCTCGACCTGATGGAACTGACACTGGTCAAGATGGGGCTGGAAACCGATCGCGCGAACAGCGTGGCCGAAGCGCAGACCCGCCTGGCGCAGGCGCATTACGACCTCTGCCTTACCGACATGCGGCTGGGAGACGGCGAAGGACTGGAAGTGGTCGCCTGCGCCAGTGCGCTGACGGCGCCGGTTCCGGTGGCCGTCATCACGGCCTACGGCAACGCCGGCAATGCGGTCGCGGCACTCAAAGCCGGGGCGTTCGACTACCTGGCCAAACCGGTGGCGCTCGACCAGCTGCGCGCCTTGGTCAAATCCGCGCTGAACATTCCCGAAGCCGCACAGGCAGACGTGACTGCACACGACCTGATCGGCCAGTCGGCGGCCATGCAGGAAATCCGCGCCCGCATCGCCAAGCTCGCGCGTACCCAGGCGCCGGTGCATATCGCCGGCGAATCGGGCAGCGGCAAGGAACTCGCCGCGCGGCTGATCCACCGGCTGGGCAACCGCTCGGACAAACCCTTCGTCGCCGTCAATTGCGGCGCGATCCCGGAAACGCTGATGGAAAGCGAATTTTTCGGCTATCGCAAAGGCGCGTTCACCGGCGCCGACGCCGACCGCAGCGGATTCTTCCAGGCGGCCGACGGCGGCACCCTGTTCCTCGACGAAGTCGCCGACCTGCCCCTGTCGATGCAGGTGAAGCTGCTGCGCGTGCTGCAGGAAAAAAAAGTACGCAAGGTCGGCGCCACCGCCGAAGAGGCGGTTGACGTGCGCATCGTCAGCGCGACCCACCAGAATCTGGCCGCGCTGGTGGAGGCCGGACGTTTCCGCCAGGACCTGTATTACCGCCTCAACGTCATCGACCTGGTGATGCCCAGCCTGCGCGAGCGCGCCGAAGACATCCCCGAAATGGCGCGTTTCCTGCTCGACAAGCTCGGCGGCGCCGAGGTCAGACTCGACCGCGATGCCGAAAAGGCACTGCGCGCCTACGCCTTCCCGGGCAACGTACGCGAACTCGAAAACACCCTGGAGCGCGCGCTGGCATTGTGCGAAGACCGCCACATCCGCAGCGCCGACCTCAACCTTGCGCCGGCCCAGCTCCCGGCCAGCGCCGCCTCCGGCTGCAAATACCCGCTGCAGGATTACCTCGACCAGACCGAGCGCGCGGCCATCCTCGAAGCACTGGAACAAACGCGCTACAACAAGACTGCCGCCGCGCGCGTACTCGGCGTCACCTTCCGCAGCCTGCGCTACCGTCTGGAGCGGCTGGGCATCGAATAGCGCAGCGCGCCCAGTCGCCAAGACCCGACCATCCAGATGAAAAAAACCCGCAATCCTGATGGATGCGGGTTTTCACTGGATGTCTGGTGCCGCTTGTCGGAATCGAACTGACGACCTACCGCTTACAAGGCGGTTGCTCTACCAACTGAGCTAAAGCGGCGACGGGCGACATTATAACGACGTCGCGCGACGGATAGTCCGATTACTTGACGACTTTAAGCGAGGGTCTGCCCTTGGGCGGAGCCGGCGCATCGCCTGGCGCGGGCGGCGGCGTCTGCCCGGGCGGCGGCGCGGATGCATCGACCGGTTCGAAGTGCAGGCCCTGGCCGTTCTCGCGCGCGAAGATGGCGGCCACCCGATCCACCGGAATGGAAATCTCGTGCGAAACACCGCCGAAGCGCGCGGAAAACTGGATCCAGTCGTTGTCCAGGGTGAGATTGCGGGTGGAGGCCGCGCTGATGTTCAGCACGATCTGGCCGTCCTTGACGAAGCCGGGCGGCACGCGGGTGCGGCCGTCCACCGCAACCAGAAGTTGCGGAGTGAAACCCGAATCCGTGCACCATTCATAGAGTGCGCGGATCAGATAAGGCTTGGTTGAAATCTCGGCCACCCGTCCTCGTCCCTTACTTGCGCAGCGCCTTTTCGGTGGGCGTCAGCGCGTTGATGAAGGCCGGGCGGCTGAACAGGCGCTCGCGGTACTTGAGCACCGGCGCCGCCATTTTCGGCAGCTCGATGCCGTAATGCTCAAGGCGCCACAGCAGCGGAGCGATCGCCACGTCCAGCATGGAGAACTCGTCGTTCATCAGGTATTTCTGCTTGGTGAGGATAGGCGTGAGCTGCGACAGGCTGTCGCGGATTTCCTGGCGCGCCTTGTCCGACGCCTTGCCGAGGCTGTGCTCCAGCGTGTTGACGTGGGTGAACAAGTCGTGCTCGAAGTTGAACAGCACCAGCCGCGCGCGCGCGCGCATGACGGGGTCGGGCGGCATCAGTTGCGGATGCGGAAAGCGCTCGTCGATGTATTCGTTGATGATGTTGGATTCGGTCAGAACCAGGTCACGCTCGACCAGCACAGGCATCTTGCCGCTGGGGCTGATGCTGGCGATTTCTTCCGGCTTGTTGTGCATGTCCACATCGATGATTTCAAAGTCCATGTCTTTCTCAAACAGGACGATGCGACAGCGATGGCTGTACGGATCGGTGCTACCGGAATACAAGGTCATCATGGCGGGGGCTCCCTATCGTGTTGCGTGTGTTGATGCTTTTGACTTGAAACCCGGCTGCCTGAGTTTCCAGCCAATAACAACCGGGTTCGGACATTGCTTGCTCCGGCACGGCCGCGCGGTTTGCGGATTGTGCGTCAGCTTCCTGTCTTTCAAGCGGGTGGGCGCCGGATCGATAAAAGCCAACAGCCGGACACAGTCCGGCTGTTGGCGAGCGGCGTGGTCCGATTCAGTGAATATCTTTCCAGAACTCTTTCTTCAGGTAATAGGCCACCACGAAGAAGACCGCCAGAAAAATCAGCACGATGACGCCGAGCTGCTTGCGCTGGACCTGGGCGGGCTCGCCCATCCATACCAGGTAGTTGACCAGGTCGCCGACCATGGCGTCGTACTCGGCCAGGGTGACGCTGCCGGGCTTGGCCAGTTCGAGGCGATCGATCACTTCATGCTCGCCTTCCTTCTTGTAGCGCGGCACCATTTCGCCCTGCAGGTTCCACATTACGTGCGGCATGCCCACCTTGTCGAACACGGTGTTGTTCCAGCCGGTGGCGCGGGTGTCGTCGCGGTAGAAACCGCGTAGGTAGGTGTAGAGCCAGTCGGCGCCGCGCGAACGGGCGATCACGCTGAGGTCGGGCGGGGTGGCGCCGAACCAGGCCTTGCCGTCGGCCTTGGTCATGCCGACCGTCATGGTCTCGCCCGGCTTTTCGCCGGCGAACAGCAGGTTCTCCTTGATCTGGTCTTCGGTCAGGCCCAGATCCTGCAGACGCGAGTAGCGCATGGAACCGGCGCTGTGGCAGTTGAGGCAGTAGTTCACGAACATGCGGGCGCCGCGCTGCAGGGAATCCTGGTCGGCCAGATTGACCGGCGCCTTGTCCAGATGAACGCTGGCGCCCGACGCAAAGGCCACCACGGGGGCTGCCGCCAGCAGGAAAAGAAAGTTCTTCAAGCGTTTCATTTAGCCAGTCACCCTTTCCGGTTCCGGTTTGGTTTTGTCAATCGAGGTATACCAGGGCATCAGCAGGAAAAACAGGAAGTAGATCACTGAGAAGACCTGGGCAAATATCGTCGCCACCGGGGTGGACGGCAGCAGGCCAAGGTAGCCCAACCCGATGAAGGACACGAGGAACAAAGCAAGCATGATCTTGTAGATCGGGCCGCGGTAGCGGATCGACTTGACCTTGCTGCGATCCAGCCAGGGCAGGAAGAACAGCACGACGATCGACAGGCCCATTGCCACCACACCGGGGAACTGCGAGCCGAACATCGGCGGCACCGCACGCAGAATCGCGTAGAACGGGGTGAAATACCACAGCGGCGCGATGTGCGCAGGCGTCTTCAGCGAGTCGGCCGGGACGAAGTTGTTGGCCTCGAGGAAGTAGCCGCCCATTTCCGGCGCGAAGAACACGATCGCCGAGAACACCATCAGGAAGACGATGACGCCGACGATGTCCTTCACCGTGTAGTACGGATGGAAGGGAATGCCGTCGAGCGGAATGCCGTTTGCGTCCTTGTGCTTCTTGATCTCGACGCCGTCGGGGTTGTTGGAGCCGACTTCGTGCAGCGCCACCAGGTGCACCGCGACCAGCGCGATCAGCACCAGCGGCAGCGCGATGACGTGGAAGGCGAAGAAGCGGTTCAGGGTGGCGTCGGAAATCACGTAGTCGCCGCGAATCCAGATCGACAGATCCTCGCCGATGAAGGGCACGGCAGCAAACAGGTTGACGATCACCTGGGCGCCCCAGTACGACATCTGGCCCCACGGCAGCAGGTAGCCGAGGAAGGCTTCGGCCATCAGAGCGAGATAGATCAGCACGCCGAAGATCCAGATCAGCTCGCGCGGCTTGCGGTAGGAACCGTACATCAGGCCGCGGAACATGTGCAGGTAGACGACGACGAAGAACATCGAGGCGCCGGTGGAGTGCATGTAGCGGATCAGCCAGCCCCAGTCGACGTCGCGCATGATGTACTCGACGGACGTGAAGGCGAGTTCCGCGTCCGGCTTGTAGTTCATGGTGAGGAAGATGCCGGTGACGATCTGGATCACCAGCACCAGGAGCGCCAGCGAACCGAAGAAATACCAGAAGTTGAAGTTCTTGGGCGCGTAGTACTCGGACAGGTGCGCCTTGTAGGTGGCGGTGAGCGGGAAACGGTCATCGACCCAACCCATCACTTTTTGCAGGGCAGACATTATTTAAGCTCCTTTTGCGTCTACACCGATCAGCAGCCTGACGTCGCTGAGGTATTGATGAGGCGGAATCACCAGATTGGTCGGGGCCGGCACGCCCTTGTACACGCGTGCGGCGAGGTCGAACGTCGAACCGTGGCAGGGGCAGAAGAAGCCGCCTGGCCAGTCGCCGCCCATGCCACTGTCGCCACCCAGCTTGAGCTTTTCGCTGGGCGAGCAGCCGAGGTGGGTGCAGATGCCGACCGCCACCAGATATTCCGGCTTGATCGAGCGGGTGGCATTCTTGCAGTAGTCGGGCTGCTGCGGCATTTCGCTCATGGCATCGGCCAGCTTGTCGTCATGCTTGCCCAGCTGGGCGAGCATTTCCTTGGTGCGGTTGACGACCCACACCGGCTTGCCGCGCCACTCGACCGTCAGCATCATGCCCGGCTCGATCTTGCTGATATCGACTTCCACCGGCGCGCCCGCTGCCTTGGCGCGCGCGCTTGGCAGCATGCTCATGACCAGCGGCACCGCCACCCCCACAGCAGCGACCCCCCCAACCGCGCTGGTCGCAGCGATCAGGAATTTTCGTTTACTTGTGTCCACTTTTTGCCCTTCGGCTTCCTGGCTCATGTTTACCTAACCTGAACGTGTTGCGATAAAACCGGCATTCTAACCAAATTGCCCCCTATACTGGAAGTCCAATGTGGCGCCGGCTCAGGAAGTTCCCGCCCTGAACTATAATTATCGTGCGGCGGCATCACGCTTTCCTTGACCTACATCAACATGCGCAAACTCTGGTTGCTTTTCGCCCAATCCGCCACGGTGGCCCTGGGCGTGTTGTTCATCATCGTGCTGTTCAAGCCCGACTTCCTGCACTGGCAAGCCCGGCAGCCAGGCCTCACCATTCAGCAGGTGGAGCATGCGGCGAGCGGCGGACCCGCTGCAAACGCTTCCTTCGCCCCCGCCGCGAAAAAGGTCATCCCGACGGTGGTCAACGTCTTCACCCAGCAAAAGGTGCGCAGCCCCGCCCATCCCGCGCTACAGGATCCGATCTTTCGCTATTTCTTCGGCGACCGCCTGGATTCACGGCCGCGCGAGGTATCCAACCTCGGTTCGGGCGTGATCGTCAGCCCGAACGGCTATATCCTGACCAACCACCACGTGATCGAAGCCGCCGATCAAATCCGCGTTGCGCTTGCAGACGGCCAGACGCTGCCGGCACGGGTGGTGGGCGCCGACCCCGAAACCGACCTGGCGGTATTGAAGATCGATACCGACAACCTGCCCGCCATCACCTTCGCCCGGCCCGACAGCCTGCAGGTCGGCGACTGGGTACTGGCGGTAGGCAATCCGTTCGGCGTCGGCCAGACCGTCACCGCAGGGATCGTCAGCGCGCTTGGGCGCACCCATCTCGGCATCAACACCTTCGAGAATTTCATTCAGACCGACGCCGCCATCAATCCGGGCAACTCGGGCGGTGCGCTGGTCGACGCAGCAGGCAATCTGGTGGGGGTCAACAGCGCCATCTATTCGCGCACCGGCGGCTCGCAAGGCATCGGCTTTGCCATTCCGGTCAGCATCGCGCGCCAGGTGATGGAACAGATCGTCAAGACCGGCAGCGTGACGCGCGGCTGGATCGGCATCGAAGTGCAGGATCTGACGCCCGAACTGGCGGAATCCTTCAGCCTGAAAAATGCCGAGGGCGCATTGATCGCGGGCGTGCTGAAAGGCGGCCCGGCCGACGCCGGTGGCATCCGCCCGGGCGACATCCTGCTGGCGGTCAACGGCAATGCCGTGACCGACTCGGCCTCGCTGCTGAACCTGATTGCCGCCCTGAAGCCTGGCATCGACACCCAGCTCACGGTGGCGCGCAAGCAGCAATCGCTGAACCTGAAAGTCCAGGTCGGGCGGCGCCCCATGCAACGCGCGCTGGAGCAGCCGCAGGAACCCGAACTCAACTAGAGTCTGTCAACACTAATCTCGCGGCGGCACCATCTGCGTCAGCACCCGCACGCGGGTGGGGTAGGCGTAGGCATCCCGCTCCATCGCCGACAGGCGCCAACCGGCGGCGGTACGCGCCAGCCGCTGCAGCACGGGATCCTGCAAGCGCAGGCTGGCCAGGATCAGCACATCGGACGGTGAATACAGGGCGCCGTCGGCCAGCGCCGGCTCGGCCTGCAAGGTGGCCAGCAAGGGCCGCGCTTCGCGTTGCCAGCCCTTCTTGCTCCAGAACATCTGCCAGGCGGTATGCGCGAGTTGCCGCGCCCGGGCACGCGATTGCGCGTTGCCGGTGGCCTCGGCATGATCGAGCAGCCCCTGCACGACATAGGCGTAATCTTCCAGTTCGGCCTGCGGCAGTATCTGCCCGCGCGCCCTCGCCTTCATCAGCTGCCGGTCCCTGACCAGCTGCGTCAACAGGAATCGCTGCAGACGGTCGGCGCGCTGGCGATAGGCCGGATCGAGCCGAATGGCCTGGCTGAAGGCCGACAGCGCCAGGCCATTCAGGCCGGCATTCAGCTTGTCGTCCCTGGGCAGGCTGCGGGCGCGGCGCAAGGGGCGCAGGATGCGCGCGGCCTCGGCCAGCAGGCGGCGCTCGTCCGCCGTCGGGGTACGGTATTCCGCGGGCAGATAGCCGTCGTCGAAACTGCGCGCGGCATCGAGCCGCCACACCCGCTGCGCCGCGGCATAGGCTGCGGGCGGCAGGTGCCGTTTCAACTCATCGGGTTCCCACAGATAGGTGGCGCCTTCCCGCCCGCTGGCGTCCACCGCCGAGGTGCTGCTGTACAGGCCGCCGTCCGTATCCAGCAATTCGTCTCGCATGAAATCGAGGGTGCTGCGGGCAATGTCGCGGTAGCGCGGCTGGCGCAGCACGGTTGCGGCACGCAGATAGAGCATCGCCAGATGCGCATTGTCGTAGAGCATTTTCTCGAAATGCGGCGTATCCCACCCGGGATCGGTGGTGTAGCGGAAAAACCCGCCGCCGATGTGATCGCGCAGCCCGCGCGCCGCCATCTGATCGAAGCTCAGGCGCAGGAATTCGGCCAGCCTGGCATCCGGCTGCCGCGCCTGGCGCTCCAGCAGGGCATGCAGTTGCGGCGCCATCGGGAACTTGCTGACCTGGCCGAAACCGCCGTGCAGCATGTCGGCCTCCTGCCAGGCGCCGGCGACGAACTGCTGCCAGGCGCGTGCGCTGCGTGCCGCCGTCAGCGGCGCACCGACGGGCGCCAGCGCGGGCGGCGGTGCCGCCTGCCGCGCCAGACGCCGGATGCCGGTCGAATCCGACGCCCAGCGTGCGGAGAGCTGGGACAGCAGCTTGCTGAAATCGTCCGGCGGCGCATACAGCACGACGAACGCCGGGTAGCCCTCGGGGGTGACGAAGGCATTCAGCGGCCAGCCCGCCACGCCACTGAGCCGCGTGGAGAAATCCTGCAAGGCCTCGTCCAGCCCGTTGTTGAGCTCGCGGTCGACCTTGACCGGGATGAAATCGCGGTTGAGCAGCGCGGCGATCTGCGGGTTCCGGTAGCTTTCGCGCTGCATGACGTGGCACCAGTGGCAGGCGAAGTAGCCTACCGAAACGAACAGCAGCTTGTTCTCGCGCCGGGCGCGGGCGAGGGCCTCGGCATTCCATTCCTGCCAGGCCACCGGGTCGTCGCCGTGCAGGGCCAGGTAAGGCGACGGATGGCCGGCCAGCCGATTGACCGGAGCGGCCGCCGCCGTCGTCGCGGGCAGCAGCAGAATCAGCAGCAGGACGGCAGCTGTCGTCGCGCGTTCAAACCCGGACATAGGTCCAGCCTTGCTGGAGCCGGGTGACGATTTCGCCGATGGCCGTCGGCGCCGTCCGGGTGGCGGGCAGCAGCTCCACCGGCTGCCCCTCGCTCGCAAGCCGGGCGATGGACTGGCCGCATGCCACCCAGTGCAGGTTGACATGGCGCTGCTTCATGCGCGCCATGCGCGCGGCGTAGGGACTGTGGCCCGCCCGCATCAGCTGGATGCCGCGGCTGTTGGCGATGACTTCAAGCTGCATCGTGCGCCCCTCCCGCTCCGCTTGGTCGAGCAGGTTCTCGGCCTGATCCAGCACCGCCTGCATCTTGTCCGGCGCGGCGCTGTCGAGATGCAGCATGACCCGGTTCGGATCGGCCTCGCGCGCCAGGCTGACCGTCCGATAGCCGTCCAGGGCGGCGGCCGGCGCGGCGGCCAGCGTAGACGATTCCACGCCGCGCAAGACCCAGCCGCCGCTCAGTCCTGCCAGCAGGATGAGGCTGCCAAAGGCGCAGCGCTGCACGAACCGGCGCCGCGGCACGCGGCGCGATTGCCGGCCTGCGGCAGCCGGCGGCGGCTCGGCGTACGCCAGCTTCACCATGCCGCGCAGGCTGCGCAGGGCACAGACGCGCTGCGTCAGCTCCGCATCCCCGCGCATCCGGGCGATGAGCTTTTCGCTCTCGGCGGCGTCGAGTTCGCCATCGATGAATGCATGCAGGATCTCGTCCGAAACGGTCGGACTCATTTCACTCTCCTCAACTGCGGCTGCGCCGCAGGCTGCTGCATTGCCGTGTCCAGCAAGCTTTTCAGGCTCGCGCGTGCGCGCGACAGACGGCTCATCACCGTGCCGACCGGAATGTCGAGAATCCCGGCCACTTCGGCATAGCCGAATTCTTCCAGGTCGACCAGCGTCAGCACCTGACGCTGCCCCAGCGGCAGGCGCGCCACTGCGGCCCGCACGCAGGCAATCACCTGCTCGCGGTCGCAGCACGCCTCGGGCGACGCGGCGCCGGATTCGAGTTCGTCCTGCCAGTCTTCGACAGCGTCGAAATCGCGCCGGCTGCGCAGGTGGTCGAGCCAGCAGCGATTCATGATCGCCACCATCCAGGCCTTCAGCGCCGCGTCGTCGCGCAGCTGGGCACGCCGCACCCAGGCTTTGGACAGCGTTTCCTGCACCAGATCGTCGGCCAGCGCCGCGTCGTGGCACCAGGCATAGGCGATGCGGTAGAGCACCGGACGCTGTGCCTCGATGCTGGGGCGGAACGGGCCAAACAGAAAACGGCTGATCATGGTCATGTCGATGTGACGCGGAGCATGGTCCGTTTATTCCAGAAAAATCCGCCTGCCGGAATGGAATAAGCGTGCCACTCCCTGCGTCTTCTTCACAGGCTTCGATAAAGCCGGTTTATTCAATATCAATCAGGAGACTCACCATGACACGCCCCTTCGCCCCGCTGCTGACCGCTCTGCTGCTGGCAACCGCCCCCATGGCCCACGCCGCCCCGGCGGCCGAGGCTGCGGCCCCTGCCGCCGCCGCGGAAGAAAAGGTGGTCTATCACCTCAACGACAGCGAAAACGCGATGGTCGCCTTGCGCAACGTGCGGAACCACCTCAACGCCAGCAAGGATGTCCATATCGCCGTCGTCGCCCACGGCAAGGGCATCGATTTCCTGCTCGCCGGCGCGCAGGACAGGAACGGCAACCCCTACGAGCCCGCAGTGCAGGAACTGCAGGCCAAGGGCGTCGACTTCCGCGTCTGCAACAACACCCTGAATAGCCGCAAGCTGGATGCCGGCGCGGTGATCCCCGAAGCCACCGTCGTGGCGTCCGGCGTCGCCGAAATCGGCCGCCTGCAGGCCAGGGAAGGCTACGTCTACCTCAAGCCCTGAAGCCCCCGCTCCCCTGCGCGTCGAAGCGCGCGTGGAATCATGAGCGCCAGGCGAGGTTCGTGCAGCGGCCAGCCGGCCGCTGTTTTCATGCGCTGCGGATGAAATGCTCGCGGTAGTATTTCATTTCGTCGATCGATTCGTAGATGTCCGCCAGCGCTTCGTGTTTGCTCGCCTTCTTGAACCCTTCGCACAAACCCGGGCGCCAGCGTTTGGCGAGCTCCTTCAGCGTGCTGACATCCAGGTTGCGATAGTGGAAGAAGGCTTCCAGCTGCGGCATGTAGCGCGCCATGAAGCGGCGGTCCTGGCAGATGGAATTGCCGCACATCGGCGAAGTCCTGGCCGGCACGTGCTGCTTCACGAACGCCAGCATCTGCGCCTCGGCCTCGGCCTCGGAAAGCGCGGAGGCCTTGACGCGATCGATCAGCCCCGATTTGCCGTGCGTGCCCTTGTTCCAGTTGTCCATCGCATCCATCACCGCGTCCGGCTGGTGCACCACCAGCACCGGCCCTTCGGCCACGGTGTTGAGGTCGGCGTCGGTGACGACGATGGCGAGTTCGATGATGCGGTCGGTGTCGGGCGACAGGCCGGTCATTTCCATGTCCAGCCAAAGCAAATGCGTGGGGTTCAAGGCCATCTCAGGGTTCCTTCGAAAAACAGGCCGCCATTCTCGCACACGACATGAACGGCGCTGGCGCAATTGCCGCCCGGTGACGATAATGCACGGAATAATCAATGAGGAGCTTCGATCATGAAAACCCTGACTGCCCTATTCTGTGGCGCGCTGCTGGCAAGCGGCGTGCATGCCGCGCCGTTTGCCAAGGGCGACCCCAGGACCGGCAAGAGCCTGCACGACAAGGCCTGCATCAGCTGCCACGCCAACATGTTCGGCGGCGACGGCAGCAAGATCTACACGCGCGCCGACCGCAAGGTCAAGACCGCGCAGCAGCTTGCCGCCCGCATTTCCGCCTGCAACGCCAACACCGGCACCGGCTGGTTCCCGGAGGACGAGGCGCACGTCGCCGCCTACCTCAACCAGCAGTATTACAAATTCAAGTAAGGAACCCGTCATGACCACCGTCGTTGAAGAACTCGTCCGCAAGAAATGCGCGCCCTGCGAAGGCGGCGTCGCCCCCTTGACCGATGCGCAGATTGCGCCGCTGCTGAAGGGCCTGTCCGGCTGGCAGCGCGACGGCGAAAAAATCGCCAAGGAATACAAGTTCAAGGATCACTATCAGACACAGGCATTCGCCAACGCGGTGATGTGGGTATCGCACCGCGAAGACCATCATCCCTTCCTGCTGGTCGGCTACAACACCTGCCGCGTCGAATACTGGACGCATGCAATCGGCGGCCTGTCGGAAAACGATTTCATCTGCGCAGCGAAAGTCGATGCACTCCTGGACATTTGACGCAGAGGGAATCGTTTCGGCACAGGCTCGCGTGAGCAAAGCGAACGTTAAGGCGCTTCGCGCCGGCCGGAGCCAAAACGATTTCATCTGCGCAGCCAAGGTCGACGTGCTGTTCGACATCTGACGCATGGCCGTCCTGACTGGCCAGGTCGTCGCTGCGTTCAGCCGCCGCTTCATCGTTGCAACTGCGGCCGGCGAACTGCCTTGCCAGGTCAGGGGCCGTCACCTGCGCGCGGTATGCGGCGACCAGGTCGAAGTCCGGCGCGACGGCGATGCCGGGGTGATCGAGGCGGTGCTGCCGCGCGCCAGCCTGCTCTACCGTTCCGACGCCTTCAAATCCAAGGCCATCGCCGCCAATGTGACCCAGCTTGCGGTGGTGGTGGCGGCACGGCCAAGTTTTTCGATGGAACTGGTGCAGCGCTGCATCCTCGCCGCCGAAGACCAGGGCATCGCCAGTCTGCTCGTCCTCAACAAGGCCGACCTGCCGGAAACGCCGGCCGCGCGCGCAAGGCTGGATCTGCTCACCCGCATCGGCTACCCGCTCGTCACCCTGTCGGCGCTATCCGACGTGACGCCCCTGCAGCCCGCCCTGCGCGGCCACAGCACGCTCCTGATCGGACAGTCCGGCATGGGCAAGTCGACCCTCATCAATGCGCTGTTTCCGGGCGCCGATGCGGCGACCGCCGAGTACTCCGAAGCGCTCGACAGCGGCCGCCACACGACCACCCACACCCGCCTGCGCCGGCTGGATGCCGTTTCCACGGTGATCGACTCGCCCGGCCTGCAGGAATTCGCCCTGCAGCACCTGGATGCCGGCGCCCTGGCGCACGCCTTCGTCGAATTCCGGCCCTATCTCGGACAATGCCGTTTCCGCGACTGCAAGCACGAGGTCGAGCCGGGCTGCCGGCTCCAGGAGGCCGCCGCCGCGGGCGAGATCGACCCGGCGCGGCTCCAGCTGTTCCGGAGCCTGCGCCGCCTGCAGCAGAACGCCGCCCAGCGCCTATAAAACAGGCACCACCGGAAAAACGAGGAGAACGCCGTGAAATCTGTCCTGGCTCTGTCGATGCTGTTGTGGCTGGGCGCGATCGCGCCGGCGCAGGCGGCCGGCAAATGGGTGGCCACCCCCTATGCCCCCCCCAAGGTCATGTTCGAGTTCTACCTGGACGATCCGCAGAAAATCGGCAGCGCGCTGTACTGGGTGCGTTCGCTGATGAATCCGCTGCTGGAAGCGCCCTACAACTACTCGCCCGAAGACATGAACATCGTGGTGGTCATCCACGGCACCGAAGTCGTGACGGTGGCGACGAAGAACGAGGCGAAATATCAGGAAGCGGTGGAGCGCATGCGTTACTACGCCGACCTCGGCGTGTCGTTCAAGGTGTGCGGCCAGGCGGCCGAGGATTTCGGCTATGCGGTGGCGGACTTCCAGGATTTCATCGAGGTGGTGCCCAACGGCATCGTCGAGCTGGCGCACTGGCAACAGCAGGGCTATGCGCTGATCGTGCCGAAAATACTGGAGAAGACCATCGACATCGAGTCGATCCGCTAAGCGGGCCGAGGGGCCGCCTTACTCGGGCCAGTGCTTGATGTAGCGCTTCAGCAAGCTGTTCTCGAAATTGGCTTCCTTGAGGCAGGCGCGCGCCACGTCGTGGAAGGAAATGATGCCAAGCAGCTTGTTGCCGTCGAAAATCGGCAGGTGGCCGATGTGCGATTTGGTCATCACGTCGCGCGCGTAATCCACCGAGTCGTCGGCATTGGCCACCACCGGCTCGGTCACCATGATGGTGCTGACTGCGGCATCCTTCAGGTCGCCGCCCTGTTTGAGCATGCCCTGCACCACGTCGCGCTCGGTCAGGAGCCCTACCATCTCGCCGTTTTTCAGCACCACCAGCGAACCCACCCCCAAACCCACCAGCTTGGCGACGGCGCTGGAAACCGGATCGGTCGGCGCGATGCTGTGGATGTCGTCGCTTTTGAGCGTGAGGATTTCGCGAATCTGCATGGTGGTCTCCGGGTCGGCGTGATATAGGCCTAATGATAACAACGGCGGCGCGCGGCAGGCTACGGCCTGACCAGCGCAGCCTCAACCTGCCGGCGCTTTTCGGTGCCGGTCAGCACTTCCACCAGTGCCAGCGCAAAATCCATTGCCGTGCCGGGGCCGCGCGAGGTCAGCACCTTGCCGTCCTGCACCACGGCAGCGGCGCTGACGGTCACGCCGGGCAGCGCGTCGAGAAAGCCGGGGTAGCTGGTCGCCTGCTTGCCGTCGAGTACGCCGGCTTCGGCCAGCACCATCGGCGCGGCGCAGATGGCGGCGGTGTATTTTCCGGCGGCCGCCATTTTCTTCAGCAGTGCCAGGATGCGCGCATCTTCCTTCAGATGCGCCGCGCCCGGCATGCCGCCCGGCAGCACCACCATGTCGTAGTCGTCCTGCAAGGCCACATCCAGGCTGGCGTCGGGCACCAGCTGCACGCCGCGGCTGGCCTGGACGATGCCGGGCTTGAGGCCCGCCGTCACCACCTCGACGCCGGCGCGGCGCAGCAGATCGATGATCGTGACGGCTTCGAGCTCTTCGCAGCCGTCCGCCAGGGGAACCAGAACCTTGGCCATGCTCGCCTCCTCGTGTCCGAGTTGAAATCCGCGACCGAATACTCAGTCGCGGAAATTCTGATACTGCAGGGGGAAATCGGCAATGCTCTTCTTCACCAGCGCGATGGCGTCCTGCAGCACGTCGCGCTTGGCACCCGACACGCGCACGCTGTCGCCCTGGATGCTGGCCTGCACCTTGAGCTTGCTGTCCTTGATGCATTTGACGATCTTCTTCGCCAGTTCGGTCTCCACGCCGGTCTTCACCGTCACGCTGCGCTTGACCTTGTTGCCCGAGACCTTTTCGACGCTGCCGATATCCAGGCATTTGACGTCGACGCCGCGCTTGGCGAGCTTCTGCGCCAGGATATCCTGCACCTGGTCGAGCTGGAATTCGGTATCGGCGTGCACCGTCAGCACGTAATCGGCCTGCTCGACGCGCGCGTCGGAGCCCTTGAAGTCGAAACGCGTGGACACTTCCTTGTTGACCTGGTCGACCGCGTTGCGCACTTCCTGCTTGTCGACCTCGGACACGATATCAAAACTCGGCATGCTCGCTCCTTAACCCGGATTGATTAAACATCGGGGTTCATGTCCATTACAAACGACTGCACCGGCAGCCCCGATTCGTCGTGGAACTCGGCTGCCGCCATCACCCCCAGCCGCGCCACCGCTTCGGCGTCGAGCGAGGGCGCGCGGTACGCAGCGTACATCGCCCCCAGCGCATACGGGCTGCCGCTGCCGTAGGCGTAAAACTTCGAGAACGCCTGCACCGTGCGGTGCGCCGCCACGCCGAAAATCCCGTGCGGACTGGCGATCAGCACGTCCATGCGGCTGGACTCCAGATCCTCCTCCTTGTCCTCGCCGGCCTGCAGGTAGTAGTGCTCCTTGAGTGCGCCGTGCAGGGTGTTCCACACGCTGAAGATGCTGGCCACCGAGTCCAGCTGCGGCGGCTCGTCCAGCGAGGCGAAATAGTCCGCCAGGATCAGCTTGAAGGTGGCCGACCCGGTGATCGCGATGTAGCTGTCGCCAACGCGGATGATCTTCTCGTGGTTCACCACGTAGTCGGCGGATTCCTTGCCGCCGCCCCACTTCGTCAGCGTGTCGGCCGCGATCGCGATGCGGCCCTCCTTCCTGACGACGGTGACGGTGGTCATGGCGAGTCTTAACCGAAATGGCAGACGTAGTGATACGGCTCGCCCGAGACTTCGATGTCGAAGCTGGAATTGCCGGGGACATTGAACGACTGCCCGGCGCCGTAGGTCTTCCACTCGCTCTCGCCGGCCAGCTTGACGCGGCACGAACCCGCCACCGTCTCCATGATCTCCGGCGCAGCGGTATTGAAGGTGAGCGTGGCAGGCAGGATCACGCCGACCGACTTTTTGCTGCCGTCGGCGAACTGCACGGTGTGCGAGACGCACTTGCCGTCGAAATAGACGTTGGCCTGCTTGACGACCGCGACATTGTCGAACTGGGACATGCTTATTTTCTCCGTG
>MKUE01000023.1 GCA_001897675.1 Thiobacillus sp. 65-1059 | reverse complement strand
GGCCGCTGGTACATGATGTCGGGCGTGCGCGAGTCGCCGAACGAGTCCTTCCGCTACATGCGCATGCCGCTCGATGCCGACGGCAAGATCGACAGTTTCATGCGGCTGCGCGGCGCGCTGCTGAATGCGGGCTTGCGCCCCGAAATTGCCGCGCGCTTCGCCCGCCAGGCATTGCCGAAAGACGCCTGGGGCACCGAAATCGAGGGCAAGCTGACAGCCAGCGCCGCCCAGGTGCTGGCTTTGTTTGCCGGGGGCGGCTTCCAGGCGCTGGGCGGATTCATCGAGACCAAGGTGCCGGAAGCCGAACGCGAAAAGGCGGCCGGCACCTATCTGCGCATTCTGGAGCTCGCCGCGTTCGAGGCGCTGCAGGTTGCCAATCGCCAGGACGGCCTGCCCGCGCCCAAGCCCGACGACGCGACCGGCTGGCTGGTACGCGACACCCTCAACAGCATGAGTGACATGTTCGTCTACGGCGCGCCGGTCTATCTGCAGCTGATGCAGTACGACGAAGTCAAGGCAAGCGGCCTGCAACTTACCCGCTCGCCCGGCAAGAACGTGGTCTATTTCGGTTCGCTTTTGCTGACGCTCGGCGTATTCTTCATGCTCTACGTGCGCGAGCGCCGGGTCTGGCTGCGCATCAAACCGGGCCACGCGCTGCTGGCGATGTCGTCGGCCAAGCACACGATCGATTTCGAAAAAGAATTCACCCAGCACGCGCGGGCGCTGGACACCCTTGTCAAACAAACAGCCACGCCGTAAACAACCTGGAGGCCACACCATGGAACTCGCCCTCGACCAACCCGCCCCGCTACTGAAGCGCCTGTCATGGTTCGACTGGCTGTTTGCCGCCATCGTCGCGGCAGGCGGCCTGTTCGCCCTGTCGCGTTTCGGCGAATACATGGACATCTATGAAAAAGCCATCCTGCTGGCGGCGATTCCGTCGCTGGCGGTATTCGGCTGGTTCTGGAAACCGTTCCGCCCGCTGTTCATCGTGGTCGGTGCGGTCAGCCTGTTCGCCGTCAGCCAGTACCAGGGCAGCCTGGCGCGCATGGAGGAGGCCTTCTTCCTCAAATACCTGATCTCCAGCCAGGCCGCCATCATGTGGATGTGCGCGCTGTTCGGGCTGGCCACGCTGGCCTACTGGGGCGGGCTGCTGGCACGCTCCGAATTCGCCATGAAGACCGGCAGCACGCTGACCTGGGTCGCGGTGGCCATGGGTTTCAGCGGCCTGATGGTGCGCTGGTACGAGTCCTATCTCGTCGGCGCCGACGTCGGCCACATTCCGGTGTCGAACCTGTACGAGGTCTTCGTGCTGTTCTGCCTCATCACCGCGATGCTGTACCTGTATTACGAGGCACGCTACCAGACCCGCCAGATGGGCGCCTTCGTGCTGCTGGTGATCTCCGCCGCGGTCGGTTTCATCCTGTGGTACACCTTCGACCGCGGCGCGCACGAGATCCAGCCGCTGGGGCCCGCGCTCAAATCGTGGTGGATGAAGCTGCACGTGCCCGCCAACTTCATCGGCTATGGCGCCTTCTCCATCGCCGCCATGCTCGGCGTCGCCTACCTGCTCGCCGCGCGCGGCATCCTCGCCAGCCGCCTGCCCCGGCTGGAAGTGATCGACGACGTCATGTACAAGGCCATCGCCATCGGCTTTGCCTTTTTCACCATCGCCACCATCCTCGGCGCGATGTGGGCGGCCGAAGCCTGGGGCGGCTACTGGTCGTGGGATCCGAAGGAAACCTGGGCGTTGATCGTGTGGCTGAACTACGCCGCCTGGCTGCACATCCGCTTGGTCAAGGGCCTGCGCGGACCGATGCTGGCGTGGTGGGCGGTGGTCGGCCTGTTCGTCACCATCTTCGCCTTCATCGGCGTCAACATGTTCCTGTCGGGATTGCATTCCTACGGTACGCTCTAAGATCAGGCGCCCGATCGGTGTCCCCCGATCCGGCATGGAGCTGACGATGCAACCGATGGGCGCCACGGCGGCGGCAGCCGCGACCCGGAACCGTTGAGCCGCCCGCCATTGCCCCGCCTGCGGCGGCGCAATGGGTTTGCGGACCTTGCAGCCATGCGAAAAAGACTGCTTTATGCCACCCCCCTGGCGCTGGCCGCAATGGCCGCGGGAATCTGGCTGGCCCAGACCCGCCATGCGCCGCATGCGCCTGCGGCACCCGCTGTCGCCGCGCTGTGGCAACTCGGCTTCCCCGACCCGCAGGGACAGACACAGCAACTGGCGCAATGGCGCGGTCAGGTACTGGTGCTGAATTTCTGGGCCAGCTGGTGCGCGCCGTGCCGCGAGGAAATGCCGGATTTTGCCGCCCTGCGCAGGCAATACCGGCCTCACGGGGTCGAATTTCTCGGCATCGCCATCGACAACCCGGCCAACGTCGCGCAGTTCCTGCAGCGCCAGCCGGTCGATTACCCGATCCTGATCGGCGAAGGCGCCGCCCATGGCCTGGCACGGCAACTGGGCAATCCGGGCGGGGCGCTGCCCTACACGATCGTGCTCGATCGCAACGGCAACATCGTGCTGAGACACCTGGGGCGACTCTCCCGCGCCACGCTTGAAGCCACCTTGCGCGAAATCGCCGCATAGTTGCGATTTGGCGTCAATATCTGGACAATTTACCTTCATTTACGGCAAACTCGCCGCCATGACGACTAAACGAACCAGCCGCGCCGCGGCTAAATCGGTCCCCAGTCCGCACCCCCATGTCCTGGTTTTGCATGGTCCCAACCTCAATTTGCTGGGTAGCCGCGAACCCAAGCATTACGGTCTCGCCACGCTCGACGACATCGACCGCGCGCTGGCCAGCCGCGGGAAAACCGCCGGCGCGCACGTCGAAACCTTTCAGCACAACCACGAAGGCGCATTGATCGAACGCATCCACCAGGCCGCGCGCGACGGCGTCGATTTCATCGTCATCAACCCGGCGGGCTACACCCACACCAGCGTCGCCCTGCGCGATGCCCTGGCAGCCACCGCCATCCCTTTCGTCGAAGTTCATCTTTCCAATATCTACGCGCGCGAATCCTTCCGTCATCACTCGTACTTTTCCGACCTCGCCGTCGGCGTGGTGTCCGGTCTGGGCGCGCACGGCTACGAACTGGCGCTGGAATACGCCTTGCGACACCTCCAAAACAGGACCTCCCATGGATCTCAGAAAACTGAAAAAACTCATTGACCTGGTCGAAGCCTCGGGCATTGCCGAGCTGGAAATCACCGAAGGCGAAGAAAAAGTCCGCATCGCCAAAAGCATCGCGGGCGCGCCGATGATGATGCCCCCGCAGCCGCAATTCATCCACGCAGCCGCCCCGGCGGCACCGGCGGCGGTCGCAGCCGCCCCGGCGGAAGACGCCGTCCCCGAAGGCCACGTCGTACGTTCGCCCATGGTCGGCACGTTCTACCGCGCCCCGGCCCCGGGCTCGAAAAACTTTGCCGAAGTCGGCCAGAGCGTGAACGCCGGCGACACGCTGTGCATCATCGAGGCGATGAAACTGCTGAACGAAATCGAAGCGGACCAGGGCGGCGTCATCAAGGCCATTCTGGTCGAAAACGGCCAGCCGGTTGAATACGGCGAACCCTTGTTTGTGATTGCCTGAGGAAGGAGTCGGGGATCAGGGGCAGGAATCAGGGGAGTGCTTCGCGCCTTATACAAATGATGCGGCAAAGCCGTTCACCCCCTGAATCCTGAATCCTGAATCCTGACCCCTCAAAACCATGTTCGAAAAAATCCTTATCGCCAACCGCGGCGAAATCGCCCTGAGAATCCAGCGCGCCTGCCGCGAAATGGGCATCAAGACGGTCGCCGTGTATTCCGAAGCCGACCGCGCCGCCAAGTACGTGAAGCTGGCCGACGAATCGGTGTGCATCGGCCCGGCACCGTCGGCGCAGAGCTATCTGCACGTGCCCTCGATCATCGCCGCCGCCGAAGTCATCATCGCCGCCGCCGAAGTCACCGACGCCGCCGCCATCCATCCCGGCTACGGCTTCCTGTCGGAAAACGCCAATTTCGCCGAACGCGTGGAGTCCTCCGGCTTCACCTTCATCGGCCCGCGTCCCGACAACATCCGCCTGATGGGCGACAAGGTCGCCGCCAAGCAGGCGATGATCGAAGCCAAGGTGCCGTGCGTGCCGGGTTCCGACGGCGCGCTGCCTGATGACCCGGATGAAATCGTCAAGATCGCCGCGCGCATCGGCTATCCGGTGATCATCAAGGCGGCAGGCGGCGGCGGCGGGCGCGGCATGCGCGTGGTGCATACCGAGGCCGCATTGCTGAACGCGGTGACCATGACCAGGACCGAGGCCGGCACGGCCTTCGGCAACCCCATGGTCTACATGGAAAAATTCCTGCAGACGCCGCGCCACATCGAGATCCAGATCCTCGCCGACGAGCACGGCAACGCGGTGCATCTGGGCGAACGCGACTGTTCGATGCAGCGCCGCCACCAGAAGGTGCTGGAAGAAGCCCCCGCGCCCGGACTCGACCCCAAGCTCAGGGACAAGATCGGCGAACGCTGCGCCGAAGCCTGCCGCAAGATCGGCTATCGCGGCGCCGGCACCTTCGAATTCCTGTATGAGAACGGCGAGTTCTACTTCATCGAGATGAACACCCGCGTCCAGGTCGAGCACCCGGTCACCGAGCTCATCACCGGCATCGACATCGTGCAGACGCAGATCCGCGTCGCCGCCGGCGAAAAACTGCCGTGGAAGCAGAAGGACATCCAGTTCAAGGGCCATGCCGTCGAGTGCCGCATTAACGCCGAGCACCCGAGCACCTTCGTTCCCAGCCCCGGCAAGCTCACCAACTACCACGCGCCCGGCGGCCCCGGCATCCGCGTCGACTCGCACGTCTACCACGGCTACTACGTGCCGCCGCATTACGATTCGATGATCGGCAAGCTGATCGCCTACGGCGACACCCGCGACCAGGCCATCGCCCGCATGCGCGGCGCGCTGATGGAAATGGTGGTCGAGGGCATCCAGAGCAACATCCCGCTGCACCAGGAGCTGATGAACGATGCCGCCTTCATCGCCGGCGGCACCAGCATCCATTACCTGGAGCACAAGCTGGCCGGGGAGAAACGTGAGGAGTGAGGAGCGAGGCGGGAAACCGTCCCCCCACCCCCCCACGCCTAACGTCTAACGCCTTCCCCCATGCCCTGGCAATCCGTCCATATCCTCGTCGATTCCAAACAGGCCGAGCCGCTGTCCGACGCGCTGATGGAAGCCGGCGCGCTATCGGTGTCGCTGGAAGACGCCGACGCCGGCACGGCGGACGAGACGCCGCTGTTCGGCGAGCCGGACCACCCGACCGCCGAGTTGTGGCCGCATAGCATCGCGACGGTACTGCTCGACGAACACGCCGACGTGGCGGGAATCCTGGCTGCCGCGGCAAAGCAGGCGGGCATTGCCGTCCCCGCCGAATACACGATCGAAAGCGTGGCCGAGCAGGACTGGGTGCGCCTCACCCAGTCGCAGTTCGAGCCCATCCCGATCTCGCCGCGCCTGTGGATCGTGCCGACCTGGCACGACGCACCCGACAGCCGCGCGATCAACCTCAAGCTCGACCCCGGCCTCGCCTTCGGCACCGGCAGCCATCCGACCACGCGGCTGTGCCTGCGCTGGCTCGACGCGCAACTTGCCGGCGGCGAAACCCTGCTCGACTATGGCTGCGGCTCGGGCATCCTCGCGATCGCCGCGGCCAAGCTCGGCGCGACGCGGGTCGACGGCGTCGACATCGACACCCAGGCGGTTGCCGCTTCGCGCGACAACGCCACCCTGAATGACGTGACGGCGCACTTCTGCCTGCCCGGCGAACTCGCGCCGGGTCAGTACGACGTCGTCGTCGCCAACATCCTCACCAATCCGCTCAAGGGCATGGCGCCGCTGCTGGCAGGCCGGGTGCGGGCGGGCGGGCGGCTGGTGCTGTCGGGCATCCTGGCCGAACAGGCTGACGACGTGATGGCGGTCTACCGCGACTGGTTCGTGTTCGACCCGCCCGCCGTCGACGAGGGCTGGGTGCGCCTGGCTGGCCTCAAGCAGTGAGTTTTCGCACCACCTGCCCGCACTGCGCCAGCGTCTTCCGCCTCGGCGCCGACCAGCTCGACGCGGCGCAGGGCTGGGTGCAATGCAGTGTGTGTGGTGCCGCCTTCGATGCGCGTCCGAGTCTGCTGCTGGAAGACGGTTCGCCGCTGCCCGCGGCGCCCGAACCCGGGCCGCTTGAAGCCTCCCCGCTGCCGGAAGCCGTTGCGGCAGCCGCGGCGGGGCCCGCCGCGGCGACAGAAGCGAGCCTTGCCCCGGAGACGACAGAGACCGTGCCTGGCGCAGAAGACGCCGCGGCTGCCGAGATTCCGCGCGGCATCGCTCAGCGCGAGGCCTCGCTCGACCTGGATTCGATCATTCTCATCGACCCCGAGATTCCGCTCCCCGACGACCCGGGTCCGCTGCCGCAGTTCCATACGGCGCCCGCGTATCCACCCGCAGCCGCTGCGCCGGTCATGCCTGCGACGCGCATCGAATACGCCGCCCCCCTCCCCGGCACGGCCCGCCTCCCGCCCGCGCCGCGCCGCATTCGGCCCTGGGCATGGGCGGTGACCGGCACGCTGCTGCTGGTGCTGTTGCTGGCGCAAACCGCCTATTTTCTGCGCGACGCGCTGGTCAGCCGCCTGCCGCAGGCCCGCCCGGCATTCGAGCAGGCCTGCGCCGCGCTGGGCTGCACCCTCTCGCTGCCGAAAAACCTGGCGCTGCTGCAGATCGTCGGCTCCGACCTGCAGACCGAAGCCCCCGCAAGGGGTACGCCGGCGGCTGCCCCGCTGGGCAGCGCCTCTTCCGCAGCCAGCGGCCGCCTGAAACTCACCCTCACCCTCGGCAACCGTGCCAACCACGTGCAGGCCTGGCCGGTTCTGATCCTGACCCTGACCGACCAGCGCAATCGTCCGCTGGCGCGCCGCAGCTTCGCTCCCAGCGAATACCTCGGCGACGCCCGGCGCATTGCGGCCGGGCTGCCGCCGCACAGCGAACAGGCATTGAGCCTGCCGCTGACCGTGCGCGACCTGGCCCCGCTGGGTTTCGACCTGCAACTGGCCTATTAAGTCGCGGCGCAAGGCTGGCTGGCCGGCCGCTTCTTCGGTATAGTTCGCCTTCCCGTTGCGGGAGAGCGCGTGCCAGTCGAGTTCAACATGGCCGCCGCCGAAGGCGTAACCCACCCGGAATCGCTCAGGCACCAGGACCGCAACAACCGGAACACTCTGGAGAGCGCAGCCGCTGACATCTCAAGCCAGCGGAGCTGCCACCGAAGGGGCAGCGGCCCGCCGACTGGATCGGATCGGCGCCGTAATCTCTCAGGTACCAAGGACAGAGGGGTGAAGCGAATCCGTACTTCGCCCTTTTTATTTTTGGTACCGCCATGCTCAAACACACTCCGCTCAATGCCGCTCACCGCGAGCTCGGCGCCAAAATGGTCGATTTCGGCGGCTGGGACATGCCGCTCAACTACGGCTCGCAGATCGAGGAGCACCACGCCGTGCGCAACGGCTGCGGTCTGTTCGACGTCTCCCACATGCTGGCGCTGGACCTCAAGGGCGCCAACGTGCGCCCCTTCCTGCGCCGCCTGGTGGCGAACAACGTCGACAAGCTGCAGGCCTCCGGCAAGGCGCTGTATTCGTGCATGCTGAACGAGGCCGGCGGCGTCATCGACGACCTCATCATCTATTTCATGGACGAGAACTGGTTCCGCCTGGTGGTCAACGCCGGGACCGCGGAAAAGGATCTCGCGTGGATGGAAAAGTGCAACGCCGACTGGGGCACGGGGCTCACGTTCGCCCCGCGCCGCGACCTGGCGATGATCGCGATCCAGGGGCCGGACGCAAGCCGGGTGCTGAACGCAGCGCTGCCCGGCGTCGACGGCCTCACTGCCAGCCTCAAACCTTTCAGCGCCGCCGCCATGGGCGAAATGTTCATCGCCCGCACCGGCTACACCGGCGAGGACGGCTTTGAAGCGATGGTGCTGACGAAATCCGCGCCCTTCTTCTGGAAGGCGCTGATCGAAGCCGGCGGCAAGCCGATCGGCCTCGGCGCGCGCGACACCTTGCGGCTCGAAGCGGGGATGAACCTGTACGGCCAGGACATGGACGAAACCGCCTCGCCGCTGGAATCCGGCCTCGCCTGGACGGTCGACCTGAAGACCGAGCGCGACTTCGTCGGCCGCGCCGCACTGGAAAAGAGCGAAGTGACCAAGCAACTCGTCGGCCTGCTGCTGCTCGACAAAGGCGTCCTGCGCAGCCACCAGACAGTGCTGACCAAGAACGGCGCCGGCGAAATCACCTCCGGCACCTTCTCGCCTACACTGCAGCAATCCATCGCGCTCGCCCGCATCCCGCTCGGCATCGCCCCGGGCGAGGAAGTCGAAGTCGAGATCCGCGACAAGAAACTGAAAGCGAAAGTGGTGAAATATCCCTTCGTGCGCAACGGCAAGATTCTGATTGCGTGAGGAGTGAGGCGTGAGGGGTGAGGCGACAGACCCACCGCACCTCACGTCTGACGCCTCACACCTAACGCCTCACTTGGAGAAACCATGAGCATCCCCGCTGACCTCAAATACACCCCCAGCCACGAATGGGTGCGCGTCGAAGCCGACGGCACGCTGACCATCGGCATCACCCACCACGCGCAGGACCTGCTCGGCGACATGGTGTTCATCGAGACCCCCGCCGCCGGCCGCACGCTGGCCAAGGGCGAAGAATGCGCGGTGGTCGAATCGGTGAAGGCCGCATCCGACGTCTACGCGCCGGTGGCCGGTGAAGTCGTCGCCGCCAACGCGGATGTCGAAGCCAGCCCCGAATCGGTGAACCAGGACGCCTACAGCGCGTGGCTGTTCAAGATCAAGCCGGCCAATCCCGCCGACGTTTCCGAACTGCTCGACGCCGCGGCCTACCAGAAGGTGGTCGAGTCGGAAGCCCATTGAAAATCGTGAGGGGTGAGGCGGTCCTGCACCCCCACCCCTCACCCCCCACGCCTCACTGAAATCATGCCCTTCATTCCCCACACCGAAGAAGACGTCTCCGCGATGCTCGGCGCCATCGGCGCTGCCAGCATCGACGAGCTGTTCGACGAAATTCCGTCCGCATTGAAGACCGGCAAGCTGAAGGACGTTCCCGACGGCCTGCCGGAGATGGCGGTGTTCCGCCTACACGCCCTACCAGGCCGAGGCCTCGCAGGGCACGCTGCAGCTGATCTACGAATACCAGACCATGATGACCCGGCTGACCGGGCTCGACGTGTCGAACGCATCCCTGTACGACGGCGCCTCGGCGCTGGCCGAGGCGGTGCTGATGGCGGTGCGCTCGCACAAGACATCGCGCCGCGTGCTGGTGCCGAAGAGCGTGCATCCGGTCTACCGCAGCGTCGCCGTCACCACGGTGAAGAACCAGGGTATCGAGATCGTCGAACTCGACTACGACCCCGCCACCGGCCGGACGGTGCTGCCGGCCGATCCCGGCGCCTTCGCCGGGCTGGTGATTCCGCAGCCCAACTTCTTCGGCGTGCTGGAAGACGTGCACGCGCTGACCGACTGGGCGCACGGCAAGGGCGCACTGGCGATCGCGCTGGTCAATCCGACCGCGCTCGCGGTGCTGGAAGCGCCCGGCAAGTGGGGCGGCAAGGGCGCCGACATCGCGGTCGGCGAAGGCCAGCCGCTCGGCGCGCCGCTTGCCTCCGGCGGCCCCTACTTCGGCTTCATGTGCTGCCGCCAGGACTTCGTGCGGCAGATGCCGGGACGCATCGTCGGCCGCACCGTCGATCTCGACGGCAAGCCCGGCTTCGCGCTCACCCTGCAGGCGCGCGAGCAGCACATCCGCCGCTCCAAGGCGACCTCCAACATCTGCACCAACCAGGGCCTGGTCGTCACCGCGGCGACGCAATACATGGCGCTGCTGGGGCCGCAGGGCCTCGCCAAGGTGGCATCGAACAGCCACGCCAACACCGTCGCGCTGGCCGACAGGCTGGCGACGATTGCGGGCGTGACGCGCGCGTTCGCCAGCCCCTTCTTCCACGAAGTGGTGCTGAAGCTCGCCGACAACGCGAAGGACGTGCTGCGCGCGCTGCGCGCACAGGGCATCCTCGGCGGGCTGGACATTTCCGGCTGGTACCCCGAACTCGGACCGGCGATCCTGGTGTGCGTCACCGAAACCAAGACCGGCGCCGACCTCGACCATTACGCGCAGCAGATGGAGCGCATCCTGTCGAAGCGGCGCGAAGCGCCGCCGTGCGCGTACAAGAGCCGGCCGGAGTGAAGCATGAGTGATGTCACACGCGACAAGCCCTTCTGGGACATGGCCGACTCCTTCATCCAGCTGGCCAACACCCACCTGGACAAGGAAAAACCGAGCCGGGTGAGCGCGAGCGCATTGTTCGCCGCGGCGCGCTTCAACGCCTTCGTCATCGCCGCGGCGACCGAAAGCAAGGCGCAGTTGATCGCGGAGAAGGAAGCCGCGATCGCGTATTTCATGAACCAGTACGAATCCATGCTGCGCGAGAACCTGGACGAGCACATGGCGCGCTACGACCGGCAGGACGTTAATTGACCCGTAATGCAGCGGGCGCATGATGCGTCCGGCATTTGATCGATTCATACAAGGAGAGCAAACATGGCAGTGACTCTAGGCGGCAACCCCATCGACGTATCCGGCAGCTTCCCCAGGGTCGGCGACACCGCGCCCGACTTCAAGCTGGTCAACAAGGACCTGGCCGACGTCTCGCTGGCCGACTTCGCCGGCAAGAAGAAGATCCTCAACATCGTGCCCAGCCTCGACACCCCGGTGTGCGCGAAATCGACCAAGGTATTCAACGACGCCGCAGTCGGCAACACCGTCGTGCTGATCGTCGCCGCCGACCTGCCGTTCGCAATGAGCCGCTTCTGCGGCGCCGAGAGCACCAACAACGTGGTGACGCTGTCGACCATGCGCGGCGCCGAATTCATGCAGAACTACGGTGTCGCCATCACCAGCGGCCCGCTCGCCGGCATCACCGCGCGCGCCGTCGTCGTGCTGGACGAAAACAACAAGGTGCTCCACGCCGAACTCGTTCCCGAGATCAAGCAGGAGCCGAACTACGACGCCGCGCTGGCTGCTTTGAAATGAAATCGTGAGGGCTGAGGCGCGAGGCGTAAGGCATCGGTTATGCGGCGATACCGCGCACTCCCGCCCGACCCCCACGCCTCACGCCTCACACCTGACGCCTCACCTATAACCATGCTGATATTCGACCATTCCCGCCGCGGCCGCACCGCCGCCGCCCAGTTGCCCGCCGCCGGCGGCAGCCTCGACGACCTGCCCCTGGCGCTGCGCCGCAAGAGCGCGCCGGCGCTGCCCGAAGTCTCCGAACTCGACGTGGTGCGCCATTACACGCGATTGAGCCAGAAGAATTTCTCGATCGACACGCAGTTCTACCCGCTCGGCTCGTGCACCATGAAGTACAACCCGCGCGCGTGCAATTCGCTGGCGATGCTGCCGCAGTTCCTGGCACGCCATCCGGCGAGTCCGGACGAAACCGGCCAGGGCTTCCTCGCCAGCATGTTCGAACTGCAGGAGATGCTGAAGGACGTCACCGGCATGGCCGGCGTGTCGATGGCGCCGATGGCGGGGGCGCACGGCGAATTCGCCGGGGTGGCGATGATCCGCGCCTACCACGACGCACGCGGCGACAGCGCGCGGCGCGAAATCATCGTGCCGGACGCGGCGCACGGCACCAATCCGGCGACCGCCACCATGTGCGGCTACGCGGTCAAGGAAATCCCCACCGATGCGAGCGGCAGCGTCGATCTCGCCGCCTTGCGCGCCGCGGTCGGCCCGCACACCGCCGGGCTGATGCTGACCAACCCGTCGACCCTCGGCGTGTTCGAGCAGACCATCGCCGAGATCCAGCAGATCGTCCACGACGCCGGCGGCCTGCTCTACTACGACGGCGCCAACCTCAACGCCATCCTCGGCAAGGTGCGTCCGGGCGACATGGGCTTCGACGTCATTCACATGAACCTGCACAAGACCTTCTCCACCCCGCACGGCGGCGGCGGGCCGGGCGCCGGCCCGGTGGGGGTGGCGGCGCGCCTGCTGCCCTTCATGCCGATCCCGCTGGTGCTGAACGAAAACGGCTTCTACCGGCTGGCAACCGAGACCGATCTGCCGCAGTCGATCGGCCGCATGAGCGCCAACATGGGCAACGCCGGCGTGCTGATGCGCGCCTATGTCTATGCGCGCCTGTTGGGCGGCACGGGCATGCAGCGCGTCGCCGAATACGCCACGCTGAACGCCAACTACCTGATGGCCAGACTGCGCGAAGCCGGCTTCGAGCTGGCCTACCCCGAGCGCCGCGCCAGCCACGAATTCATCGTCACGCTGAAGAAGCTGAAGGACGCCACCGGCGTGTCGGCGATGGACTTCGCCAAGCGCCTGCTCGACTACGGCTACCACGCACCGACCACCTATTTCCCGCTGCTGGTGCCGGAATGTCTGCTGATCGAGCCGACCGAAACCGAAAGCCGCGAAACGCTGGACGGCTTCATCGAAGCCATGAAGGCGATCAAGCACGAGGCCGAAACCACGGCCGAGCTGGTGAAGGGCGCGCCCTACAGCCTGCCGGTGCGGCGCCTCGACGACGTAAAAGCCGCGCGCGAACTCGATCTGACCTACCAACCGGCGGCCCTTGTGCCCTAGGGTATGACCGACCCCGCCAGCCCGTTCAAGGGCAAGACCGGCCTGCGGCGCGTGCTGAACGCGGCGGTTTACTCGTGGGCGGGGCTCGCCGCCGCGTTCCGGCACGAGGACGCGTTCCGCCAGGAAGTGTTTCTGGCGCTGCTGCTGATCCCGCTCGCACTGATTCTGGGGGAAACGGGCATGACGCGCGCGCTGATGATCGGCGCGGTTCTGCTGGTGCTGATCGTCGAATTGCTGAATTCGGCGATCGAGGCGGCGGTCGACCGCATTTCCCTGGAACACCACCTGCTCATCAAGCGCGCCAAGGACATGGGCAGCGCGGCGGTGATGATCGCGCTCGTCAACCTCGCGGCCGTGTGGGCGCTGGTGCTCCTGAACTGACGCCAAAATCGGGAATCGTGCCTATTTCATGAACCGCCCTAAAGTTGGCGCGTTCTTGTCCGGAATAGGGGGGAGTACTTTCTTTTCCTTGGATCGCGTGAAACTCAGATCTGCCTGCCTCCTGCTGGGCCTGTGCCATGCCGGTTCCGCTGCGGCCATCGGGCTGGGCGAAATCGGCGTACGCTCATTCCTCGGGCAGCCCCTGCACGCCACCGTTCCCCTTCTCGACGTTCCGGCGGCGGCAACGGCAGACTGCTTCAGCCTTGAGGCCAGCGTGGGCGGCATCGCGCCGCCACCGCGCGCGCAACTGAGCATCGAGCAGTCCGGCGGGCAGACCTTGCTGCACATACGCACCCGCCAGGCAATCAATGACCCCATTGCGCAGTTCGTTCTGGTTTCCGACTGCGAAGCCCGTTTGCAGCGCGATTATGTCGTTTTGCTCGACCCGCCCGTGGCGGTCGCCTCCCCTCTCGGCCACGATGCGGCGGCCATGACGCACACGGCCGCGGCCGTTGAAGCGCCTCCTGTCGCCGCAGCCCCGGCGCCACGCCCCCCGCGCGCGCCGGGTGCATCGCGCGCCCGCTATCGCCGCACGGCCGCCTGCCGACGCCGTGCGCCAGTCTGCGGCGCCGCGCCCACAGGCGGTACCCGCTGCCGCCGCGCCGCGCCTGGTGCTGTCGGGAAAGCGCGAGCTTCCCCGCGCAACCGGCATCGCCACGCCCGGCCAGGCCGACGCCGGGCCGCCGGATCAGGCGCACGCCCATGCCGCAACACTGAACGCCACCGAACTGTCGGACGAAAACACGGCGCTGATCCGCAAGCTTGCGCACCTGGAAGCGCAGCTGGCCGCACTGCAGCGGCGCCATGCCGAACTCGAGGCTCGCCGCGCCGCAGCCCCCGCCACGGCCGCGCCCCTGCCTCCCGAACGCCCCGCGCAATGGCCGCTGTATCTGCTCGCGATCGGGCTGCTCGGCGGCGGCGCGCTGGCCGCCTGGCGGCGCCGCCCCCGCCGCATCCAGGCCGCGCTTGCCGATGACGCCGCCTGGATGCGGTCGGACACAGGCACGCTGAAAACACTGTCCGAGATGACGCTCACGCCGCCGGCGAAGCCGGAGCCCGTGTCCCAGCGGATGCCGGAGATTGCGCCGCCCCCGCCTGCCGCGGGAACCGAGGTCAAGGAAGACATCCTCGACCAGGCCGAGGTGTTCATGGCGCACGGCCACGGCGAGCTCGCAGTTCATCTGCTGCAGGAACACCTGCGCGCGGCACCGGGCGAATCCCCGGTGCCGTGGCTGCTGCTGCTCGACCTGCTGCACCGCGAAGGCGACACGGCAGGCTATGCCGCCGCCAGCGCAGAATGCCGCCGTTATTTCAACATCAACCTGACGGGGCATCCGGTTTCCCAGGACAACGAGCAGAGCCAGGGCCTGGAAGCCTACCCGCACCTGCTGGAACAGATGGTGAAGGCATGGAGCACACCGGATATAGGCGCATTCTTCCATGACCTGATTTACGACAATCGCGGTGGCACGCGGATGGGGTTCGAACCCGGCGCCTACCGCGACATCCTGTTGCTGCGCGAGATTTCCCAGCAGCGGCTGGCCCTCGCCGCCTGAGCCGCACGCTTCACCCAACCGTCACCTCCGTTTCACCTGCCTGTCGCACACCGGGCGCATGCTGCGCGCCATGGATGCAGCCGAATTCACCTGCCAGACGCTTCCGTCGCTGCGCCCGCAACTGCGCATTGCGGTGGTGACCGAAACCTACCCGCCCGAAGTCAACGGCGTGGCCATGACGCTGGGCCGGCTGGTCGACGGCCTGCAGCTGCGCAACCACCAGATACAGCTGATTCGGCCCCGCCAGCACGCCGGCGACCAGCCGCACCCCACCGCCACGCTCAGCGAACACCTGCAGCGCGGCATCGCGCTGCCGCGTTACGAAGGCCTGAAAATGGGGCTGCCGGCCAAGGCCGCGTTGACCCGGTTATGGACGAAGCAGCGGCCGGACGTGGTGCAGATCGCCACCGAAGGTCCGCTCGGCTGGTCGGCGCTGGCCGCCGCCAACAAATTGCGGCTGCCGGTCTCAAGCGACTTCCACACCAACTTCCACAGCTACAGCAGCCACTACGGCTTCGGACTGTTGCGCCGCGCCATCGTCGCCTACCTGCGCAAATTCCATAACAAGGCCGCCGTCACCCTGGTGCCGACCGAGGGCATCCGCCGCGAACTGATGGCGTCGGGCTATGAAAACATCGAAGTCATCGGGCGCGGGGTGGACATCGGGCTGTTTCACCCCGGCCGCCGCGATCCTGCCTTGCGCGCGCGCTGGGGCCTGGCGGACAACGAAACCGCGGTGCTTTACGTGGGACGCCTGGCTGCCGAAAAGAATCTGCCGCTGCTGTTCCGCGCCTTCGACGGCATGCGCCAGGCGCATCCCGCAGCGCGCCTGGTGCTGGTGGGTGACGGCCCCGAGCGCGCGCTTTGGCAAGCCAAACGTCCCGACGCCGTTTTTTGCGGCACCCGGATCGGCGAGGCACTGGCCGCGCATTACGCATCGGCCGACGTGTTCCTGTTTCCCAGCCTGACCGAGACCTGGGGCAACGTGACGATCGAGGCGATGGCATCCGGCCTTGCGGTGGTGGCCTACGACTGCGCCGCCGCCGAGGAAGTCATTCGCCACGGCGAGAACGGCCTCAAGGCGCCGCCTGAAGACGAGGACGCATTCATTGTCCAGGCCGTGGCGCTGGCCTCGGCCCGTGCACTGCAGCGCCGCCTGGGCACGGCAGCCGCCGCGCAGGCGGCGCAATTGTCGTGGGATGCCATCGTCGACAGCTTCGAGCGAGTGCTGCTGCGTCTCGCCTATCCCCAGCCCACAGCCGACACCCCGCTGGGCTGGCCATCCATCGCCCCCAGCCGTTAGCCAGGAGCCCGCCATGCAGCGCCGTCTGAGTCTGGTCGCCCATCAAGGTCTGAATCGGCTGGCCGCCCGCGAACATGCGTGGCTGGAACGCCTCAACGGCGTGCGCCTGCCGGGATGGGAGGTCGGCCTGCTGCGGCTCGCCAGCCGCCTCGGCGACGGCATGTTCTGGTATGCGCTGATGCTGGCGCTGCTCGTCCGGCATGGCGGGGAAGCGCTGCCGGCCGTGCTGCACATGATCGTTGCCGGCCTCGCCGGCACGCTGCTCTACAAGTGGCTGAAAGGCGCCACCGAACGCCCGCGGCCGTATCAGGCATGCCCGTCGATCTGCTGCCTGACCGCGCCGCTCGACCGTTTCAGCTTTCCCTCCGGCCACACCCTGCACGCGGTGGTGTTCAGCCTCGTCGCCACTGCGTACTACCCGGCGCTGGGATGGCTGGTATGGCCGTTCACCGCGCTGGTCGCGCTGTCGCGCCTGGTACTGGGGCTGCATTATGTCAGCGATGTGGCCGTGGGGGCGGTACTGGGGGGGACGATCGCGGCGCTCACGCTGGCCCTTTGAGAGGGCATGCCAGCCCACCGCCAAACCAGCGTCCCCCCGCCCGCTTGGGCGACCCACGGGTGCATCCTGAACTGACGCGGCCGCCAGACGATCCGCGGCGCGAAGGGCAAGATGCCACCGCCCAGGCCATATCGCCAGCGCGAAAAAGAATTCCAACATGTGACGACCCATCGCGTTTCCATAACGCACGATGGAAATGGGCCCCAGCCCATCAATACCGCAAGTGTCACGCAATCGTCATTAAATCGTAACAGCCGATCCCTATCATAGCGTTCGCTGAACGGCGGAAGTAAATCGTTCACGCTGAACGCATTACGAGTCAAGACCCAGCCCTCGTTATTTCATTGGAGATCAAGCAGATGATTCAGAACAAAATCGTGGCCGCACTCGGCTTCCTGGCCTGTACACTGGTCAGCCACACCGCTGTGGCCCAGGCCGTCAAGGTCGACCCTGCGCTGCCGTCGTACCAGAAGGCCAGCGGCGTGTCCGGCAACTTCACCAGCGTCGGTTCCGACACGCTGAATAACCTGATGACGCTGTGGGCCGAGACCTACAAGCGCAACTATCCGAACGTCAACATCCAGATCCAGGGTGCCGGTTCCTCGACCGCGCCGCCCGCGCTGATCGAAGGCGCCGCCAACTTCGGCCCGATGAGCCGCATGATGAACGCCAAGGAAATCGAGGCCTTCGAGAAGAAGTACGGCTACAAGCCCACCCCGGTGCCGGTCGCCATCGACGCCCTGGCGGTGTACGTCAACAAGGACAATCCCATCAAGGGTCTGTCGATTCCTCAGGTCGATGCGATCTTCTCCGCCACCCGCAAGTGCGGCGGCGCAGCCGACATCACCACCTGGGGCCAGGCCGGCATGACCGGCGAATGGGCCAGCCGCACCATCGCCCTGTACGGCCGCAACTCGGTGTCCGGCACCTACGGCTACTACAAGGAAAAAGCGCTGTGCAAGGGTGACTTCAAGCGCAACGTCGCCGAGCAGCCGGGTTCCGCCTCGGTGGTGCAGAGCGTGACCGGCCAGATCAACGCCATCGGCTACTCGGGAATCGGCTACAAGACCTCCGGCGTGCGCGCCCTGCCGCTCTCCAAGAAGGACGGCGAGCCCTTCGTCGAAGCCGACGCGGTTCACGCCATCGACGGCACCTACCCGCTGGCCCGCGTGCTCTACGTCTACCTGAACAAGCGCCCGAACCAGCCGCTGGCACCGCTGGAGCGCGAGTTCGTCAAGCTGGTGCTGTCCAAGCAGGGCCAGGAAGTGGTGATCAAGGACGGCTTCGTGCCGATGCCTGCCGCCATGGCCGCCAAGGCCCTGAAGGATCTGGGCATCAACTAAGCCCGCCATGCCGGACGCGGCCCTGTGCCGCGTCCGCTTCGACAGACAAACGGAGACCCAACCCATGCCCGCAAACCTGCGAACCCTTTCCGCCGCCGTGGCGTCCGTGCTGGCGCTCGGCGTGATGGGTGGCTGCGCCACCCAGGCCCCGGCCAAATCCGAAGCCAAGGCCGAGGCCAAGCCGGCCGCTGCTGTCCAGGCGGCTCAATCTGCCGCTGCCGCCACGCCCGCGGCGGCGGTTACCGACAACTATTTCCTCGTGTTCCACGAGAACGGCCGCATCTACCCGATCGCCGACGCCAGGAACTACCTCGAATTTCTGCACAACAACGAGTTGATTTATACGCGCACCCGCATCGGTGCCGGTCCGGAAGGCGAGACCCTGGTATTCGGCATCGAGAAGAAGGAGGCGAACGACCTCAACAAGCCGGCCAGGGCCGAGTTGTTCTACGACGGCAAGTTCGAGCCGGCCGGCCCGTTCTACGGCGAGGTCATGCGCGACGGCCGCTTCTACGTGTTCGGCGAATGGAAGGACTTCAAGGACTACCTGGCGCACAAGGAAATCACCTACACCTTCGCCGAAATCGGCACGGGCCCCAAGGGTGAGACGGTGATCTACGCGCTCAACAAGAACAGCGTGAAGGAAGGCCGTCCGGCCAGGCTGGTCGAGCAGTTCAAGACGCTGCACAAGATCAACTAAACAGGTCTGAGGCGACGAAGGGAGGGGAAGCCTCGCTTCCTCTTCCTGCGCTGCTTTTGGCGATACCCAATACGAATCGCAACCCGCGGTGAATCATGGAAAAGATTGAGTCCAACATCAGTAAGGTCGGCGGCTATACCGGCCAGCGCATGGCCAAGGACAAGCTGTTCAAGCATGTCATGACCTTCGGCGGCCTGAGCGTGATCATCACGATCAGCCTGATCTTTTTCTATCTTGCCAGCGTCGTGGTGCCGATTTTCACCCCGGCGCACATGGACGAACTGCAGAAGATATCTCTGCCGAAAAACGGCGGGGGGGCTACGGTTCACCTGACCTCCGAAGAGCAGGCCGAGATCGGTGTGCGCATGACCGATCGTGGCAGCGTGAGCTTCTTCGACCTGCGCGACGGTCGTCTCATGGCCGAGGAGAGCGTCGCGCTTCCACAGGGGGTGGTTATCCGCAGCTTCGCCGCCGGCGACCCCTCGCAACAGTCGGTGGCCTATGGCTTGTCCGATGGCCGCATGGTTATCCTGCGACAGGATTTCAAGGTCACTTTCCAGCAAGACCCGGATGACTCCGAAAAAGACATCCGCACCATCACCCCAAGCATCGCCTACCCGGCGGGCAGCGAGCCGCTGGTCATCGACGAATCCGGCAAGGGCCTGAAGCGCCTTGCCGTTCAGCACAGCGAGGAAAACACCACGGCCGTGGCATTGACCGAGGACAACCGCCTGGTGCTGGCGGCCTTCGAGAGCAGCAGCAACATGATTACCGGCGAAGTCACGACCGAGCGCATCGGCACCACTCTGCCGATGGTCGAGGGCGAGATCAGCCAGATCCTGCTGGAAGTGAAGCAGCGTGACCTGTACGTGGTGCATGGCGGCCGGCATGTCAGTCATTACGATGTCATGGACAAGCAGAATCCGCGGCTGGTGCAGACGGTTGCCCTGGTTCCGGAGGGCGAGCGCATCACGGCGGCGACGATCCTCAGCGGCGGTTTCTCGCTGATCATTGGCACCGACAAGGGCAACGTGGCGCAATGGTTCCAGGTACGCGACGAAGCGAACAACAACCACCTTACCCATATCCGTTCGTTCAAGCCGATGGCTGGCAAGGTCACGACGATTGCTCCGGAGCATTTCCGCAAGGGTTTCCTCGTGGGTGACGACAAGGGCCATGTCAGCATCTACTACGCCACCTCCCAGCGCCTGGTCCTCGAACGTTCGACCGGCAGCGAGCCGGTGCGCGTCGTCGGGTTCGCCCCGCGCGCCAACGCCATTCTGGTCGAGAGCGCGGGCGACGCCATCCAGACGGCGCGGGTGAACAACGACTACCCGGAGATTTCCTTCCCTGCGCTATGGCAAAAGGTCTGGTACGAAAGCTACCAGGAACCCGAATACAACTGGCAGTCTTCCGCCGCGACCTCGGATTTCGAACCCAAGTTCAGCGTTGCACCTTTGACCTTCGGCACGCTCAAGGCGGCGTTCTACGCGATGATGGTCGCGGTTCCGCTGGCGGTGCTCGGCGCCATTTTCGCCGCCTACTTCATGTCGCCGAAGATGCGCAGCGTGGTCAAGCCCTCGATCGAGATCATGGAGGCGCTGCCGACCGTGATTCTGGGATTCCTCGCCGGCTTGTGGCTGGCGCCCTGGGTCGACAACAACCTTGCCGGAACGCTGGTGGCGCTCTTCCTGTTGCCATTCAGCTTCGTCATCACCTCCTACCTCTGGAGCCTGTTGCCGGATCGCCTCAAGGCCCGGGTCGGGGCAGGCTGGGAAGCGGCGGTGCTGGTGCCGGTGATCATCGTCGTCTTCGGGTTCGCCATCCAGATCGGGCATCCCATCGAGGCGGCGTTCTTCGGCGGCAACATGCCACACTGGCTGTCCAATGAACTGGGCTGGACCTACGAGCAGCGCAACTCGCTGGTGGTCGGCATTGCCATGGGGTTCGCGGTGATCCCGACCATTTTCTCGATCGCCGAGGATGCGGTGTTCAGCGTGCCCAAGCACCTGACCTCGGGCTCGCTGGCGCTCGGCGCGACGCCATGGCAGACCCTGTTCAATGTCGTCCTCCTGACTGCGAGCCCCGGCATCTTCTCCGCCATCATGGTCGGCATGGGGCGCGCGGTGGGCGAAACCATGATCGTGCTGATGGCAACCGGCAACACGGCGGTAATGGATCTTTCCATCTTCACCGGCTTCCGGACCCTGTCCGCCAACATCGGCGTGGAAATGCCCGAAGCGGCAGTGGGCACCACCCATTACCGCCTGCTGTTCTTCTCGGCGCTGGTGCTGTTCGTGTTCACTTTTGTGGTGAATACCGTCGCCGAACTGGTGCGACAGCGCCTGCGCGAAAAATACAGCTCACTTTAAGAAAGACTTGCCATGCGCAACTGGTACAAGAGCGGAGAACCCTGGGTATGGACGACAGCTGGAGCAGTCGCCCTGTCGCTGGTGGCGGTGTACGCGGTGGTGTGGCTCACCGCGGCACGCGGACTGACGCACTGGTGGCCGAAGCCGGTCGCTGAAGTCACTTATCAGGAGCGCAGCGGTTCGACCGTGCGCCTGATCGGCGAGATCCGCGAGAAGGAAGAGGTATCTGTGGTCCGCCTGCGCGAGCAGGGCTACGCCATCGACGGCAAGGACCTTTTCACCTATCGCTATCTGATGAAGCTCGGCAACAAGGATCTTACTGGCGTCGACTTCAAGTGGTATCCGGAGCCGATGCTGGGCAAATTCAGCTATCCCAAGGATCTGCTCGCCATCGAGCGTCGGGAATGGGGCAATTTCTACGGTCACCTGAAGGAAGTCAAGGAAGGCGGCAGTGTAGTGGCCAAGGGCGAGGACGCCTGGGTAGAGGCACGAAAGCGCATGGCACGGTCCAACGACCTGTTCAGGCAGGCGCTGCGGATCGAGAAAGTCGAAATCGGCAAGATCAACTATGCGCTGGAAAAGCTCCGCCTGCGCGAACGCAGACTGGAAATTGACGGCGAACTGACCGAGGCGGCCAAGGCCGGCTTGGCCAAGGCGCGCCAGGTGCGTGAGGCCGAGTACGCGGGCTTGCAGCAGCGGCTCGACAAGATCCGTGGCAACATCGAGCGCGACAGCATCACGGTCGAGACCAGCGATGGCCAGAAGGTCGACATTCCGTTTGCCAAGATCGCCGATATGTATATGCCAAATGGCATGAGCGTGTGGCAGAAGATGGGTTTCTACGCCCACAAGTTCTGGGAATTTATCGTCGACGACCCGCGTGAGGCCAACACCGAGGGCGGAATTTTTCCGGCGATTTTCGGCACGGTGATGATGGTGCTGTTGATGTCGGTGATGGTCACCCCGCTCGGCATCATGGCCGCGGTCTACATGCGTGAATACGCCAAGCAGGGGCCGATGATCCGGGCTATCCGCATCTCGGTGAACAACCTTGCCGGGGTGCCGTCGATCGTGTACGGCGTGTTTGGTCTGGGTTTCTTCGTCTACGTGCTGGGCGGCTCGATCGACGAACTGTTCTTCGCCGAGGCCCTGCCGGCGCCGACTTTTGGCAGCCCCGGTATTCTGTGGGCCTCGCTGACGCTGGCGATCCTGACCCTGCCGGTGGTCATTGTCGCGACCGAGGAAGGCCTGTCGCGGGTGCCGCGCACCATCCGTGAAGGCAGTCTGGCGCTCGGCGCGACCAAGGCCGAGACCCTGTGGCGGACCGTGTTGCCGATGGCCAGTCCGGCGATGATGACCGGCCTGATCCTGGCGGTGGCTCGGGCCGCCGGCGAGGTGGCGCCGCTGATGCTGGTCGGCGTGGTGAAGCTGGCGCCGAGCCTGCCGCTCGACGGCAACTTCCCGTTCCTGCACCTGGAGCGCAAGTTCATGCACCTCGGTTTCCATATCTACGATGTCGGCTTCCAGAGCCCCAACGTCGAGGCTGCCCGGCCGCTGGTCTATGCCACCGCGCTGCTGCTGGTGATCATCATCGTCGTGCTCAATCTGTTCGCGATCCGGTTGCGCAACCGGCTGCGCGAAAAGCTGCGCGGTCTCGAAGGTGTCTGACCCGCTAACGCGCCACCCACAAGATTGTTTGAAGGATAGTTGAGATGAATGACAACACGCATAAGACGCATGCGATGAATATCGGCGACCTCGGGCGCGTCCAGATGGACGACACCGACGATGTGGCGATCCGTGTCCAGGATCTCAACCTCTATTACGGCGACGCCAGGGCGCTGAACAAGGTCAGCATGTCCATTCCCAGGAATCGCGTGACGGCTTTCATCGGTCCCAGCGGTTGCGGCAAGTCGACCCTGCTGCGCTGTTTCAACCGCATGAACGACCTGGTCGACATCTGCCGTGTCGACGGCAAGATCCTGCTCGACGAGAAGAACATCTACGACAAGGATGTCAACGTGGCCCTGCTGCGCCGTCGTGTCGGCATGGTGTTCCAGAAGCCCAACCCGTTTCCCAAGTCGGTCTACGAAAACGTCGCCTACGGCCTGCGCATCATGGGTGTCAACAACAAGAGAACTCTCGACGATGCAGTCGAGAAGGCGCTGCGCGGTGCGGCACTGTGGGACGAGGTGAAGGATCGCCTGCAGGAAAGCGGCATGAGCCTGTCCGGCGGCCAGCAGCAGCGACTGGTAATCGCGCGCGCGATTGCCCTCGAGCCGGAAGTCCTGCTGCTCGACGAACCGGCCTCCGCTCTCGACCCCATCTCCACCGCCAAGATCGAGGAACTGGTCAACAAGATGAAGGACAAGTACACCATCATCATCGTCACCCACAACATGCAGCAGGCGGCCCGCGTGTCCGATTACACCGCATTCATGTACATGGGCGAACTGGTCGAGATCGGGCGCACCAACGACGTGTTCCTGAAACCCGCGGTCAAGCAGACCGAGGACTACATCACGGGCCGCTTCGGCTGATCGCCGCCTCGCTGCCGTGCATCAGGAACCCCCGAGCTTGCCGATGCGTTCTCGCCAGAGCGGTCCGTCCAGCGGGCCGCAACCCGACCCGGACGCCGAGACAACGGTCACCCTGGGCCCGCGCGTCGCGCTGGCCGATCCGGATCCGGTGACGCGGGCCCTGCTGGCCGAATATCTGCGCGAAAAAGGGTTCGAGGTCTGCGCGCCCGCGGATATGGCGGAACCGCCCCCACCCGCTGACGTCCTCATCGTCGCGCTGGACGATGCGCCCACGCGCACGAACCGCCCCGCATGGCTGACGGGCGCACCCAATACTCCCGTGATCGTGCTGGATCGGTCGTCTGTGTTTCCGGGCTGCGCCCCGGCGCTCGGTTTCGTGCCGCATGCCCGGTTGTCGCTGCCGGTCCCGCCCCGCAAGCTGGTTGCCACGATCAAGCAGGCGCTGAGCCTGGCACGCATCGAATCGTCTGGTCCGCAGGACGCATCCGTCCAGTCCTACCGCTTTTCCGGCTGGACGCTGCATTGTCACTCGCGACAACTGGAATCGCCCGACGGGCACTTCACCCTGCTCGACAAACGTGAGTTCGAAGTGCTGCGAACGTTTCTGCGCTTCCCCCGCCAAGTGCTGACCCGCCAGCAATTGATCGAGATCGTCTGGGGTGCGCCCACGAAAATCGACAACCGCACGCTGGATCGTCCGATTACGCGTCTGCGTCGTCACCTCGGAGACGACGTCAGGTTTCCCGCGCTGATCAAGACAATCGTCGGAATGGGGTATCGGTTCGACGCCAATGTGAACAAATCCGTCTAGCCTGACGCTCGGGCCGCATATCGCCTGCGTCAGACAATCGGGCTTCAAGCCGCGCGGCGCAATATCGGCTGCGCCTCATGCTCGAACAAATCCCCCGGAAGCGGAAGTCGGCAGGCTACCAGTTCAGGCGCATGGGCGGCGATGTATTGACGCGCCACCGCCACTGGCGGGCAATCCGCCAGCCAGGCGGGGGCTTCGCCGGCCAGCACGCGGTTCATCTGCGGCAGCCGCGCGGCGACCTCCCGAATGTAGTAATCGAAACGCGCCGACAGCTTGCGGTCGAACATGCGCCCCATCCCATGCAGCATACCGGGCAGGCGACTGTGTCGCAGCAGGGTTTCGGCGCCGGCCAGTTGTTTGATCGCGCGGCGGCTGGCGGCGGCGCTGCATGCGAAATTGCACGCCACATAGTCGACCAGCCAGTCGTCCGCCTGCAACAGTTGGGCGGGCGGGCGGAACAGCTGCCGCGCGACATGGCGGTCCATCGCCCACTCCGAGGCGGCATGCGTCAGCATCGGCACATTCCACCACAGGTGTTCATGCGCCGGCACGAAGTGGTTGTGCGCGACGATGTCGACCCACAGATGGCTCATCGCGCCGACCGCGCAGGCGCGCGATTCGTCGTCGCACGCCGCGTCCAGCAGGGCATGGGCGGTTTCCCAGCGATGGCTCATGTCGAATGCCCGGGTGCGCGCGGTGGGCCCCACCAGCGCCAGATCGGGCAGGCAGGCGCCCGCCATCAGGCGCTGCGGGAATTGCCGCACCGCGCGGCGTATCGCAGGATCGAGCAGCGGCACCGCCCACACCAGCAGCTGCGCAAAATACACATGCGTGTACAGGCCCCATGCCAGCGCATCCCCCGCAAACAGGGCAGCGGGGACCGACCACAGGAATGCGGCGCGTCTCGTGTTCATGCGCGCAGCATGGCCGCGCCGCATGACCGCGCGCGGTCGGCTGCGTGAATCTTCCGTGAAACCCGGCAGGGCCGGTCTGCGTATAATCCCGGCTGTCGTTTTCAACCCACAGCGCCACGCGAACCCCACCCATCATGCGTACCCTCATCTGCGGCTCCCTCGCCTTCGATTCCATCATGGTGTTCCAGGATCACTTCAAGCATCACATCCTGCCCGACAAGATCCACATGCTGAACGTGTCGTTTCTGGTGCCCGAGATGCGGCGCGAGTTTGGTGGCTGTGCCGGAAACATCGCCTACAACCTGAAGCTGCTGGGCAGCGAGCCGGTGATCATGGCGACCGTCGGCGATGATTTCGGCGTGTATGCGGATCGCCTCGACGCGCTGGGCATTTCGCGCGAAGCCATCCGTCACATGGCGGGCAGCTATACCGCGCAGGCCTTCATCACCACCGATCTGGCCGACAACCAGATCACCGCGTTCCATCCCGGCGCGATGAATTTCTCGCACGAAAACGATGCGTCGAAAACGCACGACATCGGGCTCGGCATCGTCTCGCCCGACGGCCGCGACGGCATGCTGAACCACTGCCGCCAGTTTCACGCAGCGGGGATTCCGTTCGTGTTCGACCCCGGCCAGGGCATGCCGCTGTTTTCCGGCGGCGAACTGCTGGAGATGGTCGAGCGCGCCGATTACGTGACGCTCAACGATTACGAAGCCGAACTGCTGCAGGCGCGCACCGAATTGTCGCTCGACGCCCTGGCCGCCAAGGTGAAATGTCTGGTCGTGACGCGCGGCGAAGCCGGCTCGCATTTTTATGCCGACGGCCGGCGCATCGACATCCCCGTCGTCCCGGCCCGCGCGGTGGTCGACCCCACCGGCTGCGGCGACGCCTTCCGCGCCGGCCTGCTCTACGGCATCGCCCATGGCTGGGACTGGGAAACCACCGGCCAACTGGCGAGCGTCATGGGTTCGCTCAAGATCGAGCAACGCGGCGGGCAGAACCACACACCCGCGCGCGCGGAAATCGCCGAACGGCTCAAGACCGCGTTCGGCAAGACGCTCTAGGGGGAACCGGAATCCCGCGGCGCCCGCTTCGCCTACAATGGAAGTGCGTTCAACAGCGGAGCAATCGTCATGCAAAAACCATCCCGAATCGCAGCGTCTGTCATGCTTTCTGCCGCCATTGCCGTGCTCGGCGGCTGCGCCAGCGGCACCGGCGGCAAGGATTACAGCCGCGAGCAGGCCCGTACCGTGCAGGAAGTGCAGATGGGCGTGGTGGAGTCGGTGCGCGAAGTGAGTGTCGAAGGCACCAAGACGCCGATAGGCGCGGGCGCGGGCGCGGTGGTCGGCGGCGTGGCGGGGAGCACGGTCGGCAGCGGCAAGGGCAGCATCGTTGGTGCGACGGTCGGTGCGGTGCTGGGCGGCCTGGGCGGCGCGGCCACGGAAGAGGCGGTGACCCGCCAGAAAGGCGTGGAAATCACCGTCAAGCTCGACTCCGGGCGGCTGATCGCGATCACCCAGGCGGCGGACGAGGTGTTTCGGGTCGGCGACCGCGTTCGCGTGCTGTCGGGCGGAGGAACGACGCGCGTGTCGCATTGACGCGCGGCGGGCTTGCCGGTCATCGTTTCGCAACCCGAACGTCACACTGGATTAACAGCGGCTCTCTAAGCTGGGCGCCTTCCGTCAACGGGAGCGCCTCATGCTCGATGTCCGCACCAATATTCAAGCCCCCCCCGCCGGCCGCTACCACGTGTCGCTGGCAGTCGACGACAACGAGATCCGCGAGGCTCAGCGCCTGCGCTACAAGGTGTTTGCCGAGGAAATGGGCGCGCGCCTGTCGTCCGTCCTGCCGGGACACGACATCGATCTGTACGATCCGTTCTGCGACCACCTGCTGGTGCGCGAACTCGCCAGCGGCGAAGTCGTCGGCACCTATCGCATCCTGCCGCCCGAAGCCGCCAAGCGCGTCGGCAGCTACTATTCCGAACAGGAATTCGATCTCACCCGGCTGAATTTTCTGCGTCCGCGCATGGCCGAGCTGGGACGTTCGTGCGTGCACCCGGCGCATCGCAGCGGCAGCGTGATCGCTCGTTTGTGGATGGGACTGGCCGATTACATGACGCGCTACGGTTATGAAACCATCGTCGGCTGCGCCAGCGTCGGCATGGCCGACGGCGGCCACATCGCGGCGAGCGTGCATCGCCAGCTGGCCGAACGCCATCTCGCGCCGATCGAGTGGCGCGTCACCCCGCGCACCCGCCTGCCGGTCGAATCGCTCGACGATGGCCGCAATGCCGCGCTGCCGCCGCTGATCAAGGGCTACACCCGGCTCGGCGCAATGATCTGCGGGGAGCCGGCCTGGGATCCCGACTTCAACACTGCCGACCTCTTGATGCTGCTGCCGATGGCGCAGCTCAACCGCAGTTATGCCCGCCGCCTCATCGTTTGAGCGTGGTTGTTGCCGATTTATCGGCTTTACAACCACGGCCTGCCCCTTGCGGGTGGAGCGTGGTTGTTGCCGACTTGTCGGCTTTATTTATCCCCGCAAGGAGACAACCACGGCCTCCTCCTTGCGGGGAGCGTCTTACAATGCACGGGTGAATCCTGCCCGTCTGCCTGCCTTCCTTCGCCGTCCCGTCCGCATCGGCCTGCTGGGGCTGCACCTGGCCTGGGGCGTGACGCTGGCCGGGCTGGTGTTTCCGCTGCTCGGCCCGGCGCAACGCGACCGCCGCATCATGGCCTGGTCGCGCCGACTGCTGCGGGTGCTCGGCGTGCAGGCGCGCACCACCGCCGCCCCCGCCCTGCCGGGCGGCGCGCTCCTGGTATGCAACCACGTCTCGTGGCTGGACATTTACCTGATTTACGCCGCCCAGCGGGTGCACTTCGTCTCCAAGGCCGAGGTGCGGCAATGGCCGGTGGCAGGCTGGCTGGCGCACAAGACCGGCACTCTGTTTATCGAACGCGGCCGCCGCGCCGACACCGCGCGCATCAATGCCGAAATGCGCGCGCTGCTGGCGGGCGGCGCCTGGGTGGCGGTGTTTCCCGAAGGCACTACCAGCGACGGACGCGGCCTCAGGCGCTTCATGCCGTCGCTGCTGCAGCCGGCGGTCGAACTGAACTGCCCGATCGTGCCGGCCGCCCTGCGTTACCGCACCCTGGACAACGACTACAGCGCCGCGCCCGCGTACATCGACAACCTCAGCATGTGGCAAAGCCTGAAACGGATCGTCGACGAACCCGGCCTCATCGCCGAACTGCGCTTCGGCGAGCCGATCCCGCCGAACGGCCACCGGCGCGAACTGGCCGCGCGGGCGGAAGCGGCCACC
>MKUE01000022.1 GCA_001897675.1 Thiobacillus sp. 65-1059 | reverse complement strand
CGCGGGGTGATCTGGTTGTAGTGCACGTTGAAGCCGTGGGCGAAAGCGAGCGTCGCGCCCTGCTTCAGGTTGGGTTCGATATCGCTGTAATACGTGGCTGCCATCAACTCATCGGGAATCAGGATCATCACGAAGTCGGCGGCCTTCACGGCGTCGGCGATTTCCTTGACGTCAAGCTTGGCCTTCTTGGCCTTGTCCCACGAGGCGCCGCCCTTGCGCAAGCCGACGGTGACTTTCACGCCGGAATCCTTCAGGTTGTTGGCGTGGGCATGGCCCTGCGAGCCGTAGCCGATGATGGCGACCTTGCGCTTCTTGATGAGGGAAAGGTCGGCGTCCTTGTCGTAAAAAACTTTCATGTGAATTCCCGGGCAAATAAATAAAACGGATTGAAAATCAGGCTTTGAGACTGCGCTCGCCGCGTCCGATGCCGGACGCGCCGGTGCGCACGGTTTCGATGATGAAGGCGGGATCGATCGCCTCCAGGAATGCGTCCAGCTTGGAGCCGGTTCCGGTCAGCTCGATGGTGTAGGTGGCGTCGGTGACGTCGATGATGCGGCCGCGGAAGATGTCGGCGGTGCGTTTCATCTCCTCGCGCCCCGCACCCGTCGCCTTGACCTTGACCAGCATCAGCTCGCGCTCGATGTGGCGGCCCTCGGTCAGGTCCATCACCTTGATCACGTCGACCAGCTTGTTCAGCTGCTTGGTGATCTGCTCGATGACCTCTTCCGAACCCGCGGTGACGATGGTCATGCGCGACAGGGTGGCATCTTCGGTCGGCGCCACGGTGAGCGACTCGATGTTGTAGGCGCGTGCAGAGAACAGTCCGGCCACGCGCGACAGCGCGCCCGCCTCGTTTTCCATCAGCAGTGAAATGATGTGGCGCATGTCAGAGCTCCTCCGCCAGGATCATTTCGGACAGCCCCTTGCCGCCTTCGACCATGGGGAAGACGTTCTCGGTCTGGTCGGTCTGGAAGTCCATGAACACCATTCTTTCCTTGAGCGCGGGCGAGAAGGCCTCCTGCAGCGCGGCCTCGACGTCCGCCGGCTTGTCGATGCGCATGCCGATGTGGCCGTAGGATTCGGCCAGCTTCACGAAGTCGGGCAGCGACTCCATATAGGACTCGGCATAGCGGCTGCCGTAGAAGAACTCCTGCCACTGCCGCACCATACCCATGTAGCGGTTGTTGAGCATGACGACCTTGACCGGGATGCGGTACTGCTTGCAGGTCGACAGCTCCTGGATGTTCATCTGGATGCTCGATTCGCCGGTGATGCAGGCGACCTGCGCCTCGGGGAAGGCGAGCTGCACGCCCATGGCGTATGGCAGGCCGACTCCCATGGTGCCGAGGCCGCCCGAGTTGATCCAGCGGCGCGGCTGGTCGAACTTGTAGTACTGCGCGGCCCACATCTGGTGCTGCCCCACGTCGGAGGTGATGTAAGCGTCGCCCCTGGTCACTTCCCACAGCTTCTCGACCACGTATTGCGGTTTGATGATGGGGCTCTGATTGTTGTACTTGAGGCAGTTTTTCGAGCGCCACAATTCGATCTGTGTCCACCAGGCGTTCAGCGCGGCCGCATCGGGTTTTTCCTTGGCCTGCTTCAGCAGGGCCAGCATGTCGGCCAGCACGTTCTGCACGTCGCCGACGATGGGCACGTCGACCCTGACGCGCTTGGATATCGATGAAGGGTCGATATCGATATGGATGATGCGGCGCTGCTCGCGCGCAAAGTGCGCGGGATTGCCGATCACGCGGTCGTCGAAACGCGCACCGATCGCCAGCAGCACGTCGCAGTGCTGCATCGCCATGTTGGCTTCGTAGGTGCCGTGCATCCCCGGCATGCCGAGGTTCTGCCTGTCGGTGGCGGGATAGCCGCCCAGCCCCATCAGGGTGTTGGTAATGGGAAAGCCCAGCAGACGCGTCAATTCGGCCAACTGCGCCGAGGCGTCACCCAGCACCACGCCGCCGCCGGTGTAGATCATCGGCCGCTTGGCTTCCAGCAGCATCTGCACGGCGCGCTTCAGTTGCCCGCTATGCCCCTTGATCACCGGATTGTAGGAACGCATCTCGACCGAGGCCGGATATTCGAATTCGGCAAGATGGGCGGTCACGTCCTTGGGCACGTCGACCACCACCGGGCCGGGACGGCCGGTGGACGCAATGATGAAGGCCTTTTTCATCGTCACGGCCAGATCTTTTACGTCCTTGACCAGGAAGTTGTGCTTGACGCAGGGACGCGTGATGCCGACGGTGTCGACTTCCTGGAACGCATCCAGCCCGATCGCCGCAGTCGGCACCTGGCCGGTGACGACCACGATGGGGATGGAATCCATGTAGGCGGTGGCGATCCCGGTCACCGCATTGGTGACGCCGGGGCCGGACGTCACCAGCGCCACGCCGACGCGGCCGGTGGCGCGCGCATAGGCGTCGGCGGCATGCACCGCGGCCTGCTCGTGGCGCACCAGCACATGCTTGAACTTGTTCTGCTTGAAGATCTCGTCGTAGATGTTGAGCACGGCCCCGCCGGGATAGCCGAACACGAACTCGACCCCCTCTTCAGCCAGACAACGTACAACGATCTCGGCGCCCGTGGCTTCCATATAAATGGCAAAAAACTAATTCGTTGGTGAACCCGTGAGGGTAATCGTTTTGCCATGATTCGGTCAAGAAATCATGCCGTAGCGCCATTTTGCGCAGCGTTGACCGCCCACAAAAAAACCCTTCCGCGGACGGAAGGGTTTCAAGCAGAATCGGGCGATCACTGAGGGGAAATCCCCAGCGCCGTGACGGTCTCGACCGTGAGGTAGCCGTCGGAGGCCAGGCCTTTGGCAGTCTGGAAGGCCGCGACCGCGGCCATGGTATCGGAGCCCAGGTTGCCATCAATCGGCCCGGAGTAGAATCCGGCTGTCTGCAAAGCCTTCTGGATTTCCGTGATCTTGGCATCCGTCGCGTTCACGTCGCACAAGACCTGAGTGCAGTATTGCTTGCCGGGGCTGACCAGAACCTGTTGATCGACGGTTTCATACTCGGCCGGCACCGCAACGCGCTTCTCGGTGGCAGGCTGCACCTGCGTCATGACTTCGCGTTCGTAATCAACCGGCACAACCTTGGTCACCGTGGTGGCAGGCTTGACCATCTTGGCGACATCGCGCTCCGCGTATTCGGCGGGCACCTCCACACTTCGGGTCGTTTCGGGGGTCTTCAGCACGGTCCGCTTGACGGTGCTGTATTCAGCCGGTATCTCTTCATAACGAGTCGTTGCAGGTGTTTTCAACACACGATTGGTGACGGTCTGATATTCGGCAGGAACTTCAACCAAGCAGAAAATTTCGCCCTTCTCGTTCACCCTCTGAATACTGGTGGCCGTGCCCGGCTTCCAGGTGGTATAGGCTGCGCGGACCAGCTTTTTCTCCGCCACATCCTCATAGACGGCCGGCACCTCGACGGCCTTTTTGCTGGCCGGCTTGACCATGACACGCTCTTCGACGTCCTCGAAAACGGCCGGCACAGATTCCAGGCGGGTCGTGGCAGGCTTCACCACGATGCGCTCCTTGACCGTTTCATACACGGCGGGAACGACTTCCTGGACTTCCTCGCTGGTGACGCGGATTTTTACCGCTTTAAAGACAGGCGGCACGATTTCGACGCGCTCGCTTGCTTCCTTCACCACTTTCTTGACGCTTTCGGTGCGATAAACCGGCTCCTTGACGATCATCACATAGCACTCGCCCGGCTTGGCACTGGCCATGCACTGTTCCTTGGTGGTGGCAGCGGGGGCCGGCTTGGCCACTGGTTGGGGCAGGGCATCTTCCTTACAGGGTGGATCCAGCAATTGCCGCCCCGGGCATCCAATCGTCTTGTAAAGCTCGTAGCCGGTGGTATTGCCGCCGACATTGCTCGGGTCGTAATAACGGGTTTCTGCAACAACCGGGCTTGCAAGGCCGCTAAAACCCACTGCCAGAAGAGTGGCATTCAGGACATTCAATGGAATACGCATTTCGGGCTCCTCCATCTCTAGTTGGTTGCACTTTTTCAAACTAGACCATGAGAAAAGCTCTGCCAAGAGGATGGAATCGTGAACGATTGCAAGCCGCGGGATTCCCCAAGTCCGGGAACCCGCGCAGGAGCGCAGTGAAAACGGATCGATGCTGGCTGGGTTATTCGCGTGCGGCTTCGCCGAGCGCACGCATGATTTCGTTCAGCGAGCCCTGCGCATTTCCGACCAGGCACACCACGTTTCCGGTACTGCACACGGTCAGCCCCGCGCCCTGCACGATCCAGCCCTGCGACGGCGACCAGCCGCGCATCTGCGAGAACAGGGACAGCAGATCGGTATTGCTCGACACCGTGCGGCGATACCACTGGGCAAACCTTGCCATCCGCTCCATCAAGTCGGGAGACAGCATGCCTTCGGCCTCCATGATCGCGCCGTCGTCGCGAAAGCGGCACACGGCGGTCACGCCATCCAGCACCAGGATTTTATTCAGCGACATACGCGCTCCTCAGGCCGTCTGCACGGCATTGAACGCGGCCTCGTAGTCGGCATCGCGATTCTTGACGACGACGCCGCGATTGCCATTCGCCACCACCGACCATTCCAGGCCCACGACCGAAATGCCCTTGAGCGGCTGAAATCCGCCCTGTCCGGTGAGGGCTTCCCAGCCGCTCGCTTCCATGCTGGCTATTGCCAGATTGGCGACGCACGAACGCGCCAGCAGGTCCAGTACCTGCGGGGTCAATTCGGTTCCCTCGCGCAGCACATGCGATTGCAGAGCGCCCCTGTCGTTGTAAGTGAACGCCGCCAGCGCGCCCGGCAATTCCATCATTTTCTCCAGGTCCATATCCCCCCCGTTTGTCAGTACAACGCTTCCTTGGTGTCGCCCCCCAGCCTTGCATACAGGCTGGCCAGCAGGTCGTCCTGCACATCGCCCACTTTGGCACGCATGATGGTCATGACGTCATTCAGCAATTCGTCACGGTTTTCGATGAAGGAAAAATAATTGCCCACTGCACAAACAGTGATTTGGCTGCCGCGCACGATCCAGCCTTGTACCGGCCGGCACCCGCAGTTTTCGGCAAAGGATTCGAAAATTTCGGCCTGCATGTTGACCGACAGCGTGTTGGCGCGGCACACGATCGAAGCCATGCGCGCAAACTCCTCGGTAAGCGCGCCCTCGTACGAGAAACGGTCGCCGCGATACGCATATTCGCCGGCAGCGATGACGCCGGGAATGGCCATGAGTTGCTTTACGATATGCATCGAGCCCTCCTGGGTTTTTGACTGGGTTGCGGCACGCTGTGGCAAAGTATCGCACCCAGCTGCAATATAGAACCTCCATGCAAGACAACGCAACAGACCTCGCCCCGGCGCCCTTCCTGGTGCGTATCGCCGCCATGATCTACGAATCGCTGCTCGTCGCAGCGGTGGTGTTCGTGGCCTCCTTCATCATCATCCCGGTCGTCGGCGAAATGCACGCGCCATGGCAGCGGCATCTGTTCCAGGCTTATATCGCAGGCGTGCTGTTCGCCTATTTCAGCGCATTCTGGCTGCGCAGCGGACAAACGCTGGCGATGAAAACCTGGCGTATTCGCCTGGTCAACCGGAACGGAGGCCGCCCAAGCTTCAAGCAGGCCGCGCTGCGATTCGTTCTCGCATTTTTCGGCTTGCTGCTGGCGGGAAGCGGCTTTTGGTGGGCCTTGATCGATCGCGACCGGCTATTCCTCCACGACCGCATTGCCGGCACCCGGCTGGTGCGCGTGCCGCGCAAGGCGTGAGGGGATGGGCTGGCGCGACCACCTGCAAGCGCGCCTGCTGGAGATACGGCCCGCCAGCGTGTACGCACTGGACGAAGCGGCCCTCCAGCTGGCGGGCCGCATGCTGCAAGACACGCCAGTGCGCGCGCTCGGCAAGCCGCCGGATTCGCTCTGCGCACTGGCATTGGGGATCGCTGCGCTGAACGGGCTGGACGTGCAGCAAGCCCAGCACCTGATCAACCAGACACGCCTCTATATCGCTCCGCGCATCCTGCTCGTCGTGCAACCGGACTGCGCGCTGGACTGCGGGATGTTTCGCGCACTCGGCTTCACGCTGTCGGCGACCGCCGCAACGGAAAACAGGCACATCCATTACTACGATCTCGACACCCACAAAACCGTGCCGGACTGGCTCAATGCCCGCCACTGGGCCCATCCCGAACGCTGGCAGCCTTGAAGGACCCCGATCCGTTACGCGCGGGATCCCATGCGCCGTTCCAGACCGGCCCTGCGCGTTCACGGGAAGCATCCGTCGCCCACGCCATCGGTTACACTGGCCACTGTCATCGCGCAACGACCCGACATCATGAAGTTCATCCCCCACAACGCACTTGAAGAACAGCTGGCTGCCGTCCATGCCGGCACGCTCGATGCCGAGACGTTCGTGCTGCTGCTGGCCGGCCAGCAGCTGTTCATGCCGGTGCGCGACGAAAAGAATCCCATCCAGGGATTCCAGCGATCGGTCCAGGCAGAGCCGCTGATCATCGAAACCGAAGACGGCGAGCGCGTGCTGGCGGTGTTCACCAGCCCCGAACGCGCCAAGCCCTTGGTCGAGCACTTCCCCGAGTTTTCGGGCGGCCTGCTGACCGAGTTTTCCTGGCTGTTGCGCCGCATCGGCGGCGGGGTGCCGATTGCGCTCAATCCGGGCTGGGACATCGGCATGGACTTCGACGCCGACACGATCGCACAGCTGGTCGTGCAGCTCCCCCCCGAACACCCGGCCTGACGCGCCCCGCCCCATGCCGTCCGAATCCGTACTCGCCGCCTTCCGTTCCGCCCTGGGGGCGGATCGCGTCTTCGACGACGCCAGCACGCGCGCCTTGTACGCCCACGACGAAACCCCGCGCCACGTCGAGCCCGAGGCCGTGCTGTTCCCAGCCTCGCACGCCGACGTGGCCGCGCTGGTGCGCATCGCGTTCGAACATGGCGTCGCCCTGACGCTGCGCGGCGCCGGCTCCGGCAACGTCGGTGGCGCCCTGCCTGCGCCCGGCAGCGTGGTGGTCAGTTTCGAGTGCATGCGGCGTGTGCTCGAATTCGATCCCGACAACCGCCTTATCGTCGTCGAGCCCGGCGTGGTCACCGACGACATCGACCGCATCGCGCGCAGCGCCGGCCTGTTTTATCCGCCCGACCCCGGCAGCAGCGCCTACTGCCGCATCGGCGGCAACCTCGCCATGAACGCCGCCGGGCCACGCGCCGTCAAATACGGCGTCACCCGCGACTACGTGCTGGGGCTGCGCGCCGTCACCGGTGACGGCCGCGAAATCCGCACCGGCTGTCGCACCACCAAGGGCGTCACCGGCTACGACCTGAGCCGCCTGCTGGTCGGTTCCGGCGGCACCCTCGCGCTCATCACCGAAGCCACGCTAAAACTGCTGCCCGCACCGGAAGCCGTCGCCACCCTGCGCGCATGTTTCGCCAGCAACCGCGCCGCGCTCGACGCGGTCAGCCGCGTCATGCATCAGGCTGTCATCCCCTGCGCGCTCGAATTCATGGATCGTCACGCCATCGATGCCATCCGCCCGACCGGCGCGGCAGACGATCTGCCGCCAGGCACCCGGGCGTTGCTGATGGTCGAAGCCGACGGCGCCGCACAGGATCTGCCGCGGCAGATCGCCGTACTGGAAAAGACCCTCGCCGGCGAAGGCCTGCTCGACATGCGCAGCGGCTTCACGCGCGACGACATCGCGCGGCTGTGGGCAGCGCGCAAATCGCTGTCGCACGCGGTCAAGCGCATCGCGCCGCTGAAGATCAACGAGGATGTCGTGGTGCCGGTATCGCAGCTGGCCGACTTCGTCGACTTCATCGACCATACCGCGCAGGCGCAGCGCCTGCCGATCGTCTCGTTCGGCCATGCCGGCAACGGCAACCTGCACGTCAACCTCATGGTGCACCCCGACGATGCGGACGAAATGAGGCGTGCCCGCCTGGCCCACGAAGCCATCATGCTGCGTGCGCTGGCGCTGGGCGGCACGCTCTCGGGCGAACACGGCATCGGCACCGAAAAGCGGCGCTTGGTCGCGCAGGAAATCGATCCCGCCACGCTGGGTCTGATGCGCGCGATCAAACAGCAGTTCGACCCGCACGGCCTGCTCAACCCCGGCAAACTTTTTCCTGATTAAGATGGGCACAAAGGCTTTACAAGCGCAAAAGGCATCTATAGAATGCGCGGCTTCGTTGGGGGTATAGCTCAGCTGGGAGAGCGCTTGCATGGCATGCAAGAGGTCAGCGGTTCGATCCCGCTTACCTCCACCAACTAACAGGAAGTCCGATGCACAGGCTTGGCGTCATCACCACCCTGCTGGGGTTGATACTGAGCGTAGTCGGTCTGATTGTTGGATTTTGGAAGATGTTGAATGGTAGCGGGCACGCCGAAATCTGGCTGGGACTGGTACCATTGGGTTTCGTCGGTTTGCTGCTCGGCGTCACCCTGACGCAGCTTTCCAAGAAGTAAGACGGCGCAAGCCGTGGCAGCAAAGTTGGCGGTTCACACCGTCGTCCGGGTCCCCATCGTCTAGAGGCCTAGGACATCGCCCTTTCACGGCGGTAACCGGGGTTCGAATCCCCGTGGGGACGCCACAATCCTTCCCGGGTTGTGACACAAATCGAATGCATGAATAAAGACGTAAAGCGGCCGAGTGCCGCTATTTTTTATTGCGCATTGCATTCTGAATCCAGTTTGGCGCCCCGAAGACGAATCGAACGTCCGACCTACCCCTTAGGAGGGGGTTGCTCTATCCACTGAGCTACCGGGGCGTGGCGCGCATTCTACCGAATCCCGCATGGATTGCCGAATCCCTGCGGGACGCACCCGATTGCTGCGCAACCCGGCTATGATGCGGACGGGGGAGTATATGAATAAATACATGCTGGGCGGATTGGCGTTACTGCTGCTGCTGGCCAGCGCGCTTTTGTGGATGCTGCGGCCAGGCCCGCAGCGGACGGAAGGCAGCGCCGCGCCCGATTTCACCTTGCCGGACCAGGATGGCCGCATTCATCGTTTGAGCGATTATGCCGGGCGCTGGCTGGTGCTGTATTTCTATCCCAGGGACGATACGCCCGGCTGCACCCGGGAGGCATGCCGCTTTCGCGACGCCATCGGGGCGCTGGGCGATCTCAACGCTGCGGTGGCCGGAGTCAGCGTCGACGACACCCGGTCGCACGCCGGTTTTGCCCGCAAGCACCAGTTGCCGTTCCCCCTGCTGTCCGATCCGGGCGGGCATACGGCCGCGGCATACGACAGCCTGCTGAATCTTGGGCTCGTGCGATTCGCCCGTCGCCGCACCTTCATCATCGCGCCCGACGGCCGTATCGCGGCGCGCTTCGACAAGGTTGACCCGGCACGCCACGCCCAACAAGTGGCCCATGCCTTGCAGGCCCTCCAGCAGGCCGGCATGACGCCCCCAAGGCCGCCACCCGGCCAATAATGGACTAAACATCGATAATGGCCTGAGGCACAAGCGTCTATGCCCATACAACGATTCTCTCTCACCACCGGAACGGCTTTCGTCGCGCTGATCGTCCTGATCTGCGGGCTGGCCTTGAACGGCCTGCTGCAATTGCAAACGCTGGGCGAGCAGATGCGCACGGTGGTTGAGAACCATAACCGCAAGATCGACCTCATCACGCAAACCCAGGTGGCGGCGCATATCCGTACCGACAGCCTGTTCCGCATGGCGCTTGCCGACGATCCGTTCGAACGCGACGCCCATTTCCTGGAATTCAACCGCGCCGGCTTCCTGGTCGGGAGCGGGCGCAACGCCCTGCGTCAGCTGGGGTTTTCCGCCTCCGAGCAACGCAGCTTCGATACCCAGACCCTCCTGATCAACGACATCGAATCGGTGCAGAATCGCGTGGTCGATCTGCTCAAGTCCGAACTGAGCGCCGACGCGCGCCGGGTATTGGTGCAGGAAGCCATCCCTATCCAGGAAGCCTTCAACCTGCAACTGGCCGACATGCGCCATCTGTATCAGCAGGCCAACCTGATCGCCCAGCAGCAGGCGCAGCAAACCTACCGGCGCACTTTTCTGCTCACGCTGACATTCGGCATCGCGGCGATTGCCCTGGCCCTGCTGATCGCCAGGCATACGCTGCGGAAAATCGGCCAGAAATCGCGGCAGATAGACGAACAGATGGTGGAGCTCGAGCGCTCGCGGGCAGCGCTGCGCGAGGAGGCCACGCATGACCCGCTCACCGGGCTGGCCAACCGGCGGCTGTTTTACGACCGCCTGCAGCAGGCGATCCGCCACGCCCATCGCTACGGCGGCAAGGTGGGCATCCTGTATGTGGACATGGACCGCTTCAAGGACATCAACGACCGGCATGGGCACCACATCGGCGACGCCGTGCTGATGGAGGTCGCGCAGCAGCTACGGGATTGCGTGCGCGAATCCGACTCGGTTGCGCGCCTGGGCGGCGACGAATTCGTAGTCCTGCTGGAAGGCGTGCAGGGACGGCACGACTGCGTCGCCGCCGCGCTCAAGATCGAACATAGCCTGGCCCACAGCGCCCGCTTTGACGACCTCGAGCTGGACATCGACGCCAGCATCGGCCAGGCGGTCTATCCCGACGACGGCAGCGACGAAGATGCGCTGATTCGCGCCGCCGACGCCGCCATGTACCGGGTCAAGTCCGGCTGCGAGTCGGAACGCCAGCGCTGCCTTTCCTTTCAGTGACGCGTCAGCGGGGCTTGAAGCGGGCCGCCGCGCGCGCGTGGCGCGCCTTGGCGCTCCAGATCCAGACATACTGCGCCCCGGAGACCACGGCAATGACGAACACGATGCCGAACAGCGGCAGCAGCCAGCCGTCCAGCGCCAGCAAGCCGGCCAGTCCAGCCAGCACCAGCGTCAGCAATGCGAACTCGGCAAACATATGCGTCTTGCCGAGCCAAGTGGGATGGATTTCCAGATGGCCGGCCAATCCGCGGTAGCTCAGCGCGCCCAGCACGATGACGCTGTCGCGCAGCAGGATCGCCAGCGTCACCCACATCGGGATCGCTTCTTCGAGCGTCAGCATCACCAGCGTCACCAAACCCAGCGCCTTGTCGGCGACGGAGTCGAGCGCCGCACCCAGTTGCGTCATCTGCTTCAGCCAGCGCGCCAGCAGGCCATCGATTCCGTCCGACACCGCAGCGGCGAGGAACAGCCAGCAGGCCGCCTCCCAGCGCTGCTGCAGGATCAGCCAGCCGACCACCGGCACCGCCGCCAGGCGCAGCAGGGAGATGACGTTGGGCAGGTTGAAGACGCGTTCGCTCATAGGCGTACCGTACTCAACCCAGAGGCTGTCTGGCAAGCTCGTCCCACACCTTGTCGAGCCGCTTGACCGACACCGGGTAGGGCGTTTTCAGCTCCTGGGCGAACAGCGAGATGCGCAGCTCCTCCAGCTGCCAGCGGAACTCGTCGAGCGCCGCCGGGACCGCGCCAAGACCGCCTGAAAGGCGAGCGTCTGGCGGCGTACCCCTTGCGGGTGCTGCGCCCTTCGCCTGGTCGCGCCGCGCCAGGTACTTGTTCTGCAGCGTCAGCACGCCCGCCATGGCGCGCGCGTCGCGCTGTTCGGCTGCGGGCAGCTTCTCCAGCCGCTTGAGGATGCCGCGCAGGTAGCGCGGCAACTCCTTCAGGCGCGCCCACGGCGTGGCGGTGATGAAATCAGCCGGCACCAGCGCCGCCAGGTGCGCATGCTCGTCGCGCATCACCGCGGTGAACTGCGGCTTGGCGTCGAGGCGCGCCGCCACCTGCGCATGCAGGTCGAGTATCTCCGCCACGTCGCGCACGAGCGCCTGCTTCACCACGGAGATCCTGGGCTTGGCGCGCTCCTTCTGCTTGCCGAAATGCTTTTCGTCGCGCGGGGTGTCGTCGTCGCCCAGAAGCGCGCGCGCGGCGATCGCATCGATCAGCGCTGCGCGCAGCTGCTCGGCGCTGCCAAAGCTGCGGTATTTCAGCGCCAGCGCGGTCTCGCGCGACAGGTCCTTGTCGAGCTGCTTGAACTGCGCGGCCAGCGCGATGCGCAGCAGCCGCACGATCCCGCGGCGGGTCTCCATCTCCGCCGCCTCGGCCGCATCGAGCAGGCGCAAGTCGACGCTCTCGCCATTGTCGACCAGCGCCGGGTAGCCGATCAGCTCGCGTCCGCTGCGCCTGAATTTCACCTGCTCGGGCAGGTCGCCGAAATTCCATTCGGCGAGGCCGGTGCGCTCGAACTCGCTGTCCTCGGCGCCGCCGCCGTAGGTGATGCGGGCCGCGCCGCCGAGCTGCTGGCGCAGGCTCGCGAGATCGCGGCCGCTGGCGAGTTCCTGCCCGCTGTCGTCGGTCACGCCGAGATTCATCTTCAGGTGCGCCGGCAGCTCGCCCTTCCACTCGTCGGGGTGGACGTCGGCGCCGGTTTTCCTGCGGATGAAGCCGGTGAGCGCGTCGGTGAGCATGGCCTCGCCCGGCTTCGTCACCGAGAGGAAGGCGGTCACCGTGTCGGGCAGCGGAATCAGCGGACGGCGCCTGTCCTTGGGCAGGAGTTTCAAGAGCGCAGTGAGCTTTTCGCGGATGAGACCGGGCACCAGCCAGTCGACCTGCGCGGCCTCGATGCGGTTGAGCAGGTACAGCGGCAGGTGCAGCGTCACGCCGTCGAGCGGGTGGCCGGGTTCGAAGCGGTACTTGAGCTGGCACGCCGCGCCGTCGACCATCATCGTCTCGGGAAACAGCGCATGGTCGGCGCCGAGCCCCTCGCCGAGGATGTCCTCGCGCCGCAGGAACAGGATGTTCGGATCGGCGGCCTCGGCTTCGGCACGCCAGGTCTCGAACGCGGCGCCGTTGTGAATGCCGGCGGGGATGCGCGCGTCGAACACGCGGAAAATGCGCTCCTCGTCCAGCCACACACCGGACTTCCTCGCCTTGTGTTCGAGGTCCTCGATTTCCTTGATGAGCGCGCGGTTGTGCGCGAACCACGGCGCACGCGTGTCGTATTCGCCCGCCACCAGCGCGCCGCGGATGAACAGCTCGCGCGACAGCGCCGCATCGATGGGGCCGTAGTGGATCTTGCGCCGCGCCACCAGGGTGATGCCGTACAGGCTGACGCGCTCGAACGCCACCACGCGCGCGCCATCCTTCTCCCAGTGCGGCTCGATGTACATGCGCGTCAATAGATGCCGGCCCGCTGCCTCGATCCATTCCGGTCGTACCTCGGCGACGGTGCGCGCGAGCAAGCGGCCGGTATCCGTGAGTTCGGCCGCCATGACCCACTTCGGGGCTTTTTTCGCGAGCGCCGAGCCGGGATGGATCGACAGCTTGATGCCGCGTGCGCCCTGGTAGTTGCCTTCGCCCGGCTTGGCGCGCGCCTTGGCGTCGTCCGACTTGAAGCCGATGTTGCCGAGCAGCCCGGTCAGCAGCGCCTGATGGATCGCGTCGTAGCCGGCGTCCTTGTCGTTCTCGCGCAGGCCGAGTTCGGCGACCTGCGCATGCAGCTGGCCGTGGATGTCGCGCCATTCGCGCATCCGCCGCGGCGACAGGAAGTGGTCCGTAAGCAAGCTCTGCAACTGGCGGTTGGTCTTCTTGTGCTGCACCTGCTCCGCGTACCAGCGCCACAATTTCAGCCAGCCCATGAAGTCGGAACGCTCGTCGGCGAACAGCCTGTGCTTCTCGTCAGCCGCCTGCGCACGCTCCATCGGACGGTCGCGCGGATCCTGCACCGACAGCGCGCTGGCGATGATCAGCACCTCGTTGACGCAGCGCTGCTGTTCCGCAGCCAGCAGCATGCGGGCGATGCGCGGATCGAGCGGCAGCCTGGCGAGCTTGCTGCCGATCTTGGTCAAGGCCCCCTGCTCGTCGAGCGCGTGCAGTTCGGTCAGGAGCTGATAGCCGTCGGTGACGAGCCGCGAACTCGGCGGGTCGATGAAGGGGAAGCCGACGACGTCGCCGAGCCCGAGCGACTTCATCCGCAGAATGACGCCGGCCAGCGAGGAACGTAGCAGTTCGGGATCGGTGAAGCGCGGCCGGTTGGCGAAATCGGCCTCGTCGTAGAGGCGGATGCAGACGCCGTCGGCGACCCGCCCGCAACGCCCGGCGCGCTGGTTGGCCGAGGCCTGCGACACCTTCTCGATCAACAACTGCTCGACCTTGTTGCGCGCCGAATAGCGCTTCACCCGCGCGCTGCCGGGGTCGATCACGTAGCGGATGCCCGGCACGGTGAGCGAGGTCTCGGCGACGTTGGTCGCGAGCACGATGCGCCGCAGCGCGCTGGTGGGCTTGAAGATCGCGTCCTGCTCGGCCACCGACAGGCGGGAGAACAGCGGCAGGATCTCGGTGCCGGGCGGGTGGTGCTTCCTGAGCGCCTCGGCGGTGTCGCGGATCTCGCGCTCGCCCGGCAGGAACACCAGGATGTCGCCGGGGCCCGCGCGCGCCAGTTCGTCGGTGGCGTCGAGAATGGCGGCGATCAGGTCGGGCGCGTCCTTGTCCTTCTTCTCGGCTTTGGCAGGGCTGGCGGGCTCCTCGCGCTCGCTGCGCTCAATCGGCCGCCAGCGGATTTCCACCGGGTAGGTGCGCCCCGATACCTCGATCACCGGCGCGTCGTTGAAGTGCCTGGAAAAGCGCTCGGCGTCGATGGTGGCGGAAGTAATGACGATCTTCAGATCGCTGCGCTTCTCCACCAGCGTCTTCAGATAACCGAGCAGGAAATCGATGTTGAGGCTGCGCTCGTGCGCCTCGTCGATGATGATCGTGTCGTAGCGCGAGAGCAGTGGGTCGCCCTGGCTTTCGGCCAGCAGGATGCCGTCGGTCATCACCTTGATCGCGGTGTCGTGGCGCACCTTGTCGGTGAAGCGCACCTTGTAGCCGACCAGGCCGCCGAGCTCGCCGCCGAGTTCCTGCGCGATGCGCGCCGCTACCGAGCGCGCGGCGATGCGGCGCGGCTGGGTGCAGCCGATCAGTCTGCCAGGGCGCGCCGGAGCCGATGCCAGCCTCGCTTCGAGGCACATCTTGGGGATCTGCGTGGTCTTGCCGGAGCCGGTCTCGCCGCACAGGATCAGCACGCGGTTGGCCTTGAGCGCGGCGAGGATGTCGTCGCGGCGCGCGCTGACCGGCAGGTCGGGATAGGTGATGTTCAAGGTGGGGCTCAAAATTCAAAAACCGGATTGTCCGCGAAGGGCACGAAGGAACACGAAGAAAGGCGAAAGAAACCAACCCGATTCGAGCCCGATGGATGCGCAAGCCAAAAAACAATGGGGTTTCCTTCGCGCATCTTCGCGCCCTTCGCGGATAAAAGTTTTACTTGTTCTGGATATACCGTGCGTCATCGAAGGTTTCCAGCCAGGCCGGCCGGTATACCGCCATCACGGTAATCGCCATGCCGGTGGAAAATGCCTCGGCCCAGGCAAGCAGCAGCGCGGCATACGGCGTGTACTGCGTCAGCAGGTAGTCGAGCGGATAGGCGCCGGCCAGCGCCATCAGCGCCGTGGTGGCCAGCCCGACGGCCGCCACCGCCAGCGCCGCGCCGAAAAAGCCGTTGCCCAGCACGTAAATGAAAAAATGATTCGGCAGGCGGCGTTCCAGCAGGCGAAATACGCCCCAGCTCACCGCCGCAGGCAGCACCGCCTGCAACAGCGCATCGATCCCCAGCGCAACCGGATTGCCGCGCCCGAACAGCGCATTGGCCAGCAGGACCAGCACCCCGGCGAAGCTCGCGCGCCAGAAGCCGAACATCAGCGTCATGGCCGAAATGCCGTACAGATGGAACGCCAGCCCCGGCTTCACCCCGGCGCGGATTTGCCACAGCGCCAGCAGCGCCACCGTGGCGCCCAGAAACAGGTTCAGGCGCGCCGGCTGCGTAAGCCTGCGCCAGTCGCCCGACATCAGCCAGCGCCAGCCCAGAAAGACCAGCCCCAGCCAGCCGAACAGATGTAATGATTGCGGCAGCACAAGCGCGGTAAAATTCATCCATCAATTTTACGCGAAGCCCCGTGCGCTGCCGCGCCCTTCGCATCGAGCCCCTGCCATGCCCAGCAAAAACCAGAATGTGCCGCTCAACGACGACGACATCGCCGAACTGGCCGACCTGATCGACGATGCCGCCGCGCGCACCGACGCACCGCTGTCGCTCGAAGGCGTCGACGGCTTCGTCACGGCCCTGCAATGCGCGCCGCGCCCGATCGCAGCGGAAAGCTATCTGCCGGTGCTGTTCGAGCACGACGCCCCCGCAACGCTGTTCGCCGATGCCGTGCAATACGGCCGCTTCGAAGCGCTGCTCGGCCGCCGCTGGAACGAGATCGCGCGCGCGCTCGCCGCCCCGATCGACAACCTGGCCGACCCGCGCGCGCTGTCCCCGCTCATCATGGACTGGGAAGGCCTGCTGGCCGACCTGCCGAAAAACGAGGCCGCCGCGCTCAGGGCCGAAGGCGTCCCGCCTCATGCTAGCCTCTGGGCAGCCGGATTCCTGCAGGTGGTGGAACACTGGGAAGCCGACTGGGAACTACCACCGGACAGCAAGGACGAAGCCTTCGTCGACGAAATGCTCGACCCGCTGTATGTGCTGATGACGCCGCCCGAAGAATGGACGGAAACGGAGCGCCAGACCAGCCGCAACGATTACGTGGCGATGGCGATCTGGAGCTGCTATGAACTGCGCGACTTCTGGCGCGACCGCGGCCAGGCTCCGCGCGCTTGAATTCCTGTAACTTGAATCGTTTAATTTGCATCCCGCCATGAATCTCGTCCTCTTCGACCTCGACAACACCCTGCTCGCCGGCGATTCCGACTACGAATGGGGTCAATTTCTCATCGCCAGGGGCGTGGTCGACGGCGCCCACTACGAAGCCAAGAACCGCGCGTTCTACGAAGACTACAAGGCCGGGCGACTGGATATTCATGCCTTCCTCGCGTTTGCCCTGCGCCCGCTCGCCACCCACGCGCGCGAACAGCTCGACGCCTGGCACGCCGAATACATGGAGACGCGCATCAAGCCGATGATTACCCAGGCCGCGCGCGACCTGGTCGCCCGACACCTCGACGAAGCCGACCTGGTCGCCGTCATCACCGCCACCAACAGTTTCGTCACCGCGCCGATTGCGCGCGAGTTCGGCATCCCCCACCTGATCGCCACCGAACCCGAGCAGCGAGACGGCCGCTTCACCGGCGAAGTCGCCGGCACCCCCTGCTTCCGCGAAGGCAAGGTCACCCGCCTCGAACACTTCCTCGAAGCCCACGGCACCCGCCTTGACTGCCTCACTACCAGCTGGTTCTACAGCGACTCGCACAACGACCTGCCGCTGCTGGAAAAAGTCCGCCATCCCGTCGCCGTCGATCCCGACCCCACCCTGCGCGCCCACGCCGAGGGCAGGGGCTGGCCGGTGATTTCGCTGCGCACCTGATCGTGGAAAACATTCAAACGACCGCCGCAAACCGAACCGCCATGTCTACCCCCAGCACCCTCGCCGAAAGCGTCGCCCACCAGCGCGCCGCCCTCGCCAACCTGCTGCGCGAGCCGCTGGCGCTGGCCGCGCAGGCGTGCAGCCGGGCATGGCCGAGCCGCGCCGGGCTCAACGCCGCGCTGAGCCATGCGCTGACGACCCTGCCCGCATGCAAATACCTGTATGCGCTGGATACCCGTGCAATCCAGCTTTCCGACAACATCAGCCGCGAAGGCCTGATCGAGACGGACTACGGGCGCGACCGCTCCGACCGCCCCTACATGCGCGAAGCGGTGCCGAACCAGGGCTTTCTGCTGACGCAGGCCTACATCAGCCTGCGTGCCAAGCGGCCGTCGCTGACCGCGATCCAGATCGTGCGCGACGACGACGGCCGCGCGCTCGGCTTCGTCGGCGCCGACTTCGACCTGCGCGACCTGCCGATCACCGGCAAGCTGTACGACGAACCCACCTACTGGCGGCAGATCAAGGGCGACCCGGCGATCCGCGGCGCGGTGTTCCACCAGACCCGCAGCGACAGCCAGATGGACCTCAACCTCGACACGGTGCTGGGGGTGATGGAGGAACTGATGACCGATCGCGGCGTGTTCCACGGCAAACTGCACTTTTCCAGCAGCCGCGCCACCATCTGGCTGGTCGACGACCCCTATCGCTACCGCCTGCTCGACATCGACGCGCTGACCGACCCCGATACCTGCCTGATTTATCCGTGCCACCCCTACCCGGCCGACGCCGCGGTGCCCCGCGACAAGATCCGTACGGTGCTCGACAGCCTGCGCGCGCTGCGCTTCATGGACGAGACGTTTTATCTGCGCGGGGGTTCGCTCAACATCTTCAACGGCATGGTTGGCCTCACCTTCTCCTGCGACGGCTCGCACTACCTGCCGTGGGACGAGTTTTTGATCAAGGGCTACGACTTCTGGGCCAGCGGCAAGTCGCTCGGCTGAGTCGGTGCGCAGGCAGCGCCCCATGCGGCGGACGACCTGCAGGCTGCCCCGCACGAATGGGCGACCGATCCTCGATATCCATCAACAGGACGGCCACGATTGCCCCCTTTACGGGTCGCGGCAGCCGGCACAGGCCAATAGCCCTGCCCGCAGCAGCTTGAATCCAACGCGCCTAAAGGCGGATAATGCGCTATCGCGTCGGGCTGCCTGCTTTGGAAACCTACCTCCTCATCATTATTTCCACGGTGTTCGTGAACAACATCGTGATGGCCAAGATTCTCGGTCTGTGCCCGTTCATGGGCGTGTCGAAAAAGCTGGAAGCGGCGATCGGCATGGGGCTGGCGACGGCCTTCGTGCTGACGCTGGCGTCCGGGGCGAGCTATCTCGTCAACGAATACCTGCTCGGCCCGGAATTGTTCTACCTGCGCACGCTGTCGTTCATCGTGGTGATCGCCGGGATCGTGCAGTTCACCGAGATGTTCATCCACAAATCCAGCCCGGTGCTGTACCAGGTGCTGGGGATCTACCTGCCGCTCATCACCACCAACTGCGCAGTGCTGGGGATTCCGCTGCTCAACGCGCAGGAACAGCACGGCTTCGTCGAATCGCTGTTTTTCGGCGCCGGCGGAGCGCTCGGCTTCACCCTGGTGCTGGTCCTGTTTGCCGGCATCCGCGAGCGGATGGAGACGTGTGACGTTCCTTCGCCGTTCAAGGGAACCAGCATTGCAATGATCACCGCAGGCTTGATGTCGCTGGCATTCATGGGCTTCTCCGGGCTGGTCAAGTAATGCTTGCCGCCATTCTGGTGATGGCCGGGATCGCGGTGGCGATCGGACTGGCGCTCGGCTGGTCGGCCATCCGGTTCAAGGTGGAAGGCAACCCGCTGGCGGAAAAGATCGACGCCATCCTGCCGCAGACGCAGTGCGGACAGTGCGGATTTCTCGGCTGCCGGCCCTATGCCGAGGCGATCGCCAAGGGCGAGGCGGATATCAATCTGTGCCCGCCGGGCGGCGAGGAGGGGGTGAAGAAACTGGCCGACCTGCTCGGCGTGGAACCCAAGCCGCTCGACGAAACCCATGGCGCACCCAAGCCCAAGTCGGTGGCCTTCATCGACGAACAGACCTGCATCGGCTGCACCCTGTGCATCCAGGCCTGTCCGGTCGACGCCATTTCCGGCGCCGCCAAGCAGATGCACACCATCATTGCGGCCGAGTGCACCGGCTGCGAACTGTGCCTGCCGCCGTGCCCGGTCGACTGCATCACCATGGTACCGATCGCCGAAGATCTGCCGCACTGGAAGTGGAAGCATCCGGTGGTGATGCTGAAGCAGGTTTCCGGAGACAGCAGCGCATGAGCCGCGAACTGTTCAAATTCAAGGGCGGCGTGCATCCACCCGAGCACAAGGCGGAGTCGAACGCACGGCCGGTCCGCGCCGCGCCGCTGCCGAAGAAACTGGTCATCCCGCTGCGCCAGCACATCGGCAGCCCGGCCAAACCGCTGGTAAGCGTGGGCGACCGGGTGCTGAAGGGCCAGATGATCGGGGAAGCCGACGGCACCATCTCGGCGGCGGTGCATGCCTCCAGTTCGGGCATCGTCAGCGCCGTCGACCAGCAGCCGGTACCGCATATCTCCGGCCTGCCCGACCTGTGCATCAGCATCGAAACCGACGGCCGCGACGAGTGGGTGGAACATCGCCCGCTCGATTACCGGGCGCTGGCGCCGGCCGACCTGCGCATACGGCTGCGCGACCTGGGGCTGGCCGGCCTCGGCGGCGCGGTGTTCCCCAGCGCGGTCAAGCTCGATCCCGGCGCGGCGCAGCACTGCCCCACCCTCATCATCAACGGCGGCGAATGCGAGCCGTGGATCACCTGCGACGACGTGCTGATGCGCACCCGTGCCGACGAGATCCTGCAGGGCGTGGCGATCATGCGCCACCTGCTGGGCAGCACGGAAATCCTCGTCGGCATCGAGGACAACAAGCCGGAAGCCATCGCCGCGATGCAGGCGGCCGCGGCCCGGATGGACTTTGCAGCGGAAATCATGGTCGTGCCGGCGCGCTACCCCGGCGGCGGCGCCAAGCAGATGATCCAGGTGCTCACCGGCAGGGAGGTCCCGTCCGGCAAGCTGTCCACCGACATCGGCATCCAGGTGTTCAACGTCGGCACCGCCTATGCGCTGGCACGCGCGGTGCACCATGGCGAACCGCTGATCTCGCGGCTGGTCACCGTCACCGGCCACGTGCTGCGGCCGCAGAACTTCGAGGTGCTGATCGGCACGCCGATGCATGCGCTGATCACCCTGGCGGGCGACCGCGACGGCACCACCGGCGTGCTGATGGGCGGGCCGATGATGGGCATGCCGATGCCTAATCTCGATGTGCCGGTGGTCAAGGCGACCAACTGCATCCTGGTGCAGTCGGCCGAGCTGTTCCCGCCGCTGCCCAAGGCTTTGCCGTGCATCCGCTGCACCCGCTGCGCCGACGCCTGTCCGGCGGAACTGCAGCCGCAGGAACTGTTCCGCTTCGCCAAGGCGGGCGACTTCGGGCGCGCGCAGGAATACCACCTGTTCGACTGCATCGAGTGCGGCTGCTGCAGCTACGTCTGCCCCAGCCACATTCCGCTGGTCGACTTTTACCGCTACGCCAAGAGCGAAATCTGGACCCGCGAAAAGGACAAGCGCGCCGCCGACCTCGCGCGCGAACGCCACGAGTTCCGCCAGTTCCGGCAGGAGCGCGAGAAAAAGGAAAAAGCCGAGAAGCTTGCCGCCAAGGCCCAGGCCAAGCGCGCCGAACTTGCCGCCGCGCCCGACGCCGGCGGCGCCGCGCCCAGCGAAGCCGACGCCAAGAAAGCGCTGATCGCCGCCGCGCTCGCCCGCGCGCAGGCAAAAAAAGCCGAGACTGCGCCGAAGAACACCGACCATCTGCCGCCCGGCACCCAGCGCGAGATCGAGGAAATCGAGGCGCGCCGGGCTAAAATCCGCGAGCTGGCGCGCCAGCCGCTGGAATCCGACGAGAAACCCTAAGGCGTCACGGAAGAAAACGCATCATGCCCTCCCCTTTCATTCTTGATCGCAGCAGCGTCACCCAGGTCATGGCCTGGGTGCTGGCCGCGCTGCTGCCCGGCATTGCGGTGTACGTCTGGGCGTTCGGGCCGGGCATCCTCGTCACCCTGGCGCTCGCCACCGTCACCGCGCTGGCGGCCGAGGCGGCGATGCTGAAAGCGCGCGGCTACCCGGCCAAGCCTTTCCTCGCCGACCTGTCGGCGATCGTCACCGCCTGGCTGCTGGCGCTCTCGCTGCCTTCGCTGGCGCCGTGGTGGCTGATCGTCACCGGCACGCTGTTCGCCATCGTGGTCGCCAAGCACCTGTACGGCGGCCTCGGGCAGAACATCTTCAATCCGGCGATGGTCGGCTACGCGGTGCTGATCGTGTCGTTCCCGGCGCAGATGACGCAGTGGGCGGCCCCGCTCGAACTGACTTCGGCCCCCCTCACCCTGGCGCAAAGTGCGGCGGTTATTTTCGGCGGCGACGTGCCCAAGGCCACGCTCGATGCCGTCACCATGGCGACGCCGCTGGACGCGCTGCGCACCGGCCTGCTGCAGCAGCACACCGTCGACGAGATCATGGCGCAGCCGATTTTCGGCCACTACGGCGGCGTCGGTTTCGAGTGGCTGGCGGCGGCGTTCCTGCTCGGCGGCCTCGTGCTGTGGGCCTTGCGCATCGTCGGCTGGCAGGTGCCGCTGGCCTTCCTCGCCGGCATCTGGCTCACCGCCGGCTTCCTGCATTTCTTCGACGCCGGCCGCTTCGGCGCGCCGTGGTTCCATCTGTTCGCGCCGTCGGTGATGCTCGGCGCCTTCTTCATCGCCACCGACCCGGTATCCGGCGCCACGACGCCGCGCGGCAAGCTGATTTTCGGCTTCGGCGCGGGCTTTCTCACCGTCGTCATCCGCACCTGGGGCGGCTATCCCGACGGCGTCGCGTTTGCCATCCTGCTGATGAACCTGTGCGTGCCGCTGATCGATCAATACACCCAGCCGCGCATCTATGGCGGCGCGAAAAAGACCAAGGCGCCGTCCGCATGACGCCGCAAATCCGGGCGGCTCTGCGTAACGCACTGCGCACCGGCCTCATCCTGTTCGTGTTTTCGCTGATCGGCACCGCGATGCTGGCGTTCACCCACGACCGCACCGAGCCGACCATCGCCCGCAGCCAGCAGGCCGAAAAGCTCGCGCTCATCAATCAGGTGTTGCCCGCCGCGCTGTACGACAACGATCTGCTGGCCAGCCAGCAAAGCGCGCCGCCGGACGCGCTGCTCGGTACCCGCAAGCCTTCGACGATATGGATCGCCCGCCGTGGCGGCGCAGTCAGCGGCGTGGTGCTGGAGGCCGTCGCGCCGGACGGCTACAGCGGCGATATCGCCTTGCTGGTCGGCATCGACATCGACGGCAACGTGACCGGCGTGCGCGTCACCGCGCACCGCGAAACACCGGGGCTGGGCGATTACATCGACCGCGCCAAAAGCGCCTGGATCGACCAGTTTGCCGGCAAATCGCTGACCGCCCCGCCCCCCAGGCACTGGAAAGTGGCGAAGGACGGCGGCGTCTTCGACGCCCGCGCCGGCGCCACCATCACCCCGCGCGCCGTGGTCAAGGCGGTCAAAAGCGCGCTAGACTATTTTGCGCGCCACCGCGCCGCACTGGTGGCCACGCCCGAGCCAGGAGTCCAACCATGATCACCGCAACAGAATTCCGCAGCCTGTTTCACAACGGCCTCGTCAAGCAAAACACCGGGCTGGTGCAGTTGCTCGGCCTGTGCCCGCTGCTGGCGATCAGCAACAACGTCATCAACGCGCTGTCGCTGGGGCTGGCGACCGTGCTGGTGATGGCCGCCTCCAGCGGGGCGGTGTCGGGGGTGCGCCATTTCGTGCCGAACGAAATCCGCATTCCCGTGTTCGTGCTCATCATCGCCGCGCTGGTCACGGTGATCGATCTGGCGATGAACGCCTTCGTGCACCCGCTGTATCTGGTGCTGGGGATCTTCATCCCGCTGATCACCACCAACTGCATCGTGCTGGCGCGCGCCGACGCGTTTGCCGCCAAGAATCACCCGCTGCACAGCGTGGTCGACGCGATTGCGATGGGCCTGGGCCTGACGCTGGTGCTGGTGGTGCTGGGCGCGATCCGCGAACTCGCCGGGCAGGGCACGCTGCTGTCCGGCATCGACCTGGTGTTCGGCGAGGATGCCAAGCAATTCGTGCTGCACCTGCTGCCCGGCTACCAGGGCTTTCTGCTGGCGATCCTGCCGCCCGGCGCCTTCATCGCGCTGGGGCTGCTGATCGCCGCGAACAACTGGAACAAGGCGCGCGCCGAACAACGCGCGCGCGCGGCCGTGCCGGTTGCGGCATGAAGCCGCCGCTGAAAAAGCGCGTTCCCAAGCCGCGCAATCCCTATGTCGCGCTGGCGATCCAGCGCCGTGCCGGCACACATGAAAAACCGGCCGGCGCCAAGCGGCAAGCCGAAAAACAGGCATTGAAAAAATCGCTCGATACGCAGTGATGCACCGCCTGCCAAGCCCGCCATGAATCCAGCCAAACGTCGCGAAATCTTCAGCCGCCTGCGCGCGGCCAACCCCCATCCCGCCACCGAGCTTGAATACGCCACGCCATTCGAACTGCTGGTGGCGGTGGTGCTCTCGGCGCAGGCCACCGACAAGGGGGTGAACCTGGCGACGCGCAGGCTGTTTCCGGTGGCCAACACCCCCGAAACCATCTACGCGCTGGGTGAGGCGGGCCTGGCGGACTACATCAGGACCATCGGCCTCTACAAGAGCAAGGCCCGGCATCTCATTGCCGCCTGCCGGATGCTGGTCGAGCTGCACGGCAGCCGGGTTCCCGCCGAGCGCGCCGCGCTCGAAGCGCTGCCCGGTGTGGGGCGCAAAACCGCCAACGTGGTTCTGAACACCGCTTTCGGCCAGCCGACCATGGCGGTCGACACCCACATCTTCCGCGTCGCCAACCGCACCGGCCTGGCTCCCGGCAAGACCGTGCTGGAGGTGGAAAAAAAGCTGCTCAAGACCATCCCCGCCGAATTCCGCATCGACGCCCACCACTGGCTGATCCTGCACGGCCGCTACGTGTGCCAGGCCAGAAAGCCGAAATGCCCAGCATGCCTCATTGCGGATCTGTGCGAGTACAAGGACAAGCTTGTTTAATCCCAGCCGCGACCAGGTGCGCCAGTTCTTCTTCGACGTGTGGGCGAAATACCGCGCCGGGCAGCCGCTGGCAGGCGCCGAGCAGCCGGCGCTCGACGCCGTGCTGGCGCACCCCGAATACCACGCCATGCTCGATCGGCCCGAGCGCCATAAGGAGCGCGACTACCTGCCCGAGTCCGGCGAAACCAATCCCTTTCTGCATCTATCCATGCACCTGGCGATCGCCGAGCAGCTCTCGGTCGACCAGCCGCCGGGGATCCGCGACCGTTACCAGCGCCTGCTCAGCCGGCATGGCGACGCCATGGACGCCCAGCACGACGTCATGGATTGCCTCGCGGAAATGATCTGGCAGGTACAGCGCTACCAGACGGCGTTCGATTCGGCGGCGTATTTGCGCTGTCTGGATCAAAAGCTCGGCGTCGCCTGAAAGCCGGCCGCCGACACCCGGACTTCGCACGGCGGGCTTAATTTTGTCGAAATCCTGTCGATAACACTGCTGAAAATGTGACAGCGGCGCCCCGGAAAGCCTCGCCGCATGCTGGCCGCCCCCACACGGCCATTGCTAGTCCGGCACCCATACAGCCTGAAGATGCCGCCACGCGGGTGGCAGCCGCAATGCATTCAGGCCGGGATTTGCCCATCCGCAACGGCATCCATGCGCTTTACCGAAAACAGGTTGATTGATGACACAGGTTGAACAGCTCAAAATCAGCGGCCAGCTGCCCAGTCCACGTGGGGTTGCGCTGGCCGTGCTTGAGTTATCCCGGCGCGAGAACGCGACCCTGAGCGAAATTGCCCGGGTGGTGCAGACCGACCCCGCGCTGTCCGGACGGCTGATCAAGCTGGCGAACGCCGCTTCGCACGGCGCGCGCCCGGTGGTATCGGTGCAGGAAGCCGTGGTGCGCCAGGGTATGGCGACGGTACGCCAGCTTGCGCTGGGGTTTTCGCTGCTGGACCAGTATCGCGCCGGCGCATGCGAAGCCTTCGACTACCAGGGATACTGGGCGCACTCGCTGCTGATGGGCCTGACCATGCAGGCGCTGGGCGCGCGGATACCGGCAGCCGCAGCCGACGAACTGTTCGTCTGCGGCTTGCTGGCCCAGGTGGGGCAACTGGCGCTGGCGACCGCCTACCCCGACGACTACAACGCGGTCCTGACGGCGCATCATGCCGATCCCGCGCAGCCGATCCTTGCCCAGGAACGCGCCCGTCTGGAAACCGACCATAGCGAACTGGGCATCGTGATGCTGACCGACTGGGGCATCCCCCGGGTCTTCACCGAGCCGCTCGCCCATTACGAGAACCCGGATCGCCCCTGTTTTCCCCACGATTCGCGGACCAGCAGCCTGACGCTGATGCTGCGGCTGTCGCACCTGCTCGCCGATCTCGGATTGGCGAATGCCGCCGAACGCCCGAAACTGGCGCGGGAATGGATGGCGCTGGCGGCCGAACTCGACATCCCGCAGACCGCTGCCGGGAGCTTCATCGACGACGTGATCGCCAGCTGGCATGACTGGGGCGCCCTGCTGAAGATTCCGACGACGATACTTCCGCCCTTTGCCGAAATCAGCCACGGTCACGCGGAGACGACGGAAGACGGGGCGCCGCTGCGCATCGTGGTGGCAGACGGCAATGCCTTCAGCCGCCGCAAAACCATGGCGCTGCTGGTCGAAGACAGCGGCCACATCGTCTACCCGGCGGACAACGGCAACACGGCCCTGGCGCTGGCGATGGAAGTACTCCCGCATGTCATCATCGCGCACTACAACCTGCCGCAACTCGACGGCCCGGAATTGTGCCAGGCCTTGCGCGCGACCGAAGACGGCCGCCGCATGCATATTCTGCTGATGGCCGACGATCACGGCGAAGCGCAGCTGGCGCGCGCTTACGAAGTCGACGCGGATGGCTATGTGCCCAGCACCATCAGCGCCAAGGGGCTGCGCACGCGGCTCAACGCCGCGCAGCGCCTGGTGCGATTGCAAAACGCCTGGGAAAAGGACCGCGCGCAACTGCGCCAGATCGCCGCCGAGCTGGCCGTGGCCAACCGACGGCTGGCGAATGCCGCGCTGACCGACCTGCTGACCGGGCTGCCCAACCGCCGTTCGGCAATGGATCAGCTCGAACAGGCGTGGAGCGCCGCTTCGCGCTCCGGTGCGCCGCTTGCCGTGATGGTGATCGATATCGACCACTTCAAGCACATCAACGACACCTATGGCCACGCCGCGGGCGACGCCGTCCTGCGCGAGGCGGCCGACACCCTGCGCATGTCGGCACGCCGGGGGGACAGCGTCTGCCGCATCGGCGGCGAGGAATTCCTGGTCATTTGCCCCGACACCGACCTCAAGGCCGCGCTGCAGTCGGCCGAGCGTTTGCGTGCCACCCTGGAAGCGAAAAGAATCACCATCGGGCAGGCGGAAAAAACCATCACCGCCAGCATCGGCGTGGCTGCCCGGGAAGCCGGCACCGCGGATATCGATTCCTTGGTCAGCACCGCCGACCAGGCGCTCTATGCGGCCAAGAAGGCCGGGCGCAACCGGACCTGCACCCGCCAGCATTTCCCGTCCCGTTGACGCGGCAAGCAGGCCGCGGCGCGGGGACAGCGGCCGCGAACCCGTGATCCGGCTGCAAACCGCGCCCGGCTCGCCGCTTACAGTGCGCGCGAAACCCTTTGCACCGTATCGTCCTCCGGATGCGGCTCGCTATGGAAGCCCAGGCCTGCCGCCAGTTTCAGCATCGGGCGGTTGGTTTTCAGCACCTCGCCCTCCATCATCTTCAGGCCCATGCCGCGCGCCACGTCCATCAGCACATCCATGAGCTTGTGGCCGATCCCCTGCTTCTGCCACGCGTCGTCGACCACCAGGGCGAATTCGCAGGACTCGCCGTCCGGATTGATGGCATAGCGCGCCACCCCCAGTTCCACCTCCCTGCCGTCGATTTCCGCCAGCGCCAGCAGCGCCATCTCCCGCGTGTAGTCGATCTGGGTGAGGCGCGCCAGCATGGCGGGAGACAGCTCGCTCACCGCGTCCATGAAGCGGAAATACTTGGTTTCCTCGGACAGGCTGCGCACGAAGCTCTGCGTCAGTTCGGCATCTTCCGGGCGGATCGGGCGAATCACGACGTCGTTGCCGCTGGGCAACTGCCAATGCGTCAGCAGATGCGCCGGGTAAGGGTGGATCGCCATGTGGCCGTAGCGGTCGGCCGTCGGCACGCGGGGCGCGATGACGATGCGGGCATCCAGCGCCAGCGCGCCGCGTTCGTCCACCAGCAGCGGATTGATGTCCAGTTCGGCCAGCCAGGGCAATTCGCAGACCATTTCCGACAGCCGCAGCAGCACGTTCTCCAGCGCGTCCATGTCGACCGGCGGGCGGTTGCGGAACGCGCCCAGCAGGGTGGCGACGCGGGTGCGCCGGATCAGGTCGTGCGCCAGGTAACGGTTCAGCGGCGGCAGCGTCACCGCGCGATCCTGCAGGGCTTCGACGTCGACGCCGCCGGCGCCGAACACGATCACCGGGCCCAGCACCGGGTCCGAGGTCATGCCCAGCAACACTTCGCGGGCGTGCGGGCGCATCACCATGGGCTCGATGACGATGCCGTCCAGGGTGGCGTCGGGACGCAGACGCTTCACATCGGCCAGCATCTCGCCGAAGGCGGAACGCACCGCCTGGCCGCTGGACAAGCCCAGCCGCACGCCGTTGACGTCGGACTTGTGGGTAATGTCCGGCGAATTGATTTTCATCACCACCGGGAAGCCGATCTGCTGCGCCATCAGCATGGCCTCCATGGGGCTGCGCGCGATCAGCGTCGGCGCGATCGGGATGCGGAAAGCCGCCAGCAGCGCCTTCGATTCCACCTCGTTGAGCAGATGCCGGCCCTGCGCCAGCGCGCTTTCGACAATCAGGCGGGCGCCTTCCGCATCCGGCTCGGTCTGCTGCGACAGCGGTCCCGGCGTCTGCATCAGCTGGCGCTGGTTCTCGTAGAAGGCCGAGAGGAAGGAGAACACCTCGACCGCCGGTTCCGGCGTGGTGAAGTACGGAATGCCGGCCTGCTTGAACAGGCGCCGTCCCGCGTGCACCTGCGCCTCGCCCATCCAGCAGGTCAGCACCGGCTTGTGCGAGGTCTTCGCCACCGCCACCACCGCCTCGGCCACCTCGGTCGGCCGGGTCATCGCCTGCGGCGTCAGCATCACCAGCACGCCGTCGACGTTGTCGTCGGCGAGGCAGGCGTCCACCGCCGCGCGGTAACGCCCGGCGGCGGCGTCGCCGATGATGTCGAGCGGATTGCCGTGCGACCAGTTGGCCGGCAGCACGGCGTCGAGCGCATCGAGCGTCGCCGGCGACAACTCCGCCATGCGCACCCCCAGGTCCACCGCGAGATCGGTCGCCATGACGCCGGGGCCGCCGCCGTTAGTGACGATGGCGAGGCGGTTGCCGCTGGGCCGGATGTGGGTGGACAGCGCGCGCGCCGAGGCGAACAGCTGCAGGATGGTGTTGACCCGCACCACCCCGGCGCGCCGCACCAGGGCGTCGAACACCGCGTCCGATCCCACCAGCGCGCCGGTGTGCGACTGCGCCGCCTTTGCCCCCGTCGCGTGGCGCCCCACCTTGACCATGACGACGGGCTTGACGCGGGCCGTCGCCCGCAGCGCGCTCATGAAACGGCGCGCATCGCGGATGCCTTCGATGTAGAGCAGGATGCCGCGGGTCTGCGGGTCGTAGGCGAGGTAGTCGAGGATTTCGCCGAAATCCAGGTCGGCCGACGCGCCGGTGGAGATCACGCTGGAAAAGCCGATGCCGTTGGTTTCCGCCCAGTCCATCATCGCGGTGCAGATCGCGCCGGACTGCGACACCAGCGCGAGATCGCCGGTCAGGGTGGCGCCCTGGCTGAAGGTGGCATTCAGCCCGATGGCCGGCCGCTGGATGCCCAGGCAGTTGGGGCCGATGAAGCGGATGCCGTATTGCTTCGCCGCGCTGATCACGGCCGCTTCCAGCGCCGCGCCCTTTTCCCCCACTTCGCGGAAACCGGCCGACAGCACGACGGCATGGCGGATGCCGCGCTGTCCGCATTGCGCCATGATCGGCGCGACGGTCGGCGCGGGGGTGGCGATCAGCGCCAGCTCGGGCACCGCCGGCAATTCGCCGGCGCTGGCGTAGCAGCGTTCGCCGAACACCGTGGCGTGCTTCGGATTGACCGCATAGACTTCGCCGCTGTAGCCGGATTTGCGCAGGTTCCGGAACAAGGTTCCGGCGACCGAATCCTCGCGTTCGCTGGCACCGAAGACCGCAACCGAGCGGGCGTTGAACAGGGGATGCAGATAGTGTTGGGGCATGGCTTGGTTGAGGACTGCGTGCGGCAGCGAGCCGATCGGACCGGGGACGCCCTATCCTAGGCCATCCCCCGTTACAGCGCCATCCCGCCGGGCGTATAGTTGAACCATTCTGCTCCTGGGCTGCGTCATGCACACCGCCTACATCACCCACCCTGAATGCCTCAAGCACGACATGGGAAGCTGGCACCCGGAAAGCCCGCTGCGCCTGCGCGCCATCGATGACCGGCTGCATGCCGCCCAACTGTTCGATTACCTGCTCCACCGCGAAGCCCCGCTGGTGCATCGCAGCCAGTTGCTCAGAGCGCATGACGCCGCCTATATCGATTCCATCGAGGCCGCCTCGCCCTACGAAGGCTTCCACGCGCTCGATCCCGACACCGGCATGAACCCGCACAGCCTGGACGCCGCCTACCATGCGGCCGGCGGCGCGGTGATGGCGGTCGACCTGGTGATGCGCGGCGAAGTGGCCAACGCCTTCGTCGCCTGCCGTCCGCCCGGACACCATGCCACCCGCAGCCGGGCCATGGGGTTTTGCATCTTCAACAACGTCGCCGTGGCGGCCGCGCATGCCCTGGAAGCGCACGGCCTGGAACGGGTCGCCATCGTCGATTTCGACGTCCATCACGGCAACGGCACCGAGGACATCTTCAGGAACGATCCGCGCGCGATGCTGTGCTCCACCTTCCAGCACCCCTTCTACCCGTTCTGCGGCGCCGACACCGCAAGCGGACACATCGTCAACGTGCCGCTGCCCGCCGGCACCACCGGCAGCGCCTACCGCGCAGCCTTCAGCGCGCAAATCATGCCGCGCCTGGAAGCCTTCCGGCCGCAGATGCTGTTTTTCTCCGCCGGATTCGACGCCCACCGCGAGGACGACATGGGCCAGTTCGGCCTGGTGGAAGCGGATTATGTCTGGATCACCGAGCAGGCGATGGGCGTGGCTGCGCACCACGCCGAAGGACGCATCGTCTCGGTGCTGGAAGGCGGCTACGACCTCAGCGCCCTGGGACGCAGCGCGGCGGCGCACATCAAGGCCCTGGCGGGTTTATGAAGCGCTTCGCCGGCCGGATCAGCCGCGCCCGCCGTCTTTCCGCCCCCTGAATCAATATTTCAGGGTCAGCCCCTTCTGTTTGGAGAAATACATCGCCAGATCGAGCATGTCCGTATCGGAGAGGTTTTGTACCTGGCCGGCCATAATGGGGTTCTTGCGCTTGCCGGACCGGTAATCCTTGAGCGCCTGGTAGAGATAGTCGCGGTGCTGGCCCGCCAGCTTGGGAAAGGATGCCACGGCACTGACCCCGTCCGCGCCGTGGCAGGCAGCGCAGGTGGCCGATTTGGCCTTGCCGGCCTCGTAATCGCCCTTGGCATGCGCCGTCGGGGAAGTACCCAGTGCAATCGCGGCGAGGATGAGCCATGTCTTTTTCATGGGGCCTCCTCAGTTGGCAGCGCCGCTGTACGACGACGCGTAATACGCCGCGAGATCGTCCATGTCCCGCTCGGACAGGCTGCCCGCGATGGCCTTCATGCTGGGGTGGCTGCGCTCGCCGCTTTTGTAGGCTTTGAGGGCCGCCACGATATAATCGGCGTGCTGCCCGCCGAGCTTGGGAACGCTGTATACGCTGGGATAGGCGGTACGCCAGCCGGCAATGCCATGACAACCGGCGCACATCGAGGTTTTAAGCTGCCCGGCCCTGGGGTCGCCCGCTGCCTGGGCCGGCACGGCCAACAGCAGCAGCGCGGATGCACACAAGGTCATCGTGGTGAGTTTCATCTTCCCCTCGCTCTCTCTGGTTGAGTTGTCGCAGCGACCCTGTCCGACACGGGATTTGCGACTGATTATAGGTTGCCCGCAACAGGACGCCATGCAAAAACCCCTTTGCGACAAATAGTTATAGTCTTATCCGCCAATATGCTTCTGGAGTCTGCGTGATCAATCTCAAGGCCTGTCCGCTCTGGCTTTACCGCCTGCTGCCCTTCCTGCGCTGGTGGCCCAACGTCACCCCGCAGACCTTCAAGGCCGATACCGTCGCGGCATTCACCGGCGCACTCATTGTGCTGCCGCAGGCAGTGGCGTTCGCCACCATCGCCGGGCTGCCCCCCGAATACGGCCTTTATGCGGCGATGGTGCCCGCCGTCGTGGCGGCGCTATGGGGGTCGAGCTGGCACCTGGTGTCAGGGCCGACGACCGCGATCTCGATCGTGGTGTTCGCCTCGATCAGCCCGCTGGCCGAACCCGGCAGCCCACAATTCATCGGCCTGGTGCTCACGCTCACCCTCTTGGCCGGCCTGATCCAGCTGGCAATGGGCCTGGCGCGCCTGGGCGCGCTGGTCAACTTCATCTCGCACACCGTCATCATCGGCTTCACCGCAGGCGCGGCCATCCTCATCGCCGCCAGCCAGATCAAGAATTTCTTCGGCCTCGACATGCCGCGCGGCGCCCACTTCCACGAAGTGCTGATCCATTTCGGCCGCCACCTCGCCGACATCCAGCCCTGGGTGATGGCGGTGGGCGCAGTCACGCTGGCGTCGGGCATCCTCGCCAAGCGCTACCTGCAGAAGCTTCCCTACATGATCGTCGCCATGGTGGCGGGCAGCGTGGTGGCGGCCATCCTCAACGCCGAATACGGCGCCGAGACAACCGGCATCAAAACCGTCGGCGCGCTGGCGGCCTCGTTCCCGCCGCTGTCGCTGCCCGACTTCTCGCTCACCGCGATCAAGCAGACCCTGTTCCCCGCCACCATCATCGCGATCCTGGCGTTGACCGAGGCGGTGGCGATCGCGCGCTCGGTGGCGATCAAGTCCGACCAGCGCATCGACAGCAACCAGGAGTTCATCGGCCAGGGGCTGTCCAACATCGCCGGCAGCTTCTTCTCCGGCTACGCCTCCAGCGGCTCGTTCAACCGCAGCGGGGTGAATTACGCCGCGGGCGCGAAGACACCGCTGGCCGCCGCGATGTCGGCGGCGTTCCTGCTGCTGATCGTGCTGCTGGTGGCGCCGCTCGCCGCCTACCTGCCGGTGCCGTCGATGGCGGCGATCCTGTTCATCGTGGCGTGGAGCCTGATCGACTTCCACCACATCGGCGAAATCTTCAAGCGCCACAAGCGCGAACGCATCGTGCTCGCGCTGACCTTCGCCGGCACCCTGATCGACCTGGAAAAAGGCATCTTCCTCGGCATCCTGGTGTCGCTGCTGTTCTACCTGTCCCGCACCTCGCAGCCGTCGATCCGCGAACTGGTGCCGCTCACCTCCGAACTCGACAATCCGCGCCGCAAATTCGTGCCGGCCACGACAGGCGCGCCCACCTGTCCGCAGATGGCCATGCTGAGGGTCGAGGGCTCGATCTTCTTCGGCGCGGTCGAACACGTGCAGCAGCACTTCCGCAACGTCGACGAGGCCGACCCGAAAAAGAAGAACCTGCTGATCACCGCGCGGGCGATCGGCTTCATCGACCTCGCCGGCGCCGAACTCCTGTCGAAGGAAGCCACCCGCCGCCGCAAGCTCGGCGGCGGCCTGTATCTGGTGGGGGTGCAGCCGGATTTCTGCGAAATGCTGCGCCGCAGCGGCCAGGTCGACACCGTGGGGGAGGACCAGATATTCAAGCACAAGGGCGAGGCGATCCAGGCCATCTACCCGCGGCTCGACAACGAAATCTGCCGCCGCTGCACGGCACGGATCTTCCAGGAGTGCCACGTCGCACTGCCTGACGGAACGCCGCGCAGCCTCAGTGACCGCGAACTGGCTGCGCGCGCCGCCACAGCCACGGCGGGGTAGGCGCGGGATCCTGCCACAGCCCGATGCCCGCGCGGCGCGCTTCGTCCTGCAGCGGCCGCATCGCCCGGCGCGGATTGCGCGATGACGACCAGGCGTAACCGCGCCGCACCAGTTCCTCGTTCACCGGCAGCGCGCCGACCCCGAGTCGTCCCAGCTTGCGGCCGTAAACATCGGTGGCAACGACTTCGAGCGTCGCGCGCTGCTGCAATGCCATGCCCTCGAGCGCGCGGGTGGCCGCCTCGCCATACGGCTGCCCCTTTTCCGGCGCATCGATGTCGACCAGGCGCACCTTGAGGAAGGCCCGCGCTGCGGGGAGGTAGCGGTCCGGTTTGAACAGTAGGGTATCGCCGTCGATCACCACGATAACGACGCCGGTAAGCGTTTCCGCCCACGCCGCACCGGCGGCGAGCAGCAGGAACAACGCAAGCAGGCGGCTCAACTCGCGAGCATCTCGGCGGCGTGCTGCCGCGTCGTCGCGGTGATCTTGAGTCCGCCGAGCATGCGCGCGATTTCCTCCACCCGCGCGCCGGCATCGAGCAACTCGATGTTGGACGAGACGAAGCCGCCGTTGGCCTGCCTGGCCACGCGCAAGTGCTGCGAACCGCGCGCCGCCACCTGCGGCAGGTGGGTGATGACCAGTACTTGCCGGGTTGCGCCCAGCTTCGCCAGCCGCCGCCCGACCGCTTCGGCCACGCTGCCGCCGATGCCTACATCGACTTCGTCGAAGATCAGCGTCGGTACGCCGGCCACGCCCGACAGCGCGGTCTGGATCGCCAGGCTGATGCGCGACAGCTCGCCGCCCGACGCCACCTTGCCGAGCGGCCCCGGCGGCAGGCCGGGATGGCTGGCCACCAGAAAGCCCACGTCCTCCAGCCCGTGCGCGCGCGGTTCGCCGGTCGGCGCAAGCACGATGTCGAGCCGGCCGCCGGCCAGCGCGAGTTCGTCCATCGCCGCCGTCACCTGCTTCGACAGCGCCGCCGCCGCCTCGCGGCGCAGCGCGCCGAGCTGACGCGCATCGGTCTGGTATCGTGCCAGGGCCGCATCTTCGCTTGCCTGCAGCGCATCGAGATCGTCGCCGGCCGCCAGCGCGGCCAATCGCATTTCGAACTGTTCCAGCAAACCGGCCAGCGCATCCGGCTGCACGCGGTGCTTGCGCGCCAGCCGGTGCATGTCGGCAAGCCGCCGGTCGAGTTCGGCCAGCCGCTCGGGATCGGGATTGAGGTTGCCGGCGTAGCGGCGCAGCGCATGCACCGCCTCGGTCAAATCGGCGCTGGCCGAATTCAGCAGTGCGGCGACCTCCTTCAGGCTGTCGTCCACCGCCTGCATGCCGTCGAGCCGCGCGCTCATTTCGCCAAGCTGTCCGGCCACCGCCGCCTCGCCCTCGTCCAGCCCCTCGATCAGCGCATGGCTGCCTTCCAGCAGCGTGGTGACATGCGCCAGCCGCGCGTGTTCGGCCTGGATGTCGTCCCAGCGCGCGAGGTCGTCGCCGAGCGCGCGCAACTCATCCACCGCCAGCCGTAAGCCCTCGCGTTCGATCTGCCGCGCCTGGCCGTGGGTTTCGGCGTCCAGGCGCTGCCGCCTCGCCGCCTGCCAAGCGTGCCAGGCGGCGTTGACCGTCATCGCCAGCGGCTGTGCGCCGGCATACGCATCGAGCACCTCGCGCTGGGCCTGCGGGCGCAGCAGCGCGTGATGTGCGTGCTGGCCGTGGATGTCGAGCAGAAAATCGGCGGCTTCCTTCAGTTGCGCCAGCGGCGCGGCGCTGCCGTTGATGAAGGCGCGCGAACGGCCGCCGGCGTCGATCACACGGCGCAGGATCAAGGCATCGCCGTCCGGCGCGAAGCCGGCTTCGTCGAGCCAGGCCGCCAGCGCGGGCAGGCCGTCGATCGCGAATTCGGCGGCGATCTCGGCACGCGGTGCGCCCTGCCGCACTACGCCCCCCTCGGCGCGGTCGCCCAGCGCCAGCGCCAGCGCATCGACCAGGATTGATTTGCCGGCGCCGGTCTCGCCGGTGAGCACGGTCAGCCCCGGCGCGAAGTCGAGCTCGACCGATTCGACCAGCAGGTAGTTGCGGATGGAAAGATGCGACAGCATGGGAACGCGCAGCGGGTTAAAGCTTCTTGCCCCAGTGCAGCTTCTGCCGCAGGGTGTCGTAATAACTGTAGGAATGCGGATGCAGCAGCGTGACCGGGTGGCTGGCACGGGTGATCCACACATGGTCGCCGCTGAGCAGGTCGAAATGTTGCTGGCCGTCGAAGTGGACGCGCGCGTCGTCGGCGTAGGTCAGGTGCAGCTCGATGCGTGCATGGCTGCTGACCACGATAGGGCGCGCCGACAGCGTGTGCGGACAGATCGGCACCAGCGCCACCGCCTCCAGCGTCGGATGCATGATCGGTCCGCCGGCCGACAGCGCATAGGCCGTGGTGCCGGTCGGGCTGGTGACCACCAGGCCGTCGGCGCGCTGGCTGTAGACGAATTCGCTGTTGATGGAAATTTCCAGGTCGATCAGGCGGCCCGAGCCGCCCTTGCCCACCACCACATCGTTGAACGCAGTGGACTCGAATACGCGCTCCCCGCCGCGGCGAACCTGGCCGTTCAGCAGGATGCGCTCTTCCGCCATGTACTGGCCGCTGAGGATTTCCGCCACCGCATCGTACATGTGCTCAACCGTGATGTCGGTGAGAAAGCCCAGCCGCCCCTGGTTGATGCCGATCAGCGGCACGCCGCGCGGCGCCAGTTCGCGCGCGATCGACAGCATGGTGCCGTCGCCGCCCAGCACCACAACCGCATCGCTGTCGATCGCCAGGCCTTGCAGATTGCGGGTGGGGAATCCCTCGATCCCCAGATGTTCGGCGGTCTGGCAGGCAAGCAGAACCGCATGCCCGCGCCCCTGCAGAAACTCCCCCAGTGCCCGCACGGGGGCTTCCATGCCCTGATTGTTGTATTTGCCGACAAGACCGACGGTATGGAAAGGGGTTTTCATGAAGGACGATTATATAGGCGAGATACACGTTACAAGACGCAAGGTGCAAGGGATTCGTGGCTGGGCGAAAAGCCGCTCGCTTTGCTTGCATGCTGTATCTTGCGACGTGCAACTTGCCCCTATAATTTGCCCATGCTCACCGACCGCGCCCGCATCCTGCTGAAAACCCTGGTTGAACGGTATATTGCCGAAGGCGAACCGGTAGGCTCGCGCACCCTGTCCCGGCACTCGGGGCTGGAGCTGTCGCCGGCGAGCATCCGCAACGTCATGGCCGACCTCGAGGAAATGGGCTTCGTCGCCAGCCCGCACACCTCGGCCGGGCGGGTGCCGACGCCGCGCGGCTACCGCTTCTTTGTCGATACGCTGCTGACGGTGCGCCCGCTGGCGCAGGTCGAAGTCAGCCAGCTCGAAAACAGCCTGACGTCGTCCGACCCGCAACGGCTGATGACGGCGGCCTCCACCCTGTTGTCCGACCTCAGCCGGTTTGCCGGCCTGGTGATGACGCCGCGGCGCAGCCCGGCATTCCGCCAGGTCGAATTCATCAGCCTGTCCGACAAGCGCATCCTGCTCATCATCGTCACCATGGAAGGCGAGGTCGAGAACCGCGTCATCCTCACCGAACAGCCCTACAGCGCCTCCGCACTGACCGAGGCGGCCAATTATTTCAACCAGAACTTTGCCGGCCACAGCTTCGACCAGGTGCGCGCGAAGCTGCGCGACGAACTCGGCCGCATGCGCGACGACATCACCCGGCTGATGGCGGCGGCGGTGGATGCCGGCAGCCAGGCGCTCGACGCCAGCCAGGAAAACGTGGTGGTGTCCGGCAGCCGCAAGCTGCTCGACGTGCAGGATCTCTCCAGCAACATGGGCAGCCTGCGCCGCCTGTTCGATGCCTTCGAGCAGAAGACCGGGCTGCTGCGACTGCTCGACCAGTCGCGCACCGCGGCCGGGGTGCAGATCTTCATCGGCGGCGAATCCGAGCTGCTGCCGCTCGACGAATGCAGCCTGGTCACCGCGCCCTATTCGGCCGACGGCCAGGTGGTCGGCACGCTCGGCGTCGTCGGCCCCACCCGCATGGCCTACGAACGCGTGGTGCCGATCGTCGACATCACCGCCAAACTTTTATCGAGCGCGCTGTCGCATCATTGATGAGCTATTTCAAAGAACCCGAATACGCCCACGACCAGTGCGCCCGCACCGGCATCCTGCTGGTCAACCTCGGCACCCCCGAGGCGCCCACCGCCCGGGCGCTGCGGCCCTACCTCAAGCAGTTCCTGTCCGACCCGCGCGTGGTGGAAATCCCGCGCGTCGTGTGGTGGCCGATCCTCAACGGCATCATCCTCAACACCCGGCCGAAAAAGTCGGCCGCGAAATACGCCGCGGTCTGGACCAAGGACGGCTCGCCGCTCAAGGTCCACACCGAAAAGCAAGCCAAGCTGCTGAAGGGCTGGCTGGGCGAGAAAATCGCCACCCCGTTCATGGTCGAATACGCGATGCGCTACGGCAACCCGGCCATCGCCGACACCTTGGCGCGGATGAAGGCCGCCGGCTGCGACCGCATCCTGATCCTGCCCGCCTACCCGCAATACGCCGCCTCCAGCACCGCCACCGCATTCGACATGGCGTTTGCCTGGCTGCAGCAAGTCCGCAACCAGCCGGCGCTGCGCACGCTCAAGCACTACCACGACCACCCCGCCTACATCCAGGCGCTGGCCGCCAACATCCGCGATTACTGGCAGATGCACGGCCGCCCCGACGTATTGCTGATGAGTTTCCACGGCGTGCCGCGCTACACGCTCGACAAGGGCGACCCCTACCACTGCGAATGCCGGAAGACCGGGCGCCTGCTGGCGCAAGCGCTGGGACTCGACCCGAAGCAATATCGCCTCACCTTCCAGTCGCGCTTCGGCCGCGCCGAATGGCTGCAGCCCTACACCGACAAGACGCTGGAGGAACTCGGCCGAGCCGGTACAGGCCGCGTCGACGTGGTCGCGCCGGGCTTCACCGCCGACTGCCTGGAAACCCTGGAAGAACTGGCGATGGAAGGCCGCGCCAGCTTCCTCGAAGCCGGCGGCAAGGAATTCCACTACATTCCGGCACTCAACGAACACCCGCTCTGGATCGATGCGCTCGGCCAGATCGCGCTGGAAAACCTGGGCGGCTGGGTGAGCGGCGACTGGAATCGCGACGCCGACGAACAGGCGCGCCAGGCGAGCAAAAACCTGGCGCTGAACCTCGGCGCGCGCAGCTAAGCGGGCCGGCTTTTTTTGAGCACACTACACAACCGCGCCATATAAGCCCCTGCTTGTTGACAAGGCATGGAGGCTCCCCCAGCATGGTATTTCTGGACGGGTCGTCCCAAACCCCGCCAGAATCAAGGCTTGCGGGGCCGTCGCGGTTCCCGCTCCGGTCCCCCACGTCTCTGGAGGAATCTATGCACAAGAAAACCACCCTGGTGCTTGGCGGCTTCATCGGCCTCGCCCTTGCCGGCAGCGTCGGCGCGGCGGACATGCACACCCAGGTCATCGCATCCACCTGCATGTCCTGCCACGGTCCCGGCGGCAAGAGCCAGGGCAAAATCCCCAGCCTGGCCGGCCTGGACAAGGATTACTTCGTTAAGTTCATGACGGAATTCAAGGCCGGCACGCGCGCCGCATCCATCATGAAGCGCCACGCAAATGGCTACACCGAGGCTGAAATCGAAGCCATGGGCGCCTATTTCGCCAGCCTGAAGTAATCCACCGAGGAGACCGAAAATGACGCTGAATCGTCGCGATTTTCTGAAGATTTCCGGCGCAGGCGCAGCGGTTGCGCTCGCCGGTTGCGCCACCCGGCCCGGCACCTCGGCCCGCGCCCACGTCGTCGTGGTCGGCGCCGGCTTCGGCGGCGCTACCTGCGCCAAATACCTGCGCAAGTGGGGTCCCAACATCGCGGTCACCCTGATCGAGCCGAACGACAAGTTCGTGTCCTGCCCGATTTCCAACTGGGTGCTGGGCGGCCTGCGCAGCATGGACGACATCACTCACGGCTACGACAGGCTGCCCAGGCACGGCATCCAGATGGTCAGGGACAGCGTCGTCGCCATCGACGCCGGCCGCCGCGTGGTCACGACCCGCGGCGGCGCCAGCATCGGCTACGACCGCCTGGTGCTCGCCCCCGGCATCGAAGTGCTGGGCGACACCGTAAGGGGCTACAAGGAGGCCGAAGCCGCCGGCAAGGTCGTCCACGCCTGGAAAGCCGGCGCCCAGACCGCGCTGCTGCGCCGGCAGCTCGAAGCCATGCCCGATGGCGGCACCTTCGTCATGTCGGTTCCGGCCGCGCCCTACCGCTGCCCGCCCGGACCCTACGAGCGGGCCTGCATGGTGGCCCACTACTTCAAGCAGGCCAAGCCCAGATCGAAGATCATCCTGCTCGACGGCAACGCCGACATCGCGTCCAAGAAAGCGCTGTTCACCTGGGCCTGGAATAGCTTTTATCCGGGCATGATCGACTATCGCCCCAACAACGCGCCGCTTGCGGTGGATGGCGGCCGGATGACCGTCGCCACCGAGTTCGACGACGTCAAGGGCGACGTGCTGAACGTCGTGCCCCGGCAGCGCGCCGGCGAAGTCTGCGACCTGGCCGGCGCACGCAATGACGGCAACAAGGCCTGGTGCACGGTCAACCTCGCCACCTTCGAGTCGACCACCGTTCCCAACGTCCACGTCATCGGCGACTCGGTGCTGTCCAACCTGCCGAAGTCCGGCCACATGGCGACCAACCATGCCAAGGTCTGCGCCGCCGCCATCGTCGAACTGCTGGCTGGCCGCCAGCCCGACCCCATCCCGGTCGTCGCCAACACCTGCTATTCGGCCACCTCCGACACCACCGCAGGCTACGTCGCCAACGTGTACCGTTTCGAAGCAGGCAAGGGCTACGTCAGCGCCCCCGAAGGCGGCGCCACCGCCAAGGGCGATGAACCCAACTTCGTCTTTGCCGAATCCTGGTCGAAGAACATCTGGGCCGAAGTGCTGAGCTGATGCAGCGCGGTGCTGCAAACAAAAACGGGGGGCGGCCGCCCCCCGTTTTTGTTTGGCGATCCCGGATGATCCGAACTGGCCCGCATTCCCTGCAGAAAACATGGCGAGTTCGAGATTAAGGTTTTCGGATTGCGGTCGATTCATCCCATGAGGATCGCCCCTCTCTCGCCCGCAGGTAATGCCATGAAAATCGCCGGCTCGGACATCCAGTTAAGCAGCCAGCATGCCAGCGTGGTCCAGCACACCCTGCGCGAATCCCTGCGTGTCTGGACCGGGCCGGAGCGCCCCGACTTCGAAGGGCGCGGCGAGACGGCCGGGCGGGCCGAAACGGATCGCGTATCGATCTCCGGGGAAGGCAAGGCGGCGCAGGAAGCCGACGCCGTTTCCGGCGCCCGCGAAGCCATGGATACCGACCCGCGCATGCAGCTCCTCATCAGCATGGTGGAAGCGCTGACCGGCGAAAAAATCCGCGTCCTGGCGACGCAGGATCTGCGGCCCTCACCGGCACCGTCGCTGGAGCCCTTGCCGCCCCCCGGTGCCGCCGGCAAACCGGCGGCGCCCCGCCCCGCGGGATTCGGGATCGAATACGAGCGCGACGAAACCCGTTACGAGGCCGAGCACACCCGCTTCCAGGCTGCGGGCACGATCAGCACCGCGGATGGCCGGGAAATCGCCTTCAAGCTGGCGCTGTCGATGAGCCGCGAGTATGTCGAGCAACGCGAACTCGGTGTGCGCCTGGGCGATGCCGTGCGGCAGGCCAAGGATCCGCTGGCGATCAACTTCAATGGCAGCGCGGCGCAACTCGGCGCCACCAAGTTCAGCTTCGATCTCGACAACGACGGCCGCAGCGAGCGGATTTCATTTGTTGCCCCCGGCAGCGGCTTTCTCGCCCTCGACAAGAATCAGGACGGCAAGATCAACAACGGCGGCGAACTGTTCGGCCCGGCCAGCGGCAACGGCTTCGCCGAACTGGCTGCTTATGATGAGGACGGCAACAACTGGATCGACGAAAACGACGCCGTGTTCACCCAGCTCAGGGTGTGGAGCAAGGATGCCCAGAGCAACGACCAACTCGCCACCCTGAAGGCCGCCGGTGTGGGCGCGCTGTATCTGGGCAAGGTTGCCACCGAATTCAGCCACAAGGGTGCGGACAACCAGCTCGATGGCCAGGTACGCGCCAGCGGCATCTATCTAAACGAAGACGGCTCCGCCGGCAGCCTGCAGCAAATCGACCTCGCCGTATAAGCCGGAACCCACATGCCTCTCGCCGGCGCCACAACTAGTCGCACCGCGGAGCCATTCTCAGCTTCGCCTTGACGGGGTCGCCGACCTTGTATTCCGCCAGGGTCTCCCGCGAAGCCTGAAATTCATGGATGGCCCCGTCGGCCGTCCGCAGGGTCAGCCTGCCCTGGCCCATGTCCACCTTGGTGACCTGGCCCTCAACCATGGCCGGCGCAGCGGCCTTGCCGCAATCGGCCGGCTTGTCCTGTGCGAGGGCGAGCCCGCCCGAAACCATGAGGCTGCCGGCCACGGCTGCCACCTTCAAAAGCATTCCGTTCTTCATCGCGGCCCCTTCACTTGGTTATGTCGTAAATGGCTCCCGCCGCCGCGCCGACGCCCGTGCCGATCAGCGCGCCTTTGCCGGCGCCGTAACCCGTGCCCGCACCGATGGCGGCTCCCGCTCCGGCTCCGACTGCGGCACCGGTGGCTGTGCCGCAGGACGTGCCGAACACAGCAAAAATCAGCAAACCGGCAATTGCAATTGTCTTCGGGGTCTTCATGATTTGCGCCCTCCGCGACATGGTTCATCCGGGTAGCGGATCTCCGCTGCCCGCAGTCTTTTGTAAGGCTGTATTTTTTTCTAGTCGACGCAAGCGGCCCCGTCAAATTGAAGCCCCCGCCGAACAGTCGTTTCGGCTGCCGGCCCGTCAGTCTGCTGACAAACCGCGTCCTTTTCCGAAGCCGGGGTTTTGTTTTTGCGGATGAAGTCGAAGCAGATGTGACGCTCGATCAGAAGAAGCAGGTGATCCGCTGGAACCCGCTCATCGAGGGTGGCCATTTCCGGCCGGTGCTGGTGCGGAGCGGTTGCAGCGGCAGTTTGGGTGGCCGCTACGCAGAGCGAGGCGATCCGGACGTTTCCCTGCTGGAGTTCGACCGGGGCGGCGACGTACCGTTACCAATCACGACCTGCTCTTGTCGTCCGTGTATCACGGCAAGGTTCCCCCGCCCCGGACGAGCGCATGCTGGCGATCGGCGAGGGATCTCATGTCCCATATCCGCTCAAGCCGCACGCCGACGCAGGTTGCCGGCGTAACCGCGTGAGCGGGGGGGATTACCACTGCATCCTGAACGTCGCGGAGACGGCATGCTGCCGCTCGGCCTCGGCAAACTCCCCGCTGTAATCCAGCTCAAGCCGCGCCGCCTTGCCCAGGCGCGCGCTCGCGCCCAGCGTCGCCAGCAGGTGGTCGCGCCCGCTGGCGGGGCCGCTGATCTTGAACGGGACGCTGCCGTTCACAGCAAAGGCGGGGTTGAGCGAGGCCGTGCGATCCATGAACTCGTGCGCCCAGGACAGCCCCACGGCCGTGTCGAGGCGCGTGCCATCGGCAGCGGCCAGCGCATTGCTGAGCCGCGCGCCCAATAGCGAACGCAGCGAGTCCATGCCGTCGGCGACAAACCTCAGGTTGGCGTCGCCCGCGCCGCTCTCCTGGTATCCGTGCTGGCGGAAATGGCCGTACTCCAGCCCGGCAAACGGCGTCACCCGGCTGGCGGCAGACCAGGCATAGTGCCGCCCCGCCTCCAGCGCCAGGCCCAGGCCATCGGTGGCGTAGTCGGCCCGCGCCACTTCGGAGAAGCCGCCGAACCGGATTCGCCGCGTGCTGTCGGCGCGATGGTGTCCGATGCCGAGGCTGGCGGCGAGGTAGTCGTCCGCCCACTGCCGGCGGCCGTACGCCGCCAACTGGTAGCTGTCGATGCCGGTGTTGCCCGCGGCCGCATCGACATCGCTGCGGGTAAAGCCGAAGGCCACCCCCGCCCGCAGCCCGTCGCGCACTTCACGGTCGTAGCCCAGCGCCATGCCGCTGCTGTTGTAGTCTGCGCCGGCGGCGTTGCCGTCGCCGTCAATGTCGCCAAAGCCTCCCATCGCGCGCAGCCACAGGTTGGAAGCGGGCTTGCCGCTGACCGGCGCGCCGAACAGGCTGGCGATGTCCCCGCCGTTATAGGCGAGCGTGATGTTGCCGAAGCGATTGGCCGCGGTGTTGGAAGCGGGCGCCTCCCAGTTCAGGCGGTCGCCGAGGACGCGCATGAACTGGCGGCTCGCCTGCGCGATCAGCGGCCGGGTGTGGGCATGCTGCGCGCCGGACAGGCTGTCGAAGGCGCCGGGCAGTTCGCCGGCGGACAGCAGGTTGAGTTCGCCAAACAGCGCGGCGCCTCGCCCCGAAGTGGAGAAGCTGTCGAGGTTGGCGGCGACGCTGCGCTGGTTGGGGGCGAGATTGCCGCCGGACGCCTCGATAAAGCTCAGTTGCTGGATCAGGATGTCGAAGCTGCCGGCATCGACCAGCGGCATCACGCGCAAGGCCGCGCCGAGATTGCTGCTGAGGTTGTCGGTGATGGAGTTGAAGCCGGTCTGCGGGTCGCCCGCCAGCACGAGGCTGCCGGCCTCGATCAGGTTGAAGCGGCTGCCGCCCGTCGGCACGAAGCTGAACCGCAAGTCGAGCGTGCCGGCCAGGGTGGCGCTGCCGCTGACATCGATCTGGTCGTATTCGGCGCCCTGGGTCATGCCGTCGATTTGCATCACCGTGGTGGCCCCGGCATTCAGGGTGAGGTCGCCGTTGACGCTCAGGATGCCGGGGCTGTTGCCGGGGGACAGCGTGCCGCCGCTCGCGACGGTGACATGGCCCAGCGTGCCGGAGCCGCCCAGGGTGCCGCCGGCATTGACGAAGGTGGCGCCCGCGATGCGGCCGTTGACGATGAGCGTGCCGTTGTCGATGTTGGTGTCGCCGCTGTAGGTGTTGACGCCGGCGAGAACCGTGGCGCCGCTGCCGACGTGATTCACCGAGGTGCTGCCGTGGATGGCGATCGCCGTGCCGCTGGCGCTGCCGTCACGGGTGAAGTGGTAGGCGCTGTCGGAGTGGTTGAAGTTGAGCGTCGCCGTGCCGGCACCGCCGTATACCGTGGCGGCGTTGAGCACGCCCGCCGCGCCGCCGGCGCCGATGTCGAGCGTGCCGCTGCTGCCGCTGTAGTTCGCCAGGACGGTCGTTCCCGTACCGCCGGCGACGTTGGCCGCGCCGCCATTGCTGATGGAAAGCGTGCCGTTGCCGTAGTAGCCCAGGGTCAAAACGCCGCTGCTGCTCCAGCTGGAACCGGCGCCGTCCACCGTCACCGCGCCGCTGCCGCCGAGGTAGAGGCCGATGTGGCCGTTTGCGTTGCTCACCGCGCCGCCGTTGCGGATGGCGAGCGTGCCGCTGCCGGACTGGCCCACGATCACAGCACCGCTGTTGCTCCAGCGCGAGCCGGCGCCGTCCACCGTCACCGCGCCGCTGCCGCCGGCGACGTGGCCGATGTGGCCATTTGCGTTGCTCACCGCGCCGCCGTTGCCGATGGCGAGCGTGCCGTTGCCGGAATCGCCCACATACAGGCTCCCGCTGTTGCTCCAGCGGGAACCCGCGCCGTCCACCGCCACCGCGCCGCTGCCGCCGGCGTTTCTGCCGATGTAGCCTTCCGTGTCGCTCACCGCGCCGCCGCTGCGGATGGCGAGCGTGCCGCGATCCACGGTGGTGTTGCCGCTGTAGCTGCTGTTGCCGGTGAGGAGGGTGGTGCCGCTGCCGACGTGGTTCACCGACACGCGGCCGCCGATGCTGATTGCCGTTCCGCTGGCGCTGCCGTCACGGGTGAAATGGTAGGCGCTGTCGCTGTGGTTGAAGTTGAGCGTCGCCGTGCCGGCGCCACCGTATACGGCAGCGGCGTTGAGCATGCCCGCCGCGCCGCCGGCGCCGATGTTGAGCGTGCCGCTGCTGCCGCTGTAGCGCGCCAGGGTGAGCGTTCCCGCACCGCCGGCAACGTTGACCGCGCCGCCGTTACTGATGGAAAGCGTGCCGCTGTCGGACTCGCCCACGTACAGATTGCCGCTATTGCTCCAGCGCGAGCCTGCACCGTCCACCGTCACCGCCCCGCTACCCCCGTAGAGGCCGATGTAGCCGGTCGTGTTGCTCACCGTGCCGCCGTTGCGGATGACGAGCGTGCCGCTGCCGGACAGGCCCAGGTACAGAGCGCCGCTGTTGCTCCAGCGGGAATCCGCGCCGTCCACCGTCACCGCGCCGCGGCGGAGGTAGCCGTATGTGTTGCTCACCGCGCCGCCGTTGCGGATATCGAGCGTGCCGCTGCCGAAATAGCCCACGTGCAGAGCGTCGCTGTTGCTCCAGCTGGAGCCGGCGCCGTCCACCGCTACCGCGCCGCTGCTGTCGGCGCTGTAGCCGATGAGACCGTTTCTGTCGCTCACCGCGCCGCCGTGGCTGATGGAAAGCGTGCCGCTGCCGTAATCGCCCACGTACAAATCGCCGCTGTTGCTCCAGTTGGAGCCGGCACCGTCCACCGTCACCGTGCTGCTGCCGCCGACGGGACCGCCGATAAAGCCATGGGTATTGCTCACCGCGCCGCCGTGGCTGATGGAAAGCGTGCCGCTGCCGTGCACACCCACGTACAAATCGCCGCTGTTGCTCCAGCTGGAATCGGCGCCGTCCACCGTCACCGCGCCGCTGCCGCCGGCTTCGAAGCCGATGTAGCTGGTTAGGCTGCTCACCGCGCCGCCGTTGCTGATGGCGAGCGTGCCGCTGCCGTAAAAGCCCAGGTACAGAGACCCACCGCTCTTGCTCCAGCTGGAGCCGGCGCCGTCCACGGTCACCGCGCCGCTGCTGCCGGCACGGTAACCGATGAGGCTTTGCATGCTGCTCAGCGCGCCGCCGTTGCTGATGGAAAGCGTGCCGCTGCCGTACTCACCCACGTACAGATGGCTGCTGTTGCTCCAGCTGGAGCCGGCGCCGTCCACCGTCACCGCGCCGCTGCCGCCGGCGTTTCTGCCGATGTAGCCGTGTGTGTCGCTCAGCACGCCGCCGCCGCTGATGGAAAGCGTGCCGCTGCCGGTCGTCCCGACATAGGTTGCCCACGCGGCCGCGGCCGCGGATTGCACCTGCGCCGTGCCGCCATTATTGATGGTGACTTGATCAGCGGCTGAGGGGACGGCGTTGGTGCTCCAGTTGCCCGGGGCGAACCAGTCGCCCGTGAGAGCGCTCCAGTAGGGTATCCCCCCCCATGCCGCCGGGGCGGCGCAGGCCAGCGCGGCGGCCAGCGGGGCGGTCATCGAGAGGCGCTTGCCCTTGCCTTGCGCACGCGCGGTTTCCGGGGCAACCCGGACAATACCGGATACGCGGCTCGTGACGAGCCGATAGATTTTGTTCATTGTTTTTCCCTGCCGCGCGTTGTAGTTGCCGCGCTTGGTATTGGCCTGCTTTTCTTCAATCAAATCAGGCGTTTTTTATAAGCACGGCGTATATTAACTTTAAACCCGGCTGCTTTCATGGTTTCGCGCCCGCGACCGCCCGGGCTGAAAGAGATGTAGTTTTTTTGAAGATGTCGGCTCGCGGCCGCAATCACTCGCAATCGGTCGGCCGCTGCTTTATGCCCGGTCGTAGACGACGAAGTGATATTCGAGGCCGGCGGCCTCGTCGCTGCGCCGGTCGCGGCTGACTTCGCGCCAGGGCGCGCGGTCGTAGTCGGGGAACCAGGCATCGCCTTCGACCTCGGCCTGGATTTCGGTGAGATAGAGCCGGTCGGCCAGCGGCAGCGCCTGGGCATAGAGCTCGGCGCCGCCGATGAAGAAAACCTCGGCGGCGTCCCGGCACAGTGCGAGCGCGGCGGGGACGGAATCGGCGACGAGGCAGCCGTCCCTGCGGTAGCCGGGGTTGCGGGTGATGACGATGTTGGTGCGTCCCGGCAGCGGGCGGCCGAGCGACTCGAAGGTCTTGCGGCCCATCAGGATGGGGTGGTTCAGCGTCAGCGCCTTGAAATGCGCGAGGTCTTCCGGCAACCGCCAGGGCAGGCGGTTGCCGATGCCGATGACGCGGTTTCTGGCGGGAGCTGCAATAACGCTTACGCGCGGCTTCTTCTGAGTCATGTTCGTTCGATTCTTCTCAAAGCCGCCTCTCTCCTCACGCCTCACGGATTTCATACCGCCACCGGCGCCTTGATCGCCGGGTGCGGGTCGTAGCCTTCGAGGGTGAAATCCTCGAAACGGAACGCGAAGATGTCCTTCACCTCGGGATTCAGCGTCATCGTCGGCAGCGGGCGCGGTGCGCGGGCGAGCTGCTCGCGCGCCTGGTCGAGATGGTTGAGGTACAGGTGGGCGTCGCCCAGGGTATGGACGAAGTCGCCCGGCTTCAGGCCGGTGACCTGCGCCATCATCAGCGTCAGCAGCG
>MKUE01000021.1 GCA_001897675.1 Thiobacillus sp. 65-1059 | reverse complement strand
GAGGAATATCACCGCCAGTGCGCGCTGCTCGCGGCGCGTCATGGCCAGCGCCTGTTCCAGCTGGCTTTGCAGGCTGAAGCGATTGAGCAGGCCGGTCAGGGCATCGTGATACGCCAAATGGCGGATCTGCGCTTCGGCCGCCTTGCGTTCCGAGATGTCGGTGAAGCTGGCGACGTAATGGGTGATATGGCCGTCGGCATCGCGTACGGCGGATATCGACATCCATTTCGGGTAGAGGGTGGCGTCCTTGCGGCGGTCGATGATCTCGCCCTGCCAGTAGCCCGTCTCGTTCAGTGCGGTCCACATGGCCTGGTAGGTTTCGGCGGGCGTCTGCCCGGAAGCGAGAATGCGGGGGTTGTCGCCGCGAATCTCGTCGATGGCGTATCCCGTCAGGCGGGTGAAGGCGGAATTCACCGCCAGGATGCGGTTGCCGCTGTCGGTGATGAGGATGGCCTCGCCACTGTGTTCGAACACGTTGGCATAGAGCCGCAGCGCTTCTTCCGCCTGTTTGCGCTCGGTGATGTCCTGCACGGTGCCGCAGGAACGGAGCGCTGCGCCTTGCGCGTCGTAGAACGTCTCGCAACGCTCGTTCACCCACTTGATGCGGCCATCCGGCATGCGCAGCCGGTGGGCGATTTCGTAGGGGGTGCGGGTCGCCAGCGAGTCGCTGTAGGCCCGGTTGACGCGGGCGCGGTCTTCCGGATGGATCGCGCCCAGGAATGCCTCGTAGGAGACGCCGAACGCCGACTTGTCGACCTCGAAGAGACGGAATATCTCGTCCGACCAGGTCAGTTTGCCGCTGGCCAGATCGAGTTCCCAACTGCCGACCTGGGCGATGCGCTGCGCTGCGCTGAGGCGTTGCTCGCTTTCCTGGAGCGCTGCCTCGGCCATTCTTTTTTCCGTCACGTCGATGCCGATGCCGACCATGAAGGCCGTCTCGCCGCGCTCGTCGAGCAACAGGGTGTTCGACCATTCGATCAGCCGTCGGGTCCCGTCCCGGGCAACCCAATAATTGGTATGCGATGCGCGCAAGGCATGCGGATTGCGGGCAAAGGCGTTGAATGCCTCCTCGTGCACGCTGTCCCGTTCTTCCGGCGTCAGCAGGAAATCCCAGACAAAGCGCCCCTCGGCCTCCGCAAAGGAATACTGCGTCAGCTTCTCGCAGGCGCGGTTGAAGCGGCGGATGCGCCCTTCACGGTCGAGCACCAGCACCAGGGCTCCGGCCTGATCGAGAATCGCGTCCTGCAGCGAGGATATTTCGCGCAGCTCCTGCGAGCGCGCTTCCACCTGGGCTTCCAGGTTGTGACGGGCATCCGCCAGGGCGTCGGTCATGTGATTGAAGGCGCGGGCCAGCCGGTTCAGTTCATCGATCTTTTCCTGCGGTGCCCGCTGCGACAAGTCGCCGGCAGCAATGCGGTCGACCACCCCGGTGAGGTTGCGGATCGGGCGCGACAGCCCGCGTCCCAGAAAATAGGCCGCAATGCCGGACAGCATCAGGAAAAAACCCAGCGCGAGATAGGTTATCCGGCGCAACTGCAGGGCCGGCGCCAACGCCTCGGCGGCGTCGATCTTCACCACCATGCCCCAGCCCAGGGCGGGCAGGTAGCGCCAGGCCGCCACGCCTTCGATGCCGGCATAGTCGCGGATGATGTCGCGGCCGCGATCCCCGGACAGCGCTTTTTGCATTGGCAACGGCGTCTCCCGGAGCGGCTTCCGGTAGCGGTAGGCCGCCTCCCGGACATGCCTCAGCGGAGCGGTGTAAACGGCGTCGTCTCCGTCTTTCTGCACCAGCACCGTTTCGCCGGTGCGCCCCAGGCCGGTGCGGTCGGCCGTCACCGATTCCAGCCTGCTTACATCCAGCTGCAATGCGAGCGCGCCGGCCACCTTGCCGTTTTCCAGCACCGGCACCACCAGAAATGCTGCGGGCCGGTTTCCGGAAGGCGGGTAAAGCGCAAAAGGACTGAGATGGGCCTGCAGGGTCTGCATCGCCTGATCGAGTCCTTTCGCCAGCTGGGTGTCGCGATAGGCGCCGTGTTTCATGCTGGCGCCGGTATCCGGCTCTTGCGCGATCGAAAACACCACGTTGCCGGCCTTGTCGAGCAGCAGCAAGTCGTAGAAGCCCTCGGCGCCGTAGGAGGCGCCGAGGCTGTCGCGCAAGCGGCGTTCGGCGGCCCTGTAGGCGGGGGAGTTCAAGCCGCCTGCGTGGAAGGCGCGCTCCAGCGCGGCAAGGCCGTTGCGGATGATATTCCTCTGGCTGAGTTGTTTGGCATCCGCCAGCCGTTCAGCCATATAGCTGTCGATTTGCTCGGCTTTCTTGTCCGCGATCGTGGTCATGTTCGCCAGCACGGTTTCGCGCAGCGACGCTTCGAACGAGGCCAGATAAAACGCGGCCAGCCCCGCCAGCGGCAGCACGGCCACCAGCAGATAGCTCGTCAACAGGCGAATGGAAATGGGAAGCGCGCTTATGGCCGGGCTCCGAACGGTTGCGGCAGCCCTTGCAGTGCGGATTGCGAGTGGTAGTCGGGAAACGGGGCCGGGCGCAGCGCATTCCCGGAATGCCATACCAGTTCGAACTGGCCGTCCGCGCGCGCCTTGCCGATGCGCATCTGCTTCCAGAGGTGCCGCGTGCCGCGATCGACGGCGGCCACGCCCGACGGTGCGGCCGTGCTCTGCTGCAGCATGGCGCGGTTGACCTGTTCGGAGTCGTCGGTGCCGGCATCGCGCACTGCCTGAGCCCATAGCCGGACTCCGACATAGGCGGCCTCGATCGGGTCGCTGGTTACCCGGTCGGCGCCATGGCGTTTCCGGAATGCGGCGACGAAACGCTGGTTGGCTTCATCCGGAATGCTCTGGAAATAGCTCCAGACCGCGTAATGGTTGGGGTGAAAAGCGGCGGGCCCGATTGCTTTCAGGCCCTCTTCGGCAAGGCTGAAAGACACCACCGGAACGCTGCCGAGGCTGGCCCCGTGCAGTGCGCGAAAAAAATGCGTATTGCTGTCGCCGTTGATGGTGTTGACGATCACGTCCGGCGCCAGTGCGCGTATTTCCGCAACGACCGCGTCAAGGCGGGTGTCGCCCAGCGGGAGGTAGCGTTCCGCCAGCACGCTACCGCCGTTGGCCTTGACCAGGTCGCGGACGATGGAATGGGCGGCGTGCGGGAAGATGTAGTCCGAGCCGAGCAGATACACCCGCTTGCCCAGCGTATTGAGCGCCCATTGCGTGCCCGGGATGATCTGCTGGTTGGGCGTGGAGCCGGTGTAGTAGATGGACGGCGATTGCTCCAGCCCTTCGTGCTGCAGCGGGTAAAACATCAGGTTCCGGTGCTTTTCCACCGTTGGCTTCACCGCCTTGCGGCATGCCGAAGTCCAGCAGGCAAACAGGGCGCTGACCCGCTCCGCTGCGATCAGCCGCTCGGCTTCGGCCGCGAATACGGCATCGTCGGATCGGCCATCCGCGACCCGCATTTCCACCGGCCGTCCCAGCAGCCCGCCGGCTGCGTTGATTTCCTCGACCGCCAGCCGCACTGCGTCCACCAGCGGACGCTCGTCCACGGCCATGGTGCCGCTGAGGGAATGCAGCACGCCGATGCGGATTGGCGATGCCGGGGTGGGGCGCAGCAACAGGAAAGCTCCCAGGATAGTCGTCAGTATGAGGGCAACGATAACCATGTGGCGACGAGGGAGAATCATGCTTGGGATTGTAAACCGGAGAACGAATCTTTCTACAGATTCGTCGGTAGCTTTTTGTTCTATATGAGTTTTCCTGCGGCTGGGCTGGGGGTGAAAAAAAAGCGGCACCCCCTGGATGCCGCCTTTTTCTGCAATTCGGGAGATTACTCGATCGCCAGGTTCTTGGCCGAACTGGCCGCCTTCTTCGGCAGGCTCAGTTCCAGCACGCCGTCGCTGTATTTGGCCTGGGCTTTGGCTTCATCCACGTCGTGCGCCAGGGTGAAGCTGCGCATCACCTTGCCGCTGTAGCGCTCCGAGCGCAGCACCTTCTCGCCCTTTTTCTCTTCCCTTTCCGTCTTCGTCTCGGCGCTGATCGAAACCTGGTTGCCGTCGATGCTGACGTGGATGTCCTCTTTTTTCACGCCGGGAATGTCGGCGTGAACGGTATAGGTATCGTCGTTCTCCTTCACGTCCATCTTGATTTGCATCTGGGGTTGCCCTTCGAAGGCAACCGGGCGAACGAAAAAGCCCTTGAACAGGTCATCGATATCCTCGAACGGATCGATACGGGTCAGGCTGAATGGGTCGTAACGGGCAAGCTTGCTCATGGGTTTCTCCGCATCAAGTGAGTGGATGGAAAAACGGCAGCGGCCTAGCAACTGCCTCTTCAACCCTAGACCATCGGGAAGGCATATCAAGACCGCTGCGCCGCGCCGTTATTCCCGGCTGGCGGAGCCGTCAGCTCACGAACATCCGGCCTTCCGCCAGACAGCCGCACAATCTCCGGTAGAGCGCATGCAGGCGTGCTTTGGAGCAGTCCGGGCCCAGCGCGCGCAGGATGCGGCGCGCGAGCGGCCCATGTTCCAGCATCACCTGCAGCGGTTCGCGCCAGGGGCCGGTGCTGTCCGGCGGCGTCGTGGCGACGAGGTGGCGCCAGAGCTCAGCGGCCCGGCATTGCCGGCCGGGAAAACCCAGCAGCCGCAGATACCCATCGTCGCCGATCACCGCCTGCTCTGCATTGCGGATGCAGGCATGGAGAATCCTCGCCAGCGCAGCCGTGCCGATGTCCTGCTGCAAGGCAAGCGGCGACCAGCGGGCGTCGTGGAGCGCCCGGATGACGCTGGCGGCGGCGGCGGCGATGGCGAGGTCGGCCTGCGGGCATTCCTGCAGGTCGATCACGCGGATTTCGATGGCGCTGCGCTCGAAGCGCGGGATGGCGCCGCGCGCGTTGAGCCATTCGTGCCGCAGCACGCCTTGCGGG
>MKUE01000020.1 GCA_001897675.1 Thiobacillus sp. 65-1059 | reverse complement strand
ACGATGCCATACAGCGCGTTGGGGTTGCCGGCGTGCGCCGCTTTCGAGCGCGCCGCCCAGCGCAGCGAGAGCCGCATCGAGTCGGCGGCCTCGCGCTCGGTGGCGGGATAGGGCGTGCATTCGTCGAAAATCATCACGATGTCGGAGTTCAGCGTGCGCTGGATCTGCATCGAGATTTCCGGGGTGAGAAACAGCTTGTCGCCGTTGATCGGCGAGGCGAATTTCACCCCTTCTTCGGTGATCTTCCTGAGCTTGCCGAGGCTGAACACCTGGAACCCGCCCGAGTCGGTAAGGATCGGCTTGTCCCAGCCCATGAAGCGGTGCAGTCCGCCGAAGCGCTCGATCACGTCCAGGCCGGGGCGCAGCCACAGATGGAAGGTGTTGGAGAGCACCATTTCGAAGCCGGTTTCGGTAAGCTCGGCCGGCGCCATCGCCTTCACCGTGCCGTAGGTGCCTACCGGCATGAAGACGGGCGTCTGCACGGTGCCGTGCGCGAGGTGGAGCTGGCCGCGGCGTGCGCCGCCGTCGGTGGCGAGGAGGTCGAATTTCATTCGGATGGGCGTTTTTCCAGAAACATCGCGTCGCCGTAGCTGAAGAAGCGGTAGTGCTCCCTGACGGCATGGGCGTAGGCCGCGCGGATGGCGTCCAGCCCGGCGAACGCGGAGACCAGCATCAGCAGCGTGGATTTGGGGAGATGGAAGTTGGTGATGAGCGCGTCGACCACCCGGAAGCGATAACCCGGGGTGATGAAGATGTCGGTTTCGCCCGACCCTGCATGCAGTTTGCCCGCTTGTGCCGCGGCTTCCAGCGCGCGCAGGCTGGTGGTGCCCACCGCCACCACGCGGCCGCCGCGGGCGCGCGTTTCGGCAATCGCCGCCACCGCCGCGTCCGGGATCGTGTAACGCTCGCTATGCATCTTGTGGTCGGCAATGGCGTCCACCCGCACCGGCTGGAAGGTGCCGGCGCCCACGTGCAGCGTCACCTGCGCCGTGCGGACCCCCTGAGCGCGCAAGGCGTCCAGCATTGCGGCATCGAAATGCAGTCCGGCGGTGGGGGCCGCCACCGCGCCGGGTGCGTTCGCGTACACGGTCTGGTAGCGCGCCTCGTCGTCGGCCGTCGGCGTATGTTCGATGTAGGGCGGCAGCGGCAACTGGCCGAGCCGGTCCAGCACATCCAGCACCGGGCGCGAAAAGCGCAGCCGGGTCAGGTCGTCCTGCCGCGCCAGCACCTCTGCCGCCACGTCATCGGCGAGGCGAATCCGCGACCCCGGCCTGGGCGCGTGGCTGGCCCGGATGAAGGCCAGAGCATCGCGTTCATCCAGCACCCGCTCCACCAGCAGCTCGACCTTGCCTCCGCTTTCCTTGTGGCCGAACAGCCGCGCCTTGATCACGCGCGTATCGTTCATCACCAGCAGATCGTCGGGGCGCAGCAGGGCGGGCAAATCGCAAAATCGGCGGTCGTGCAGCGTGCCGGATGCCTCGACGTGCAGCAGCCGGCTGCCGCCGCGCAGCGCGGGCGGAAACTGAGCAATCAGTTCATCGGGCAGGTCGAAATCGAAATCGGCAACATGCATGGGGCGCGATTATAGCCGTCGCCTTGCGGCAGGCTGCCCGATTCGGCGATAATGCGCGGCTTCTGTCGCCGGCCGCATCCGCGTTCGGCTTCCCTGCCGGGATGGCGGAATCGGTAGACGCAGCGGATTCAAAAGCCTTTGCGCTATACTTATGTAATGCCCGTAGTTATTGGGTTTTATATAAATTCACAATAATCCGTGTGAATTTGTTTAGGGACAAAGAGGTTTTTTGAAAGGGCAAAATGGCCACACCGAGGAAACTTTCCAACGGCACATGGCGGGTGCAAATAATCAGAAAAGGTTTGCCGAAATTCGACAGGGTTGTCAATTCCGAAGAAGAAGCATGGACCCTGATACGAGAGGCCGAGGTTGACTTGTCGAAGCGCAAGGCAGCCATCGCAGTACAGACATCCGTGTCTGCTGATGGAGTCAAAACAGTAAGGGACGCGTGGGCGGGGTACAAGGGTAGCGTTAGGTTCGATGAGAAGGCAGACAAGACCAAATCACGGGAGGTTTCCGCTTCTATTCCTGTGCTTCGAATCCTTGGTGACTATGCCCTGCATGCGCTCACAGTTATGGACATCCAGCACTACGTGGACACAAGGCGTAGGGAAAAAAACCAACACGGCAAAAAACTTAGCGGAGACTCAATTCGCATTGAAAAAAGCACTCTAAGTGCAATGCTTTCGTGGGCCAAGAAACGTGGTTATATCCAGGCTAATGTTGCGTACTCTGCGCGTGACCTGGAGATGCCTAAATGCCATGGCCGAGAGGTGCGAATCACAATGCGCCAGGAACTCGAGATGTACCGGCTAGCAGAGGAACGTAGCGAGCGCGCTAATGAGTCATTCCCAGTTTGGCTGCGCTTCGGATTTGCAACTGGAACGCGTCCCGGGGAGTCTGCGAAAATCAAAGTGGCATGGCTAAATCTGGAGCGCGGCGAGGTTCATCTGCCTAGGCAATCGCACAAAAATCGCAGGCCCCGCGTGATTATTTTGGTAGGGGACATGCTTGAGCGAGTGAAGCGTCAGGCTGAGCGTGCAGCGCTGGCCGGTAGCCCTTACTTGTTCTGGTCAATTTCTACGAAGGATGGCTCATTCCAGCCACTGTACTACGACAAAGCCTGGGCAGTAATCAGGGATGCTGTAGGCCTTCCGAGCGAGGCGGTTCCGCACTCCATGCGACACGAAAAAATCAGCCGCCTTTTTGAGACGACGGATTTTTCAGACAGTGTGATTGCAGCCCTTGTTGGCGACGTAGATACGAACAGCCTGAAGCCATACAAGCATCTGCGTTCGAGCGCTCTTCGCGAACGAGTGGAGGACCACATGGCTGGCCTGCGTGAAAAATTGGAGGCCCTAGAGAAAGGGAACGTTACTGACGGCGCAGTGCAGCAAGCGGTGCTGGATGCGATTATCTCGCTCAAGCACGGCAACGCTGATGCAGCAGAACAGGCTCTTGCAAGCGTAGGCAAGAGGGCCAGGAAAGTACGCGGGCTCCCGCTCAGCATAGTTAAGTAAGGAGAAATCTATGGAAACTGAACACCTGATTCCTACCGAATGCGACGGCACTACCGAAAAGAGCAAAATTTCTCAGAATGTCCGGGAAACGGTCGAATACATCGAGGCCATGTCTGACCCAGAACGCAAGAAACTGATGGACACCATGGCTGAATTGGCAGCCATAGGCCAGAAACATATCATCGACAAAAATTGGTAGAATGCCGGCCTCTGCCCGGATGGCGAAATAGGTAGACGCAGTAGATTCAAAATCTGCCGGCCGTGAGGTCATGCCGGTTCGATTCCGGCTCCGGGCACCACACCATTCAAAACTAACCCCGCGAAAGCGGGGTTTTCTTTTACGCTGTCCTGTTGGGCGATGGCTATGGCTAGGGTCAGACAGGCATCGCAGCTTCTAAGGAAGACTTATTCCGTAGAGCCGTTGGTACATTGTGAGTGCGTAAGAGTCGGTCATGCCGGACACGCTGTCTGTAACAGCATGTAGCCTTTCCCGATAATCCATCCCGTGGTTCCAGCAGCCTTCTGGCATCAGGCCAGTAATAGTTTGGCTTCGCGGGGACATTTTGTCGCCATTGGAGGCTGCGTCATGAACGGCATCCAAAAATGATTCAAGCAGGCCGCCAATAACCCTGAAGCCACAGGCCTCAATCTCAATGACAGGCCTGACGCCATAGACCTTTTTTTGAGCAAGCGTTTTGAATGCCTTGAACCCGGCTGCCAGGGGAATGTGTTCCAGCAGTTCAGAATCGTATTCCCCAGACAGCAACTCCTTTTCCTTGTCCAGAAAGACCGCGACAACCTGTTCAATTGCGATACCAATGGCCTTGGCGCGCAGAAATTCCACCCGCTGTTTATCTGAGGTCATGGTCTCCAGCCGGGCCAGTGATGAACCGTCAAGGACAGCCTCGAATAGGGGCTTAACCTCAGAGTAAGCTAAGTGCCCTGACCTGAATCCGTCTTCTACATCCATGATGCGGTAGCAGATATCATCTGCCGCCTCAACCAAGAAGGCCAACGGATGGCGATGCCAAGCCTGCAATGTCCCCTTGCGTATCAACCCCAACTCATTTGCGAGCTCCTCAAAGCGCGGCTGGTCCTGTTGGACAAAACCGAACTTCTTCCCACTGATACCCCCGGCCTTAGCCTTATCAACATCTGACGCCCGAGGGTATTTTGTATAGGCACCAAGCACCGCACAGGTTAACTGCATGCCACCGTCTTGGCTGGAAAATTGCAGCCGAGTCAGGACCCGGAACCCTTGGGCATTGCCCTCGAATTTTTCGAAGTCGGCCCTCGTCTGTTTGCTTAGCGCTTTATCACCGAGATAGCTCTGGCCCTTTTCAGACCGACAAAACCAATCCTGTATTGCTGATTCGCCTGCGTGACCAAAAGGCGGGTTACCAATATCGTGCGCCAAGCACGCAGTAGCCACGATGATGCCAAAATCACCGGCTGTAATTCCTCGCTTTTCCAATTCAGGGTGACGTTTGATGATTTCATCGCCCACCATTACCCCAAGTGAGCGGCCAACTGAGGAAACCTCCAAGCTGTGGGTCAAACGGGTGCGAACGTAATCGCTCTTCGCCAGAGGGAAGACTTGAGTTTTATCCTGAAGGCGCCGGAAGGCCGAAGAAAACAGAATGCGGTCATAGTCTCGCTGGAAAGGTGAACGTGGACCGCCAATCGTGTCCTCAGGCTTTTCCAGACGTCCTATGCGCTTTGCGTTTATCAGCTTGGTCCATTCCATTGCAGATATCTCACTATTAATTATTTGACTTGGGCACGTTTGGCCTTGCTCCAACCGAATGGTTAGGGCTGCTGCGGCTCTGGTGGGCGAACCCGATACAGGGTGCGAAAGGCGCCGTTGGTTAGCGGCTCGTCGTAAACATCAAAGATTTCGCAGGCGATGAGCAGTTTCTTGAGCGTGTTGAATCCATAGCGCTCCTTGAGGTTCCGTATGTCGTCCGGCAAGTTCTGGTTTGCCAACTTCCCTGCATGCGATAGATAAGTCCACCCGTCCGTCCGATGAATTCGGCTGGTTACTTCACGAAATAATTCGACAAGTGGGCTGGCTTGTAACCACATCAGTTCGTCCTGCCGCTGGTATTCCTCGCTCGAAATGAAGTTGTGCAGCAATTGCCGAGTCGATTGCATGCGATTGGCGGTATCACGTAGATGCTTATGCATCGGCAACACCTTCTCTCGCTGAGCGTCCAAGTAGAGTAGAGCCTCTCCTAGCTTATCGGCAGACTCAGGTTGCCAACGTGGGAGGAAATGGTGCACCAGTTCGTTGCGCTCATCTGTCATGAGCTTAAGGTCACTGCGCATGGACTCCACGAACTCGGCGTTTCCGGAGACACGGAATGAAAAAGACATCCAAGGAACGTCTGGATTTTCTTCATCTAGCGTCTCCACACCAGCGTCCTGCAATACATCAGTCCCGTATTTGTCCACCAGATTGCCAAGCATCTGCTTGTTGACTAACTCCGCTCGCTTTTTGTGCCTTGATTGGAAATTTTCTAAGGTGCCATCACCAGCATGGTTTGCCAGCAGGAATTTCAATAACGCCTCTATCTGCTGGAAAAGCAGAAGGTTTCGGCCAACTCGGCGAAGCACCTCGGCTTTAGTCGATTCGAGGTGAGATTGGGTTTGGTCGTCCATTAATGAAGCCGGTGCTAGAAAGCGTTCCTTAAATTGAAGCGGCTGCTAGGGAAACGAAAACCGCCGGTGCGTCATCGAGGCGTTTTCGTTCGCTTTCAACTGCTTTCGAAAACTTGCTGACCGACATACGCCTTGAGTCGAGAAACTCGAGATGCGCAGCTGTCGCCTGCAGCACCTCATTCCGGGCTGCCAGGCTATTTGCCATATCAATGGTTTTGACGGGGACTCCACGTAACTGTGGCAGCCGGTTGGCAAGGCTATCTTATCGCTCTCAATCAGCTGGTCAACGATTAGCAGACTTTTACTCTAGCCTAAAGTTGTTTCTGCCCACGTATTTGCCCAACCAGACAGAGTGAACAATGTCATCAAGAAGGCCCTGTGCGGCCTGTGGCATGCTGTTTGTGCCCAGGCCCCAAATCCGCAATCAGCTGTTCTGTTCCAATCCAAAGTGCCAGCGAGAGCGACGCCGACGCAAACAGGCCGAGACGCGCGCAAACAATCCTGACCGTCGCGCTAATGATGCTCAGTACTATCGGGACTGGGTGGCCAAGAACCCAGACTACTGGAAGAACTACAGAGCCAGTCACCCCGAATACGCGGAACGCAATCGCATTCAACAAACACGACGCAATAAAGACCGAAAAAATCCGGTAATTGCAAAGGATGACGTGTGGCCCTCGAATCCCTTTGCCGGCGGGCTTTACCACCTGACACCCGTGACAGCGCACCTGATTGCAAATGAAGCTGTGTGGATTGTCGAAATCACCGTCCTGTCTGGTCCTACCGGGTTTTGAGGCGATGATTGCAAAGTGAGGCCCTAATGTTCCCAAGTCTCAATTGTTGGTAACGTCCCAGACCCTCGGGCTCGGTTAGTGCAGGGTGTCGCCTTATCCAATTCCTGTCCTTCCAGGATGGGAAGAAGACGTTCAGGTGGATATCTGTCACCGAGGAATCGTGTGACCTTCCAAAGGACGTTTCAGCATGGAACAGGAAGAGCAAACCACAGGGTCAGTGCAGGTCTCCGAACTTTGCGCGGCGGAGTATGTCCGCATGTCCACGGAACACCAGCAATACTCGACCCAGAACCAAGCCGACAAAATCCGCGAGTACGCCGCCCGGCGCGGCATCCAAATCGTTCGAACGTACACCGACGAAGGCAAGAGCGGGCTGAATATCGGAGGTCGTAGTGGTCTGCAGAAGCTTATACAAGACGTTGAATCCGGGCAGACGGATTTCAAAATCATCCTCGTCTACGACGTCAGCCGCTGGGGGCGATTCCAGAACGCGGACGAGAGTGCGTATTACGAGTACCTCTGCCACCGCGCTGGCATTCAGGTGGCCTACTGTGCTGAGCAGTTCGAGAACGACGGCTCACCGGTCTCAACAATCGTCAAAGGTGTGAAGCGCGCGATGGCCGGCGAGTACAGCCGAGAGCTCTCCGCAAAGGTCTTTGCCGGCCAATGCCGCCTTATCGAGTTGGGATATCGCCAGGGCGGGCCTGCTGGCTACGGCTTGCGGCGCGTCCTCATCGACCAGCAAGGCTCGGTCAAGACCGAGTTGTCCCGCGGTGAGCACAAGAGTCTGCAAACCGACCGGGTCATCCTCACGCCAGGACCGGATGAGGAAGTGGCCGTCGTTAATCAGATGTACCGCTGGTTTGTTGAAGATGGGCTGACAGAGTCTCAGATTGCTGCGCGTCTTAATACCCAGGGCATTCGCACTGACCTCGGCCGCGAGTGGACACGTGCCACAGTCAACGAAGTGCTCACGAACGAGAAATACATCGGCAACAACGTATATAACCGGATTTCGTTCAAGCTCAAGAAAGCCCGCGTGGCCAACCCCCCGGATATGTGGATTAAGAAGGAACAGGCGTTTGAGGCCATTGTCTCGCCGGAGATTTACTACACCGCACAGGGGATTTTTCGGGCGCGTTCACGGCGCTACTCGGACGATGAATTGCTCGACCGCTTGCGCAATCTCTACAAGACGCGTGGCTATCTGTCTGGCCTCGTGATTAATGAGACCGATGGCATGCCATGTTCCGGCATCTACGCCCACCGTTTCGGCGGCCTCATCCGGGCCTACCAGATGGTCGGCTTCACCCCCGACCGGGATTACCGCTACCTGGAGGTGAACCAGGTTCTGCGGCGCCTCCATCCCGCCGTCATTGCTGAGACCGAGGCCAAGATTGCCGAGATTGGCGGGGAGGTGGTGCGGGACCCTGCTACTGACCTATTGGGCGTAAACGGGGAATTCAGCGTTTCGCTTGTTCTAGCGCGCTGCCATGCCACGCCGGCAGGGAGTCGTCGCTGGAAAGTGCGCTTCGATACTAGCTTGTGTCCAGACATCACCGTCGCCGTTCGCCTCGACTATGGCAACCAGGCTGCCCTGGATTATTACCTACTGCCCCGATTGGATTTTGGCCAGACGCGTATCTGTCTCGCGGAAAATAATGCTTTTGAGTTGGATAGCTACCGCTGCGACACGCTGGATTACCTCTACGGGATGGCGGAGCGCTTCCGCATTAGGCGGGCCGCATGAAGCCTGCACATCGCAACAGCACGCTCAAAATTCTGCCCGTCGCCCACATCAGGGTGCTCAACCCGCGGGAGCGCAATCAGCGAGTCTATGACGGCATCGTCGAGAACATCAAAACCGTTGGGCTCAAGAAGCCAGTTATCGTCACGCCGCGCCAAGCAGATGGCGAGGAATACTATCTCTTGGTATGCGGCGAAGGCCGCCTGAATGCCTTGCGCACCTTGGGCGAGGAAAACATCCCGGCCTTGGTGGTCGAGGTGAGTGATGAGGAAGCGTTCATCATGAGCCTCGTAGAAAACATCGCTCGTCGCCAGTATCGCCCGTTGGAAATTCTCTCCAGCATTCGGCAGCTGTTCGACAAGGGCTATAGCCCATCCGAAATCAGCACCAAGACCGGCCTGACGTCGACTTATGTGTCCGGTATCTTGAGTCTGCTCAAGCAAGGGGAAGAGCGTCTGCTCGTTGCTGTGGAGAAAGGCACGGTTCCCCTTAACACTGCCTTGGACATTGTCGCGGCCGGTGACAACGACCGCGAGCTTCAATCCGCCATGCAGGACGCCTACGAAGCCGGGACGCTGCGTGGCAAGAAGCTGCAGCTCACGCGCCGCATCATCGAACGGCGACGTACGCTCGGGGCCTCCATCAGCCGCCGGGCGCGGCGTAAATCGGTCGATGTCACAAAGTCGAGTCTGGTCAGGGTGTACGAACGTGAGGTGGAGCGGAAGAAGCTGACGCTCAAAAAGTCCGACCTGACCCAGCAGCGGCTGCTATTCGTTGCCCGCGCCCTGCGCCAGCTTCTGGTCGATGAGAATTTTGTGAACCTGTTGCGCGCGGAACGGCTAGATGTGATGCCGAAGTACCTCGCTGACCGCGTCTGGCCGGAGAAGGTGGCGCGATGAACCAGGTTCCCTTGGCCTTTTCACCAAAGGTGATGACGGTGCCGTTGGCCAATATCCTGCCGTCGCGCATATTGCCGGCGTCTGTCCCCGGCTCGGTCAAATACACCCAAATCCGCTGTTCCATCGAGGACGTCGGCGTCATTGAACCTTTGTCGGTAGCTATCTCGGACTCGGATACTGGCCAATACTTGTTGCTAGATGGGCATGTACGGCTGATGGCGATGCAGGAACTGGGCTTTGAGCAGGCCCCCTGCCTGCTGGCGAACGACGATGAGGCGTACACGTACAACAGCAAAATCAACCGGCTATCCACCCTTCAGGAAACCCGCATGCTTCAAGAGGCCGTCAACAAAGGGGTTTCGATGGAGCATCTCGCACGCGCACTGAACGTGGACGTCAGCCATGTCCTGAAAAAGCTCAACTTGCTGGAGGGCATCTGCCCGGAAGCAGTGAAGCTTCTCAAGGACAGACAGTTCTCGGTCGAGATTGCGCGCGTGCTTCGGAAAATGAAACCCACCCGCCAGGTCGAATGCATCGAGCTCATGCTGTCAGCGAACAGCCTGACCATGAACTACGCTGAAGCGCTGCTGGCGGCTACACCTGTCGAGATGCTGTTGGCCGGTACAAAACCAGCCTCGATGAAAGGGGTGACAGCTGAGCAAATGGCCCGTATGGAGCGGGAGATGGCCAGTCTCCAAGGGCAGTACAAGCTCATCGAAGAGAACTACGCGGAGGATGTGCTGAATCTGGTCCTGGCCCAGGGGTATCTGGCGAAGCTGCTGGAGAACGACGCTGTGAAGCGCTACGTCACACAGCAAAACCCAGAAATCTATGAACAGCTCAAGTTGATTGTCGAACTGAACTCGCTCGACCAGTCCTGATTCAGGGTGCTCTTTAACAATTCGGATGATTGGTTCGGAGAGGCTGCAGGCGTGGGGCGGGCGGACAGCCTCTTCCGAACGTTTCTTGGCGGGAATTTATGGTTCAACCCGACAACGAAGCGCACTGAACTGAGGGCTGAGGAATTATTTCTGGAGTAGTCCTTAGCGGCTATGCTTCAACAAGCAACAGGGCGTTGAGCAGGTTGAGCTCATTCGACGCCATGAAGTACCTGTCATCAAAAACCACATCGAACTTCAAAGGATTCGTCTGTCCAACTCCTGCAACCCAGGGCATCCCATCGTAACGAGGTATGGCCGGCATGACGGCATTGGATGCCGACAGAGCCCGCCCTAAGGCCTCTCGCCACATCTCGGGTTCCTGCAATCCCTTGGGTTTGTCATCATGCATACGCACTGGACGAACAAACTGGGCATAGGCGGTCGGCAGCGCTATCCAGGTGTTGGGCGATTTCAGCGACTTCAAAGTGCTGAACTCGTTTGCAGCCCCGGGTTTGTCACGGGCCAGCAATCGCTGCAAGTTTGCAGCAGGAATTCTCAGACTGCTTGGCAGCGCTGTGTTCTGGTCGATGTCCTTGAGTTGCATATACAGCTCACGTGACATTTGGTCCACGCTGGTTCGATGCCCCTCAAACGAGAACACCTCCTGCTTGTCGAAATCTGCCCAGCTCTCCAGAACCATCGGCCCGGCGAAATAGATGTTGGACGGCATCGACGGCCGGCCTTCCTTTTCGGACAGGAGGGGCACCAGGGCACTGGACGCCAGGTCAAAAAACTCCCGGGCTTCCTCGGGCTTCACGAAGGTGGAGCCATCTGAGTTTTTCTTGGCCAAACCTTGAAGCCGGAATCGACTGAACAGCTCGTAACAATTCGTCCTGGCCGTGGCTACAAGACCGGACAACTCGGCGTTGCTATGGCCTCTGATGAACGTGTCGGCTTCAGCGAGGAACTGGGTAACGTACTGGGACATCAGGCTGAGCAGTTCATCCAGACCGACAGCCCCCACCGGAACCAAGGCTAGGCTCTGCCGCAACCCGGCATCACCCGTGATGCGGGTAAAGATGGTTGCCCGCAGCATGACCAGCAGTGTCATCAAGTCGAGGGATTGGCGCAGCCACTGGCGCTTGTCCAAGGCCTCTTCATGAATCAGGAAATCGTCGACCAGCATGACCAGTTGGCGCGGAACGTTGTCGCCTGAAACTTCCTTGCCGTGTTCATTGCGATACATCCCGCGGCCACGGTAAATGAGCTGGGCGATTTCCATCAGTGCTGATTCAATGTTGAATCGTGGCACGGACGCGATAATCCAGTCCGTTTTCGGGAAGGACACCCCTCGCGCACCCGACGAGGTCATCAGAAACACCTTGATGGTGTCGCGCGTTTCTTCCTCAATCAGCTTCTTTCGCGTTGACCCCGGAACAGACGAGTCCAGTATTCGAACGTTATCGCGGTTCAAGCCAAGGTCCGACTCGTCTTTTAGTATTTCCCGCAGGTCTCGTAGAAAGAGCTTGTCTTGGGCAAAGTAAATGACCTGGTTTGCACCTGCAGCGACCGCTTTGCGGATTTCGGCTGCCGCGTTGTTCAGCAGGGTTTCGTCGGCGACGCGTCGCACGGCTTGGCGGGCTGTTTCCATCAGGCCGGGCTGCTTTTCAGCGACGCGCACGGACGACAGATTCACCCGATAGCGTATGTTCAGCGCACTGGCAGGATAGCTGTTGGTCATGACGTGAAGCACTTTTGGCTTGCCGGCTCCCACCAACGGAACGCGCGTAACGGCCAGGGAGAAAGGCTTTGACCCGTGTGACTTCGACACCAGCACCTTGTCGGGCGTGTTGTTCCCCGCATTGAGGTAGCGATTCAGCACCACCTCGTTGCCGAGTGAGGCGTCGGACATCACCAGAATCACGGTGAATGGGGAGTCGTCGTCGCCGAATGGCTCGATGAACTCCTTTTTCAGCCATTGCGCCACGGCGTGGACAAAAGGTGCGCCGGCGCCATCGCCGGCGAGCTCATCCACCATGACGACAACCGTTGGCATCCGTTCGGCAAACTGCCGGCGCTCCTCCGTCTTGGCGCGGCCTTCACGGGTTTCGCGAAACAGCTGGGACAGCGATTCAATGGTGTTCCGCCCATTACCTTTTTCGCGGAATCCCTGGAGCGCGGCGGTCAATACAGCCCGGTTTACGCCTGGATTCAAAGTCAGGAGCTCACGGGTCGTCGAAGACATCGCCGACAGGACGCCCAGCAGAGAACGCTCCTCAACCATGTCTTCGTTTTCAGAAAGCGTGGTCTTGGCGAGGCGGGAGCCGGCATGCCGCTTCTCGATTTCGTGCTCATCCTCAGGCGACAGGACTAATACGCTGCTGCGCTGCGGGCGCACCAGGTCTTGCACCCCGTCGGCGATAACGGCGCCGTCGATATGCCGTTTCTCGGCCTTGCCTTCTTCAACCAACGCACGGTGGTATCGCTCGGCAGCCGAGATGATTTGTGCGTTAGTGGTGACCGTCAGGATGCCGGATGGCTCGCCGTTTTTGCGTGCCAGCTTCTCCGTAACGTCGCGATTGATGACGACCCGTGGGCTGACATACAGGAATAGGTAGCCGGACTGCTGCTTCGCCAGATAGCGCGTCACAGCAGTGGTTTTGCCGATGCCGGGATTGCCTTCCAGGGCAAGGACGTTGAGCTTGCCCGGTTCGGCGGCATTCATGCCGGCCACAATCGCTGCGGCATGAAGGTCTCGCAGCGCAATGGTAGCGCTCCCAGGGCGTAATTCGTCCAGTGCCTGGCCAATCGCCTCCTTGGCGGGGCTTCCCAGATATTCGTCCAGCTCTGGGTCATCCTCGACAAGCGCAACTGCCTGGTCCTTGGCGTATTGCTGCATCGGGTTGGCAAACCCGGGTACGCTTTCCTCAAACTCCAGGTGATAGTCCTCGCCGGGCTTGGGCATCTCGCGTAATCCCTTCAGGCCGGCGCGCAGGGCCTTGGGAAGCCTGGTCAGAATTTGCTGGAAGACCTCCTCAATCTTATTGGCCAATTCCGCCTCATCTCCATCGGACACCTTTACTGCCCGCCGATAGGCGGTTCCCATTTGCTGCATCAAGGCGAAGCGCGGGTCCTTCGTGGCACCGGGCACGTAGCGGGCAGCGAGGCTTTCAAGGCCATTGGGTGTGATGGCCAGCGCCCTCACCACACATGGCTTCGTCAGCAAGCGATGGGTTTCGAGGAGCCGAACGGTCGATTCCGTATACCCGGAAGCCTGGCAGAGCTTATAAAAAGGCTTGTTGTCAGACGTCAGCGCGCCGAGATGGGACTTAATGTCCTCGGAAAGCTCAAAGGTCTCCTCCTGGATTTCGGCAGACACACGGGCAAATACGCTGCGCGAATCCACCAAACGGCGGTGCCGCATCAACTCGTCGAGATGGGCGTCTTCCTCGCGGAAATCCCCCACGCTGGAAGGCATGTCGTAGGAATATTCCTGGACCAGCAGGTGGTCTTCCTTGTGGTTGCCCGACAACCACAACAGGAAATCCGCTCGCGCCGGCATGCCCTTGTCGGCGAGCCCTGGGTCGACCTTTCCGCCAAGGCCCAGCAGATTGTGGAGTTCGGAGCAGGCCTTGTCGCGCTCAGCCTCATAATCAGCGGGGCCCGGAAGGGTTAAAGGACACCAGAGCGCGCGAACGGATAGCGCCTTGTTTTCTAGAGGCTGGGTCAAGCGCTTCAGGTACTCGCGCATTGCCGTATAGCCCAGCCCGTAGGCGACCGCCGACATATGCTGCAATGCAGAGTGGGTCTGCTCCTTGACCGTTTCGTCGATGATGTCCAGTTCGCGAACCAGGGCACGTTGAACATGGCTGACCTTGGTGTCGCGCCATGGCCGCAGATGAGGGTCGTCCAGCTGGATGAGCTCGTAATCGGCAAGACACCCAAGTACGCCGCGCTTCACAAAGATTTCGTAGGCCTGGCCCCAAATCACGGCCTGCTGCTGGAATGTCAGCTCGTCCATCAGGCTTCCTTGTTCTTATGCAGGACCTTGGTCACGTGAGCCAGCAGAGCGGGGAAAGACAGAAGCACCGAACCCTTGCCCCGACGCTGCATCACTTCCAGCTCCCCAGCGGCCGCGGCAGTCCCGGGCATGGCCCACCCAAACGGGTCGAGCACCGGCAGCACTTGGGATTTAGAGGCAGCGCGTTCGCTTTCCAGGTAGTGAATGCCACGCAACACCCCCAGGATGGATTCACGGACAGCCTTGCCCTGGGGTGTCGTACCGAGCATGTTTTGGCGGACAGTTTCGCTCCATTCAAGGTCGGACAGCCGCTGCTCAATATCGAAGAAGTAAGTACAGAAGCCGGACTGCGGCCGGCCATCTTCCGAAATGACGGCCAAGGTGGCAAAGGTGTATATCGGCTGAAGCCCCCGTATCAGTTCGCGTTCGGCCTGTTCATACATCCGCTGGTGGTCGGCAAATGTCACAACCTCAAACGCGCTCTCGGAGGCACTCCGGGTATGCAGGCGTGTCGCGGGGAACACGTCCCGACGCAGCGGGTATAGATAGACGTCGGGAAACCTGGCCGAGGCAGCTTCGAGGAACTCATGCGTGCCGTGGGGGGAGTGTCTTTCAGCCGCACGGCCAATGTGCCTGTTGCCATAGTGGTGAGACAACAAAACGATGTGCTGATAGCCCAAAGAGCGCAGGCGGGCTATCTCTTCCAGAATGAGCTCTGGCTCACGGAAGGACTTTCGGTTGTCGACCAACCGGGATTGCATGTGCTCTGCGCGGAGCGTCATGGCATCTCCAACACGGTCGGCGCAGAAGGTCCGCGAGATAAACAGGAATCCATCAGCATCCGGGTGTTGCGGATGCACGTCGCATGGACGTGTGACATAGGACAGCACGGCAACCTTGTCGAGGCTGCCGCCCACCTGTGTCATCATGGGGAAGCTGCCTTGCATCGCCAGCAAGGAATTGCGTTTCCTGAACTGGACCGTACTGGCATTTCCCTGGGTGTGGAAGCCCTGCATTTTGACGAGCAGTTCACGGCTCAGCGCACGCTCAATCGCCTGGCACGCTGCATAAACGGCCGCATTGCCGTTAGTCGGGTCGGATTCCTTGCCTCCAGGCTGCAGCCGAATCAAATACATCGCCAGATTTTCCAGGCCGGCAATGGCTCGACTTCGGCGTATGAATGTCCAAAGGGCAAGGTAGGTGAGCAGCGCAAAGGCAGCGCAGCCGGCTGTGCGAAGCTGCTCAGCCGAGGCCTTTTCGTCACCCGACACGCCCCCCTTCAACGTTAAGGAGCGGACGTCGTATTCGATGTCGACGCCGCAGCCCGCATCAAAACTCAGGGCCATAGCATCCGCGGGTCGCCGGGGTTCGCCCTTGGGCTGAATCAGGGGGGTGAAGCGAACCGGCAGCACGGGCTGCTCCAGATTGCGCACCATCCGGACTTCATGGCGCTCACCTGTAGGGGTGAGGGAGCGCTCCATCAAATGCGTTTCCACTTTATATGAGGCCAGCGCGCGCACTTCGCTCGGCGTCTCCGTAATGGTCAGATGCTGGAACCACGCAATGTTGTCGTTGCCGGAGTCGTTCCTGACCAATATCTCCGTGCTCTTCGACGACATCGCCCGCAAGGCGGCCCAGTCAATGACGCTCTGGTGAACCGCCACGAAAAACTTGTCAGCCACGCGGTTCGCGGCATCCACGAGTTTTGTGGACTTGCTCTGCAGGACGCGAATCAGCGCTTTCGAGAGGCCGGTCATAACTGATTCCCGCGCCCTCAGCTCGGCGATGAGCTTGCGTATCGCGGCAACCGGGTTGTCTTTCAGCTCGGCGGCAATTTGCTTGGCCAAGGTGTCGATAGGCTCGACAGTCGGCGCCTCCATCGAGTCGGGAATGACCAGCCGCAAAAAAACCAGCCTGGCAATCGATTGGCCGGCAGCGACATCGGGCCCGGGGCTTTCCAGAAGCCACTCCTCAATTCGGTCCAGCCTAGTGGCGAATGCGGATTTTCCCGTCTCAGGGTTGTTACCGTTTACCCGGAACCGATATGACACCTCCCGCTTTGTCGCGAATCCGTTTTCGGGGTCGACGCGCGCTTCAAACAGTTGAACCGACCACTCGGCCCATACAGGCAGGCAAGTAAAGAAGGTTGCTTTGCGTATCTGGTCTGCGAGGTCGATATTGCTGCGTTGGCCATAGACGGTGCTGACTTCCAGGGGCATCGCCTTGCCGGACGAGCTAGCGTAGGCCTTGAATGCTTCAAGCACGCGGCTGACGTAGGCATCCAGCCCGGGCTTGTTGGAGTGCTGTGCGACGGCCTCCATCAACTTGAATGTCACCTGGAGCCGGACGCGCGACAGTGCTTCGTCGTCGAGGAAGTCCAGGAAACGGCGAATCTGACTGCCAGGCTGCTCCCGTTGGGCGCGGAGACTGCTGATGATGGGCTCTATCTCATCATCGTCGAAGTCATCCTTCCTGAGTCGATTCTTGATGCCGTCCGTCAAGCGGTCGAGCCAGTCGCGGCCTTCAACGGTTTCAACCGCCGACAATACGCGTGCGACGTCATGCTCATGCTCCGCCGCCGTGCGGTCTGCAGCGGCGAAGCCGATGGGGACCATCGACGCCGTCGCGGGCGCCTGGGGAAGCTTGACTTGAAGACGGTCGGCGAGGGTTTGTAGTGCCTGTCCCGCAGAAGAGGTCAACAAGTTGGGAAGTTCAGATTCAGGTAAGACGGCATCAAGCTCACGGGCAATCATCTCCTGGAGCTTGACGAGTGCTGCGGTGGTTTTAGCCTCAGTTCCAGGAAGGAGCCGGCCGCCTACCTTTGCCGAGGTACCGCGAGGCGGCAGCTCCAGGTCGCGAAAGAACCCCACGTCCGCACCGGCTGCCAAGTCACTCTTGAACTCAGGCAGCTTATACAGGCGGCGCAGGGCGTCGATGAGGTTGAAGTGTAAGCGTCCGTCCTGATATCGGACTAACCCACCAGGCTCGGTGCCTTCGGGTTTGAGTGCCTGGGTGAGTAATTCACAAAGGCGAGACAGATTGACGGAGGGGGTGCGTGCGCGCGCAGAGATACTGGCGCCACCCAAATTGGATGTGCTCATCGGTCAAAGCTCCTTTCTTGGCAGCTACGCCACTTCACCCACGAGACGACCAATCCGCGTGAGCGGGTTTTAAAAACTCTGAAGCAAGTATAACCACACTTGAGTCAGGTTATCCACAGGCTGAGAAAAGGGGAGCTCTTACCCGGGGAGCAGCATCTCTCTACCGTTAGCGGCATACAGCGAGCGCTTGGGGCGCAACGTCGACGCGTTGCCAGAGTGTTCTATGTACTAGGCGACGGCTGCCGCAGACGATTCAAATTGCAGAATCGAGCTCAATTGCCCTGGGACTGACTTGAGGTCGCTCAAGTCCAGGGTCGCCACACGAATGCGAGCCACGCCGCCTCCCGTCCAGGATTTCAGTTGATAGCTAGCCCGGATGCCAGCCGTGGGACCCATCCCAGCGTGATGCGGGTAGCTATTGTGGCAAGCGGGCATGACTTCTATGCGCCCGAGCTGTTCATTGCACGCCTTTATTTTTTTCCGGGCTTCTGATGAATAAGTTCGTTAAGGGATTTAAACCAATTTGAACGATGAATGAGACGTGCTTTGTGTGCTTTGCTATTAAGGATTTCAGCCTTCGATAATCGCGATACTGCTTCCCATGAACTGTCATTCAGGACATAGGTGGCATTATTGGTTGAATTGCTCTCAAGGATGCAGAAGCCCTTGGATGGAAAGCCAAATACGACATAGTCTGTAAAGCCACCTTGGCCAATAGCAACGTATTCAGGTTCATGTGTCCCTACTGCAGAAAAGCGAGCTTGAATAACAGGCTGGTTTCCAAGAGGTGAACGCTCAATAATTTTTTGAAGACCTTTCTGCGCGGATTCCCAAGGATTCTGGCCTGGCGGCAAAAGCTCCCAGTTTAGTTGCCTAAGGGGAGTCTTATTCCACATGGAGAGTTTGTCATTCAAAACTAAGCATCCACCAAACAACTCCACAAAAACGTTAGCAGAGTTTGTTCCGAGCTCGTGACTATCCTCTTCGTTCCTGAATGGGCCGGCGACAACCAGCAATTGGCCGTCTGTTGACTGCTTGATTTCCAACTCCGCGGCATATGGGGCGATGGCAGTGCGTGGGTAACGAAGGTAGGGAACATCAACGATTTTTGATTTCTCTTCAAAATCGTAACGTCCACGGAATTCTTTCCAACGCCATTCCGCTAGCCGGAAGGCAGTCTCCTTCGGTTGGTCGTCATGGATAATTTCATGGCCGTAGGCGTTGCGCCTACATGCAGGACCAAAGTTTCCCGGCAGAATCCTTTCACCGGGGGTAGGAGGCACGCTGAGCTTCAATGCCTCAAGAACTGGAGAATGTTTATCTTCAAGAACAACCCCGAGGAAATATGGCTCACCTGCCTTAAGGTGGCGAAGGTTTTTAGCTATGCCACGTGTCTTGCGCTGAATCTTCACGACACTTCCTCAGTTGAAGGTTGGTAAGAATTCGAATCAGGTGCTAAGTACGTCGAATCACGTCAGTCGCATGACGCTGAAAGAAAAATGCCAAGGGCGCTTTGCCTGTTAATAATTAAACTTCGGTTGCCTTGGTCACATGCGCAAAATCCACCCCCAAGGCATCGAAGTGAGCCTTGCCACACTGAATCTTGGCCCATTCCGAACCACGTAGCTTGAGCTCCTCCTTGGTGGACTTGGTCTCCCGGACCAGATAAACCTTCTCATCGTTTTCTTTGACGATGGCCCAATCAGGGTTGTAAGTGCCGATGGGGGTTTCAATCTTGAACCAGGCGGGAAGCTTCACGAAAAGCCTGATGTCCTCGCGGGAGCTCATCGCCTCCGCAAACTCTCGCTCCACGTCAGATTCCCAAAGCACTACGTCATAGATGGACTTGTCCACCTCCAGCATATTGCTCAGGTAGCCGCTGAGTTCCTTCTCTTCGAAGAGAAGCATCTCGTATTCCGAGCCGTTGATGCGTTCGTATTTGATGCCTTTAATCATCAATTCATGTAGCTCCCTCTGAATAGCGGAGAGGGCTTGGTCGAGGAACATCTGGGGATTTTCTTGGACCTCCCCGAGGCGGCCAGACTGGATGAGAATCTGCGCCAGCGTTGAGCGGGTCAACTCGGTTTTGTTCTGGAGGTATCCCAGAAGGTCTGGAATTTTGCGGTCCTCATAGTCCACATGGGCACTATTGGTGGCCAGTAAACGGGTGGACAGTCCACCATTGGTAATCTCGATGCCGACCTTCCGAACCTGGATTTTGGCCGCCTCAATCTTGTCCATTCCGGCCAGACGTTCGGCGGCACGGGTAATCAAGTCGGTGGTTTTGTACTGTACCGAGTAGCGTGTGTGGTGCTTGATGCGGTTCCAGAGTTCCTTGAAGTTCTCGTTGAGGCGCCAGCCCTCCACCAGCTTGGCGGTGCGGCGGTCGCGTTTGTTGCTGATGCGGCCTTCAAATTTGACGCCGCATTCCTCCTCGATTTCGGTCTGGAGTTTGCGGGCGAACTCGTCATAGCTCTCATTGGCGATGACAGTCAGCCGGTTGATGCTCGGGTCGAAGCAGCGCTCGCCGTTTTCCATGACCGGTAGGCGCAGGCCACGGCCGATTTCCTGGCGCTTTTTGATTTCCGAGCTGGTCTCGTTGAGCGTGCAAATCTGGAACACGTTAGGGTTGTCCCAGCCTTCGCGCAGGGCAGAATGGCTGAAGATGAAGCGGAGAGGCTCATCCAGGTTCAGCAGGCGTTCCTTGTCACGCATGATGAGCTCGTAAGCCTCGTCGTCGGCTTGAGTGTCTCCGCGCGTGTCCTTGGGTATGCCTTTGTAGGCTGCGAAATAGCCGTTATGAACCTGCTCTACGGCGAGCGGTTTCAGTTCTTTGTATTTGGGCTGTGCCGCAATCTCTCGGTAAGCCTCAGTAAACCAGTGGCGGATTTTTCCGTTCTCGGACGCATAGTTGGCCACCCGGTCAATGAAGAACAAGGACAACACTTTTAGCCGCTGGCCAGCTGGCTGGGTCCGATGAATGCGGAGTTCCTTCTCAAAATGCTCCTTCACCGCCTCACGGATTTGTACCCGCATAACTTCATGAGTGCGCCCGCCGTGAGTCTGGCCTACATACAGTACAAGACCATTGGTAAAGCTGATGCTGCCGTCCCCGGCATTGATTTCGTCGACGATGTAATCGCGGTATTGCTCTCGTTCGCCCGACTTGTCGAACAAATCCACCCCAGCACTGCTGACCTGGATGGTCTTGCGAGAAGGGCCATCCCGCCCATTCACGTCGATGACCAGTTTGGCGGTGATTTTCGTCGTGGTCGCGGTGATGGACTGAACCTCGATATAGGGCTGGTTGAACTCAGGGTCATCCATGACCGAGTCCACCTCGATGCGTTTGACCAGCTTGAGGTCGTAGGCCTTCACCGGGTCCAGCCGGTAAATCAGGTTGTAGGGATTACGATGGGTGGCCGAATAGCGCAAGGTGCAGAGCGGATTCAGGCTGGCGATGGCGGCTTTGGCCGTATCCGTCTCCATGTTCTGGGGCTCATCCATAATGACAATGGGATTTGCCGCCTGAATGAACTCAATAGGCTTGCGGCCGGAAAGCCGGTCATTCTCCTTGTGGATGACGGCAATGTCCTTTTTGTCAAAGGCCTGGATGTTCATTACCAGCACTTGTAGCGCATTGGCGCCGGCAAACTGTCGCAAACGAGAAACCTGCTTGGAGTCGTACACCCAGCTATCCATCGGCTCATTGGCGTAGAGCGTCTTGAAGTGTTCAGCGGTAAGACGCAACGAGGCAATTACACCTTCGCGGATGGCCACGCTGGGGACCACGATGATGAATTTCTTGAAGCCGTAGCGCTGATTCAGCTCGTAGAACGTGCGTAGGTAAACATAGGTCTTGCCCGTGCCGGTTTCCATCTCAATGGAGAAGTTAAAAAAGTCAGATTCCCGTTCCTGTATGTTTGCGCCGGGCAGGCTTTCCAGTTTGTCGGACGGCGGGATTTCGTTTGCGGTCTGAATTTTGTTCAGATTCGCGAGTAACTGTTCAGAGCTGAGCTCTAAGCGGTTGCCTGTCCCCAACTCTGAGAACAACTCGCTCCCCATGGCATCTAGGCGGACTTCAAAATTACCTGCAGCGAGGGATTGGCCATCGAAAATATCAACGGCTGCCTGAATGGCGTCGAGCTGGTATTGCTGGTTAGCTTCGAACTTGATTTTCATCATTACTCTTATTTGTATTTGTTGCCTGCCGCTGCGCAAATCTCAATGCAGCGCTTCACCC
>MKUE01000019.1 GCA_001897675.1 Thiobacillus sp. 65-1059 | reverse complement strand
CCGTTCGACTTGCATGTGTAAAGCATTCCGCCAGCGTTCAATCTGAGCCAGGATCAAACTCTTCAGTTCAATCTCTGCAATTACTACTAATACTTCGTCGCTCAACTCAAATGAATTACTTCATCAAAGTGTGAGCATTTATGCTAGTTGTTAGACCAACCAAAGTCGATCCAACTACCGCAACAACACCCACACCTATCGGCTGTAAATTGTTAAAGATCAATCTCTTAACTGCTTGGCTTTCGTTGCGTTGCCGTTTCGAGAGGTGCGCATTCTACGTGGTTTACATAAAACGTCAACACTTATTTCGAAATGGTTGCGGGGGCAGGATTTGAACCTACGACCTTCGGGTTATGAGCCCGACGAGCTGCCAGACTGCTCCACCCCGCGCCTGTCGCAATGAAACCGCGTCAATCGAGAAGCGGAACTATAGCAAAGCGCGCCCGACCGCGTCAACACTTACACACCCCATCGAACAAACCAGCATACCAAGAACCCAACATTCCCAATGTTTTCAAACGATTGGGAAGATCGGCCCCGTTCGGGCAGTTCAGCAAAAAACCGGACAAGGCATGGCATGACCGGAAAATCCGCACTTTTATTGTGCAGACAGCCCATCGCCAAAGCCGCTACCATTCAGACGTCGCTGTTTTATCGAGAAACGCTTGTGCACATCGCTGATTTCACCCTGTCGCGTTTGCCGCGCATCGAGTTCGGCTCTGGAGTACTGGCCAGACTACCTTTAATCGCTCGCCGATACGGCCCATCTGCGCTACTCATAACCGGCGCCGGTTCGCTCAAGCATTCGCCGTTCTGGACAAACCTGACAAGCGGACTGCAAGCACAAGGCATTTCATGGCGCCACCTGACCATCCCGGGCGAGCCCTCGCCCGAGATGGTGGACGAAGCCGTGCGCGCCTTGCAGGCGGAGCCCCTAGATGTGGTTATAGGAATCGGCGGCGGCAGCGCGCTGGATGCCGCCAAGGCGATAGCCGGCCTGCTCAAGCCCGGCAATTCGGTCATGGATCACCTGGAGGGGGTGGGACCCGAGCTCGCTTATGCTGGTCCGGCCACTCCGTTCATTGCCGTGCCGACCACCGCCGGCACAGGTTCGGAAGCGACCAGGAATGCGGTATTGAGCCGCCAGGGCGTGGGCGGCTTCAAAAAATCCTTCCGCGACGAGAAGCTGGTGGCGGAATATGCGCTCGTCGATCCGGACCTGCTGGCCACCTGCCCGCCCGCCGTCATTGCGGCGAATGGTATGGATGCCTTCACCCAGCTGCTGGAGTCCTATGTGTCCAGCCGTGCCTCGCCATTGACCGATTCGCTCGCCTGGGGCGGCATGAAAGCCGCGCGCGACGGCCTGCTGGCTCTGCATGCCGATGCTGGCGACGCGGCGGCGCGCGCGCGGATGGCCTATGCGGCACTGGTGTCGGGTATCACGCTGGCGCAGGCCGGGCTCGGCTCGGTGCATGGACTGGCCGCGCCGCTGGGGGCGTTTTTCCCGATTCCGCATGGTGTCGCGTGCGGCACGCTGGTGGCGGCGGCCACGCGCATCAACATCGAAGCCCTGCGCGCACGCGAGCCCGCCCATCCGGCGCTGGAAAAATATGCGCAGGTGGGGCGCCTGCTAAGCAAGCAGGGAAAGCTGGAAAGGGATGCGTCGCACGCCGCTCTGATCGACATCCTGGAAGCCTGGACGCGCGAACTCAAGCTGCCGCCGCTGGCGCATTACGGCGTGCAGCACGCGGATATCCCGCGCATCGTCGCCGACAGCCGCGGCAGCAGCATGAAAACCAACCCGCTCCGGCTCGACGACGGCGAAATCGCGGCCGTCCTCGCGGCACGGATTTGACGGCGGCACGCTCAAGTTAAACGCCCTTCATCCGCTATTTCTGCGACCCAATTTTCTGGAGCGCATCATGTCCGGCGGCCTGCTTCTTCTGATCGCATTCGCACTGCTCGCCGTCTTCGGCATCTTCGTCTTCAATCAGCTGGTCACCCTGAAACACAACGTCGGCAAGGCCTGGGCGAACATCGACATCCTGCTCAAGCAGCGCCACGACGAACTGCCCAAGCTGGTCGAGACCTGCAAGCAATACATGCAGTTCGAGCAGGAGACGCTGGAAAAGGTGATGCAGGCGCGCAATCAGGTAGCGAGTGCGCGTGAATCCCACAACATTGCCGCGCTGGGACAGGCCGAAAATGCGCTGCGGACCGGTCTGGGCAATCTGTTCGCCGTCGCCGAGGCCTATCCCGAGCTGAAGACCAACCAAACCTTCCAGCACCTGCAGGCGCGCATCACCGGCCTGGAAAACGCCATCGCCGACCGCCGCGAGTTCTACAACGACTCGGTTAACGTCAACAACGTGCGCGTCGAACAGTTCCCCGACACCGTCGTCGCACGCCTGTTCGGCTTCCGCCAGTTTCCGCTGCTGCGCTTTGCGGCCGCAGAGAAGAAAGACGTCGATCTCAAGCAGCTGTTCAATAACTGATGTTTCGCTGGGCGCCCGAATGGCGGCACGACTACGCCAACCTCGCGCTGGGCGGCGGCAATCTGCTCATTCTGCTGCTCGGCTTCAAGCTGCAGTCGCGTGCCGGCTGGCAAATCACCCTGGTTCTGATCGGACTGACCAGTTGCTGGGCGTGGTATGCCAACCTCAAGCGCCATCGCACGGTGGCGGATACGCCGACCTCGCGCATCGCCTCTGCGCCGCAGGGCTACATCGAGCTTGTCGGTCGCGGCCGGCAGCCGCCGGGCGTCGGCCTGGTCAGCCCGGTCAGCGGGCTGCCCTGCCTGTGGTACCGCTACCGCATCGAACGCAAAGACGGCGACCGCTGGGAACACGTCGAATCCGGCACGTCGCACGACACCTTTGGCGTAGACGACGGCAGCGGCCGCCTGCTGGTCGACCCCGACGGCGCGGAAATCCTCACCTCGCGCAAGCAGGTTGCGACGTCGGGCGGCTACCGCAAGACCGAATGGACCTTGATCGAAGGCGAGACGATTTATGTCATCGGCGAGCATGTCACCCTCGGCGGCCCCAACGCTGTGCTCGACAAGAAAACGGATCTTGCCACGCTGCTGGCGGAATGGAAGCAGGACAAGATCGCCCTGCTGGCGCGTTTCGATGCCGATCGCGATGGCGAAATCAGCCTGGCGGAATGGGAATGCGCGCGCCAGGCCGCATCCGACGAAGTCGACCGCATCCATCTCGACATCCGCCTGCAAGACGGCATCCACCTCATGCGCAAGCCGGCGCATGGCCGTCCGTTCCTCATCGCCAACCGCGAGGTCGGCTCGCTGATGCGTCATTTCCGCCTGTGGAGCTGGGCACATCTGGCGCTGACGATGGCCGCGCTGCTGGGGCTGGCGCTGATCGGGCGCGCGCCCTGAACCCGGCTTGCCCCGCCTGGTTTCACGCCCTATAGTCAAGGCACGGAGGACGCGTCATGAAACATGCCATACCCGAAACGCCTGCCGACTACGACCACACCCGCATCATCGAGCGGCCCGACGGCTGCTACTGGATCGATGCCGAAAGCGGCGAAGAATACGGTCCCTTCGGCAGCCTGCTGGAAGCGGTGCAGGACATGGAATACAACGCCGACAGCGACTATGAGCCCGGCGAAACCGTGGCAGAAGCCGAGGATGAACTGGGGATCTCGGACTGGATCGACCCCGACACCGGCGATCCCGGTGAAGGATCTCACCGCCCGGTGGAGTGAGTCCCGGCTGAGGCCGGCGGTTGCGGGGCATTCCGCGCAGCGCGCTCCGCCGCCCGCGCCTCGCGTTCAAACGGATTGTCGCGGTAAGGGTTGCCGCCGCGCGCCCAGGCGAGCAAGCCGGCCAGCGGATACAACACCAGCAGCAATATTCCCCAGCGCTCGAACTGCCTGACATGCGCCCGCTCGTGGGCCCGGGTCGCAGTCAGGGCAGCCAACGACACCCCGACCACCACATGCCCCAGGGTCATCGCGGCAACCGATCCGCTGAAAGGGAAACCGCGCTGCAGCACCCGCGCCGGCCAGCCGCCGGCTGCCTCCAGCACGCCGTCGACCCGATGCAGCACCCCGCCGCTGCCGCGCGCGATCAGCGCAACCAACATGCCGAGCAGCGTCACCGGCAAGGCCCACAGATAAAGCAGGATCCGCAGCATTACCGAACCCGCATTCCAGAACGCGAATGCCGGCCCGGCAGCCGCGCCGCCGGCGCCTTCACGCTCATCCGCGCCGGCTCAATAAATATCCGTCGCCCCCGCAAACCAGCGCACCTCCGGCAAGCCCTGGCGCACGAAATGCGCGCGCGCCAGTTCCAGCTGCGCCGCGGTGCCCGCCGCATAGACGTCGAAGCGGTGCAGATCGGGATAGTCCACCACGATATTTTTCAGCACGCTTTCCTGGTCGTCGGTCGGCGCGTGCGGCACATAGTTGAAATTGTCCAGCGCATCGGCCCAGGTGCGGCACAGGTTGTCCTGGTAATGCCCGGCGGCGTCGGCCAGCCAGTGCAGGTCCATCGATTCGGCCAGTTCCAGCGACATGGCGTGCTGGATCAGGCTCTTGATCGGCGCGAAGCCTACGCCGAAGGCGAGGAAAATCGCCGGCCGCGGCGAATCCTCGTCCAGCACGAACTCGCCGAACGGCCCTTCCAGTGCCACCGCATCGCCGGCTTTCAGCGTGGTGAACACGGCCTCGGCGAACGCATCGCCGGGGCGACGCGGGATCTGCAGTTCGATGTTGCGGTCTTCGCACGGGCAGCTGGCAATGGCGTAGCGCCCGCGCACGCCATCGACCGACACCTCGATGCCTTGCCCGCCGAGATACCGCAAGCGCTGGCTGCGCGGCGTCAGGACATGCAGCGCGGCCATCTGCGAATTGAACATTTCCACCGACTTGACCTTGGCGCCGAGCCGCTGCACCTGAATGTCGTGCGCGCCCGCCACGTTGGCCTCGATCACCACGTCGTTCACCGGCGCATAGGCGCACAGCAGGATCGCCCCGGCCTCCTTGTCGGCCTGCTTCAGCACATAATCGTGCGCGCGGACTTTTTTCACCTCGCCCGACACTAGCCGCGCCTTGCAGTCGCCGCAGTTGCCGTTGCTGCAGCCGTAGCTGAGCGAAACCCCGTTGCGCAGCGCGGCATCGAGCAGCGTGTCGTTGCCCTCCACGAAGAATTCGTGGCCGCTGGGCTGGATGGTGACGTGGGCTGACATGACTTTAAGTATCCTTTCCTGTGCAATCGCCGCCTGCGCCAGCACCGCATCCGCCGGCATTTCGGCCAGGTTGCGCAGCAGAAACGCGCGCAGGGTGTGCAGCGCGTGGCGCGTCTCGGCGCTTTTGTCTTCTTCGATTTCGTCGATCTTCTCGTCCAGCCAGACCATCACGTTGCCGTAATGCTGCAGCAGGGACTTGGCCGCCGCGTAATCGGCGCCCAGTTCGTTCAAGCGTGCCGCCAGCACCTCCTTGTCCGGTAACACGAGATCGCGCACCCGCCTGGCAAACGCCTTGTCCTTGATTTCCGCAACCCGGCGAAACTCCGCATCGTCGTCCCACTTCACCTCGGGAAACGCGCGCAGCAGCTCGTCGAGCTCGACCATGCCGTCGAACGTCGCCAACGCGCCGCTGCGGATCATTTCCTGCAGCGCATGACGCGGCTGCCCAACCAGCTTGACCACCCGGGATAGCGGAAGTAAATGGCTCATGCCGTGATGGTACCGCGAGCGTCCGAGATACAGAATCGGCAATTCAGCGGATTCTGAATCCGCGATCCAATCGGGCGGGCGCTTCTGACAATACAATCGCGCCATGCCTGTCATCTCCACCCGCCCCTGTCCCGCCGATGCCCGCGCCGCACTCGAGCAGGCCGGCCTCGCGCCTGCCTGGGCACGTCTGTATGCCGCACGCGGCGTCACCCACCCCGAGCAGATCGCGCACCGCCTGCCGCAACTGCTGCCGCCTGCCGGGCTGCTGCACATCGAGCGCGCCGCCACGCTGCTGGCCGATGCCATCCGCGACAACAAGCGCCTGCTCATCATCGCCGACTACGACGCCGATGGCGCCACCGCCTGCGCCGTCGGCGTGCGCGGCCTCACCCTGCTCGGCGCACGCGTCGGGTATCTGGTGCCCAACCGGCTCGAACACGGCTACGGCCTCACCCCCGACATCGTCAGGCTCGCCGCCGAGCGTCGGCCCGATCTGCTGGTCACGGTAGACAACGGCATCGCCGCGGTCGACGGCGTGGCGGCGGCGAACGCACTCGGCATCCCGGTGCTGGTCACCGACCATCACCTGCCCGGCGACGCCCTGCCGGATGCCGCCTGCATCGTCAACCCCAACCAGCCGGGCTGCGGTTTCGCGTCGAAAAACCTGGCCGGCGTGGGGGTGATGTTCTACGTGCTGCTGGCGCTGCGCGCCGAACTGCGCCGGCGCGGCACGTATGCAGAAAAAGCCGAGCCGGATCTGCGCAGCCTGCTCGACCTGGTCGCGCTCGGCACGGTTGCCGACGTGGTGAGGCTCGATGCCAACAACCGCATCCTGGTCGAGCAAGGCCTGGCACGGATGCGCGCCGGCAAGGCCAGCGCCGGCATCAACGCGCTATTTCGCGCCGCCGGGCGCGACCCCGCGCGCGCCACCGTGTTCGACCTCGGCTTCATGCTCGGCCCGCGCCTCAACGCCGCCGGGCGCATCGACGACATGGCGCTCGGCATCGAATGCCTGCTGGCCGACGATCCCGCTGCCGCGCAGCAGCTGGCGCAGCGGCTCGACGAACTCAACCGCGCCCGGCGCGACGTCGAAGCCGGCATGCTGGAGGAAGCGCTCGCCATCCTCGCCACCTTCAATCCCGACGACAGCCACAGCCTCACCGCGTATCAGCCCGACTGGCACGTCGGCGTGATCGGCATCCTGGCATCGCGCCTGAAGGACAAGTTCCACCGCCCCACCGTCGTATTCGCGTCCAGCGACGGCGGCGAACTCAAAGGCTCCGGCCGCTCCATCCCCGGCCTGCACCTGCGCGACGCGCTCGACCTGATCGACAAGCGTCATCCCGGCCTGATCGTCAAGTTCGGCGGCCACGCCATGGCAGCCGGGCTCAGCCTCCCGGCCGGCCGCCACGCGGAGTTCAGCGCAGCCTTCGAAGCGGTGGTGCGCGAGCTGATCGATCCGGCCGATCTGGAAGGCAGGATCGAGACCGACGGTGAACTGGAGCCCGCCGAGCACCGCTATGAACTCGCCGTCGAACTCGACCACGCAGTCTGGGGGCAGGGCTTCCCCGCCCCGCTGTTCACCGCCACTTTCGACGTCACGGCGCAGCGCGTCGTCGGCGAGAAACACCTGAAGCTCAAGCTGGCGCGCGCAGGCGAACAGTTCGAGGCGATGCACTTCTTCCACCCCGATCCACTGCCGCAGCGCATCCGCGCCGTCTACGCGCTGATGCCCAACGCATTCAATGGCCAGTGTTCGCTGCAGCTGAAGCTGCAGTACTGGGAGCCAGCGGAAAAGTAGGCGCAAGATTCAAGTTGCAAGTTGCAAGACTCAAGTCGCAAGGTATTCGTTACCTGACATAAGCCCCTCGCCCCTTGTAACTTGTAACTTGCTCCTTAAAACTACCCGTCATGCCGCCGATCACCCTCGCCCTCATCCTGCTGAACGTCTCGGTCTACGCGCTGGCGGTCGCCACCGGGCCGGACATCGTCCGCGTCTTCGGGCTGTGGCCGCCGGGGTCGGGCGGCGCATTCCATGTCTGGCAACTGGTTAGCTACAGCTTTCTGCACGGTTCGCTGCTGCATCTCGGACTCAACATGGTCGCCATCTGGATGTTCGGCGCCGCGCTGGAAAAACGCTGGGGCGACCTGCGCTACCTGTTGACCTACCTGTTCAGCGTGGTCGTCGCCGCGATGACGCAGATCGCCGTCAGCGGCTATTTCCTGCACGCCAGCGGACCCGTCATCGGCGCCTCCGGCGGCGTGTTCGGCCTGCTGATGGCCTATGCGCTGTACTTCCCCAACCGCGTCATCGTCGTCATTTTCCTGCCCTTCATCCGGATTCCCGCGCGCACCTTCGTGCTCGGCTACGGCGCCGTCGAACTGTTCCTGGGGATCACCAACACCACCGCCGGCGTCGCCCACTTCGCCCATCTGGGCGGACTGTTCGGCGGCTGGCTCAGCGTGCAGTATTTCCGCGGACGCGGGATGTTCGGCGGACGGCCTTCGGCTTAAAGGTTCAAGTTGCAAGTTACAAGTTACAAGGTTCAAGGAGAGCGAGCGGCTTTATGCCCGGCCACGACCCCCTTGTAACTTGTAACTTGTAACTTGAATCTTGAATCTGCCTTTCAAACGTAGCCGTCCGGGTTGCCCGACTGCCAGCGCCAGGCATCCGCGCACATCCGCGGCAGGTCGTACACCGCACGCCAGCCCAGGTCGTGCGCGGCGCGCGACGGGTCGGCCCAGCATTGCGCGACGTCGCCGGGGCGGCGGTCGACGATTACATACGGTACTTTTTTGCCGCTGGCCGCCTCGAACGCGCGCACCATGTCGAGCACGCTCACCCCGCGCCCGGTGCCGAGGTTCCAGGCATGAAGGCCGCCGTGGTGCTGCAGCCGGTTCAGCGCCGCCACATGCCCGCGCGCCAGATCGACCACGTGGATGTAGTCGCGCACCCCGGTGCCGTCGGGGGTCGGGTAGTCGCCGCCGAACACGTTGAGATGCGGGCGCCGGCCCACCGCCACCTGCGCCACATACGGCATCAGGTTGTTGGGAATGCCGCGCGGGTCCTCGCCGATCAGTCCCGATTCGTGCGCGCCGACGGGGTTGAAATAGCGCAGCAGCGCAATATTCCAGCCCTCGTCCGCGCGCGCGATGTCGCGCAGCATCTCCTCGATGAAAAGCTTGGAACGGCCGTAGGGATTGGTCGCCGACAGCGGAAAATCCTCGGTGATCGGCACCGTCGCCGGATCGCCGTACACCGTGGCGGACGACGAGAACACCACCGACTTCACCCCCGACTCGGCCATCGTCTCGAACAGCGCGATGCTGCCCGCGATGTTGTTGTCGTAATACAGCAGCGGCTTGTCCACCGACTCGCCCACCGCCTTGAGTCCCGCGAAATGCACCACCGCGTCGATCGCATGCCGGGCGAACAAGGCGCGCAGCGCCGCACGGTCGCGGATGTCGCCCTGCACGAAGTCCACCTGCCTGCCCGCAATCTGTCCCACCCGCTCAAGCGACGTCAGGCTGCTGTTCGACAGATTGTCGAACACCACCACCTCGTGCCCCGCCGCCAAGCATTCCACCGCCGTGTGCGAGCCGATATAGCCGGCGCCGCCGGTCAGCAAAACTTTCAATTCAACTCTCCCGATTCATGTAATCCGGAAACCGGTTATCGCTCATACAGGAGCCGCCTCCGCAAGCACCTGATGACGGAACCTGGGCGGCAAACCACCCGGTGTCAGCACATCGACAGATACGCCAAGCAGTTCCTCCAGTTCGGCCTGCAGCCCGCTTGAGTTCAAGAGCGGCGGATGGTTTCAAGGCCTTCTCCCTAAATCAACTTGCATCTTGAATCTTGCCCCTTGAATCTTGCAACTTGACCCTACTTCTTCGGCATCGCCTCAAGCCAGTTCTCGACCGCAAGCCCCGGCACCCGGGAAAACTCACCGGTGTTTGCTGTCACAAGGGTCGATTCGGTGGCCAGAGCGTGCGCGGCGATCAACATATCGTTCGGCCCGATCGGCGTGCCGGCCTGTTCAAGATGAAAACGCAGCTTCGCGTATTCGCGATCGGCGGGGATATCGAATGGGCGAACCTCCAGCGCTGCAAGAATGGCGTCCACTTGCGCGGTGAGCTTCGGCGCATTTCGTTTGGCCGCCCCGAAGCGCAATTCGCTTGCAACGATCATGGACGTGTAAACCGACTTCTCTCCCACTTGCGCAATGCAAGTCGCAATCCGGCCTTGCGGATTCCGCACCAGATCCGACAGGATATTGGTGTCCAGCAGATAAAGCGGCATTCGGCTCAAAGTTCCACGTCGTCCAGGGGCAACATGCCCTTGTCGATATCGGGAAACGCCTCATCCAGCGCGCGCAGCGTCGACAGCGTGGCCAGCAGTCCCTTTTTCCGGATCGGCTCAATCACCAGACGATCGTCCTCACGACGAATGATCGCCTCTTCGGCATCCAGTTCGAACTCGCGCGGAATGCGGACCGCCTGGTTCCGCCCATTGCGAAAGAAACGGACATGTCTTCCCGTATTCATCAACGACCCCTTCACAGCTGGCATATGCCAAAGCCTATGCCTTGCATGCTAGTGTGTCAATCAACGAAGCCGCCCGTGCCCCTTGCCCCTTGCCCCTTGAATCTCATTTCCCAAGCAATTGCCGCACCGCGCCCACAATGAACAGCGTATTCGTCACCAGATAGCGCTTCCACAGCCGCCGCGGCTCGGAGAGCAGACGATGCAGCCATTCCAGCCCGTTGTCGCGCATCCAGGCCGGCGCGCGCCGCACCGTGCCGGCGTGGAAATCGAACGCCGCGCCGACACCGATCATCACCGCATTGACCCTGCCGCGATGCGCCGCCATCCAGCGCTCCTGCTTGGGGCAGCCCAGGCCGACGAACACGATGCCCGCGCCGCTGGCGTTGATCCGCTCCACCGCCGCCGCGTCCTCCTCCGGCGTCAGCGCACGGAACGGCGGCGCCTCCATCGTGAGGCGCAAGGCCGGAAACGCCGTCCGCAGCCGACCTTCCAGCAAACCCAGCGTCGCCTCGCTACTGCCGTAGCAATACACCGGCAGGTTTTCCGTTGCCGCGCGTCCGCACAGCGCCCACATCAGATCCGGCCCACTGAGGCGCGGCTGTCCGGCAAAGCCCTGCCGCCGCAGCATCCACGCAACCGGCGCGCCGTCCGGCGTCGCCATGTCCGAGCCGTTGATGATGTCGCGATACCCCGCATCGCGCGACGCGCTCACCACCACGTGCACGTTGCAGATCGTCACATAGCGGCTTTCGCGCGCATGCGCCCAGCCGAGCAGTCGCGCCAGTGCGGCGTCCCATTGCAGCGCGTCGATCTGCGCGCCGAGCACATTGCCCGTGATCCGACGATCCAATGCCTGTTCCCTTCCAGCGTTCATTCCATTCGGCCAAAACAGCACCACTCGGGTGCCGCATACCCTGCCTCTCCGCAGGGTGGATGAAACGCACCCTTATACAGCCCGACAAACACCCACATCACCCAGCATCGTCAGCGAGCCTCCAGATCGGCCGCAAGTATCGCCACGATGCGCTCGGCTGCCTTGCCGTCCCACAAATCCGGCCGGCGTCCGGCTTTGCCTTCGCCCAAGCTAGCGAAGGCTGCGAGTATCTTGTCCGGCTTCGTGCCCACCAGCACGTTTGTGCCCTCATCCACCGTCACCGGCCGTTCGGTGTTTTCGCGCAGCGTGAAGCAGGGAACGCCCAGCGCGGTCGTCTCTTCCTGCAGACCGCCACTGTCGGTCATCACTACCGCTGCGTCCTTCCATAAATTGAGGAATTCCATATAGGCAAGCGGCCCTGTCAGCGTCACCCGTTCGCCAAGATCGATGCCGAACTTGTCCAGATTCGCACGCGTACGCGGATGCACCGGAAAGATCAGCGGCAGTTCCGCGCTGATCTCGCGCAACGCACCACCGATGCCGGCGAATGTGTCAGCATCGTCCACGTTCGAGGGCCGGTGCAGCGTCACCACGCCATAGCGCTGTTGGCCGGTCTTGAAAGCCAACGTGGGAAACGCATGGCCGTTGGCCCGCGTCAGTTTGTCGTGCTGGTACAAAAGATTGTCCACCATCACATGGCCGACAAAATGAATCTTCTCCTGCGGCTGCCCCTCCCGCAGCAGGTTCTCCACGCCGGCCGGCTCGGTCACGAAATACCAGTCCGAAATTGAATCGGTGACGATGCGGTTGATCTCCTCCGGCATCGTCATGTCGCCGCTGCGCAGCCCGGCCTCAACGTGCGCCACAGGGATATGCATCTTCTTCGCAACGATAGAGCAGGCGATCGTCGAGTTCACATCGCCCACAACCAGAACCGCATCCGGCCGCTCGGCCTGGCACAACTGCTCGAAGCCCAACATGATCTTCGCCGTTTGCTCCGCATGCGATCCGCCGCCTGCACCCATGAACACATCGGGGGCCGGAATTCCCAGTTCCTCGAAAAACACCTCGTTCATCTCGCGGTCGTAGTGCTGCCCCGTATGGACAATCTTGTAGCGCAAGCCGCCGTGCGCCTGCAGGGCACGCACCACCGGCGCGATTTTCATGAAATTCGGGCGCGCACCCGCTACCAGATAAACCTGTTTCATTGCGCCAGCCTCGTCAGTTCAGTCACGATACGGTTGATAAATTCACGGAACGCAAACTTGCCGGTGATCATCTCGCGCGAGCGTTCGCCCATGCTCTGCGCCATCTCCGAGTCGTCCAGAATCGTCACCATCTTTTCCGCCAGTTCCTCCGGCGTGTTCTTGCGCAGGCGAAAACCGTTCTCGCCATCGATCACCAGATCGTCCGCGCTGCCGTCAGCAAATCCTGACACGATCGGCAATCGGTGCGCCATCGCCTCATTAATGCCAAGGCCGCCCGTGCCCGGCAATACATACATCTCTGCGGCATCGAAATAGGGCCCCACGCCTTCGACAATGGAGCCCGTAATCACCACATCGTCGCGCTCCGCGCAAAGCTGGCGTATTACCGGAAGATGCTCGCCGTCGCCCACCAGCACCAGCACAGCATCCTTGCGCTGCATGATGTCCAGCGCCTGCAGGATCACCTCGATCCGCTTTTCTGCCAGCACAGCCCCCACGAAGAGAATGATCTTGCGGCCGCCGATCTCGGGATGCTTGCCCACCACCAGCGCACGCGCCTCGGCCTTGGGCAGGGTTGCGATCTTTTCCTCGTTGATCGTGTTGTGCATCACTGTGATTTGATCAGCACGCGCCCTGTGACTGAGCGCGTAGTCGCGCGCGTTGGAGTGATAGGCGAGGTGATAGTCGTAGTGTGGAATGAAGCGATCGAGCAGAAATCCTTTTAATTTTCCGGGGTGATATTCATATCCGCACTGCCATGCCACCAACTTGAAGCCTAGCTGTTTCTTCAGGCTCACAGTCTTCCAGTGCGTGGCATTTCCCACATGACACATGTTCACAACGATGCCAGGTTTGATCTCATCAATCTTTTCCAGCACCCCCGTTTGTTTTCTAAAAACGTAGGTACCAATCCGATATTCCTTGAAGCCGTATTTGGACTCGTATGCAATCACCGACTCTTTGACACCGATACGCCCGACGGCATTGTCCGAGGTCTGCCCCGAAAGCAGATGCAACTCAATGCCATTTTCCCCCAACTCCTTTTCCAGCATTTTGAAAAGCTCGCGGTGGTAGTGCGCGACACGATCAAAGACAAAAAGAACACGTTTCATCAGTCCCCCCTGATGCCGCACCGGAAGGATGCGACAGATTTCGTATTTCTGATTATTGATTTCCCAAAAGCGCCAACGCACCGTTCACTCGGTTTTCCCATGTCATTCTTATGCCGACGTTGGCTAGTGCCGCGCTCGCCATGGCCATACGGCGGCTTTCATCTCGTCCCAACTGCGCGATTGCAGAGGCGAGCCCATGCACCACAGCATCTTCACTCTTCCCTTTTGTCTGAACCACAATGGCCGTTTCAGGGGTAACCAGAGTCGCCGGCCCCCCTAAATCCAGACACACCACCGGCAGGCCATTCGCCTGCGCCTCCAACACCACGTTTCCGCTGGAATCGTGCAGGCTGGGAAACAGGAAGCAGTGCATGGTGCGATACAACGCGAACAGTTCCTGCTGCGGCAACTCGCTCACCCAGCGAATGCTGTCCGCCAAACCCACGTCCGTCGCCACCTTGCGCAACTCAGGCTCGAACGGCCCCTTGCCCAGCAAGGTAAATTCGACTGGCACGCCTTGAGCAACAGCCTGCGCCACGGCACGAATCGCAAGGTGCGCGCCCTTCCAGCCCAGTAACCGGCCCGCGAACAGCACACGCAATGGCTCGCCCACCTGCCGCGCCGCTGGCTCGATGCCAGCCGGCGCATCGATGCCGATTTCGGGATACACAACCGCGCGGTGGCGGAACGGCCACGGCAACGCGCGGCGCGTGTCTTCCGTTTTCACGAGAATCAATGTGGCCCTGGCATACGCCGCCCAAAGAAATGGGTCGAACAGCGCCGTTTTGTTGAGCAGCGAACGTAGCAACTCCTTGAGTTTTTCCCGGCCGCGTATCGATCGCTTGAGCGCCAGCGGCGCATCCTCACCACCACCCAGCGGACCGAACACAAAAGGAATGCCCAGATATCCCAGAAAAGAGGGATGGCGAAACACTCCATAGGTAATGTGGATCGCCAGATCGAACCGGCGATCCCGATGGAGGCGGCGTGCAAACCCCAATAGGCCAAACTGCCAAAGCGTATAAAGCAGTTGCGCTGTCGTCGAATTCAGGGGCAGGGTGCGGAGCCAGGCCGGTCGGTAGTACACCACCTCAACGTTATCCGGGAGTTGCACGCCATTGGCCTCGACCAAAGGCCTACGCGTCATGTCCGTGACAACCACGACCTCATGCTGTTTTGCCAACTCGACCGCCCAGCGCCAACCAACGCCGGGTTCGCTGCCGACGTTAGGAGCAAAGGCAAAAGCGCTGAGCAGGATTTTCATATCGAGGCAGGGATATGGATGGCGGGTTTGGTCGACTCAGAACTTGTCGCCAATGGCCAGATAGCTGCCATATAGAAACAGGGGAAAACGGCTGCCGAGGTATCGTGACACCTTGCCACTCCCGTATACCCTTATCCGTGAGAAGCCGGCCATCCTCAGCTTGAGCTTGAGCGTGTCGGGAAAATGCTGGGACACATGTGCTCCACCCAGAATGCTGTGGCCACGCAATTTGCGCTTGATATCACCGGGGTTGGGCGTCGTCAGCAGGAGCCGGCCGCCTAGCTTCAGCACCCGGAAAATCTCTCCCAGCGTCTGGTCAACGTCTGCCTGGTAGATGTGTTCGATGAATTCTCCTGCCACCACAGCATCGTAGGTGCCGTCTTCATTCGGTATCTTTGTCGAATAACCGTGCACGCCGTCTTCGTACGCATCTTTTGGCAAGCGATCCAGGCGATCCTTTACCGCATCCAGCCCGTATAGCTTGATGCCGGGATTGAGGCTTTTGAGAATCACCCCGCCCCGCCCTGTATTGCAGCCAATATCAAGCACGCTACAGGTATTTTTCGGCAAATAACTGAAGAACTGCCGGTAGCGGTCTTCAGTAAATGGATCGCGCTCGCTCTCTGGCTGTTGCAGATTCAAGGCTTCATAATTTTTATTCATTTCTCCCCCCATTGCCTGACGGTCACCAGATAACCAGGTCAGGCCGAATAATGCGGTATCAGTGAAGTAACAGTTTCATCCCACGAGAACGAGGCTGCGTAGTTGCGTATTGCCGTACGGTTATAGGTTGTGCGATTCAAATAAAACGCGTGAAGCGAAGCAGCAAAACTTTGTGGGGTTTGCTCGGATGCAATCCGGCCTGCGAATGCGGGTAAGTATTCTGCGAATGAGCCTACATTGAACGCCACGACTGGCACGCCGAATCTGAATGCAGTAAAGAGCACGCCGCTCTGATCAATATGTCTGTAAGGCAGGGCGACGAGATCGGCTTGCTCGAAATAATGCTGCACTTCCGCTTCGGGAATGAAGCCACTCACCCACTCAATTACGTGGTGGGCCGGAACCTGTGGGATCAATTTTTTAATGGTGTCGGCATAAGCTGGGTTACGTGATTCCCCAACAATTTTGGCTACCACGCTGAAGTCGGTACAGTGTTCAAGGGCATCCAAAAATATGTCGATGCCTTTGTAAGGGAGAACGCCGCCGAAGAGTAAAACCCGCAGTTCATCGGCCGGTGCAGGAACATCAACGTGAGCCGGAATATCATCGACACCGTGATGCATGACGACTACACGTTCAGGCTCCACGGCATATTCATCGATGAGGATGTGCTGCATCTGTGCGGTGTGAACGACTAACTTGTCTGGTATTGCATATAGTCGTTTCAGTATTCCTTTTCGTTTGGCGGACTCTTTGTCGTGTGGCTGGATGTTGTGCACTGTCAAAAAGAATCGCTTTGCGATCAGCTTGTAGATATGGCACTCCATGATCGCTGCCCAGCCTGTACCACCCAGCAACATCCCGGTCAGATGTACGGTATCTGCCTTATTGAAAACAAGGCGCTTGCCTAGTCTGACCAGATAAGCCAGCAAATTGGTCGCTTTGCGCAACTTGGTTCGGCGTGGATTTTGGCTGCCACGCAAATTGTTAATCATCACCTTGCTGTCGATTTCGTCTATTGGCGTACGATCGGACGCAATCAGCTCAACCCGCACGCCGTTCCGTGACAAGCCGTTTGCAAAACCCCTTTCATAGCTGGGCTGGAAACCATGAGGAATCAGCAACACTGAAGCACACATGACTTAATCCAATCGGTACCGGTACACCACAGCCTTGTCCCTTGCCGGGCAGGTTTTGGCAAGGATGTAAAAGCTGTGTTCGGTTTGGGAATAAACAGGTCTGGGATCGCACAGGTTCCGCCCGATACCGAACGGCCTCGACCAGTTTCCACCGGGTGCGCGCTTGAAGAGGTTGAGCCCACTGGCAAAAAGCCATTCATTGCCGTCCCGGTCAACCAGTATCTTCGAGGCGCTGTAAGGTGTGTCTTCCGCGGCGCCCCATGTGCCGGTTGCACGGTCCAGTCGAAGAAGCTTCCGGTTCCGCCCTTGCGGTTCAAGGATGGCGAGCACATCCCCGTTCGCAGCAATCGCCAGTGACTTGGCCGTGTTGAATACCGCGTTGGTCGGCCAGCCCGGAATGCGTCCTGTCACTGCGTTGGCAATGGCGGAAGATTGTTTGGGATCGGCAAGCTTGCGGTAACTCGGCAGTACCGTAACGGCACCGCTTTCATTGCTCGCCCTGTCCCACCAGGTCCAGACGGCATGCAATGCATCGTCCGTATCGAAAGCCAGTGTGACCAGGTAAGGGATGTAGCCGGGATCATAGGCGAATACCGTTGTGCTCGGATTCGACTTGCCGGCGTATTCGGCATCCCCAGCCCCAAGCGGAACGCTGCCACCCACCGCTATCCAGTTGCGGGTGTCCGCGTCATACCTGGCCACACCGGCAGCTCGTGCACGCTCTTCCCAACCACGAGCCGGGCGCATGGCAAAGCGGTACGAGACATACAGGTCACCGGCGTGGTTCTTGAAGAACGCGGGATAGGTGATCTGGTTACCCGGGATTGCCGCCTTGCCTGCATCCGGGTAATGCGTTTTATTGGCCAAACGCAATTCATCGAGCTGACCTAGCGTGACAGGCTGGCCGTTGAAATCAAACTGGCTCACGTCATACGGCTGATGCGATACGACATACTGCCAGGGCAGGTTGTGCAGGTTGTAAGCGACATGCAGATAGCCGTTTCTGTCGAACGCCAGCGAGGGCTGCGTATGGTATGGATCGAGCAATGTATGTGTATCGATCCTGGTGGTTGTCCACTGCCATATCCCGTTGACTTGGCTGCCAGCGCGCACAACGGTGTTGACATAGCCGGGTGTTGTGTCGACATCGGGCGCAGTCACGAATGCAACCGCCACCACGCCGTTCTGCACATCGATCGGCGTAGCGAACACACTTACGTCGCCCTGGGGCGAAATCTCGAAGGGGGACATCACCAGCTCCACCTCTCCTGCTTGGGCAAGGCCAATACCCAGGCCTGCCAGCAGGCAGGAGAGATGGAATCCCAATTTCATGACACCAAGGGCTTCGGATTCTTGCCCATGCCTGCCTGGGATATGGCTTGTTCCAGTTGACGCAGATGCACGTGCACGCCGATGATCGAGGTAGAAAATATGATCCACCACAAATGCGTCGTCCGCATGAAATTGGTTTCGGACACATTGAGTAGCAGTGCTGCCGCCAGAATGGCCAGATGGAATATGGCAGTCAGCTCGTTGCCGGAACGATGGAGCCTGACGATGTTCCAGAGGTGAGCGACCAATACCCATGCCAATAGTGCCAACCCCACATAGCCGAGTTCGTTGATCACATCGACATAGCCGTTGTGCGCCTGCCCCGGACGCCAACTGAAGAACCGGACGATGGTGAACGACGGGCCCTCCAGGCCCATCCAGAATCCACCGTAGCCGGCGCCCAGCCAGGGATGGCGTGCAATCTCGTAACCCATCCAGCGCCACAGTTCGGTTCGGCCGGTAAGCGTGGTGTCCTTGCCTACCGAACCCAGGCTGGCTTCGAGCACGGCGTCAACTGGCAGCGCGCCATGAATCAGAAAATAGATAAACAGCGTCACCGTTCCCAGCATCAGCGACACCAGCGACACCGGCATCAACTTGCCGCCGTAGCGGCGTATAGCCACCCAGTACAGCACGACCATGACGGACACGACGTAGATCAGGATCGTGGTCGCGCTGCGCGTGGCGATAAGCGAGAGCGAGGCAAACGCGAACAGCCACCAATTGAGACGTGGCTTGGTCTTGCTGAGCGCAAGAAACATGAACACGAGCGCCATCAACAGGGCGAATTGCCCCCACACGTTCTTCGTGAATGTGAATCCTTTGTAATTCCCATCCGGGTCGATAGACAACCAGGGCACAGCCAATGCGACCACACCCAGCAGCAGAAAGAACAAGCCCGGCCATGCAAAAGACGTAAGCGCATGGCTGGCCTTGCTCTGTCGAGCAAGAGCCAATGCAATGAACAAGACGCCGAGGAGTTGAACCGCACGCTTGGCGGAAACCAATGGCGCTTCCGACCAGGCTACCGATATCAGGGCATACGCCAGCAGCACAAGATACGGGATCGGCACCCAGGTCCAGGGGACCGAGAATCGGCCTCGCTCGTGCAGTGCATAGAACAGCGCCAGCAGGAAAGTCGAGCCCCATCCGATCTGCCTGAACAAGCTACCTTCGGAAGCACCAGCCAGTTCGCCTCCGCCAAACGGTACCAGGCACAGAAACAGGATTGCGAAGGCCAGGAGCCAACGCGCAGGTTTGGTGACGAGCAGGAGAAACGGAATGCCAAGGCCCAATGCCAATGCGATGGCGACGTATGGACCCAAACCGGCGACATAGGCGTAGATCAGCTGGAACATGTCGCGCGTTACCGGCTGGTGGCCGACCTCTTCCAATACGTGCCGATTTTGGCAAAAACCAAGACCAATTGCGCCAGTTCGACTGCGCAGAGAACACCTACTACCCAAAGCGCACCGTTATCCGACAACAGGATGAAGCCCGGGAGAGACAGCGCCAGTGCAAGCCAGGTGATGTGATGGAGGATCCTGTAGCCATGCGCGTCGGTCATGAGCGTGGCCATGTAAATGTTGCGCGCCAGGCTCAGTGCAAAGAAAAGCAGCCACATCAGCACCAGCGGTTGCAGTCCTCTGTACTGTTCGCCCAGTGCGGGCTCGATGAATGGATACGCCACGACGATGAGAACTGCGAGCGCAGCAAGGGCAGTCCAGCCGCCGAAGAGGCTTTTATACGTGAGGCGTTTCACTGCGGCCGCATTACCTGTAGCAAGCCAGGAACTGATCCGTGGGCGATACCAGTTGGACCAGGCAGTCATTGCAAGGCCGACGGGCATGAGGAACAGGCGGGCGGCACCGATATCCGCTACAGCCGCCAACCCCAGGGAACGCTCGGCAAAATAAGGATAGGCACTGAGATTGACCCAGGTAACCACAACGGAAGGCAGGGCCCATCGTCCGCACGACCAGAACTGGCGCATGGGCGCGGAATGGATTTGCAGCCCTTGAAATGACCGTGCTTTCATTAGCAATGGAACGACGCCTGCCAAACCAGTCAGCAACAGAACGATTCCTGCCGTGAGCTGATCGCCGAGGATTGCCCACGCAATACCCGTGAGCAATACAGCTCCATAAGCAAGATCGCCGCCTAGCGCCCGTATCCCCTGCCCCTGAACGTAAGCGAATGATCGCTGGGCTTCCCGTGCGATGGTGCCGACGATGGCGAATGCGAACCCCGCAACGAGGACAGCATCAACTTGCAGGCCGGCCCAGTGTTCATAGGCAACAAGCCCCAATCCGCCCAGCAGGGCCATAACAACCGCAAGATAGACATGCAGGGAAACTGCCGTTCGCTGCAACGCGGGCTTATCTTTTTCGCCGGCGGCCGGCAGAAACGTAGCCAGCGGCGAATTGACGATGGCGTTCTGGATGCTCTGCACCAGCATCAGCGGGGCAACGAGAAGCAGGTAATAGCCATATTCGGACTTGCTGGCACCCCAGATGAACGCCAGTGAAATTGTGAAATTGAGCAGGCTTAGCCAGGCCTGATCGGCGACCGCGGCGAGAGGGTTCAATCGTTTCACCGAAATCATGCGCGATCGCGCCCCGCCGCCATGCGTGCCACTTTCAATATTGGCCACTGTCTGACCTGGCAGCGGCAGGATGCGCGGCGCCGATGCCATGGATCACGTTTTTTTCCGTTGATCCAGAAAATCCCGATACGCCGCCGCCAGGCCCTCGCGCATCCCCGTCTTCGCCTCCCACCCCATGGCATTCAGCCGCCCCACGTCCATCAGTTTCCTCGGCGTGCCGTCGGGCTTGCTGGCATCGAATTCGAGCTTGCCCGCGTAACCCACGGTGGCGGCCACGGCTTCGGCCAGTTCGCGGATGCTGAGGTCGTGACCGACGCCGATGTTGACCAGCGGCGCCAGGCCGTCGTTGCGGTCCTGGCCCAGCAGCGAAACGAATTTGTCGTCGGGCAGGTTCATCAGGTAGACGCAGGCGTCGGCCATGTCGTCGCTGTAGAGGAATTCGCGTTTCGGCGTGCCGGTGCCCCACACCGAAACAGCAGGTTCAAGTTGCAAGTTGCACGTTGCAAGGAGGCGGTCCTTGAGGTCCTGCGGGATGGGGCCGTTTTTGGCTTCGTCCTGCTCGATGGCGGCCCAGTTGCGCTCGGCGGCGAGTTTGGCCAGATGAAACTTGCGGATCATGGCCGGGATCACGTGCGAGTTCATCAGGTTGTAGTTGTCGCCGGGGCCGTACAGGTTGGTCGGCATCACCGCCAGATACTGCGTCTGGTACTGCCGGTTGTAGGCCCAGCACATCTCGATGCCGGCGATCTTGGCCAGCGCATAGGGGCGGTTGGTCGGCTCCAGCTCGCTGGTCAGCAGGTGTTCTTCCTTCATCGGCTGCGGCGCGAGCCGGGGGTAGATGCAGCTGGAGCCGAGGAACAGCAGGCGCTTCACAGCGTTCCTGTACGCGGCGTGGATGATGTTGGTCTGGATCGCGAGGTTGTCGCGGATGAACTCGGCGGGATAGCTGTTGTTGGCGTGGATGCCGCCGACCTTGGCCGCGGCGAGGAAGACGTAGTCGGGTTTTTCCTGCTCGAAGAAGGCTTCGACGGCGGCCTGGTCGGTGAGGTCGAGTTCGGCGTGGGTACGCGTCAGGAAGTTCGTGTAGCCCTTGGCGCGCAGGTTGCGCATCAGCGCGGTGCCCACCAGGCCACGATGGCCTGCGATGTAGATTTTAGAATCCAGTTTCAAGTTACAAGTCCCAAGTTACAAGGGGCAAGTTACAAGGGGCAAGTTACAAGGGGAAAGCTTGAAACTTGCGACCTGAAACATGCTACTCATGTCTTTTTTTGCATCCCAATTGAGGTCACTCAGTTTGTGATCTCAAAATCATTCGGCTCTCAGAAGGCATCATCGATTGCCAGTTCATTCCAGCGAGGTGGTCACAACAGTTGACCACCTAGGTCGTACCACAATGCAGAAATTGCAGGTCTAAGCTCTTCCCGTACAACTTGCAACTCACGTCTTTTGTGTTCGTATCGTCTGCATCAAACCGTGGAGCATGCGCGAGATTTCCTCTGCTTCCCTGATCCATGCCATGCCCGCGTCGCGCTCGATGTAGCCTATGTCCATTCCTATATACAACTGGGTTCGCAACTCACCCGCAGAACCTTTTGCGCAATTCAGGAAATTGGTCGTTTCCTTTGCCGATTCCCGTTCATAGCCTTCTGCAATGTTCGAAGGGATCGACAGCCCAGCCCGCGTGATCTGGTCGCGGAACCCGAAATCCTTGAGGTCTCTAAGCGATTTATAAAGATCTGCACTCAGCCGTGCTGACCGCTTCCAAACTGCCAGATCCTCAAACCGGGCCACGTTCCTTCCTTGAAACTTGTAACTT
>MKUE01000018.1 GCA_001897675.1 Thiobacillus sp. 65-1059 | reverse complement strand
GGCCTGCTCAATCGCTTCAGCCTGCAAAGCCAGCTGGAACAGGCGCTGGCCATGACGCGCCGCGAGCAGCGCGCACTGGCGGTGATATTCCTCGACCTGGATCGTTTCAAGACCATCAACGACACCCTGGGCCACGCCGTAGGCGACGCCCTGCTCAAGGAAGTGGCACGCCGCCTGCGCGACAACATGCGCGAGAGCGACATCGTGGCGCGCCTGGGGGGCGACGAATTCGTGGTGGTGCTGACCGAAGTGGACGATGTCGCAGCCGCCGCCCGCGTTGCGCACAAGATTCTGCAGGTGCTGGCCCAGCGTTACCGTATCGGCGAAAAGGAGCTGCATTCGACGGCGAGCATCGGCCTCGCTTTCTACCCGGGCGACGGCGAGGACGGCGACACGCTGATGAAGAACGCCGACGCCGCCATGTATCACGCCAAGTCGCTGGGCCGCAACAATGTCCAGTTTTTCACCGCAGAGATGAACCTGACCGCGGTAAAACGCCTGATGCTGGAACATGACCTGCGGATGGCGATCGAGACAAACCAGTTCGAACTGCATTACCAGCCGCAACTGGACAGCTGGAATGGCCGCGTCGTCGGGGTCGAGGCGCTGGTGCGCTGGCGCCATCCGCGCAACGGGCTGGTGTCGCCGGCACTGTTCATTCCCGTCGCCGAGGAAACGGGAATGATCCTGCCGCTGGGCGGATGGGTGCTGGACGAGGCCTGCCGCCAGCTGCGCGCATGGCGGGACGCCGGGGTCGCGGAGGCGACCATGGCCGTGAATCTGTCGGCGCACCAACTGCACTCCCCCGTCCTGCTGGCGCAGGTTGCGCAAGCGCTGGAAAAACACGGCTTGACGGGCACCGACCTCGAACTTGAAATCACCGAATCGGCGGCCATGCACGACCCCGACGCCAGCATCCGCCAACTCAAAGCCCTGCGCGATCTCGGCGTGCGCCTGTCGATCGACGATTTCGGCACGGGCTATTCTTCGCTCAGCTATCTCAAGCTGCTGCCCATCCACACCCTGAAGCTCGACCAGTCCTTCGTCCGCGACATCGAGAGCGACGCCAACGACGTCGCCATCTGCACCGCCACCATCGCGCTTGCCCACAACCTGGGGCTGGCCGTGACCGCGGAAGGCGTGGAAACCGAGGCGCAGCGCCTCCTGCTGACCTCGCATCACTGCGATTTCATGCAGGGCTATCTGTTCAGCAAACCGCTGCCGGCCGACGCCGCGCTGGCATTCATCCAGGCGCGGGCACCCGCAGCCCGCGCAAACCCGGGGTGAAGCGCGCCCGCGTCCTGTGCGCACGCCGATAGCGCCGGGGGTCGCCATCGAAATGGGAGCTTGCTATCCTGACACTTCCGGCAGGCAGCCCAAACCCGACACGCGCAGGAGCTTCGATGGCCGCACTTCATCAAACCGAACTCGACCGACTGGTCGAAAAACTCAAGACGGATTACCAGACGCTGTTGCGCGAAGTGCGCACAGAACTGGAAAACTCGGACGACCAGCATCGCATCGACCTGCTCAACAGCGAACCCGGCGACAGCGGCGACGAATCGATGGCGAATGCGCTGGCGGATTTCAACGTGGCGATTCTGGACCGCCAGATTCATGGCCTGCGCGACATCGAGGCCGCATTCCGGCGCATCGAGAACGAGGAATATGGTGTGTGCATCGACTGCGGGGAGGAGATCGGTTTTGATCGCCTGATGGCCTACCCGACCGCCAAACGCTGCATCGTGTGCCAGGAGCGGCGCGAAAAGCAGTACGCCCAGGAAGGCCACTCGAAAATGTAACCGGGACAAGACAGCCCGGCATCATCCCAACCCAACGGAGCCCTGCATGAAAACCCCGCTTCAAATCACTTTCCGCGACATGCCCCATTCCGACGCCCTCGACGCGCACATCCGCGACAAGGCGCACAAGCTCGAACAGGTCTTTGCCGACATCGTCAGCTGCCGGGTGGTGGTCGAGCAGCCCGCCAGGCATCAGCAGCAAGGCAAGCCGTTCAACGTCCGCATCGACCTCGGCGTGCCCGGTTCGGAAATCGTGGTGGACAGGCAGCAGAACGAAGACGTCTACGTCGCGCTGCGCGACGCCTTCGATGCCGCGAAACGGCAGCTGGAAAACTACGCACGCCAGCTGTAGGCATGCGCGCCACGGTCGGTCCGGCACGGACGCGGTGCCGGAAGCGATGAGCGAGACGCCCGAACTGATCCGCAGCCTGCATGATCCGGCCTGCTACGATCACGCGGCAGGGCCGGTCCGGGTGATCGAAACCCACGTCTCCCACGTCCTGCTCACCGGCGAATTCGCCTACAAGATCAAGAAGCCGCTCAACCTCGGCTTCCTCGATTTCAGCAGCCTCGACAAGCGCCTGCACGCCTGCCGCGACGAAGTACGGCTCAACCGCCGCCTTGCGCCGGCCATCTATCTCGACGTCGTGCCCATCGCCGGCAGCCCCGCCGCCCCGCGCATCAACGGCGCCGGCGCGGCCTTCGAATACGCGGTGAAAATGCGCCAGTTCCCGCCCGACGCCACGCTCGACCGGCTCGATGTGCAGGGCCAAATGACCGCACGGCAGGTCGAGACCATCGCGGACACCATCGCCCGCTTCCATCTGCAGGGCTGCGCGCGTGCCGCGGAGGGCCAGCCGTGGGGCAGCCCGGACGCCATCCGGCAACCGGTGGCGCAGAATTTCCTGCAGATCGCGCCGCACCTCGAAGCCGCCGCCGACCGCCGGCAACTCGACACCCTGCGGCGCTGGAGCGATGCCGAGCATGCACGGCTCGCCCCGCTGATGGCTGCGCGCAAGCGCGACGGCTTCGTGCGCGAATGCCATGGCGACCTGCACCTCGGCAATCTGGCCTGGGTCGACGACCGGCTGCTAGTGTTCGACTGCCTCGAATTCAATCCGGAACTGCGCTGGATCGACATCCAGTCCGAGGCCGCGTTCGCCTACATGGACCTGCTGCAGCGCGGCCACGCGGACTGGGCCTGGCTGTTTCTCAACGCCTGGCTGGAACAGACCGGCGATTACGCCGGACTCGCGCTGCTGCGCTATTACGCGGTCTACCGCGCGCTGGTGCGCGCCAAGGTCGCCGCGATCCGCAGCGGGCAGACCGCGGGCCCGGAACGCGCCGCCGCGCTCGCCGAAACGCGCGCGCTGCTGGAACTGGCGACGGCGCTGACGCACCCCCGCCCGCTGCGCCTCGACGTCACCCATGGCCTGTCTGGCTCCGGCAAGACCACCGTCACCCGCGCCCTGATGCAGGCTCCCGGCGCCATCCGCCTGCGCTCCGACGTCGAGCGCAAGCGCCTCGCCGGACTCGACGCCCTGGCGCGCAGCGGCTCGGCGGTCGGAGCGCATCTCTACGCCGCCGATGCCACCCGGCAAACCTACCGCCGCCTGGCCGAGCTCGCCGGCCAGTTGCTCGGCGCCGGCTGGCCGGTCATCGTCGACGCCACCTTCACCGCGCGCTGGCAACGCGAGCTGCTGCGCGAAACCGCGCGCGCGCACCAGGTCGAATTCCACATCCTCGATTTTCCGGTTGCGGCCGCCACCCTGCGCGAGCGCATCGTCCATCGGTCACGCACCGGCAGCGATGCCTCCGAAGCCGATCTCGCCGTGCTGCAGCATCAGCTCGACACCGAAGAGCCGCTCGGCGCCGACGAGCGGGCCGACATTATCGACGTCAGCCAATAGCTGCACGGGCTTGTGTTGAACCGCATTGAAATGCGCAGCGTAACGCATTGATTTTGTTTGCACGACGACATGGCTTCACCCATGGATGGCCATGACATTCTGCTTTTAAATAAACCGATAACACGCTGTTTCAATGGATTTTATCCGGACACAGATTGAATGCGTGAAGCTCGCCGCCCCTGCAGCCGCGAAGACGCCATCGCAGAGGAACCGGATCAGCTCATGCCAGGCCGCGGGGCGGGTGTTTTCCCCACCGCACAGATGTTTCTTCCCAGTTCCAGCTCCTGCGCCTGGCGCTCGTCCGGACTGGCCAGCCCGGCATTGGCCCGCTTGATCTCGACATAGGCCGGCGGAAACAGCGGCAGGTTCGCCAGGATGTAGTCGCAGAAAATCTTTTCGCCCTCGGCCAGCTTGAGCAGGCCCGGATTGCGCTGCTTGAGTTCCCCCAGGGTGGCGCGGAAGACGCCGTTGCCATCGCCTGCCGCGCTATCGCTGTAATGGGCCGGCAGCACCACCGTCTCGTCCGGCAGTTCCGCCATCCGCGTCAACGAGTCGTAAAGCAACGGGGTCCATGCCTCGGCCTTGCCGCCCAGGTCCGGACGGGCGACGGATTCCAGGAACAGGCTGTCGCCGCTCAGCAGATAGCGCCCCTCGATGAGAAAGGCGACCATCCCCAGGGTATGCCCGGGAAAATGCAATGCCCTGACCTCAGCCCGGCCGATGCGAAGCGTCTGCCCCGCCTCCAGCGGGCGATAAGCCACGCGGGCGGGCAGCAGGTCTACGGGATGGATGGCGTCGTAGGGATGCAGATGGTAAGGAATATGATCGTCCTGGCCCAGCGCCGGCCCGCCGCTCAGATGGTCGGCATGGAGATGCGTATCCAGCACCCGTTCGATCCGCGCATCCAGCGCGGCGGCCAGTTCGCGATAGATCCCGATGTGGCGGGCGGGATCGAATACTGCGGCGCGATGCTCGCTCGCCAGAACGTGGCTCAGGCAACCGCGCGCCGGACGCACCACCTGGTAAAGCGAAAAGCGCTCGCTCTCCTCGACTGGGCGCCAGGCGTAAAAATTGCCCCATGCCTCCATGCCGCCTTCCAGATTCGCCGCATCGAAACCCAGGCGGCGCAGCCCTTCCGCGACGTAAGCGGAGGTGTTGCCCTCGGCGCAGACGGCAAGGATGGGGCGGTCGGCGGGCAGTTGCGCCATGAGTTGCGTCTTCACCCCGCGCATCACGGCTTCGGCGACATCCTCCTTACCCTCCAGGTCGAGCAGATCGAAATAAGGGACATTGAGCGTGGGGACGGAATGCGGGCCTTCGACCCGCCAGCGCTCGAACTCGTCGCGGTTGCGCACGTCGAGGATGAACATCGGCGCGTTGCGCAACAGCCGTTCCCAGAGCTGCTGCGGACGCGTGACAGCGGTGGCTTTTCCCGTCATGAGGCACCTCCTGGCGGAACCCCGTACACCGGGCTGTCGCGTGGCCGGGATCGCGGCATGCCGTGCCGGCCCAGCGACTTGGTCCTTGAAATATAGCCGCCGGCTACGGGACGATGTGGTGGACAGGCAGCCGGGTCATCTGCCATTCGTTTTCTGCGGCGTCGTAGCGCGATGAGGTGAATACATGCCAGTCGGGATCGACCAGCTTCGGGTGGTCGGCGCGATAGTAATAGCCGGGCCAGCGGGTTTCCTCCCGGAACAGCGTGTGCCGGGCGACCGCTTCCGCGGTCAGGACGCGGTGATGAAGCTCCCAGGCCCGCTGGAGCTGGTGCAGGTCCTCGGCACCGAGATGCTCCAGATCCTCAGCCAGCATGCGCAAAAGCTCGAGGCCGCGGTCAAGCATCGGCCCGCTGGTCACATAAAACATGCCGACGCCGCCGACGTACTCGTCCATGATCTTCTCCAGCCGCTGCAGGCCCTGAAGCGGGGAGAGGTAGCCTGGCGCCACGCTCCCGGCGACGATCTCGTTGCGGTTGACCGCGTAGGTCTCCAGCGGCTGGAAGAGCCTGACCCTGAGCCGGTCGACTTCTGCCTGATCCGGCTGGGGCGGGCTTCCTGCCAGATCCATGACATATTTGACGGCCGACTTGCCGGCGATCCTGCCTTCCGTGAACGAGCCGGACGAGAATTTGTGCGCGGAGCCGCCGATGGTGTCGCCGGCACCGAACAGCCCGTCGACCGTGGTCATCCGGTTGTATCCCCACTGGTAGTCCGCCGGGGCGCAGTCCTCCGGCCCGCTCGCCCATGCCCCCGAACAGGTGGCGTGAGACCCCATGACGTAGGGTTCGGAGGTGATCAGCTCGGACGGCGTCTCCCTGGGGTCGATGTTCTGCGACGCCCAGACGACGGCCTGGCCGACCGTCATGTCGAGAAAATCCTCCCAGCCGATCGTCTCTTTCTCGTGGGTGTCGATCGCGTCCTGGGTATGCATGTAGATGGGCCCCTTGCCCGCCTTGATCTCCTGCAGCAGGGCATGATTGCGCAGACAGGTCGGCA
>MKUE01000017.1 GCA_001897675.1 Thiobacillus sp. 65-1059 | reverse complement strand
CAGGTAAGCAGCCTCCCGGTCCTCGTCGCTGACATTCGGACGGGAGAGCAAAGTGGTGAATTCGGTTTCCTTGATTTTGACGACACTGGCGAGGTCAACCACCGCGAATCCCGCGGTCGGTTTCGCCAGCCAGGAGTGGTATGCCGCAAGCGTCACTGTTGAGACGAGCAATGCCATCAACAGCGAAATCCAGCTTGCCATAAGAAAATCACACCCCATCTCAGGCTGAGCCACGGCCTGATCTTTCGTAGCCAGTTCTTCAATTGAATTACTCTCGTCCCTTATAAACTCAGTCATATCGCCGCCTTCCGATCCTGCAGAACGGCATCGACCGCATCGGCCATGGACAAGCCAGTTTCGAGCTTCTGCCGCACGGCTGAGAAATCGCGTGCGTTGGCCGAACCCATGAGTTGGGAGTAGGGGTCAAGCAGTAGCATCCCGACCCCGTAACCAGCCTGGCCACAGGAGACGAACACTTCCGAATAGTTGCCCTGTTCGGTGCGCAAGCTGCTGACGAGATGAGCCATGTGCGGCGTGAAGGCCAGTTTCTCTTCGAGCTTGGCAATGGATTCCTGCTTCTGCCGGAGCATGAACAGCCAGTCAGCGTTTTCCAGTGCGGCCTGTGAGGCTGCGCTACGGTAGTAGTCGTTGATGCCCTGCGTGCCCGTCAGGAAGGCACCGCCGTATTTCCGGGCGCGGCGGTAGCCCGCCTCGATGAAGTCACCCGTCTGACCGCCCGTAAGTAAATCCCAGGCTTCATCCAGGATCACCACCTTGGGCTGTTCGCGCGGCGCCAGGTACATTTCCTGGGTGATGCGGTACATCAGGATGAAGAGGGCGACTGCCTGCAGGTCTTTCTTCGATTTCAATTCTTCAAGCTCCAGGACCACCAGATTGGAATTGAAATTGACCGTGTGCTGGCCTTCAAAGTAATGGCCATAGCTGCCCAGCGAGGTGTAGGAAGTCAGCTGCACCGCCAGATCGCGGATGCGCGGATCGCAGGCATCTTCCTCGCCATGCTCAAGCGTGCCGCCATCGTGACAGGCGAGCTTCAGCTTCTCCGCCAGCAAGTCGATACTCGATCGCGGCCCGCGCTCTTCCCAAAGGCCGCGAATCGCCAATTCGAGCTGGGACAGCTCGTAATCTGACAGTCGGCGGCCAGGGGAGATCATTTGGGCGATCAATGGCTTCAACATCTCCATGTCTTCGTCGATGTCGTTCACCATGGTGAACGGATTGAGGACGACATTCGCTTCCTTGGTGAACTCGATGTATTGGCCGCCGAGCGCGTGACACAGCTTCTCGTAGGAACGACCCACGTCGATAATCCAGACCTTCGCCCCCATCGCCAGATAGCGTTCGGCAAGCTCGTTCAGGAATGCGGATTTACCAGATCCGGACGTTCCCACCACGCAACCGTTGTAGTTGCCAGACGGGTTGTCGAACAGATTCACGCCTATGGTCTGGCCATTACGCCCCGTGAAGGTCAGCACCGGAGCTCCGACACCGCGCCATTCGCCCAGAACAGGCGACAGATTGGCCGCGTTGGCGGTCGTTTTGGTGGAAAACCGCTGTGCGACCTTGATGTCGCGTTGCAGGCTGGGCCCGAGTGCCATCGGCAGCGAGGACATCAGCGCCTGGGTCTGCATATAGGTGTCGGGGCTCAGTGCGAAGCCCAGGCTGCGCCAGATGGCTCTGGCAGCCTCGTCCGCTTCGGCTACGGCATCCGGACTGGGGAAAAGCAGCACTTGATGGTACAGACGTAGTGCACCACCCCCCTCGTCGTAGGCGTTCTGCAACAACTTCCAGTCCGCCGCCCGCTTGCTCACGTCCGGTAGCGCTTTCCCCATCGGACTTTCCGAAACCTGAATCGCCCGAGCCGTTTTCATCTGCGTCAGATTCTTATGCTCGTCGTAATTCAGAATCTGCACCCCCATGGTGATGAGGAAGGGGCAGGGGTAGCCCATGGATCCCTTATTGGCGTCTCCCAGCATGCTGGCAACTTGATGCAGGTCGAACTGCTTCGGATAACCTTGCGCCGAATGCGCGCGGACACAGACCGCATCTCCGTTTGGCGAGCGCAGGGTGATACCGAGTCTGCCTACCGAGGCCACGGTGTCACGGGTAATCATCTGGTAGCGCAATGCCTGTCCGTCGTCATAGCAGACCGGATCGGCTGAATGTTGTGCGGGACTCAGCAGGGTGCGCACCCAGGCCATGAGATCTTCCGCCCCCCAGACCCGCTCGAACTGGTAATACGTCTTGAGTTTGGATACCTGGGCATCGCGCAAGGCGATGATGCGTTCCAGCGTGCGGTATTCCACATCCTTCACCGGCATCGTGACAGACAGCACCACCCGGTAGCGTCGCATCACGCTCGGGCGCGAGCTGACGGGTGGAACGAGGGATGCCTTACGGTAATGGGCAGAACGCTCGGCTGTCATGCGCGCGATCAATGACCGCTGGGCGTCGTCCTGCAGCAATTCGGGGCGCACCACCTTCTTGAAATTGTTCAGGAAGGCATCAATGTCCGGGCTTCCCCACAACTGAACCTGCACCCCGGCTCCGGCTGGCATATCCCGATAGATTTCCTGAATCAGGCGCGCCATGTCGTCTGTAGCGCCTGTCTGCGGGTTCATTTCGATGGCGTAGCCAATCGCCTCGATGCTGCCTTCTGCCT
>MKUE01000016.1:3554-3747 GCA_001897675.1 Thiobacillus sp. 65-1059 | reverse complement strand
GAGGCCGTGGCGGTGGCGGCAGCGTCGAGCTCGCGCAGCCAGGTGCGGAACTCGTAGCGCTCGAACAGCATGCGCAGCGCGTCGCGGTCGCGCGGTTTGAGAACGAGATCGTCGAACTCGAAGGGCAGATCGACATCGGTCTTGATGGTGATCAGCGCGCGCGTCTGCGGCAGCCAGTCGCGGGCGGCGCGCA
>MKUE01000016.1:0-3537 GCA_001897675.1 Thiobacillus sp. 65-1059 | reverse complement strand
TCTTGATGGTGATCAGCGCGCGCGCCTGCGGCAGCCAGTCGCGGGCGGCGCGCAGGTTGTCGCCGACCGTGCCCTTGATGGCGTCGGCATGCGCCAGCAGATTGTCGAGCGTGCCGTATTCGGCCAGCCATTTCACCGCGGTCTTCGGCCCGCATTTGGCGACGCCGGGGACGTTGTCGACGGCGTCGCCCACCAGCGTGAGGTAGTCGATGATGCGCTCCGGCGGCACCCCGAACTTGGCGGCCACCCCGGCCTCGTCGAGCGTTTCCTGGCTCATGGTGTTGACCAGCGTCACGTGGTCGTCGACCAGCTGCGCCATGTCCTTGTCGCCGGTGGAGACGATGCTGTGGATCCCCTTGCGCTCGGCGTGGTGCACCAGCGTGCCGATCACGTCGTCGGCCTCGACGCCGTCGACGACGACGAGCGGCCAGCCCTCGGCGCGGATCGCCGCGTGCAGCGGCTCGATCTGGCTGCGCAGGTCGTCCGGCATCGGCGGGCGGTGCGCCTTGTAGGCAGGATAAAGCGCGTCGCGGAAGGTCTTGCCCTTCGCGTCGAACACGCAGGCGATATAATCGGCCGCGTAGTCCTTCCGCAGTTTGTGCAGCATCGCCAGCACGCCCTTGATCGCATTGGTCGGTTCGCCCGCCGAATTGCGCAGGTCGGGTAGCGCATGAAATGCGCGATACAGATAGGACGAGCCGTCCACCAGGAGCAGGATTTTTCTGGGTTGGCTTACACTGAAATCGTTCACGAGGCGCTCAAAATGCACTTGGATAAATTGCCCGTCGCGGTCGACCCGGGGCGCGCCGCCGAGATTAATTATTCGGCGCGCGAGTCGTGGCGGATGCTGGGGATTATGGCAGAGTTCGTCGAGGCGACCGAACGCCTGGCGTCGATCCGCCCGGCGGTTTCGATCTTCGGCAGCGCGCGCACGCCGCCCGACCATGCGTATTACATGCTCACCGAAGACATCGCGCGCAAGCTGTCCGATGCGGGCTTCTCGGTGGTCTCCGGCGGCGGCCCCGGCATCATGGAGGCCGCCAACAAGGGCGCGTATTTCGGCAAGTCGCCCAGCGTCGGCCTCAACATCCAGCTGCCGCACGAACAAAGTGCCAATATGTATCAGGACATCAGCCAGACGTTCCAGCATTTTTTCGCGCGCAAGGTCATGTTCGTCAAGTTCGCCGCGGCCTACGTCGTCATGCCGGGCGGCTACGGCACGCTGGACGAGTTGTTCGAGGCGCTGACCCTGGTGCAGACCGGAAAAATCGCCGGCATCCCCATCATCCTGGTGGGCTCGAAATTCTGGAGCGGACTGGCCGAATGGGTGAAGGGCCGCCTGGTCGAAGAGGGCATGATTTCCCCCAAGGACGTTGAACTGATGCGCATCATCGACCGGCCGGAAGAGGTGCTCGATGCGATCTTCAGCCACTATGAAAAACGCGGCTTCATGCCGTCGCTGGCCGAGCGCGAAATCCAGTTCAACCTGTAGCCCCTCCCCTTTTGACCTAAGCTGACACTATTCGCTTTCTGGAGCCTGCCATGCGTTATCCCCTTGTGTTGCTGACCCTGATGCTGAGCGGCCTTGCCGTCGCCGCCGCACCGTCCGAGCGTCCGCCCGGACTGGAGCCGGTTCCGGACGGCGCGCCGGGCCCCGGCGACGCGCCTGCGGTAACGATCAAGCCGAGCAGCCAGGGCCGCGTCGTCGAATACCGCGCCAACGGCAAGCTGTACATGCTGAAAGTCATTCCCAGGGTCGGCAAGCCGTATTTCCTGATCGACCAGAAGGGAGACGGCCAGTTTGCGCGGCAGGACAGCCTCGATTCCGGCATGCGCCCGCCGATGTGGGTGGTGAAGGAATTCTGAGCCCTTGCCCGCGCACCGCTTATCCCGTTGACGGGGCGCCCGGCCGTTCGCGGCGCCCGTCAATGACAGCCCGGCTCGAAGGTTTCCTTTTCAGGCCGATTCGTGCCGTACCAATCAAATCCGCTGCATGACTACTACTGCATCCAATCAAGACATTCCGCGCAAGGTCGCGGCCAGCCAGGGCTTCCAGTGGCTGGCGGCGGGCTTTCGCCTGTATCGCAAGAACCCCCTGCTGCTGTCCGCCGCGTTCGGCGTGCTGTTCGGCGTGGTGATGGCGCTCGGCCTGATTCCCGCGATCGGCGGGTCGCTGTCGGAGCTGGCCTCGCCGCTGATGGTGGCCGGCTTCATGGCGGCGTATCGCGCGCTCGACGAGGGCCGCGAACTCGAACTGCCGAATTTTCTGGCCGGGGTTCAGGGGCCGGCGATTCCGTTGATGACCGTCGGCGCGGTGCAGCTGCTGGGCACCCTGCTGATCGGCCGGGTCATGCTCGGCATGGGTTTCGACCCGGCGGCGGTGATGGCTGCCGCCGCCAAGGGTGGGCAAGCTTCGCCGGCGGAAATGCAGGCGATACTGAACCAGGCCATGCCTGCGGTGCTTGTCGGGCTGGCGTTGTTCGCCCCGCTGATCATGGCCACCTGGTTCGCGCCTGCGCTGATCCTGTTCGGCGGCGCGCGTCCGGCCACCGCGCTGGGGGTGAGCCTGCGCGCGGTGGCGAGGAACTGGGCGGCGATGCTGGTGAACAGCTTCGCGCTCGGGCTGCTGCTGTTCTTTGCCGCGCTGGTGCCGATGCTGCTCGGCTTGCTGGTGGCAATGCCGGTGCTGTTCGGTTCGCTGTATGCCTCGTATCAGGCGATTTTCGCGGTGTGGGCGGACGATGCCGCGCCTTACGCGGGCGACAGCTTGGCGTAGGCCAGCGCCAGCCACTTGGTGCCGGCGTCGCGGAATTTCACCTGCACGCGCGCGTCCGGCCCGCGCCCCTCGAAGTCGATGATGATGCCGGTGCCGAACTTGGCATGGGCGACGCTCTGCCCCACCTTGTAGCCGGTGTCGTTGCCGGATTGTCCCTGGCTGCGCGGCATGGGGGCGGGCGCGCGATAGCCGGAGGAAGCGGCGGATTCGCTGCGGCGGTTGAGCGGCAGCAGCACCTGCTCCGGCAGCTCGCCCAGAAAGCGCGACGGCAGGCCGTAGCGGACCTGGCCGTGCAGCATGCGCGACTGCGCGTGCGACAGGTAAAGGCGGCGCCGCGCGCGGGTGATCGCCACGTACATCAGCCGCCGTTCTTCCTCCAGGCCGTTTTCCTCGTTGGCGCTCTGCTCGTGCGGAAACAGGCCTTCCTCCAGCCCGGTGATGAACACGGCGTGAAACTCCAGGCCCTTGGCGGCGTGCACCGTCATCAGCTGCAGCGCGTCGTGGCCGGCGCCGGCCTGGTGCTCGCCCGCTTCCAGCGCGGCGTGGGCGAGAAAACGCTCCAGCTCGGGCTGGGCGGTTTCGGCGGCGGCTGGCGCCTCAGGCGTTACGCCGGAGTCCAGGGAGTCCGCACCCGATTCCTCGGAAAACAGCGCCGCCGCGTTGATCAGCTCGTTGAGGTTTTCCAGGCGGTCGGCGCCTTCCTTGTCGGCGCGGTAGTAGTCCGCCAGCCCGCTGGCCTCGATCACATGGTCGATCGCCTC
>MKUE01000015.1 GCA_001897675.1 Thiobacillus sp. 65-1059 | reverse complement strand
CGAAGTGCTGATCCAGGAAGGCGTCTACACCTTCGAGAGCATCAACGACGCCGTCGCCGAGCCGGTGGTCTACATGCTCGACCACTTCGTCGTCGGCGGCTTCTACCGCGTGCACACCGGCCGCGGCGCAGACGAAAACCTCAACAGCCCCGGCATGCACTTCGTGCCGCTGGCGTTCGACAACACCTGCCTGATGCCCGATCGCAGCGCCAATCCCGACGCCAGCCCCAACCGCTTCTATGCCTACGGCGTGATCGCACGGCTGGCGATGCTGGCGGCTTCGATCGAGCTCGACGAAGCGCTGAACGAGACCGAGAACGCGGCTGCCGCATGAAGCTGCTGTTCGTCGTCGATCCGCTGGCGGGCCTCAAGCCCCGCAAGGACAGCTCGGTGGCGATGATGCGCGCCGCGGCGGCGCGCGGCCATGCCGTGTTTGCCGCCGAGGCGCGCCAGCTGCAGGTGGCGGACGGCATCGCCAGCGCCGCCTGCAGCGCGCTCGAGGTGCGCCGCGACGACGACTGGTTCCGCATCGCGCAGGCCGGCACGCAGGCGCTCGCCGATTTCGACGCCGTGCTGATGCGCACCGATCCGCCGGTCGACACGGATTACCTGCTCGCCACCCAGCTGCTCGGCGTCGCCGAACGCAACGGCGCGCGGGTACTCAACCGCCCGGCGGCGCTGCGCGACTTCAACGAAAAACTCGCGATCCTGACGTTTCCGCAATTCGTCGCCCCGACCCTCGTCAGCGCCGACGCCAGCGGAATCGCAAACTTTCTGGCCGATCACCGCGACATCATCGTCAAGCCGCTCACCGAGATGGGCGGCAGCGGCATTTTCCGGCTGACGCTGGCCGACCCCAACCGCAACGCCATCGTCGAGACGCTCACCCGGCGCGGCCAGCGGCCGGTCATGGCGCAGCGCTACCTGCCCGCCATCAGCGAGGGCGACAAGCGCATCCTGCTGATCGACGGCGAGGTGGTGCCGTGGGCGCTGGCGCGCATTCCCCTGCCCGGCGAAACCCGCGGCAACCTTGCCGCCGGCGGCACCGCGCGCGCGCAGCCGCTGTCCGCGCGCGACCGCGAAATCGCCGAAACCATCGCGCCGTGGGCGCAGGCGAACGGCATCTTCCTCGCCGGGCTCGACGTGATCGGCGACTGCCTCACCGAAATCAACGTCACCAGCCCCACCGGCTTTCAGGAAATCGCCGCCCAGACCGGACACGACGTGGCCGCGCAGTTCATCGCCGCACTCGAGCGCAGATGAAAGCCGCGCGCCGCAGCCTGTGGCTCCTGCTGCTATGGACGCTGGCGGCGTGCAGCCCGCCGCCGCTGGCTCAGCAGCAGTCCTACGTATTCGGCACCCTGGTCGAAGTCAGCGTCTACGGCGCACCGGAGGCGCAGGCCCGCCAGGCGATCGCCGCGGTGCTGGCGCGCTTCGACGAACTGCACCGCCAGTTGCACGCCTGGCAGCCGAGCGAGCTGTCGCGGCTCAACGCCGCGCTGGCCAAAGGGGAACGCGTTCCGGTCAGCCCCGAACTCGCGGCCATGCTGAGCGATGCGCAGGCCTTGTCGAAGCAGTCGAACGACCTGTTCAACCCTGCCATCGGCGGGCTGATCGCCCTGTGGGGCTTTCACGCCGACGCGCCGCAGGCGCAGGTGCCGGATGCCGCCGCGATCCGGCACTGGGTGAACCGGCAGCCGCGCATGCGCGATCTGCATCTCGAAAACGGCAGCGTCTGGAGCGACAACCCGGCCGTGCAGCTGGATCTGGGCGGCTACGCCAAGGGGCGCGCGCTGGACGACGCGGTGCGCATCCTGAAAGCGCACGGCATCAGGAACGCGCTGGTGAACATCGGCGGCAACGTGATCGCGCTGGGCATGCACGGCGAGCGGCCGTGGCGCGTGGGCATCCAGCATCCGCGCAAATCCGGCACGCTGGCCGTGCTGGATTTGCGCGCCGGCGAGGCAATCGGCACCTCGGGCGACTACCAGCGCTATTTCGAGGCGGGCGGACGCCGCTACAGCCACCTGATCGACCCGCGCAGCGGCAGCCCGGCGAGCGGAATGCAGTCGGTGACGGTGCTGGTGGCGGGCGAACGGGCCGGAACCCGTTCGGATGCCCTGTCCAAGCCGCTGTTCATCGACGGCGCGGCGCGGCTGGCGGACAACGCGGCGCGGCTGGGGGTGAGCGACTACCTGGCAGTGGATGCCGCCGGCCGAATCCACGTCTCGCCTGCGATGAAGGCCCGGCTTCGTTAGAATGCAGGTTTTACCCCTTACCCCCTTCTCGCAATGATAGGCATCCTCATCGTCGCCCACGGCTCGCTCGCCGACAGCCTGGTCGAGTGCGCCACCCATGTGCTGGGCCAGCGTCCGCGCGGGCTCGCCACGCTGGACTTCATCGGCCATGCCGACCCCGACGAGCGGCAGAAGGCCATCCAGACGCGGCTGGACGAACTCGACGAAGGCGACGGCATCCTGGTGCTGACCGACGTCTACGGCGCCACCCCCAGCAACACGCTGTGCCGGCTGCTCGAACCGGCCCACATCGAAGGGGTTTCCGGGGTCAACCTGCCGATGCTGCTGAAAGCGCTGAACTACCGCGACACGCTGGCGCTGCCGCAGCTCGTCGAGCGCATCGTCGAAGGCGGGCGCAACAGCATCAACCATATTTCCGAGGCCATGTGCCATGCAGCAACGGGACGTTGAGATCGTCAACAAGCTGGGGCTGCACGCGCGCCCGTCGGCCAAACTGACCCAGCTGGCCTCCAGCTT
>MKUE01000014.1 GCA_001897675.1 Thiobacillus sp. 65-1059 | reverse complement strand
CTGGTCTCGCTGCAGTTTCAGGATCGCGTGAGCCAGATTCTCTCGCATATCCGCGACGACATCCGCAAGTTCGAAGCGCATGTCAACGAATGCCTGAACACAGGGCAATGCGCGCCGATCGATGCCGAGGCATGGCTGGACGAATTGTCGAAAACCTACACCACGACCGAGCAGCGGGAGATGCACGGCGGCGCCAGCGCCAGCCAGTCGAGCGGTTCGGAAATCACCTTCTTTTAGGGAGAAAACTATGGCAAAAACCATCATGGTCGTCGACGACTCGGCTTCGCTGCGCCAGGTCGTCAGCATCGCGCTCAAGGGCGCCGGATTCGACGTCATCGAAGCGTGCGACGGCAAGGACGGCCTGTCCAAGATCAACGGACAGAAGATCCATCTCATCATCAGCGACGTCAACATGCCGAACATGGACGGCATCACCTTCGTGCAGGAGGTCAAGAAGCTGGCGAACTACAAGTTCACGCCCATCATCATGCTCACCACCGAATCGCAGGAGGCGAAAAAGCAGGCAGGGCAGGCGGCTGGCGCCAAGGCCTGGGTGGTCAAGCCCTTCCAGCCGGCGCAGATGCTGGCTGCCGTGTCGAAGCTGATCATGCCCTGAGGGCGGCGACGGGGAGCACACCATGCACATCAACGCGCAGCAGGAAAACGGCATTTGCAGGCTGCAAATGGAAGGCGAACTCACCATCTACCACAGCCTGGAAATCAGGGATGGATTGATGGGGCATCTGGCCGCCAACGCCGAGATCGAGCTTGACCTCAGCGGCGTCACCGAGATGGATACCGCCGGATTCCAGCTGCTGCTGGCGGCCAAGCGCGAAGGCACCCGATTGGGCAAAGCCGTGCGTTTCGTCTCCCATAGCCAGGCCGCGCTGGAAGTGATCGATCTCTACGACATGGCAGCCCAGTTCGGCGATCCCCTGCTGCTTTCAGCTCGACAGTAACAGCCGTCATAGATACCAAGGAGACGAGAGTGAGCATGGATCAGGCATTGCAGACCTATATCGAGGAAAGCCGTGGGCTGCTCGAGGAAATGGAGGGCATCCTGCTGCGGCTCGAAAGCGAGCCGCAGGAAGAGGAAACGGTCAACGCCATGTTTCGCGCCGCGCACACCATCAAGGGCTCCGCGGGCTTGTTCGGGCTCGACGCGATCGTGGCGTTTACCCATGTCGTCGAGAATGCGCTCGACGAGGTGCGCGAAGGCGCACTGGCCGTCAACGGCGAGCTTGTCGAGCTGCTGCTCAAATGCTGCGACCATATCGGCCTGCTGATCACCGTGGTGGCGGAAGCCGGGGAAACGCTCGATGCGGAACAGGCGGCCGCGGGCGAGGCGATCGCCGCGGCGCTGAGATCCTTGCTGGGAGGCGCGGCCGCGGCGGACGCCATGCCCGCGGTTCACGAGGCCCGGCTTGCGGCGAGCGGCGGCGGACTGCTCGAAGGGGACTATTGGCACCTGTCGCTCGTCTTTGGGCGCGAGGTGCTGAAAAATGGCATGGATCCCATTTCCTTCATCCGCTACCTCTCGACCATCGGCGATATCGTCTCGCTCAGGATAGACGACAGCGAACTGCCGGAACTGAATGCGATAGATCCGGAGTCCTGCTATTTGAGCTTCTCGATCGAATTCAAGAGCGAGGCGGACAAGAAAACCATCGAGGATGTTTTCGAGTTCGTGCGGGAGGACTGCAAGCTGCGCATCTTCCCGCCGCCGAGCCATCTCGCCGCTTTCGTCGACCGGCTCGAGCATGCGAGCGGCAATACCGACATGCTCGGCCAGTTGCTGATCGAGGCCGGCATTCTCACCGGACATGAGCTGGAGGATGCGCTGGCAGCCCAGGAAAGCATGGCGGCGGCCGGCGGCGGCGCCAAGCCGCCCATCGGCGAAGTCCTGGTCAACGAAGGCGTGGTGCAGAAAGAGGTGATGGACGTGGCGCTGGAGAAGCAGCGCCAGATTCGCGACCACAAGGCCCAGGAAGCCAAGTTCATTCGCGTGAGCGCGGAAAAGCTCGACGAACTCATCAATCTCGTCGGCGAACTCGTCATTGCCGGCGCCGGCGCCTCGCTGCTGGCCCAGCGTTCCGGCGACGCGGCGCTGCACGAGTCCACTTCCGTCGTCTCGGGGCTGGTCGAGGAAATCCGCGACGGCGCGCTCAAGCTGCGCATGGTGGAAATCGGCGAGACCTTCAACCGCTTCCAGCGCGTGGTGCGCGATGTGAGCAAGGAACTCGGCAAGGACATCGGCCTGGAGATCGGCGGCGCGGAAACCGAACTGGACAAGACGGTGGTCGAGAAAATCGGCGACCCGCTCATGCATCTCGTGCGCAACGCCATGGATCACGGCATCGAACCGGCCGCGGCGCGCGCCGCGGCCGGCAAGCCGGCCAAGGGCAGCCTGCGGCTGAACGCCTACCACGACTCCGGCAGCATCGTGATCGAAGTGGCGGACGACGGCGGCGGCCTCAAGAAGGAAAGAATCCTCAAGAAGGCGATCGAGCGCGGCATCGTCAGCCCGGGCCAGAGCCTGTCGGACAACGAGATTTACAACCTCGTTTTCGAGGCCGGGTTTTCCACCGCCGACCAGGTCACCAATCTCTCCGGCCGCGGCGTCGGCATGGACGTGGTCAAGCGCAACATCCAGGCGCTGCGTGGCAGCGTCGACATAGAAAGCGCGGAGGGGCGCGGCACCACGGTGCGCATCCGGCTGCCGCTCACCCTGGCGATCATCGACGGTTTCCTGGTCGGCGTGGGCAAGTCGGCTTTCGTGGTGCCGCTCGACATGGTGCTGGAA
>MKUE01000013.1 GCA_001897675.1 Thiobacillus sp. 65-1059 | reverse complement strand
TTGCCGTCGAAATAGACGTTGGCCTGCTTGACGACCGCGACATTGTCGAACTGGGACATGCTTATTTTCTCCGTGCGTCGAGTTTCGCTGCGATGCGCATGCGCAGCGCGTTGAGCTTGATGAAGCCGCCCGCATCCTTCTGGTCGTAGGCGCCGGCATCGTCCTCGAAGGTGGCGATGGTGGAATCGAACAGCGAGTCGGTCTTCGAATCGCGGCCGACGACGATGACGTTGCCCTTGTAGAGCTTCAATCGCACCGTACCGTTGACGTGCTGCTGGGTGTGGTCGATCAGCACCTGCAGCGCCACGCGCTCGGGCGCCCACCAGTAGCCGTTGTAGATCAGGCTGGCGTAGCGCGGCATCAAATCATCCTTCAAATGCGCGACTTCGCGGTCAAGGGTGATCGACTCGATCGCGCGGTGCGCCTTCAGGAGGATGGTGCCGCCCGGGGTTTCGTAGCAGCCGCGCGACTTCATGCCGACGTAGCGGTTCTCCACCAGGTCGAGCCGGCCGATGCCGTGCTTGCCGCCGAGTTCGTTGAGTTTCGCCAGCACTTCATGCGCCTTCATGTCCTGGCCGTCGATCGCGACGACGTCGCCTTTCGCGTAGGTCAGTTCGATGTATTCGGCCGCATCCGGCGCCTTCTCCGGCGACACGGTCCAGCGCCACATGTCCTCCTCGGCCTCGGCATTGGGGTCCTCCAGATGGCGGCCTTCGTAGGAGATGTGCAGCAGGTTGGCATCCATCGAGTACGGCGAGCCGCCCTGGCGGTGCTTCATGTCGATGGGAATGCCGTGGGTCTCGGCGTAGGCGAGCAGCTTCTCGCGGCTCAAAAGATCCCACTCGCGCCACGGCGCGATCACCTTGACGTCGGGCTTCAGCGCGTAGGCGCCGAGTTCGAAACGCACCTGGTCGTTGCCCTTGCCGGTGGCGCCGTGGCAGATGGCGTCGGCGCCGGTTTCGTTGACGATTTCGATCAGGCGCTTGGCGATCAGCGGGCGCGCGATCGAGGTGCCGAGCAGGTATTCGCCCTCGTACACGGTGTTGGCGCGAAACATCGGGAAGACGAAGTCGCGCACGAATTCCTCGCGCAGGTCGTCGATGTAGATCTGCTCCGGCTTGATGCCGAACTGCAGCGCCTTCTGCCGCGCCGGATCGAGTTCCTCGCCCTGGCCGAGGTCGGCGGTGAAGGTCACCACCTCGCATTGATAGGTGTCCTGCAGCCATTTCAGGATGACCGAGGTGTCGAGGCCGCCGGAATAGGCCAGTACTACTTTCTTGATGTCGCTCATGGTATTTGAATTCAGTGGGTGGAGCCGGATGTATTCTTGTCGACGATCTCGACCTGGCCGGGAAAGCCGCCGATCTTCAGGATGTCGAGATTGGTGGCGAGGCTGGCCTTCTCGATCTCGATGCCGACCACGCGGCCGTCCTCCGACAGGTTGAGCACGATGCCCGCGTGCGCTTCCCACGCCTGCGCGGGGTTTTCGGGGCTGATTTCGACATAGAGCGAGTCCATGTCCTTGAAGTAGGCGATGTTCATTTCTAGGGGCCAGGAGTTAAGGGCGGGGAGTCAGGGTCAAGGTGTCAGCTTTCGACCTTGCCGAGCAGCAGGTATTCCATCAGGGCTTTCTGCACGTGCAGGCGGTTCTCCGCCTCGTCCCACACCACCGACTGCGGGCCGTCGATCACCTCGGCGGTGACCTCCTCGCCGCGGTGCGCCGGCAGGCAGTGCATGAACACGGCATCGGATTTCGCCACCGCCATCATGTCGGCGTCCACCTGCCAGTCGGCGAAGGCCTTCAGGCGTTCCTCGTTCTCGGCCTCCCAGCCCATGCTGGTCCACACGTCGGTGGTCACCAGGTCGGCGCCGCGGCAGGCATCCATCGGGTCGGCAAAACTCTCGAAGTGGTCGGTGCCGTACAGATTGGCGCGTTCCGACTCGACCTCGTAGCCCGGCGGGGTCGACACGTGCACGTTGAAACCGAGCACCTCGGCAGCCTGCAGCCAGGTGTTGCACATGTTGTTGGAGTCGCCGATCCAGGCCACGGTCTTGCCCTGGATCGAACCGCGATGCTCGATGAAGGTGAAGATGTCGGCGAGGATCTGGCACGGGTGGTATTCGTTGGTCAGCCCGTTGATCACCGGCACCCGCGAGTGCGCGGCGAAGCGCTCGATGATGTCCTGCTCGAAGGTGCGGATCATCACCAGATCGACCATGCGCGAAATGACCTCGCCGGCGTCCTCCACCGGCTCGCCGCGCCCGAGCTGGGTGTCGCGCGTGTTGAGGTAGATCGCCGAGCCGCCGAGCTGATGCATGCCTGCCTCGAACGAGAGCCGGGTGCGGGTCGAGCTCTTCTCGAAAATCATCGCCAGCGTGCGGTCAACCAGCGGATGGTAGGGCTGATAGCGCTTGAACCGAGATTTGATCAGACGCGCGCGCTCGAACAGGTACAGATGTTCGTCGCGCGTGAAATCCTTGAATTGCAGAAAATGCTTGAGCATCACGCCGCCTGCTGCAGGTAGCTTTTGACGATGCCGGACACCGCAGCGACCAGCGCATCGACCTCGGCGGCGCCGTAAATCAGCGGCGGCACCAGGCGGATGACCGTATCGGCGGTGACGTTGATCAGCACGCCGGCGTCGCGCGCCACGCCGACCAGCTCGCCGCAGGGGCGGTCGAGCTCGATGCCGATCATCATGCCCTCGCCGCGGATGTCGACCACGCCGCGCACGCCGGCCAGCGCCTGCCGCAGCCCGCTGCGGATGTCCTCGCCGCGCACGCGCGCGTTGTCGATCAGCTTCTCCTCCTCGATCGCGTCGAGCGTCGCCAGCGCCGCCGCGCACGCCAGCGGATTGCCGCCGAAGGTGGAGCCATGATTGCCCGGCTGGAAAACATCGGCCGCCGCGCCGCGCGCCAGGCAGGCGCCGATCGGCACGCCCGAGCCGAGCCCCTTGGCCAGCGCCACCACGTCCGGCATCACGCCGGAATGCTGGAAGCCGAACCAGGTGCCGGTGCGGCCGACGCCGGTCTGCACTTCGTCGAGCATCAGCAGCCAGCCGTGGGCGTCGCAAATCCGCCGCAATTCGGCGAGGTATTCCGACGGCAGCACGTTGATGCCGCCCTCGCCCTGCACCACTTCGAGCAGCACCGCGACCACGCTCTTGTTGTGCTCGGCGACATGGCGGATGGCGTCCAGATCGTTGAACGGCACCCGCGCGAAGCCCGTCAGCAGCGGCTCGAATCCGGCCTGGATCTTGCGGCTTCCGGTCGCGGTAAGCGTCGCCATGGTGCGGCCATGGAACGCCTTTTCCATCACGATGATGGTCGGCACCTCGATCCCCTTGCCGTGGCCGTACAGACGCGCCAGCTTGATCGCCGCCTCGTTGGCCTCGCAGCCCGAGTTGCAGAAAAAAGCCTTGTCCATGCCCGACAGTTCGCACAGCCGGTCGGCCAGCTCTTCCTGCCGCAGCACGCGATACAGGTTGGACGAATGGATCAGCGCTGCGGCCTGGTCGGCAATCGCCTTCACCAGCCTGGGGTGGGCGTGTCCCAGCCCGTTCACCGCCACGCCGGCGACCGCATCGAGGTAGCGCTTGCCCGCTTCATCCCACAGATAGGCGCCCTCGCCGCGCACGAACGCAACCGGCTGGCGCGCATAGGTGTTCATCAAATGTGTTGTCATGGCAGTCCTCAACCAGGCTGTCGAAGTAGCTGTTCTTGAAATAGAAAACGGCGGCCTGGGCCGCCGTGCTTGTCATGCAGCGCCTTGATTATAGGCTGAAAAGCGCCGAGTGAGACATCCCGGTCGCCATGAAGAACAGCATCGGAATCGACAGCATGGTGTTGGTGCGCGACGCCAGAAAGGCGACGCGACGCGCCGTGTTCTTCTCGTCGTCGGTCGCCGGCACCATCCCCAGAATCTTCTTCTGGTTCGGCCAGATCAGCGCCCACACGTTGAACAGCATGATGGTGCCGAGCCAGGCGCCGATGCCGATCGGCCCCATGCCGTTGCGCAGCAGGAAGGCATCGACGAAATGCGGGCCCAGCAAGGCTGCGCCGGCAATCCAGGTCACCACGGCGGCCCAGCGGAAGAACAGCAGGGCGCGCGGCGCGACGTGCTTGGTGATGCCTGCGGCAGTGCCGTCGGCGCCGGCATTTTTCAGGGCCGCCACCTGCACGAAGTTGAAGTAATACAGCAGACCAATCCACATCACACCCGCCATGAAGTGGATCCAGCGGGCCAGTGCAGAAACGATATCGATGTTTTCCATCAGCGCGCCCCTAGCTCAAAAAATTCCTGGCAAAGACAAACAGCACGGCCGTGAGCACGACGCCTGCGATGACGGTGCCCCACAGCGAATCCAGCGGGTTTTTCATGATTCTCCCCTTCATTGAATAGTTGACCGTTTTGGTCGGAAAAGCCGGCGCCAGTATCTTCAAAATGTCGCGATCGCGCAAGCGCCGCCCCAGTCCCCCTCCGACTGCGTGCTAAAATCCGCCAACTCCTTCAGCCGCCCGCCCACTCATGGATGACGCTTCCGCCAACGCCCCCTTCATCATTCGCGGCATCACCGCCAAGGGCACCCGGTTTCGGCCGAGCGACTGGGCCGATCGCCTGGCGGGCGCCTTCGCGGTGATCGACCCCAACAACCGCACCAATTATTCGCCGTACGTGCAACCCACTACGCTGGACGGCATCCGTTGCGTGGTGGTGGACAAAAAACTCAAAACCGCCGATCCCAACGCCTACCGTTTTTTGCAAACCTTCGCCAGCAGCAATGAATTACTGACCGAAAACGCCGACTGAACCGGCCGCATCCGGAAATAAAAAACGCCGCAGATGCGGCGTTTTTACTGCACGGCGCCTGGCGCTCAGGCCATGCTCTTGACCGCCAGAGACAGGCGGCTCTTATGGCGTGCGGCCTTGTTCTTGTGGACGATCTGCTTGTCGGCGATGCTGTCGATCACGCTCATGGAAGCCTGAAAAACCTGCTGGGCAACGGCCTTGTCGCCGGCCTCGATAGCCTTACGCACTTTCTTGATCGCGGTGCGCAATTCCGAACGCTGGCTCATGTTGCTGTCGCGCTGCGCGCTGGCTTGACGTGCGCGCTTGCGCGCCTGGGCGGAGTTCGCCATGTATTCTGCTCCTAATAATCCCGGCCGGAGGCGGGACAGATTCACCAAAGGCCGCGATTGTACGGGAAACCGCGGCCACAAATCAAGCGGTTTCGCACGCAAGCGCAATCGGCGCGCCTGCGGGCGATTGCAGTTGCAGTTGGCGCGCCCGGCCCGCACAATGCGCGCAAAACGCCGCCATCCATGAATCTCCTCAAAGCCCTCGCTGCGGTCAGCAGCATGACCCTGCTCTCCCGCATCCTGGGATTCGTGCGCGACACCCTCATCGCCCGCGTATTCGGCGCCGGACTCCTGACCGACGCTTTCTTCGTCGCCTTCAAGATCCCCAACCTGCTGCGGCGCCTGTTTGCCGAAGGCGCCTTCTCGCAGGCGTTTGTGCCGATCCTCGCGGAATACAAGAACCGCCGGGGCCATGACGCCACCCGCACCCTGGTCAACCAGGTCGCCACCGCGCTGACGCTGGTGCTGGTCGCGGTCGCGCTGCTGGGCATCGTGGGCGCGCCGTGGGTAGCCTATGTCAGCGCACCGGGGTTTCGCGCCGAACCGGAAAAGCTCGCCCTCACCGTCACCCTGCTGCGCATCACGTTTCCCTACATCATCTTCATTTCGCTGGTGGCCCTGGCGGCGGGCATTCTCAATACCTTCAGCAAGTTTTCAGTGCCGGCGTTTGCGCCGGTGCTGCTGAATCTGTCCATGATCGCCGCGACCCTGTGGCTAGCGCCGTACTTCGATCCGCCGGTGCTGGCGCTGGGCTGGGGGGTGGTGCTGGGCGGGGTGCTGCAACTGGCGTGGATGCTGCCGCATCTGCTGAAGATCGGCATGTTGCCGCGCCCCGCCCGGCAGTTCAACGACCCCGGCGTGCGGCGGATTCTCAAGCTGATGGCACCCGCCACGCTGGGGGTGTCGGTGGCGCAGATCAGCCTCCTGATCAACACCGTCTTCGCCTCGTTTCTCGCCACCGGCAGCGTGTCGTGGCTGTATTACGCCGACCGCCTGATGGAGTTTCCCACCGGCATGCTGGGGGTGGCACTGGGCACCATCCTGCTGCCCAGCCTGGCCAAGCATTACGCCGACGACTCGCCGGCCGAATATTCCAAACTGCTCGACTGGGGCTTGCGGCTCACCCTGCTGCTTGCGCTGCCCTCTGCCGCTGCGCTGGCGGTGCTGGCGGTGCCGCTCATCACCACGCTGTTTCATTACGGCGCCTTCAATGCGAACGACGTGAGCATGACGCAGCAGGCGCTGATCGCCTACAGCCTGGGGCTGGTCGGACTGATCCTGGTCAAGGTACTGGCGCCCGGATTCTACGCACGGCAGAACATCCGCACCCCGGTCAAGGTCGCCATCTTCACCCTCGTCGCCACCCAGTTGATGAACCTCGCCTTCATCGGCCCGCTCGGCCACGCCGGGCTGGCGCTGGCCATCGGCCTGGGCGCCTGTCTCAACGCCGGACTGCTGCTGCATCTGCTGAAGAAGCAGCAGGTTTACCAGCCGCAGCCGGGCTGGACCGGCTACTTCCTGCGCGTGCTGGCGGCGGTTGCGCTGATGGCAGCGATGCTGTTCTACGCCATGGGCGAAGCGCAGTGGTGGCTGGCGGCAGGCTTCCTCGAGCGGCTGCTGCGACTGTCGCTGCTGGTCGGCGGCGGGATCGCGCTGTATTTTGCCGCGCTGGGGCTGATGGGCTTCCGCCCGCGGCAGTTCGCGCGGCGGGCGGCGAATTGACGGGCCGCTTAATCAGCTAGAATTAGGCCTTTTCGCGCCGGTTCGCCCTACGCTTCAACCCCATGCGCATCACCCACGGTTTCAACGCTCTCGGCACGCCCCACGCGGTCACCATCGGCAACTTCGACGGCCTGCACCTCGGACACCAGGCCATGCTCGCCCGCCTGCAGGACGTGGCGCGGACGCGCGGCCTGCCCAGCTGCGTGCTGAGCTTCGAGCCGCATCCGCGCGAGTTCTTCGCGCCCGCGCAGGCGCCCGCGCGCCTGTCCAGCCTGCGGGAAAAGGCCGAATGCCTGCAACAGCTTGGCATTGACCGCTTGCACGTGTTCCGTTTCGACCGCGCATTCTCCGCGCTCACTGCCGAGGCCTTCATCGAACAGGTGCTGGGCCGCACGCTGCAGGCGCGCTACGTGCTGGTGGGCGACGACTTCCGCTACGGCGCCAAGCGCGCGGGCGATTTTGCCCTGCTCAAGCAGGTGGGCGAGACGCTCGGCTTCGACGCCGAATTTCTGCCGACGGTCGAAGTCGCCGGCGAGCGCGCCTCGTCCACCGCGGTGCGCAATGCGCTGGCCGCGGGCCAGCTGGAGCATGCCGCGCGCCTGCTGAGCAGGCCCTACAGCATTTCGGGACGCGTGGTGCACGGCGACAAGCTGGGGCGCGACATCGGCTTTCCCACCGCCAACATCCAGCTCAGGCACAACCGTCCGCCGCTGATGGGCATCTTTGCGGTGGAACTGCACGGCCTCAACGGCGCTCCGCTGGCGGGGGTGGCGAGCCTGGGCAAGCGGCCCACCGTCAAAAGCCCGAATGCCGTGCCCGTGCTCGAAGTACATCTGTTCGATTTCAATGCCGACATTTACGGCCGTCGCGTGCGCGTGAGTTTTCTCCACAAGCTGCGCGACGAAGAGAAATATCCCGACCTCGACAGTCTCGTTGCGCAGATCAAGCGCGATGTCGACAACGCCAAACACTATCTGGCCAAGATTTAACCAGAACCGCGCCATGCCCGACTATAAAAGCACCCTCAACCTGCCCGACACCCCCTTCCCGATGCGCGGCGACCTCGCCAGGCGCGAACCCGGCTGGGTCAAAAGCTGGCAGGAGAAAAAACGCTACGAAGCCATCCGCAAGTCTGCGGCCGGCCGGCCGAAATTCATCCTGCACGACGGCCCGCCCTACGCCAACGGCGACATCCACATCGGCCACGCGGTGAACAAGATCCTCAAGGACATCATCGTCAAGGCGAAGACCCTCTCCGGCTTCGATGCGCCCTACGTGCCGGGCTGGGACTGCCACGGCCTGCCGATCGAATTGCAGGTGGAAAAAGCCCACGGCAAGGACATTCCCCCGTCGCAGTTCCGCGAACTGTGCCGCGCCTACGCCGCCGCACAGATCGAACGCCAGAAGGCCGATTTCATCCGCCTCGGCGTGCTCGGCGACTGGGCGAACCCTTATCGCACAATGGACTTCCAGTTCGAGGCCGAGCAGTTGCGCGTGCTCGGACAGATCCAGCAGGCGGGCTATCTCTACCAGGGCGCCAAGCCGGTGCACTGGTGCGTCGACTGCGGCTCGGCGCTGGCCGAGGCCGAGGTCGAGTACGAGGACAAGACCTCGCCGGCGATCGACGTCGGCTTCGCCGTCGCCGACCCTGCCGACCTTGCCAAACGCTTCGACATTGCGGCGATCGACGAGGCTGTCCAGATCGTCATCTGGACCACCACGCCGTGGACGCTGCCGGCCAACCAGGCGGTGGCGCTGCACCCCGATTTCCAGTACGCGCTGGTGCGCACCGGCAAAGGCCTGCTGATCCTCGCCGACAGCCTGCGCGAGACCGCGCTGACGCGCTACGGCTTGAGCGAAGACGCCGAAGTCGTCGCCCACACCACCGGCCAGGCGCTCGAAGGCGTGCTGCTGTGGCATCCCTTCCAGCAGCGCCAGGTGCCGGTGATCGTCGGCGACCACGTCACCGCCGACGCCGGTACCGGCGCCGTGCACACCGCGCCCGGCCACGGCCTCGACGACTACGTGGTGGGCAGCCGCTATGGCTTGAAAGTGGACAATCCGGTCGGCGACGACGGCCGCTTCTACGCCAGCGTGCCGCTGGTCGGGGGCATGAGCATCTGGCAGGCCAACCCGCTGATCCTCGAGACGCTGGAGGCCAGCGGTGCCCTGCTGGCGCACGAGAAGCTCTTGCACAGCTACCCGCATTGCTGGCGCCACAAGACGCCGATCATCTTCCGCGCGACCCGGCAGTGGTTCATCGGAATGGAGGTTAAGGGTGAAGCGTCAGGCGTGAGGGGTGAGGCGAGCTTACGCGAGCAGGCGATGACGGCGGTCGACGCGACGCAGTTCTTCCCCGCGTGGGGCCGTGCGCGGCTGGAGGCGATGATCAAAAACCGCCCCGACTGGTGCGTCTCGCGCCAGCGCAACTGGGGCGTGCCGATGCCCTTCTTCACCCACAAGGAAACCGGCGCACTGCATCCGCGCACCGCCGAGCTGCTGGAAACCGTGGCGCAGCGCGTCGAGGCGGCCGGGATCGAAGCCTGGTTCGCGCTCGACCCGGCCGAGCTGCTGGGTGAGGATGCCGCGCATTACGACAAGACCGGCCACACGCTCGACGTCTGGTTCGATTCCGGCGTCACCCACGCCTGCGTGCTGAAGCGCCGCCCCGAGCTCGCACATCCGGCCGATCTTTATCTGGAAGGCTCGGATCAGCACCGCGGCTGGTTCCAGTCGTCGCTCCTCACCGGCTGCGCCACCGACGGCCACGCCCCTTATAAAGCGCTGCTCACCCACGGCTTCGTCGTCGACGGAAAAGGCCACAAGATGAGCAAGTCGAAGGGCAACGTGGTGTCGCCGCAGAAGGTGATGGACCAGTACGGCGCCGATATCCTGCGGCTGTGGGTGGCGACCACCGACTATTCCGGCGAACTCACCATCTCCGACGAGATCCTCAAGCGCGTGGTGGAGGGCTACCGCCGCATTCGCAATACCCTGAAATTTCTGCTCGCCAACCTGTCGGACTTCGATCCGAAGACGCACGCACTGCCGGTGGCAGACTGGCTGGAAATCGACCGCTACGCGCTGGCAATGACGCGCCAGTTGCAAAACGAATTGCAGGCGCACTACGACGCCTACGAATTCCACTTCATCGTGCAGAAGCTGCAGGGTTTCTGCTCGGAAGACCTCGGCGGCTTCTACCTCGACATCCTGAAGGACCGCCTCTACACCAGCGGCGCCGACAGCCGCGCGCGGCGCGCGGCGCAGAATGCGCTCTATCACCTGACCCATGCGCTGACCCGCTGGATGGCGCCGATCCTGTCGTTCACCGGCGAGGAAGTGTGGACGCAGCTGGCGGGCGAGGACAGCTCGGTGTTCCTGCATGTCTGGCACGAATTTCCGGCGCAGGCCGGCGAGGCCGATCTGCTCGAGCGCTGGACCCGCATCCGCGCCGTGCGCGCCGAGGTGCAGAAGGAGCTCGAAACCGTGCGCGTCGCCGGCGGCATCGGCTCCTCGCTGCAGGCCGAAATCATCCTGCACGCCCGTCCCGAAACCCAGGCCCTGCTGGCGCCGCTGGGCGACGACCTGCGCTTCGTGCTGATCACCTCGCAAGCCGGCGTCGTCGCGGCGGAAGAAGAGCGCATCGCCGTCACGCCGAGCGCGGCGAAGAAATGCGACCGCTGCTGGCACTACCGCGACGACGTCGACGCGCACCCCGACCACCCCGGCCTGTGCGGACGCTGCGTGAGCAATCTTCATGGCGCAGGCGAGGCGCGCAGCCATGCTTGACCTGCCGACCCCTGCAATGCGCAAATGGCTGGGCATCGCCTTCGCCGTCATCGTCGTCGACCACCTCACCAAATGGTGGGTGTCGTCCACGCTCGACTATCAGGAATTGATACCGGTGCTGCCGTTCTTTTCGCTGGTGCTGGTGCACAACACCGGCGCGGCGTTCAGCTTCCTCGCCGACGCCGGCGGCTGGCAACGCTGGTTCTTCATCGCGGTGGGCGTCGTTGCCACCGTGATCATCGTGCGCCTGCTGAAGCGCCACGCGCATGAACCGCGGCTGGCATTTTCCCTGGCACTGGTGCTCGGCGGCGCGCTCGGCAATGTGGTCGACCGCGTGGTGCTGGGGCATGTGGTGGATTTCCTGTATTTCCACTATCGCGGCTTTGCCTGGCCGGCGTTCAACGTGGCGGATTCCGCCATCAGCGTCGGCGCCGCCCTGCTGATCTGGGACAGCCTGCGCGGCAAGCCTGCCGCAGCGGGCCAGCCATGACCGTGCGCAGCGTCGCCCCCGGCGACACCCTCCAGCTCCGCTACGCGCTGCGCCCGCGCGGCGGCGACGATCTCATCTCCAACTTCGACGATGCCGAACCGGACACCGTGACGCTCGGCGACGGCACCCTGGCGCCGATGCTGGAGCAATGGCTGGTCGACCTGGTTCCCGGCGAGCGCCACGTGTTCCTGCTCGATCCCTGGCAGGCCTTCGGCGAAAGCCAGCCCGAACTGATCCAGACCCTGCCCAAAACCGATCTGCCGGTGGATACGGCATTCGAAGTCGATCAACTGGTCGAATTCGCCATGCCCAACGGCCAGACCCTGGCCGGCCACATCCTCGAAATCGGCGACACGGCGGTGAAGGTCGACTTCAACCATCCACTCGCCGATCTGGCGGTTGAGTTTGAAGTGGAAATCGTACGCATTCTGTAACGTCTGTCCGCGAGAACCCGTGCCTGTGCCATGACTGAAACGAGTCAGGCTCGGGGCACTGACTTATGCTAAGGTAATACTTGTACATACCCACTGGAGCGCGCCATGACTGCGACATCCATTCGCCCCGTAGCGATCAAAATCGACGAAGACACCCGAAATCGCATCAAGCGCCTTGCCGACGCACGCCAACGCAGTTCGCACTGGTTGATGCTGGAAGCCATCCGCCAGTATGTCGAACGTGAAGAAAAGCGCGAGGCCTTCCGGCAGGACGGCATCAACGCGTGGAATGAATATCAGAAAACCGGTCTGCACGTAAGCCTGGAAGAAGCGGATGCCTGGCTTGCCCAGCTTGAAGCAGGTAAAGACGTGGAACCGCCTGAATGCCACGTCTGATTTGGGCGCCTTCCGCCCTGCTTGATGTTCAGCGTGCCTACCGTTTTCTGGCCAGCAAGAATATGGATGCTGCCAGTCAGGCCGTGAAAGCAATTCGCGCCGGCGTCAAGATCATTGCGCGGCACCCGGAAATCGGGCGGCCCGCCGAGGACCTTGAACCGGAGTGCCGGGAGTGGCCGATCGGCTTTGGCGACAGCGGCTACGTCGCGCTGTACCGCCATGACGGTGAACTCGTCACCATGCTTGCACTGCGGCACCAGAAAGAAGTTTCTTTTTAATCTTACCTCCATGACCCCCACCATTCTTCTCGCCAACCCGCGCGGTTTCTGCGCCGGCGTCGACCGCGCCATCGCCATCGTCGAGCGCGCGCTGGAAAAATTCGGCGCGCCGATCTACGTGCGCCACGAAGTCGTCCACAACACCTTCGTCGTCAACGACCTCAAGGCCAAGGGCGCGATCTTCGTCGAGGAACTCGACGAGGTGCCTGCCGGTGCCACCGTCATCTTCAGCGCCCACGGCGTATCGAAGGCGGTGCGCGCCGAGGCCGAGGCACGCGGCCTCAACGTGTTCGACGCCACCTGCCCGTTGGTCACCAAGGTGCACGTCGAAGTCAGCAAAATGCGCGACAAGGGACTGGAAATCGTAATGATCGGCCACAAGGGCCACCCCGAAGTCGAAGGCACGCTGGGTCAGTCGGAAAGCGGCATGCATCTGGTCGAAACCCCGGAGGACGTCGCCAGCCTGCACGTCGCCGACCCCGGCAAGCTCGCCTACGTCACCCAGACCACGCTGTCGGTCGACGACGCCGCGCGCGTGGTCGATGCCCTGCGCGCACGTTTCCCCCACATCACCGGGCCGAAGAAGGACGACATCTGCTACGCCACGCAGAACCGGCAGGATGCGGTCAAGGCGCTGGCGCCGCAATGCGACGTGGTGATCGTGGTGGGGTCGCCGACCAGCTCCAACTCCAACCGGCTAAGGGAAGTTGCTGAAAATCTTGGCGTGCCGGCCTATATGGTCGACAACGCCAGTGAAATCGACCCGCAATGGATGTCGGGAAAGAAACGGGTCGGCGTGACCGCTGGCGCTTCAGCGCCTGAAATTCTGGTGCGTGCAGTGATTGATCGGCTGGATCAGTTGGGCATTGGCTCAGTGGCCGATCTGGATGGGGTACAGGAGAAGGTCGGATTTCCGCTGCCAAAAGGTTTAGCGTGAAAAGAAGGAGTCCGGCCCGGCTCGTCAAAGGGTAGCTACCCTTTCCCTACCCCCTAACCTGATGATTCTGGAATTACCAGCACCCGGCTGTAGTCGGCGTTTGCGCACCGGTATTTGACAAGGTCATGGTTCCGCAGCTGTCGTTGGCCTGCACCGTGGTAGGAGCAGCCTGCAGGGTAAAGGCCGTCGCCGTTGGTCCTGCGGAAAAACTGATGTTGTATTTGATGGAGCCCCCGCTCGCCCCCTTGGGCGACACATTCGACAACAAGGCCCCGCCAACATAGGTGCCGTTGGTCGTGAAATAGCGTTCCATGAACTGCGCCGTTTCCGTGAGGACAGCCTGCGCCTCGGCGCGGTTTGCCCGCAGCACATATTGCTGATACGAGGGATAGGCAATGCTGGCCAATATTCCGATGATCGCCACGACGACCATCAGCTCAATCAGCGTGATGCCAGAAATCCGGTTGCGTGCGCATAAAGCGCGACCCTCGTTCTTGTTTTTCATGCCTGTCCTTTCGATCATCGAATCGGCCATTACTGGAGTTGCCGCCAGGAGCTACGCGGATTGCTCGTTCCTGATTTTTCAGTGGTGACGCTAATCCCCTTCTTGATATCGGAATTGAATTTGTACTCCTTGGCCCCCGCGGTGATGACGGTAGGCTGGTTGAGCGACATCGAACCAGATGCCTTGCCTGCGACCGGTGATTTAATATCATTCCCCTTGTTGTCTTTTCCGATGACGACGTAGTCGCCTTCATTGAACAATCCATCGTTATTCATATCCAGGGCGCTGTAGGTCAGATTGCCCCCGGTTGCGGCGTCCAACTCCATCAGCCAGCCGGTTCCACCCAACACACAGGGATCGGCTGATGGAATGGAGGTATTGAAAATTACCCGTCCGAAGCGCAACAAGGGAACACTCAGAACTCGCTCGCCCTGCAATGTATTTGAAGGCGGAACAAGATCCAGATACCACCCCCGGTCGCTTTTCCAATTTAGGGCATTGTTGCTCACCACGCGCGCGTTGGCACTCTCATAAACAATGGACTGCTTGACCAGCGGGCTACCCGTAGTAGGGATTGCGGTGCCGTTGTCCAACAGGCCGTAAAACGCTTGTTTCGTCTTGCTGGCTTCGTCGCCGCTAAGCAGATAGCGCCCCGTGCCGAAATAGACCATAGCCTTGCCAGAAGCGCCCGATGGCACTTTACCGACTTCAACCGGCGCGGTGATGGGCTGTCCCGCTGCGGTCGTAAACATGGGTTTACCACCAACTGCAAAATCCCAAACGCTGTTCGTTGCTGAGGTGACATCCCATTTCCACAATCTTCCTTGCAGATCACCGGCATAGATCGCATCAATGATGCGGTCGCCGTCATAATCGACCAGGCTGGGCGTGGACATGCCGTTCTGATCTGCACTGGTCGTGCAGGCGCCTACCCCCGTGTCAAAGAACTTCACATTGGAAGGCGCATCGATCTGCACCATGAACAAGCCCGACTTGCAATTCGCGCTGCCATAGCCGTTGCCGAACACCGCATAGTATTTTCCGTCGTTGAAGCGGCCAATCGCCGCGCTGCCTACCGGGTAGCCCATGTCATTGAGCGTGCTGCCTGCAGCGGCATTCTTGCCATCAAACTCCCACAGCACGTTTGACTCGCTGAAGACAGCGTCGGGAGTGGAAACATCGAGTGCGAACACACCGCGCCCCCCCGCGCCCAGCGGGGTGACCAGTACGGTTCTCCATGCGCTTCCGCCATAGTAGACATCGCCCATGGTCGGTGCTCCATCCACGTAATACTTATGGCTGTAGTTCGGCTTCGTCAGACTGGGCAGATTGGCATAAATCAGCCCGGGCACGTAGGCAAACAGCTCAATGCCGTCGCTGGCCTTGAACGCGTGGAGCATGCCGTCGTTGGCCCCTACGTAGATCACTGGAGTCTTACTGCTTTTACCCGCAACGTAGTCCACATACAACGTACCTTCATCGCCACTCAACTTGTCGTAGCCGAAATTCTCCTCACTTACGAACAGCGGGTCGGAGTTGACAATATCGCCCAGCAGGGTGGTGCGGGTGCGGAATGTACCGCCCTTGTTCTGCTCCTTGCTCTGGTCGCCACGCAGATAATTCAACTCATCTTCCGAAACCAGGGTCTTTTGATCTGCGCTGATGCTCCCCCAGGCGAAATCCACGCCGACCGCGCCATTAAAGGTCTTGATATTACGGCTTGCTTCCGCCGGAATTTTGGTGCTGGCCTTCCACAGCGAGTCGCCCAAAGTTCCATCTGACTTAACCGCAAAGGCCTCCAACTCGCCGGTCCAGTTGCCTGAGTCGAAACTTGCCTGATAAATGGCGGTGCTGGTATCGAGCTTCTTGGAGTTGGTGGCGATCGACGCAGCCGACGAGCTGCGGCTGATAATGTTGTTCACCATTTCCTGCATGGCATCGCTGAGTGATTTTGGATCTTCGGCGCTGAAGAACAGGCCGCGGCCGTTAATGGCGGCATGCCAGAGGTCAGCGACGTTCCCAGGTTTGTCCGTGCCGGTGACGGGCCACAATGGGCTTAGTGTGCCAGAAGCCAGGTCAGCATAGCTTCCCGTATAGGTGTCCCCTGCCCAAGTCAGTGCTGGGCTCAACTCGGGTAAGGTGGTAGTCAAGCCCAGTCCAACGGCATACGTCACCATATGCTGCCAACTGGCAGGGTCGTTTTTTGGGTCGAAATAATCTGCTGTGGGGATGGTTTTGCCATCTTCAACCAACTTGTCCAGCACACGCGGGCTGCGCGGAACGTTGTTGGTCAGATCCGTGCGCAGGTCGTTGGCCCAGTAATAAAAAGCAACGTCCGCCAGGGAATTTGAATTGTCATCCTTAAAAGGCGCGGATGGAGCGTAACTGGTGCCATCAGGCAATGACTTGGCTGTGTTATCCACATTGCCGCTCACCCCGCTTGCATTGTTACCATTCCAAATCCCGTCCGTCATCATGATGGTGTAATTGGCGCGGCAGGAATGCTGCGTTCCAACGGTGACCTGGGGGTCCTCTGCGTATGGGCTGTTCACGACCGCTGTCGATGTACGGTAATACTCCCCAACCCGGCCCAATGCTGCGCGAAGCGGGGTGCCGCCATTCGCAGGCAACTTCTCCAGCCATTTGTAAAAATTCTCTTTGTGACCAGGAGCGCTCAAAGCGCGAATGCTATTGCCGATTTTTGTGCCATCCCAGCCCGCACAGCCTGTGCCGGAGAAGTCGTCGCAACTGCTATTCAGCGCCTGCCATGCCAGACGCATGGTACCCGGCAAGTTGTTGAACGCGCGGGTTGCGGCGCTGACGGTGGCCAGGTTGCGTGTGCGATAAAAGGAATACCAGTTGGCAAAATTCTGCTGCTCGGCTGCCCCGACCGCTGTATAGACGTAGCAGGCTTCGTTGGTTTTCGAAATGCTTGCCCCGGTGCACCCTGTCCCACCCGTCTCGTAACGGTAATAGTAGGCTGGCACATCGACTGTATCGCTGCTGAACTGCTTGCCTGACCCACTGTCGAGAGCGGGGTGCCTTGCGTAGCACTGATTGGACTTTGGCTGAAAACCAAATGAAGGCTGATAAGCACTGGCCAGGTTTACCGTCGTGGAAGTGGTGTCAAAGCCATTGATATACGCGCTACCGTAAGACGTGGTGTAAGGCGTCCCGTCGGATTTTAGCGGTGGCAGGTACGTGGTGCTGGGATTGTAGTACTGGGCATTGTGATCTCCCGACAGGAAGTATCTTTTGGTTTCGCTGCCATCGTTGTCATAAAAAATATTGTGGCCACATCCGCTGGTAACCCTTGCGTTTTTGCCCATTGTGTCCGGCACATAGCCCCAAGCCATCGAACCCGAGTCGTCCAGCGTCACAACCAGGTTAGGCGCGACCCCTCCCGCCAGGTACAGGGGCGCGGACGGCAGCGTAATCGGGTCCACTGCCTGGGCGTGCAATGCGGGTAAAAGCAGAACAGTCACAAGGCTGAAAGACTGGATTGGATGGCAGGTTTTCATGAAAACTCCTTGAGCATTGCGGCCTGGCTACTCAAATACTTCTGCGGAAAGTGGTTTGTAAAATGACGCTCGAAGTGCCGTCGGCGCCGATGCCGCGCGTCGTGATACGGAAGACCTCGCCGCCACTGAGCGGCTTCGCCACCAGGCTGTCGTCGCCGCCACTGACCGATCCTGCTGGCAGTGCCTCGACGACAAAGCGCGCTTCCTTCACGCCGGCGAGGGCTCCGCCATACGCCACCGACTGCGCAGCCCAGTTATGGGTGTTTTTCCAGTAGTCGGCCGAAGCCCCTTTGTCCAGTAGCGCGTAGTAGCCCACCTTGCTGCCGTTGAAGGGGGGTAAGCTCGCTCCGCTGAGAACGACTTCGGCTGCGCGCACAGCCGCTTCTGCCCCCTGAAAAGCCGCATCGCGGCTGCGCGAATTGCCTGCCATGCGTTCTTCCAGCGTGGTCGACTGCATGGCGGTGATGGCGATCAGGGTCAGCATCACCAGAAAAATCAGTCCGGTGATGAGGGCCACGCCAGCCTGGCGCTGTTTTCCGTTTCTGGATGGTTTGATGCGCATGGGCCTGTCTCCTACTGTGTTCTGTTACGCACACTGATGGTGGTGGTGAACACCTGGCGCAGTCGTTGATCCGGTGCTTCGACCAGGGCGCCGTTGTAGTTGTATTTCTGTTTGGACGTGGCGATGTTGTCGTCGTTACCCGTCACCAGCAGGCTGATGCGCACCGCTGCCACCTGGTTCCAGTCGAGTGCCGCAGTGGCAGGGGTGTAACTCTCGACAATCCCATCGGCATTGGTATCGATACCGTACTGGATCTGCATGTTCTCCACGCCTTCCGTGATTTCCGCCGGGTTGACCCCGGCCACAACGGGTTTGTAGTTGTCGAACTGCCACAATGCAGGCCTGCCGCTGGCTCCGGTGCGAATGAAATAGCTCTTGCTCTGCATCTTGATGATCTCGCCACCACTTGCAGAATAATTCTCGACCAGATCTTTGGATAAATTGCCTGGTATACCAGTGCCCACATTGTGGACAACGTTGTCCTTGCTGACGTTCAGGTTGGTGACCTGGAATACGGTGGCGGCCTTGCAGTTCGTCACCATAACGATGTCATCTATCGCCAAATCATTTGGCGTCGTCACTTTAAGGTCGGCAGATGAATTGCCGGGTTGTTTGGTAACCGTGGCGCCTCCGCCAAATGCGCTGCGCAGGACGATGGCATCGGTTCCTGCCAGAATGCTTAACCCACTCAATCCTCCTGTATCTGCTGGCAGCGCCGGGGTCCAGCCCGCGCCCCCATCGTAGCCGCTGATGGGCAAGCCGAAGTTATAGGCGGATGTGCCGCTGTCTTTCAGAGTGTTGTGAAAATCGCCGCTCGAGCTTGCGCACCCACGATAACCTGCCATGCGGATATCGCGCGACATAATCTCCAGCGCGTAACGCGCGCTTTCCTGCATGCGCGACAGGTTGTCCATGCTGCGGAATGCCTGGCGGCTTTCCAGGTAAAGGTACCCGATTCCAGCCAGAACGATGAAACCGATCGTCATGGCGATCATGAGTTCCACCAGCGAAAAACCCCGCTGTCTTACACACGGCATCAACTGGGTGGCTGTTTTCATAGTTGCGAATCCACAATGAATTGTTCGGCAGCGATCCCGCCAGCACCTCTCGTATCGTTCCACTGGACGATGATCTTGACGACTCCACCTGCTGCGACTGCAATCGAACCGTCACCTGCTGGCAGCGTGTTGGTCAATGCGGTGTCCCACTCGCCAAGATCAATCGCCGCCAGCCCGCTCCCGCCGGGGGCCGCGCCCAAGGCAAGGTTATAGCCGCCTGCCAACGCAACCTGACGATTCGCACGCATGCGGTCAAGCGCGTCATAGGCCAGCCAGGTTGCCTGGGTACGCTGGTAGGCACTGTGTGAATTTTTCAGACTGGACGCCATCAGCCCCGCCAGACCAAGCAGGCCGATGGACAGCACCACGATGGCCACGAGCACTTCGAGCAGGGTAAACCCTCGCATGGAATGTCTGACATCACGGGCTTGACGGCTGATCACGGGCATTGAGTAGTCCCCTTTTGCACATAAGACCGGCCCATGACATTGATGGCGACGGCACGCGCCTCATCCTTTCCACGCTTGTCACAGAGCCGAAAAACATCGTTAAAACCGGTTGCGGTCCCGGTGGCGGTGAACGTGATCCGCAAGTTGGTTTCGGCATTGAGGGTATTGCTGCCGCCGAGCGCCGGCCAGACCCGCAGCACCGTTTCGCCAGCGTCAACCGTCCCGTTTCCATTTGCATCGGCAAACACCAGCCACCCGGTGGACCAGTTCTTGGAGCCAGCACAGGCTGCTCCGCCATTGGTGGAGCATACCGTTGCGGGGGTAGCACGTTTGACCGCCTCGCTGCGGGCGTAGTTGAGCGCAGTAATCACCTGATTGGCCTGCGCGGCGATGCGGTTATTGAGCACCATATTTTGATAACTGGGGATACCAATCGACAGAAGAATGCCCAGCACCGCAATGGTGACCATCAACTCGATCAGTGTGAATCCGGTTTGTTTGGTCGTCATGTTTTTCACGAGTATTTACGAGCTTCAACTTAATCATCCAGACGTACAAACGCCAGCGTATGCTGACTGGCGGCCTGTTTTCCAGAACAAACGGCGATTTTGGGTTTTTTCATTGACTCACATCGATCTTGTTATCGACACCAACAGCGCTGGCTTGAGTGTTGCCCTGGCCTAATTCAATGCAGCCATCAAGCCCCATACTTGAGCGCGATGCAGTGGGCGGACCATCATGGGTCGCTAGCTGAGTCCTCTCACCGCCGCTGCCATGTGATTGCGCCGAGCCAATTTCTGCGTGGGTCTTGCTTTTAAAATCGTGGGAGGAGGGAAAAAGATGGCAGCACCGATGCGGGCGCTGGCCGACCGTCACGCCCAGGTTACGTGGCTCTCAGCAGGTTCCTTTTTCAAGCCGGATGCGCCCTGTGCTGTTGAGGATGATTTTCCTTAGCTCGCCGGCAAGACATAATGAAAATGTGCCATTCCCCAGCCCGTTTGGCCCCTGGCTTCTGCCATGCGAAAGGAAACTAATATAGGAATCGAAATTACTGGCGGTGTATGTAATGTTGCCGGGGCCATAAACATGCAAAATTTCGTCTGTGCCATCTGTCACCCCTTTGGTGCCGCCATCGACAAAAATAATCCAGCCCTCCTGCCAAGCCGCAGCAGCATTACACGATGGATGAGCAGCCATCGCGTTGCTGGTTTTGCAAACCGTTACTCGGGTAGCACGCTTGATTGCCTCGGATCGCGCAAGCTGCAATGACGAAACGAGAGCGTTGGTTGCTGCTGCCAGCCTGTTGGTATTGACGAGAAATGCATAGCCCGGAACGGCAATCGCCAATAAAATTGCTCCCACCGCCAGTACAACCAGTAGTTCTACCAGTGTAAATCCACGCCCTTCCATTCCCCTCCCTCACTTTCTTATTTATGGCTGTCAGCTTGCCACTCTATTGGGGGCGCATCTATACAACTTTAGTTGTAGAGACAGCCCATGCATAAACTGGGCGCAACGGGGCGAAAGACGTCAGTCATTGTCCTGGGTGCAGGCATCTCCGGCCTCAGTACGGCGCTGGCATTGCTCAAGCGCGGCCATGGCGTCACGCTGTTTGATCGCGGCAAGGCGGGAGGCGAATCATCCTGGGCAGGAGGCGGAATTCTGTCGCCGCTGCTACCTTGGGATTACCCCGAGCCGGTTTCCACGCTGGCATTGCGCTCGATGAAGATGTATGCGGACTGGGTCGCGGACATCGAGACGCAGTCCGGGCGCATCGCTGAATACTGGCGGTGCGGGATGCACGTGCTGGGGATGAGCCAGCCTGATTCGGCTCTTGCCTGGTGCAAGGCACACGGACTGACAGTCCACCTCGGCCACACGGATGCCGACGACCGCCTCTGGCTGCCGGAAATCGCGCAAGTCCGCAATCCGCGTCTGGTTGCGGCACTGCGCGAAACCGTTGTCAGGCTGGGCGGGATCATCCATACGGACCGTACTGCAGAAGCGGCCACCACCCAGGCGCGACGGGTGGTGGCCATCAGCACCGCACAAGGCACACTCGCGGCAGATCAGTTCGTGCTGGCCACCGGTGCATGGGCGGGGACCGCACTACCGGGTCTCACAGGGGTCCCCAACATCCGTCCCATCCGCGGCCAGATGCTGCTGTTCAAGCTGGAGCCCGGTGTGCTCGACACGATCCTCTATCGCAACGGGCTGTATCTGATTCCGCGCCGCGACGGTCATGTGCTGGTGGGCAGCACGCTGGAAGACGCCGGCTTCGACAAATCGACCGACGCTGCCACGCGCCAGCGTCTGCATGCCGAAGCCGCCGAATTGCTGCCCATCCTGGCGGATACCCGGCCGGTGCGGCACTGGGCCGGACTACGCCCCGGCTCGCCCGACAACATCCCGGTCATCGACCGCCATCCCGATTTCGACAATGTGTTCGTCAACGCCGGGCATTACCGCTACGGCGTGACGATGGCGCCGGCTTCGGCGGAACTGCTGCTCGATCTGATGGAAGGCAGCTCGCCCGCACTCGATCCCGCGCCGTATCGCTGGCAGGCCGCGCTCGCGCGCAGGTGGACCGAAGCGCTGTAACGCAGCCCGGCCGCCCCCGGCCTCGCGCGTCATGACAGATGGTTTACACTCTGCGCCACTCAAGCCACGCCGCCTCCGCCATGCCGCCCGCCTCCGCCTATCTGCCGCTCGATGAAAACGATGCCTGGTTCCGGCGGGCATGCCCGCCCAGGGAACGGCCGACGCGGGCAACAGGGCATGAGCGGCACCTGGATACGGGGTCGCCCGTTGCCTGAGCCGGCCGGGATGCCTCCGCCGCTGGTTGTCTGGGTCGTCAGCGACGGCAAGCCGGGGCACGTCAACCAGTCGCTGGGGCTGGCCGAGGCGCTGGCGCGCGCCACCCCCGCCGCAATCCACCGCCTCCCTGCAATGCCAGCCTGGCGCGCCTGGCTGGGGTTGCTGCTGAAAAGCGTGCCGGGCGGCACGTTCCCCAAACCGGATCTGATCGTGGGCGCGGGGCACGCCACCCACCTGACGCTGCTGGCCTTGCAACGCGCACACGGCGGGCGCAGCGTGGTGCTGATGAAGCCGAGCCTGCCGCGCCGCTGCTTCGATCTGTGCATTCTGCCCCGGCACGATGGCGTTGCGGAAGATGCGCACACGCTGGCGACTGCCGGAGCGCTGAACCGCATCCAGCCCGCGGCGGCACGCGATGCGGGCCACGGCTTGATCCTGCTTGGCGGCACCTCGCCGCATTTCGAATGGGACAGCGACGCAATCCAGGTGCAGATCAAAGGCATTCTCGCGCGCACGCCCGACATACAGTGGACGCTCACCACCTCGCGCCGCACCCCGGCGGATTTTCTGGACGCATTACAGGCATCTCCCAACCTGACCGTCATTTCCCACACCGCCACGCCGCCCGACTGGCTGCCCGCCCAGCTTGCGCGCAGCGGCACCGTGTGGGTGACGCCCGACAGCTCCTCGATGGTCTTCGAGGCATTGACGGCGGGCGCCGAGGTCGGCGTGTTCGACCTGTCGGCCAACCCGAAAAGCCGCGTCGGCCGGGCGATCGCGCAGCTCGCCGACGCGCGGCGCATTACCCGCTTTGTGCACTGGCGCACGCACGGTGAACTGCACCCCAACCCGCACCCGCTGGCCGAGGCAGACCGCTGTGCGGCCTGGATTCTGGACTGGCTGAAGAAAAAACGTAGCTAATGGCTGAGCAAAAAAACCTGACTGTCCTGCAACTGTTGCCGGCGCTGGAATCCGGCGGAGTGGAGCGCGGCACGCTTGAAATTGCACACGCATTGGTCGAGCACGGCCACCGCGCGCTGGTGATGTCGGCGGGCGGGCGGCTGGTCGCGCCGCTGGTTGCATCCGGCGCCGAGCACTTCGCCTGGCCGGTCGGGGCCAAATCATTCAAGACCCTGCTCCTCGTCCGCAGGCTGCGCCGCTTCCTGGCCGAACAGAAAGTGGACATCCTCCATGCGCGCTCGCGCGTGCCGGCATGGATTGCATATCTTGCCTGGCGCGGCATGAACCCGGCAACGCGCCCGCGTTTCGTCACCACGGTGCACGGCATGTATGGCGTCAACCGCTACAGCCGCATCATGACGCGCGGCGAGGCCGTGATCGCCGTCTCCGACACGGTGCGCGACTACATCGTGCAGAACTACCCCGGCACACAGCCGGAACGCATCCGCGTCATCCACCGCGGCGTCGAAGGCAGGGTCTATCCGCACGGATGGAAACCCGATCCTGCATGGCAGAACACATTTTTGGCGCAGTTCCCCAACGCTACGGGCAAGCTGATCCTCACCCTGCCCGGCCGCATCACCCGGCTCAAGGGGCATGAAGACTTCATCGAACTGGTCGCACGGCTGAAGCGCCGCGGCCTCGGCGTACATGGCTTGATTGCCGGTGGTGCGTCGGCTTCCAAACAACGCTATCTGCAGAAGCTGCGCTACCGTGTGCGCAGCATGGGGCTGGAAGCCGACATCAGCTTCACCGGCCAGCGCGACGACCTGAAAAACATCCTGGCGATTTCCAGCCTGGTGCTGTCGCTCTCCTCCCAACCCGAATCGTTTGGCCGCACCACGCTGGAGGCACTGCGGCTGGGCGTGCCGACCGCGGGATACGATCATGGCGGGGTGGGCGAAATTTTGCGCGCCATCTATCCAGCGGGGCTGTTGCCTCTTAACCGCCTAGATGAGTCCTGTCAGCGCATCGCCACCCTCCTGCGTCTCCCCCAACCTGTCCCGGCCGAGGATTTCTATCCCTTGCGCGACATGCTGACGCGAACGCTGGCCCTGTATGAACAACTTACCAGCATACCGCACGCGCAGGGCGTTTAGCAGGCATCACGAAACCCGAAATGGGCATTTCAGGCCAGCGGGCCTGATACACTTGCCCGCTTTTATTGCGCTGCAAACTCAATGACAGGTTGGAATTTAGTTGGCAGGCAATACGGCACGTGCAAGGACAAACATGAAAGCAGTAATTCTGG
>MKUE01000012.1:1669-36786 GCA_001897675.1 Thiobacillus sp. 65-1059 | reverse complement strand
ATCTACAACTTCGTCACCAAGCGCGGCGACTGCCGCGGCGACCGCTCGCACATTTCCTGGACCCAGGTCGAGACCGGGTCGGCGATCACCTGGAAGTATCCGAGCTGCATCCTGCGCGGCGACGACAGCGTCGGCGAGTTCTATTCGATCGCCCTGACCAACCATCGCCAGCAGGCCGACACCGGAACCAAGATGATCCACATCGGCCGCAACAGCCGCAGCACCATCGTTTCCAAAGGCATCTCCGCGGGGTTCGGCAGCAACGCCTACCGTGGCCTGGTGAAGGTGTTGCCGACCGCGGCGAACGCGCGCAATCACACGCAATGTGATTCGCTGCTGATGAGCGATCACTGCGCCGCGCATACCTTCCCCTATATCGAGGTGAAGAACGCCAGTGCCACGGTGGAGCACGAAGCCACCACCAGCAAGATCGGCGACGACCAGCTGTTCTACCTGCGCAGCCGCGGGCTGTCCGCGGAAGACGCGGTGAACATGATCGTCAACGGTTTCTGCAAGGAAGTGTTCAAGGAACTGCCGATGGAATTCGCAGTGGAAGCGCAGAAGCTGCTTGCGGTGAGCCTGGAAGGCACAGTGGGATAAAGGAAAAGGAGAACGTCATGCTGGAAATTCGCAATCTGCACGTGTCCATCGGCGGCAAGCCCATCCTCGCCGGCATCGACCTCGCGGTGCGCACAGGAGAAGTGCACGCCATCATGGGCCCCAACGGTTCCGGCAAGAGCACGCTCGCCCAGGTGCTGGCCGGGCGCGAGGGTTACACCGTAACCGCGGGCAGCGTGCGCTACCTGGAGCAGGACCTGCTGGCGATGGCAGCGGAACAGCGCGCCCGTGCCGGGGTGTTCCTCGCCTTCCAGTATCCGCTGGAGATACCCGGGGTGGCCAACGTGCAATTGCTGCGCACCGCGCTCAACAGCGTGCGGCTGCAGCGCGGCGAGCCCGAGCTCGACGCGATGGACTTCCTCGATACGGTGAAAGGCAAGCTGGCCCTGCTCGGCATGGACGAAAGCCTGCTTTATCGCGCGGTCAACGAAGGCTTCTCGGGCGGCGAGAAAAAGCGCAACGAAATCCTGCAGATGGCGGTGCTGGAACCGCGCCTGGCCATTCTCGACGAGACCGATTCCGGGCTCGACATCGATGCCCTGAAGACCGTGGCAAACGGGGTGAACGCCTTGAAGAGCCAGCAGCGTGCCTTCATCCTGGTCACCCACTATCAGCGCCTGCTGAACTACATCGTGCCCGACCGCGTGCACGTGCTGGCGGGCGGACGCATCGTGCGCTCCGGCGACGCCGGCCTGGCGCTGGAACTGGAAAACCGCGGCTATGGCTGGCTGATCCCCGAAGCGCAGGAGGAGACGCGGCCATGAATACGCAGACTGCCAGCCGCTACCGCCAGGCGCTCGACGCCATCGGTGCGTCGGCCGATCGTCTCGCTTCGCGCCGCCAGGCGCTGGAGCGCTTTCTCGCGAGCGGGCTGCCGACCCCGCGTGAAGAAGACTGGAAATACACCTCGCTCGCCACGCTGGAACAGGCCGAATGGCATGCGCCGGAGCAGGCTCCGAAAACCGTCGTGGCCGAGGATTATCCGGGGACGCTGCTGCGATTCGGCAATGGCCGCCTGATCGATGCCGATCCGCGCGTGGTCCAGGCGCACAGCCTCGCCGCGCATGCCGACGCCGCGCCGGTGACCCGATACCTCGGCCAGCTTGCCGGCAGGATCGCGGGCGGCACGGCGCTGGCCCAGATCAACAGCGCGCTGTGGCGGGACGGGCTGTTCCTGCACGTTCCCGCCCGCCGCACGCTGCCGCCGCTGTTCGTGGCGCACAGTGCCAGCGAGGCCGACGCCATGCTGCACGTGCGCAACCTCGTGGTGCTGGAAGCCGGTGCCGAGGCGGTGCTGGTGGAGCATTACCGGGGCAGCCCCGACCTCCCCTACTGGAACAACCCGGTCACCGAGATCGTGCTGGGCGAAGGCGCGCGGCTGACCCACCTGAAGCTGACCGAGGAAAGCGTGGCCGCCACCCATACCGGCCTGGCCGCGGTACAGCAGGCGCGCGACAGCCGCTATCATGCCTTGTCGATCAGCCTCGGCGGCCGCTTGGCGCGCCACGACACCTGGGTGAACCTGGATGAGCCCGGCGCCGAATGCCAGCTTGACGGCCTCTTCATCGCCGATGCGCGACGCCACATCGACCAGCATCTGCATGTCGAGCACGCCGCGCCGCACACCGCGAGCCGCCAGACCTGGCGCGGCATCGCCGCCGGACGCGGACGCGGTATCTTCGATGCGCGCGTGGTGGTGCAGCCGGGCGCGCAAAAGGCCGACGCCCGGCAGTCCAGCCGCAATCTGCTGCTCTCGCCGCACGCCGAAATCGACGTCAAGCCGCAACTGGAGATCTATGCCGACGACGTCAAGTGCGCACATGGCGCGACCGTGGGCCAGCTCGACGAGGCGCAGCTGTTCTTTCTGCGCAGCCGCGGCATATCCGCCGATACGGCGCGCGCATTGCTGCTGCGTGGGTTCGTCGCGGAAGCGCTGACGCTTGCGGAGCGCAGCGGCCTCGCCGGCTGGCTGGAGCCGCATCTGGCAGCCGCGCTGCCGCTACCGGAAAAGGAGTACACAGCATGATGGCCGATCAGCGCAGCCTCTACGAGGAGGTCATACTGGAACACAACCGCCATCCGCGGCACTACCCGAGGAATCCGCGCGGCAGCACGCACCATGCGCACGGCTTCAACCCGCTGTGCAACGACGAGGTCCAGGTGCATCTGAAGGTGGCGGACGGCGCGATCCAGGACGTCGGCTTCGAGGGCGCCGGTTGCGCCATCTGCATGGCCTCCGCCTCGCTGATGACCGAAGCGGTCATGGGCAAGCCGCTGGAGGAGGTCCGAACCCTGTTCCAGAGGGTGCATCGCATGCTGGCGGAAAACGGCCCGGCGCAAGACGTGGGGAAACTGCGCGTGCTGGAAGGCGTGCGGGCGTTTCCCATGCGCGTGAAATGCGCGACGCTGCCCTGGCATACCCTGCAGGCCGCGCTCGAACAACGGACGGAAACGGTGTGCACCGAAGGCCCCTCCCCGTTCTGCCCGCAGCCTTCGTTGCCGACGCCGCAGCCATGACCGGCCCGGCGCGCCTGACCGCGGAAGGCCGCGACCCAACCGGGCTGCGTGAACGGCTTATCGCCGCCCTGCGCACGATTTACGATCCCGAGCTGCCGGTCAATATCTACGACCTGGGCCTGATCTACGCGCTCGACCTCGACGCCGGCGGCCGCGTCGACATCCGCATGACCCTTACCGCCCCCGGCTGTCCGGTGGCGCAGAGCTTTCCCGCGCAGGTCGAACAAAGCGTCAGGGCAGTAGCGGGCGTCAGCGATGCGCGCGTCGAAATCGTCTGGGAACCGCCGTGGGAGCCCAGCCGCATGACCGAGGCTGCGCGCCTGCAGCTGGGACTGGTGTGATGGCCGACTGGGTAAAAGTGGCGCGCATCGAGGCGCTGCCGCCGGGCAGCCGCCGCGTCGTCGACGTCGACGGCGTGGCCGTGGCGGTGTTCAACCTCGATGGGGAATATTGCGCGATCGAGGACACCTGCACCCACGATGGCGGCGAACTCGCCAGCGGCGAAGTCCGCGGCGACGAGATCGTCTGCCCGCGCCATGGTGCCCGCTTCAACCTGCGCACCGGCGCAGTCACCGCCCCGCCGGCCTATTGCGCAGTGGCCACCTTCCCGCTCAGGATCGTGGCGGGCTGGGTGGAAGTGCGCGACAACCGTTGGGACTGAACGTGCCGCCGCCCGCGCAGCGGCCCCTGATCCTTACAGGCCGACGAGCTGGGCATGCAGGCCCTGCTCCTGGATGCTGTGGAGCAGACGGGAAGCCCGGGTGGACTCCGAATCGTAGACCACCATGATCATGTGGGATTGTTCCGGATTGTGCCCCACCGAAACCACGCCGGCGTCGCGGCGGATGCCCTCTTCGAGGCTGTGCAAACTGTCCTCGTCGAGAGCTTCGTCGATGTGCACAAACACTTCATTGAGTCTGGCGTTCATCATGACCTCCTTGACGCGCCCGGCATGACAGGTGCCAACAGCCTGTGCGCGCGCCTTGCTCCTATCATTCTAGTCAACCGCGCAGGAGGGAGGCTATGCGGCTGGCGCCGCGGGAATGGACAGGCCTGTTCAATCTTGCGCCTTCGAGCTGCGCCTGTGAGCTTCAAGCAGCAACTCACAAAGATGGCGCAACCCCATCTTTTTACTTGTAACTTGTGACTTGTAACTTGTGCCTATTCCGGGCGCCGGATCACAGGGCGAAGATCAGCGCCAGGCCGGCGGTTGCGATGCCCGCTCCCGCCACCTGCACCGCGCGACGGCCGGCCAGACTGCCGGCGACTCCCACGCCATGCAGGAAAACCGTGGCCAGCACGAAACCCAGGGCATACAGCGCAGGCGACGCCGCCTGCGGCATTTCCAGCCCGTGGGCATGGCCGTGGAACAGCGCGAAAACGGCGGCGGCCGCCATGCCGGCCGGCACCGCCCACTGGCGCCGTGTGGCGATCAGCAGGCCCAGCGCCAGCACCGACAGGGCGATGGCGGTTTCGACCTGCGGCAGTTCCGCGCCCATCCAGGCCAGCGCGGCGCCCAGCCCCATCGCCGCGACGAACGCGGCCGGCACCGCCCACCGCGCGCGCGCGCCCTGCTGCGCCGCCCACAGGCCGACCGCAATCATGGCGAGCAGGTGATCCAGTCCCTGCAAGGGGTGGGTCAGCCCGTCGGCGAATCCGGCGAGCGCATGGCTTCCGCTATGCGCGGACGCTGTGCCCGCAAACAGGCAGAGGGCAGCCAGTGCGATCGGGCGTGCAGGTTTCATCGGCTTCATTGCGTGTTCTCCGTTTTCAATCGGCATTATTTGATTTTTACCTGCACCAGCTCCTCGCCGGCCGGGTCGGTCACGTGCACAGCGCAGGCGATGCAGGGATCGAAGGAATGGATGGTACGCAGAATCTCGATCGGTTGTTTCGGGTCGTGCATGACGTGGTTGTCCTGCAGCGCCGCCTCGTAGGCGCCCGGCTGGCCTTGCGCGTCGCGCGGGCCGGCGTTCCAGGTGCTGGGCACCACCGCCTGGTAGTTGCTGATCCTGGCGTCGTCGACGACGATCCAGTGCGAGAGGCCGCCGCGCGGGGCTTCCATCAGGCCGACGCCCTGCATGTGCTTCGGCCAGGTCGCCGGCTCCCAGTATTGCTCGTTGAAGGTGCGCACGTCGCCGGCCTTGATGTTGGCCATCAGCCGGTCGAACCAGCCCTGCATGGCATCGGCCAGGATCTTCGATTCCAGCGTGCGCGCAGCGGTGCGGCCCAGCGTCGAGAACAGCGCGTCGACCGGTACGTCGAGCGTTTTCAGCGTGGTGTCCACCAGTTCCCTGGCCTGGACATTGCCGCTGGCATACAGCATCAGCACCCGGGCGAGCGGGCCGACTTCCATCGACTTGCCCTGCCAGCGCGGCGACTTCATCCAGGAGTACTTCTTGTCGACGTCGAGCTGTTGGTAGGGCGGCTTCGGCCCGGTGTAGCCGAGTTCGGTCTCGCCCTTGAACGGGTGCAGGCCCTGTGCGTCGCCCTGGCTGTATCTGTACCAGGAGTGGCTGACGAATTCCTGGATTTCGTTGTCCGCATCCAGATCGATCGGGTGAATTCTGGTCAGGTCGCGGTCGAGGATGACGCCGCGCGGGATGAGGTAGGAATCAGGATTCCAGAAGTTTTCCGACGGCAGGTCGCCGAACGACAGGAAGTTGCCGAGGCCTTCGCCGCGCCCTGCCCAGTCCTTGTAGAAACCGGCGATCGCCAGCGTGTCCGGCAGGTAGACCTGGTCGACGAAGTCGCGCATCTGGCGGATGACGTTCTGCACCGTCTGCAGACCCACCATGTTGAGCGCGGTGGCATCCTGGCCGCCGCCGCGGGTGTGCACCGAAATGGCCGAGGGCACGCCACCGACGACGAAGTTGGGGTGCGGATTCTTGCCGCCGAAGATGGTGTGCAGCTTGACCGCGTCGCGCTGCCAGGCGAGCGCGTCGAGGTAGTGCGCCAGCGCCATCAGATTGGCTTCCGGCGGCAACTTGTAGGCGGGGTGACCCCAGTAGGCGTTGGCGAAAATGCCGAGCTGGCCCTGCTCGACGAAGGTCTTCACCTTCTTCTGCACGTCGGCGAAGTAGCCGGGCGACGACCGGGGATAGCCGGACAGGCTCTGCGCCAGCGCCGAGGTGGCCTTGGGATCGGCCTTCAGCGCCGACACCACGTCGACCCAGTCGAGCGCGTGCAGGTGATAGAAGTGCATCACGTGGTCGTGCACGTATTGCGCCGCGATCATCAGGTTGCGGATCAGTTCGGCGTTGGCAGGAATACTGTAGCCCGGGATGGCGCGGTGCAGCGCATCCTCCACCGAGCGCACCGAGGCGATGCCGTGCACCAGGGTGCACACCCCGCAGATGCGCTGAGCGAACGCCCAGGCGTCGCGCGGATCGCGCCCGCGCAGGATGATCTCGATGCCGCGCACCATGGTGCCGGCGGAGTACGCGCGGGTGATTTTGCCGCTGGCGTCGGTTTCCGCCTCGATCCGCAGGTGGCCCTCGATGCGGGTGACGGGATCAACGACGACGCGTTGTGCAGTGGTCATGGGTTCAATCCTCCAGATGTTCCGCGAGCAGTTCGGTCAGGCCGAGCAGTTTGGTATCCATTTCATAGTGGTCGATGGCCTCTTCCATCACGATGCGGCAGTTGGCACAGAAGGTGACCATGGTCTTGACGCCCGCTGCCTCGATCTGCCGCTTCTTGACGCCGAAGGCCTTGGCGCGAAGCGCTTCCGCCTCGTCGGTGTGGATCGCCGAGGCGCCGCCGCCGCCACCGCAGCACCAGTTCCATTTCTGCTGGTCGGCCACCGGAATGTAGTTTTCCGCCACCTCGCGGATCAGCGCCTCGGGCGCCTGCAGAACGCCGCCGCGACGCACGATCTGGCAGGGATCGTGCAGGATCAACGGCTCCGCGAACTTGTCCTTCATCTTCAGCGCGCCCTTCTGGCGCAGGCCATCGAGAAATTCCAGCACGTGCACAACTTCAAACTGGTAAGGACGGCCGATCAGGTTGGGGCCTTCCCAGCGGATTGCCGTGTAGGCGTGGCCGCATTCGGGCGACAGCACATATTTGACCTTGAGCCGCTCGGCGGCATCGACGATGCGCGAGACGATCACCCTGGCAATGTCGGACGCGCCGATCTGGATGCCGGCATTGGTCGCCTCGAAGGCGTCGGACGCCAGGGTGAAGCTGATGCCCGCCTTGTGGAAGATTTTGGCCAGCGCCTCGATGTATTCCGGGTAGTTGACGATCTCCATCGACGACAGCAGCACCAGATAATCGGCACCCGCCTGGTCGACCGGGATGGTCAGACCGGTGCTTTCCTCCGCCTTCTTGAGGACATTGGCGACCGCCGGCCATTTCAGGCCCATCGGCCCGCCGATCTCGACCGTGCGCTGGGTGGCGCCGCGGATGCCGTCGGGCACATGGCCGGATACCGCCATGCCCTCACGGAATTTGCGGATCATGTAGGTGATGTCATTGCCCACCGGACAGATCAGGGAACAGCGGCCGCACAGGGTGCAGCTGTCGTACACCAGTTCCTGCCACTGATCGAGTTCCTCGTCGGTGATCGGCCTGGACAGGCCGACCATTTTCTTCAACCGCCCGAGCAGCGTGTATTCCTGCTCGTAAACACGGCGCAGCGGCTCCACCTTGTGGATCGGCGTGTATTTGGGATCGCCGGTTTCGGTGTAGAACAAACAGGCCTCGGCGCACAGCCCACAATGTACGCAGCTTTCGAAATAGCTGGCGATGGGCGCGTCGATGACTTCCTTGAGGGTCTGGGTGACTTTTTCAAGTGAGGCGCTCATACCGGCACGCCCTTATGTGCATTGGCCTTGCCGTTGAACCAGCGCGAGCCGAACAGGGTGAAGACGTGAAGGAGCTTGGTGAAGGGCAGCACCACCAGCAGGACTTCCACCGAGAGGATGTGCAGCGCCAGCATCGTGGTGTAGGGCAGCAGTAGATGCTGCACCGCCATCCAGCCCGTCAGCACCGGCAGGAAGGTCACCATCCAGGTGAACCAGTCCTCGAAGGTGCTGAGAAAGCGCTTGACCGGCTTGTTGATGCGGTCGACCAGCACCACCACCATCGCCGCCATCGTCACCACCGCAGCCAGGTCGACGAACTGCGACGGCAGCCCGGGCCACGACAGTCCGGTAAGGTTCCTGATCAGCAGGATATGCGGTGCGAATCCGAACACGACGACGACCAGCCCGATGTGGAAGATGTAGCCGCCGAGGTAACTCACCGGCGAGCGCTTCAGCATGCCGGGCGGCGGCATCGAACGCCGGAACACGGTGTGCAGTCCGGAGGCGCCGGCGGCGTGGCGCGGTGCGGCCAGGTCCTGCTTGCGGCCCAGCGAATAGATCTCGAACAGGCGCCACGCCATCCCAAGCAGGAAGAGGCCGACGGCGAGATCGAGGCCGGGCCCGCGCACCCAGGTCAGAAATTGCAGTTCATTCATGATTTCTCCAGATCGGCCAGGGTGACGGGTTGGTGCGCCTTCTTGGCGGCACCCTTCTTGGCGCGGTTGGCGAAGCTCAGCCCCACGCCCACCGCCGCGCCTGCCGCTGCGGCGACGCCTGCGATCCTGAGCGGGTCGGCCGGCACCGACAACGCTTTGTAGAAGCCGCCGGCGTCCCAGAAATCCGGTTCGGAGCAGCCCAGGCAGCCGTGGCCGGATTCCACCGGCCACGAGGTGCCGCCGTTCCACTTCGCCGTGGCGCAGGCGTTGTGGGTCACCGGCCCCTTGCAGCCGAGTTCGAACAGGCACCAGCCATTGCGCGCGCCCTCGTCGTCGAAGGTCTTGGCGAACTTGCCCCGGTCGTAGAACGGCCGGCGGTAGCAGCGGTCGTGGATGGTTTCGCCGAAGAAGGCCTTGGGGCGTCCCTTGTCGTCGAGTTCGGGCAGGCTGCCGAAGGTGAGGTAATGCGCCAGCACGCCGGTCATCACCACCGGGATGGGCGGACAGCCGGGAATGTTGACGATGGGCCGGTCCTTGACGATGTCGGACACCGGCACCGCGCCGGTCGGGTTCGGGTTGGCTTTCGGGATGCCGCCGAAGGCGGCGCAGGTGCCCACGGCGACGATGGCGGCGGCACCCTGCGCCGCCTCCTTCAGCATTTCCACGTTGGAGCGGCCGCCGATGCAGGAATAGGCGCCGTCGAGCCCCAGCGGAACCGAGCCGTCGACGATCAGCAGATATTTGCCCGCGTTGTCCTGCATCGCGTCGAGCCGAGCCGCCTCGGCCTGGTGGCCGGCCGCGGCCATCAGGGTCTCCTGATAGTCGAGCGAGATCATGTCGAAAATCATGCCTTCGATGGTCGGCGAGTGCGAACGCGTGATCGATTCGGTGCAGCCGGTGCATTCCTGGAACGGCAGCCAGATCACCGACGGCCGCCGGGCTGCCGCCATCGCCTCAGCCATGGCGCGTCCGGCCGAGGGCGGCAAGGCCATCATCGAGGCCAGCGTGGCGCAATACTTGAGGAAGGTGCGGCGGGTGATGCCCTGCCGTGCAAGTGACTCGATCAACGGACCCGGCATGATGCTTGCCTCCTGATGTAAGACCCGACAGCGCTTGCTTCAGCCTAGAGACCAGACAGCGATAACTCAAGCTGTTCCAGTCCGATGGCAACATCCTGAGGGTGGGCCTTGACCAGTTCGGGCACGAAGGCCACCTCGATGAACTGCGATGTGACCGCGCCCTGCTCGTTGTGATGCGTCACCCACCAGACACCGGGGCAGGCGGTTTCATTCAGCGTGGATTCGCCATTTGCCTGCAGGGTGACCGCAATCTCGCCGCTGCCGAGCCTGTCGCGCAGCCAGTCGAGGTCGGCCGGCGTCAGCGGCAAGGCGGAAAGATCGATGGCGGAAGGCTCGCCGGTTTCGAGCAGGCGGCGCACCTGTTCGGCCAGTTCGCGCAGCAGGGGCGGCGCATTGCCGGTCAGAGCGGATTCGCCCGGCGTCGGATTGACGACATGGATGGGGATGGCGTCAAGCGACATGCTGCCATTCCCGGATCAGCTCGCGTATGGCCGCACACGCAGGGGGAATGGCGGCGGCGACGGCAGGCGTGGGGTGCTCGCCCCAGTCGATGACCGCGGGCTGGATCGCCAGCATCGCCCGCTTGCCCGGCCAGTGCCCCGCCAGCATCGCGATGGCGCGCAGGTCTGTCAACCCGACTTCGTGCACCGAAGCTTTGCGATTGCCCATCAGGAATGCGTCCATCTCCGCTCCCTTCAGCAATGCCCAGCCACCCGGCCTGGCTTCGATGTTGGCGGCATCGACGACGATCAGCGCGTCGGTTTCCTCGATCGGCCCCGCCAGGGTGAACGAAAGCGTGCCGCCGTCGAGCAGGGTCACCTCCGGCAGGTGCGCCAGCTCGGATTCGAGTGCCTGCAGCACATGCACCCCCACACCCTCGTCGGTGAGCAGGGTATTGCCGATGCCGAGCACGAGCGTTTTCATGAAATCAATCTAACAGCACGGTATTCGAATAACAACCGAGCAGATCGCTCAAGAACATGATTAATCATCATGATTTTCTAATACGCTTGATCGGATGTGAGTGTCGGCAAATCTCTTATACTGGTTATCAGTGTAGTGACTGATTGACGCTCATGTGCCTTGCCATTCCCATGCAGATCGAATCGATCGAAGGCTTTACCGCCCGCTGCCAGGCCAAGGGCGTGTGGCGCGACGTCAGCCTGTTCATGATGCAGGACGAACCGCCCGCAATCGGCGACTTCGTCATGGTGCACGTCGGCTACGCGATCCAGAAGCTTGCCGAAGCCGACGCGCGCAGCACCTGGGAACTGCTCGACCAGATACTGGACGAAAGCGATGCATGAACTGGCGCTCGCGCAGGCGCTGGTCGAACAGGTGGATGCCGTGATCAGCCGGCACAGCGCGACGCAGGCCAGCCTGATCCGCGTGCGCATCGGCCCGCTCGCCGGTGTGGTGCCGGAACTGCTGGCCACCGCCTTTCCACTCGCCGCTGCCGGCAGCCGCATGGAACACGCCCAACTCGAATTCGCCCATGCGCCGATCCGGGTGCGCTGCCAGGCCTGCGGTGCCGAGACCGAGGCCTTGATGAACCGCCTGCTCTGCGGCGCCTGCGGCGACTGGCACACCCAGGTCATCTCCGGTGACGAACTGCTGCTCGAAAGCGTCGAACTGATCAACGACACCCCTCTCGACTCTCCACGCTCCGCTCATCCCTATGTGTGACACCTGCGGCTGCAACCTCACCCCCGGCAACCAGCACCTCGCGTTCAGGCCCGTCGCCAAGGGCGCGACCGCGGTGTCGGTGCTGAAGGGACTGCTGGCGAAGAACGATGACCAGGCTGCGCACAACCGCGAGCACTTCGACCGCCGCGGCATCCTCGCGATCAACCTGATGTCCTCGCCCGGCTCCGGCAAGACCGCGCTCTTGGAGGCCACGCTCACCGCGCTGAAGGACGAATTCGCCTGCGCGGTGATCGAGGGCGACCTCGAGACCGAGAACGACGCCGAGCGCATCCGCGCCGTCGGAGTGACGGCGCACCAGATCGTCACCGGCACCGCCTGCCATCTTGACGCCCATCTGGTGCACGACGCGCTGCACCACATGAGTCTCGACGGCGTCGACCTCCTCTTCATCGAGAACGTCGGCAACCTGGTCTGCCCGGCGAGTTTCGACCTCGGCCAGCATCTCAACGTCACCCTGCTCTCGGTCACCGAAGGCGACGACAAGCCGGCCAAGTACCCGGTGATGTTCCGCGCGGCGGATGCCATGCTCTTGACCAAGACCGATCTCTTGCCCGTGCTCGACGACTTCGATCCCGACAAGGCCGAGGCGCACCTGCGCAACCTGGCCAACCCGGCGCCGGTGCTGCGGTTGTCGGCGCGCAAGAGCCTGGGGATGGACGCCTGGCTCGCCTGGCTGCGCGGACAGCTTGCCGCGCAGCGGGCCCGTGTCGCCATCGGCCAGTCGCGCCGTCCCGCCATCCAGAGCGACGGCATGAAATATCACAGCGTGACCGCCTGATGGATAGCGCCCGCGCCTGGCTGGAGAAAATCCACGCCCTCGACTTCGACCGCGCGATCAAGATCATGAACGTGTGCGGCGGCCACGAGCGCTCGATCACCCACGCCGGCCTGCGCGGCGCGCTGCCGGCATGGCTCGAACTGGTGCCCGGTCCCGGCTGCCCGGTGTGCGTGTGTCCGGAGGAGGACATCTACCAGGCGATGCAGCTGGCGCTCAAGGACCGCGTGATTCTGGTCGCCTACGGCGACATGCTGCGGGTGCCGGTCAACGTGAAGAAGGGCGAGATTCGCACCCTGGCCGAGGCGCAGGCGGCCGGCGCCGACGTACGACCGATCGCCAGCCCGCTCGATGCGCGCAGGATCGCGCTGGACAATCCCGGCAGCGCGGTAGTGTTCTTCGCCGCCGGCTTCGAGACCACCACCGCGCCAACCGCGGCGATATTGGCCGAAGGCCTGCCCGACAATCTCGGCATCCTGCTGTCCGGGCGGCTGACCTGGCCGGCGGTGGCGATGCTGCTGGATTCCGAGAGTCCGGGCTTCGACGCGCTGGTCGCGCCGGGCCACGTGTCCACGGTGATGGGTCCGGAGGAATGGACCTTCGTGGTCGAGCAGCACAACATCCCCGCCGCGGTCGCCGGCTTCGCGCCGGAGTCGCTGCTGGCATCGTTCTATTCGGTGCTGCGCCAGCTGAAGAGCGGCGAGCGCTTTCTCGACAACTGCTACCGCGAAGTCGCGCATCCCGGCGGCAATCCCACCGCGCGCCGCATGCTTGCCGCCACGATGGACGTCGTCGACGCCAACTGGCGCGGCATCGGCGTCATCCCCAAATCGGGCTACGCACTCAAACCTGCGTTTGCGCAACACGACGCGCGCCGGCTGTTCGCCGACCACGCCGATGCCGACCGCCGGCGCGCCGGCGAAATGCCGCCCGGCTGCGACTGCGCCAAGGTGGTGCTGGGCAGGATCTACCCCAACCAGTGCCGCATCTACGGCCGCGCCTGCACCCCGCGCAATCCGGTCGGTCCCTGCATGGTGTCGGACGAAGGCGCCTGCCGCATCTGGTGGGCGGGCGGTGTGCGTGTCACCGCCGATGCCTGAACGCGTTGCGCAATTCATCACAATCGGCGGCCGGGTGCAGGGGGTGGGCTTCCGGCCCTTCGTCTATCGCCTGGCACAGCAGCATGGCATCACGGGCTGGGTGCGCAACGTCGACGGCGCGGTGGAAATCCACGCCGAAGGCGAGCCTGTGCAATTGCAGCGCTTCAATGATGCGCTGCTGAGCGAGGCGCCGCCCCTATCCGCGCCCGGCCCGCTTGCCGTCACCACCTGTGCGCCTGCGCACGCCAAAGCGTTTTCCATTCTCGACAGCCAGTCGATCAGCGCCGCCGATATTCATTTACCTGCAGACGGTTTCGTCTGCGCCGACTGCCGCGCCGAGCTGCACGACCCCGTCGACCGCCGCCACCGCTATCCCTTCATCAACTGCACCCAGTGCGGGCCGCGCTATACCCTGATCACCGCCCTCCCCTACGACCGCCCCAACACGGCCATGCGCGATTTCGCGTTGTGCCCGGACTGCCGGCGCGAATACGAGAACCCGCTCGACCGCCGCTTCCACGCCGAGCCGATCGCCTGCCCGGTGTGCGGGCCGCACCTGCAGTTTGTCTCGGGCGACGCAACGCACGACGGCGATGCGACGGCGCTGGCTACCGCCGTCGCCGCGCTGCGTGCCGGCAAGATCGTCGCGGTCAAAGGCGTCGGCGGTTACCACCTGCTGTGCGACGCCACCAACGCCGCCGCCGTCGCCACGCTGCGCGCCCGCAAGCCGCGCCCGGCCAAGCCGCTGGCGGTGATGCTGCGCGATCTCGCAGCCTTGCGCGCGGTGGCGCACACCACGCCGGACCTGGAAGATTTTCTGGCCTCGCCGGAACGCCCCATCGTGCTGCTGCAAAAACGTGTCGATTCCGGTTTGTCCGAACACATCGCACCCGGCCTCGCGGAAATCGGCTGCCTCTTGCCCTACTCACCGCTGCATGATCTGCTGCTGACCGACTTCGACGGCCCGCTGGTCGCCACCTCCGGCAACCTCTCCGGCGAGCCGGTGCTGACCGAAAACCACGAAGCGCAGACCCGCCTCGCCCATCTCGCCGACGCCTTCCTGCACCACGACCGCCCCATCGTGCGCCCGGCCGACGACCCGGTGTATCGCGTCATCGCCGGCATCCCCCGGCCGCTGCGCCTGGGGCGCGGCGCGGCGCCGCTGGAACTGGAACTGCCCGCGCCGCTTGCCGAACCGGTGCTGGCGCTCGGCAGCCACATGAAGAACACGCTCTGCCTTGCCTGGGGCAGGCGTGCCGTCGTCTCACCGCACATCGGCGAGCTCGATACGCTGCGCAGCCTCGACACCCTGGCGCAGGTCGCCGCCGACCTGCAGCGGCTGTATCAGGTGCAGGCAACAAAATTGCTCATCGATCGCCATCCCGGTTACGGCTACCGCCGCTACGCCCGCGACAGCGGATTGCCGCTGACTGAAATCTGGCATCACCACGCCCACGCTTCCGCACTGGCCTGGGAATTTCCTGATGTGAAAGAATGGATCGTGTTCGCCTGGGACGGCGTCGGACTCGGCGAGGATCGGACCCTGTGGGGCGGCGAGGCTTTCACCGGTTCGCCCGGCCGCTGGCAGCGCGCCGCCTCGTTCCGCCCCTTCCGCCTTCCCGGCGGCGACAAGGCCGGGCGCGAGCCGTGGCGCGCCGCCGCGGCCTTGCTGTGGGAGAGCGGCCGGGCCGCGCCCTTCGCGCCCGAGCCGCTGCAGCGGGCGTGGTCGCAAGGCATCAACAGCCCGGCGAGTTCGTCGCTTGGGCGGCTGTTCGACGCTGCGGCAGCCCTGATCGGCGTCTGCGCTCACGCCAGCTTCGAAGGCGAAGGCCCGATGCGGCTGGAGGCCGTCGCAGCAGCCGACGGCGAGCCCGTCGCCCTGCCGCTCGCACGCGACGCCACCGGAATCTGGCGCAGCGACTGGGCGCCGCTGCTGCCTATGCTCGCCGACATCGCCCGCCCGCAGGCCACGCGCGCGGCGAGTTTCCATCTCAGTCTGACGCAGGCGCTGCTCGAACAGGCGCAGCAGTTGCGTGCGCAAACCGGCATCACGTCGGTCGGCCTTGCCGGCGGCGTGTTCCAGAACCGGCTGCTGGCCGAGGCCGCCATCGGCCGCCTTCAGGCCGCAGGTTTTGCCGCGCATCTGCCGCAACGTGTACCCGTCAACGACGCCGGACTGAGCTTCGGCCAGGTCATCGAATTCCTCCACCCATAAAAAACCCATGGACGACACCCGCATCCTCCTCGCGCACGGCAACGGCGGCCGCCTGATGCGCGAACTCATCGCCGGCATCTTTGCCCGTCATCTCGGCAACCCGCTGCTCGACACCGACGCCGACGCGGTGACGCTGCCGACGCTCGATGGCGAGCCTATGGTCACCACCGACGGCTTCACCGTGCAGCCGCTGGAATTCCCCGGCGGCAACCTCGGCTCGCTGGCGGTGCATGGCGTGGTCAACGACCTCGCGGTGGCCGGCGCCGACCCGCGCTACCTCACCCTGTCGGCGCTGATCGAGGAAGGACTCGAAGTCGACGTGCTGGATCGCTTGATCGCCAGCTTCGCAGCAGCGGCGCGGGAAAGCGGCGTGGCCGTGGTGGCCGGCGACACCAAGGTGGTGCGGCGCGGCGAAGGCGGCGGCTTGTACCTGTCGGTCGCCGGCATCGGCGTCAAACGTGCGCAGGCGAAACTCGCAATTGAAACCATCTCCCCTGGCGACGTCGTGCTGGTGTCCGGCCCGGTGGGCGACCACGGCATCGCGGTCATGCTGGCGCGCGAACAGTTCGGGCTGTCCGGCGAACTGCGCTCCGATTCGGCCTCGGTGCTGCCGCTGGCGCGGGCGGTGCGCGACCTGCCCGGCCTCAAGTTCATGCGCGACCCGACGCGCGGCGGGCTGGCCACCGTGGCCCACGAAATCACGCGCGCCTGCGGCCACGACGTGGCGCTCGAACAGCACGCGGTACCGCTGCGCCCGGAAGTCGTGTCGGTGTGCGAAATGCTGGGCTACGACCCCTATTACCTGGCCTGCGAAGGCCGGGTGGTCGCGGTGGCCGATGCGGCGGCAGCCGGGGACGTCCTCGCGCGCTGGCAGGCGCTGCCCCAGGGCGCCGACGCGCGCATCATCGGCCGCATCGAAGCCGGCGACAGCCGGGTCATCCTGCAAACCGAGCTTGGCGGCCGCCGCGTTCTCGACGAACTGGAAGACGATCCGCTGCCGCGGATCTGTTGAACCGATCGGGGGAAACGCCAGCGCCTGCGGACTCCCCCGCCGGCAATCGGCCGGTCAGGGCTTGGCCTGCCGCCGGCAGCGGTCGGCCCAGACGGCGGCTTCCACCCGCGAACGCAGGTTGAGCTTTTTAAGCAGATGCTTGACGTGCACTTTCACGGTGCCCTCGGCAATCCCCATGTCCTTGGCGATCAGCTTGTTGCTCTTGCCGTCGACCAGATGTTCGAGAATGCGGTTTTCCTGCTCGGTCAGCCCGGCTTCGGCCAGACCGGCGGGACGGCTCTTTTCGCGCAGCGAAGCCACCAGCAGCTGGGTGAGGCGCGCGCTGATGGTGATCTTGCCGCGTGCGGCCTCGCCCAGTTGCTGCATCAGGTCTTCCGGTTCCATGTCCTTCAGCAGATAGCCGTCCGCGCCGGCCTGCAGCGCGGCGATCAGGTCTTCCGCCTGGTCCGAAACGGTCAGCATGATGACGCGCGAATCGGGACCGTCGTCCTTGATCGCTTTCAGCACTTCGACGCCGTTCATGTCCTTCATGTTGAGGTCAAGCAGGATCATGTCGGGTTGCAGGGCGCGGGCGAGCGCAATTCCTTCTGTTCCGCTGGGGGCTTCGCCCACGAACCGGAATTCGGGCACAGCCTGGATCAGTTGGATCACGCCCTTGCGAAACAGCGGGTGGTCGTCGACGATCAGGATGGTCTGGGGGGCTGCCGGATTCATGAATACCTAGGCCTGGGCGGGGTGGATCGGTATCGGGATTTTACGCCGGTTGCTCGGCGTGAAATGCAGGGTGACGCGGGTGCCGAACACGGGCAGCCTCTCGACCGTCAGTTGGCCGCCCAGATTTTTTGCCCGCTCTTCCATGATCGTCATGCCGTAATGATGCGCTCCCGCTGCCTGGCGGACCCCGATGCCGTCGTCGGTGACGGTGGCCAGAACCGACCCATCGCCGGCGCACGCCACTTTGACTTGCGCCTGCCGGGCCTGGGCATGGTTGAGCACGTTGGAGAGGGCTTCGCGCACAATTTGCAGGGCATGAATCTCTTCGTTCGGGGTGAGCGAGCAGCCTGCCAGGTGGGCTTCCAGTGTGATCGGAATGCCGCCGCGGCTGGAAAATTCGGCCACGGTGGTTTGCAGGGCGGCAGTCAGTCCCGCGCCATCGATGCGCAAACGGAAGGTGGTGAGCAACTCGCGCAGTTGGCGATAGGCACTGTTCAAGCCTTCGCGCAGTTCTTCCAGCACCTTCCCGGCTTCCTCGCCGCGTTGCGGATTGTCCACCAGCGGCTTCAGGCGGCTGACCTGGATTTTCATGTAGGCCAGCGATTGCGCCAGCGAATCGTGCAGCTCGCGGGCCAGTGCGGCGCGTTCCTCCAGCAGGGGCAGCCGGCGGCTCTGTTCGGTGCGCCGCGCGGTGCCGATGGCAATGCCGATATGGCGCGACAGCGCTTCCAGCAACTGGATCTGCCATTGCGCCAGCGCCTTGTCGGGTGGCATTTCCAGCTGCAGCACGCCATAGTGATGCTCGGTATCCATGAGCGGCAAAGCCATCACGCGCCGGCCATCGGGCAGCGGATGCACCGCCAGCGCCTGATGCTTCAGGCATTCGGCGCAGCTTATCAGGCCGCACTGGCCGGCATCGCCGCTGTTCGGCCGCAGGGTGCTGGCGATCACCCGCGCACGCGAGTCGCCGGCTTCCACCAGGCAGGCCAGCCCTTGCCCCACGCCGAGAACGTTTTCCAGATCCTTGAGCAGGATGACGTAGGTGTCCGGCGCCACCGGGCCGTTATAGAGCCGTGCGATGGTGTGATAGAGCAGCTCCAGCGAGCGATTGGCGATGGTGAGCTCGGCGGTCTTTTCCTCCACCCGCGCTTCCAGGTTCTGGTACAGCTTGGAAAGATCTTCGGCCATGTGGTTGAACGCCTGGCCCAGCCGCCCCAGTTCGTCGTTGCCGGTATGCTCGGTGCGCGCCGCCAGGTTGCCGCGCCCGACGTTGGCGGCGAAGGCGAGCAGGTCGCGCAGCGGCAGGATCAAGTCGTTGCGCGCCAGATACAGGGTGAGCGCACCGACCAGCAGGGTCATCAGCAAGGCGGCGCCGAGCACCATGCGCAACACCAGGATCTTGGCCTCGGTGTCGCGTTCGATCTGCTTGACCAGATCCTGGATCTGCCCGACGAACAGCGTGACCTCCTCGAGCAACGCTACCTTGTCCGCCGCGCCGGGCGGAGCCTTCCCCGCCACTGCCAGGAAGCGCGGCTTGATCCGGTCGTTCCAGGCATCCTGCACCGCCGCGTAGCTGCCGGACAAGGCCGTCTTGCTCTGCTTCGTCATCATGGCAGTGATGCGCGCATCCTGCAGGGTGGCCTCGAAGGCGTCAATCGCCCTGCGCAGCGGGACTGCGGCATCGGCGCCCTCCGCCAAGGCAAGGCTGGTCATCTTGTAGGCTTGCATGCGCAGGCTGCCCGCCAGGTTGATCGCTTCGCCGCTGCCTTGCACCGATTCGGCGATGATGCCCGAACTCGCCATGCCGATGACGGCAAAGCAGGCGATCAGCGCCAGTGCGCCACCCAGCTTGAGCAGCAGCGAATGCTGCAGAAATCCGTGTTTTTCTTTCATGTCCGCATCTTCGCCGGAATGACGGTTTCCGGGAATATTAAGGAGTACCTCTAAAGTGGCATGGCCCGCGAGCCAGGCTTGCAGGAAAATGACTATTCAACATTAAAACAAACCCTTAACACCGTACTCCCGGTAATGTTCCGGGACAAGGCCCGCCCGGTCGCGCGCAGCCCCGCTGCTGGCTATTTGCCGGGATCAATAGATTTGCATATCTTTTTTTGCTAGAGTCTGGCTGCGACGTATTGTCGCAGCGGCGGGTGCCTCGACAGCCACGCCTTTTCGAACGATTCGGGTTGTTTCCTTTTTTTCCGCGAATCGATAGTCAGCGGTTAATTTTGATACATGGAGCTGGGCAATCATGACACAGGACGACATCAAACCACTCGACACCCAGCCTGATCTGGGCCGCCGCAAATTCCTGGGTACCACCGCACTGGTCGGCCTTTCCGGCGCAGGGCTTTCGCTCGGCCTGTCGGCCTGCAACAAGGAATCGGTCCCTACCGAGGCGGCCCCGGGCGCCAAGGGCGAAGTGGCTGCGCATAGCCCGTACGAGGTGGCGCCTGGCAAACTCGACGATTACTACTCGTTTTCCAGCGGCGGCCATTCCGGCGATGTGCGCATCTACGGCCTGCCGTCCGGGCGCCAGCTGAAGAGCATCCCGGTCTTCAACACGGACAACCTGGTGGGCTGGGGCATCACCAACGAATCCAAGGCGATCATCGGCACCAAGCCCGACGGCTCGCTGAAATACTCCACCGGCGATACCCACCACGTACACCAGACCTACACCGACGGTACCTACGACGGCAAATACTTTTTCGTGAACGACAAGATCCATGGTCGTCTGGCGCGTATCCGCATGGACACCATGGAATGCGACAAGATCACCGAACTGCCCAACGTCCAGGGCTTTCACGGCACCTTCACCGACAAGCGCGATCCGGTCGATCCGAAAATCAATCACACCACCCGGGTATTCTGCGGCGCGGAATTCGCCATTCCGCTGCCCAACGACGGGCGCGACATGGATGACGCCAGCAAGTACAAGTCGCTGTTCAGCTGCGTCGATTCCGACAGCATGGAAGTGCGCTGGCAGGTGCTGATCGACGGCAACTGCGATCTGGTGGCGACTTCCTACGACGGCAAGCTGGCGGCAACCAACCAGTACAACGTCGAGAATGGCATCCATTACGAAGACATGATGGCTGCGGAAATGGACGCCTGCCTGTTCTTCAACGTGGCCCGCATCGAAGAGGCGGTGAAGGCCGGCAAGGTGACCACCATTGGCAGTTCCAAGGTTCCGGTGGTGGACGGCACCAAGGCCGCCAACAAGGATCCGAAAACCGCCCTGACCTGCTACGTTCCGATCCCGAAAAACCCGCACGGCGTGAACATCAGCCCGGATGGCAAGTACTACGCCTGCTCGGGCAAGCTCTCGCCGACGGCTTCGGTGATCGAGCATGCCCTGGTGCTGAAATGGTTTGACGGCGGCTTGGCGAATCCTCGCGATGCCGTGGTCGCCGAACCCGAGATCGGCCTTGGACCTCTGCACACCGGCTTCGACAACAAGGGCAATGCCTACACCACGCTGTTCCTCGACAGCCAGATCGTGAAGTGGAACGTGGAAGCGGCGATCAAGTCGTACAAGGGCGACAAGAGCGCCAAGCCGGTCGTGGACCGCCTCGACGTGCATTATCAGCCGGGACACGGTTTCACCTCGATGGGCGAAACGAAGGAAGCCGACGGCCGCTTCTTCCTTTCGGACAACAAGTTCTCCAAGGACCGTTTCCTGCCCGTGGGCCCGCTCCACCCCGAAACCGCTCAGCTGATCGACATCAGCGGCGACAAGATGAAGCTGGTGCACGACCACTCGGTGCTGTCCGAGCCGCACGATTCGATCATCGTCCGTCGCGACATCATCAAGACGCGCCAGATCTACAACCTCGACGAATTCCCGCTGGCGGTGAAGGATCCCAAGGAATCGGGCGTCTTCCGCAACGGTAAGAAGGTGACGGTCAAGCTCACCAGCCAGGCACCGTCCTTCAGCCTGCGGGAATTCAAGCTCAAGAAGGGCGACGAAGTGACCCTCATCCTGACCAACCTGGACAAGGTGGAGGACTTGACCCACGGCTTCGCGATTCCGAAGTACGACATCAACTTCATCGTCAGTCCGCAGGAGACCAAGTCGGTTACCTTCATCGCCGACAAGCCCGGGGTCTACTGGTGTTACTGCACCCACTTCTGTCATGCCCTGCACCTGGAGATGCGCAGCCGCATGATTGTCGAGGTTTGAGCGGCGGCCCCGTTCCCCGAACAAGGGGAATGGGGTATCGTTGCCGTGCACCCGCGATAAACGAGGTGAATGAAATCCGCACCCGAGCGGGCGCTGCAGCTTGGTTACGTTTGTTCCGCTCGATGTTCAGAGGCTCGCTGGTTTTCCCATGATTTATCCTGCCGGTTTTTTTGCCCGTTTCCTGACTGCACTTTCCCTGTTCTGCGCCTGCGGGCTGGCCGTCGGCGGAAGCTACGAGGCACCGCTGCCGGCACAGTTGTCCACCGACCCCGACCTTTGCGCCTATGTCCCATGCAAGGATGTGCTGCCCGGAGCGGACAGCTTTTCCCACCGCATGGGCAAGCCTGCCTATGTCGAGGCCTACCAGAGCAGGAAAGGCGGCCATGACGGGAAGGAAGACCATGGCGGAAAAGAGGGTCATGGCAAGAAGGAAGGCCATGGCAAACAAGACGATCGGAAACTGATCGGTTACGTCTTTCTGTCCACCGACATCGTCGACATTCCCGCCTACTCGGGCAAGCCGGTGGTGACCCTGATCGGCATGGACACCAAGGGCATCATCACCGGGGTGCGGGTGCTGCGCCATTCCGAGCCGATCCTGCTGCTGGGCATCCCGGAGCTGGAACTCACCAAGTTCGTCAATCAGTATCTGGGCAAGTTTGTCGGTTCCAAAATCGAGGTGGGCGCAGGCAGGCCGGATCAGGGCATCATCGGCCTGGACGCCATCACCGGGGCCACCGTGACGGTGATCGCGGAAAACCAGATCGTGCTGCGCAGCGGCCTGGCGGTGGCAAAGCAGGTGGGGATCATCGAACCCACCGTTCGCCCTCAGGCGAAGTTCAGCCAGGTCGAGGGCAAGCTGGACTGGAATGCGTTGCTCAAGAACGGCAGCGTCCAGCGACTCAAGGTCGATACTGCTGCGCTCGGGATGCCGCGCTCGGACCAGCCCTACATCGACATTCATTTCGGCTATCTCAATGCACCGGCGGTGGGCCGCAGCGTGCTCGGCGACGCCGTATACAAAGGCCTGATGTCCCGGCTCAAGCCTGACGAGCATGCCATTTTCCTCATTGCCAGCGGCCTGGAATCGTTCAAGGGCTCGGGCTTTGTGCGCGGCGGGATCTATGACCGGGTGCAGGTGTCGCAGGACATGGACACCTTCACTTTCCGCGATCTGGATTATCTCAACCTGTACGGGATCGAGGCGGCCGGCGCGCCGGCCTACCGCGAGTCAGCCATCTTCATCATCCGCTCACCGGCATTCAGCGCGGCCTACCCGTGGAACCTGGTGTTCCTGGCCAACAAGATGGACCCGCAGACGGGCTCCCGTACCTTCGTCAACTTCGATCGCGAGTACTGGCTGCCCGGCAGCTATCTGGAAGGAGGACGCCCGAAAATCGTCAAGCCGGAAGCGACCTGGGTGACGGTGTGGAAATCGCGCAAGATCGAAATCGTACTGTTCCTGCTCTGGCTCACTGCGGCGGGAACGGTGTATGCGCTGCGCGACAAGCTGGTCCGGCGCTCGACGATGAAGGACACGCGCTGGAAGGATTACCCCAAGTATTTCCTGTGGATCACGTCGATCGGCTTCGTCGGGTTTTACCTGCTGGCCGTGCCCTCCATTACCCAGGTGTTGACCTGGTTCCACTCCATCCTGTTCGAGTGGAAGTGGGAGCTGTTCCTGTCCGACCCGTTCATCTTCCTGTTCTGGATTTTCATCATCGTCAGCGTGTTCTTCTGGGGGCGCGGGATGTTCTGCGGCTGGATGTGCCCCTACGGCTCGCTCGCGGAACTGGTCTACCATGTGGCCGGCAAACTCGGGCTCAAGCGCTACCAGCGCCATCTGCTGCCGCAAAACTGGCATGACCGCCTGAAGTGGATCAAATACGGCATTTTTGCGATTTTGCTTGCGGTGTCCTTCTATTCCATCGGCCTGGCTGAAAAGCTCGCCGAGGTCGAGCCCTTCAAAACCACCTTCCTGGTGGGCGTGTGGAACCGCTCCTGGCCCTTCGTGACCTTCTGGACGGTCCTGATCGTGGCTTCCGCCTTTTTCGAGCGCCCGTTCTGCAAGTACCTGTGCCCGCTCGGCGCCGCCCTCGCGGTCCCCTCCACCTTCCGCTGGTGGGGCCTCAAGCGCAAGAAGGAGTGCGGCCCCTGCGCCGCGTGCGCCGTCGGCTGCGGCTCGCAGGCCATCGACGCTAGCGGCCGCATCGACCAGCGCGAATGCCTGCTGTGCCTCGATTGCCAGGTGCTGTATTACGACGCCCACGCCTGCCCGCCGCTGGCCCAGGAGCGCAAGCGCCGCACCAAGGCGGGCGAGCCGCTGACCGCGATCGGGTCGGATGGCTACTTCATCCCCATCGTGCCGGCCGTCGCGGCCCCCGCCGCTGCGGTACGGCAGAGCCTGCCCGCCTTCATCGGGCAGGAATTCTTCGATCACCTGTTCCCCTGGAGCCGCAAGGCGCTGGCGCAGCCGCGCCTGCTGCAGGCAGCCAGCCTCGCGCTGGCGCTCCTGGTGACGTGGGTGTGGGTGCTCGGCGCCGCCGGACAGATCGGCCCCGGCATCGTGCTGGGCTGGTGGCTGGCATGGAGCGCTTACGAGCTGGTGGTGCGCATGCGCTGCAAGCCCTACGTCAAGGACGGCCCGTGGTGGGGGCGCAACCTGCGTCCCGCTTCGTGGGCCGACATGGCCTCCTACGTGGGGTTCAAGAATCTGCTGATCGCAGCCGCCCTGTTCCTGCTGATGAAAAGCGCCGGCATCCTCGAATTCCTGCAAAGCCAGCCATCCCTGCAATGGCTGTATTAAGGGGCTGCCGCGTCATTTTCGGCGTGCTGGCCTGCCTGCTTGTCGGAACCGCCGCCCAGGCGGCCGAGTGGACGGTGCATCCGGGCGAGTCGATCGCCGCTGCCATTGCGCAGGCCGCGCCCGGCGACGTGGTACGGGTGGAACGCGGCCACTACCGGGAACGGCTGCTGATCGACAAGCCCCTGACCCTGAAGGGAATCAATCGGCCCACGCTGAGCGGCGGCCTCAAGGGCGATACCATCCGCGTCGTTGCCGAGGATGTCGTCATCGAGGGGCTGATCGTGAGCGATTCGGGCGACAGCCTGCTCGATCAGAATGCCGGCATCTACATCCGGCCGGGCGCGCACCGTGCAGTCGTGCGCAACTGCGACCTCAGCTACAACCTGTTCGGCCTATGGATCGAGAAGGCCAACGACGTGCGCATCGAAAACAACCTCATCACCGGCAAGCGCGATTACCGATCCGCCTCGCGCGGCAACGGCATCCAGCTCTACAACACCAAGGGCGCGCGCATCGTCGGCAACCGCATCGGCTTCGTGCGCGATGCGATCTATGTCGACGTCTCGCACCATGCGGTCTTCCGCGGCAACCGCCTGCACCACAGCCGCTACGGCACGCATTACATGAATTCCTACTACAACCTGTGGGAAGACAACGACTCGCACCACAACCGCGGCGGCCTCGCGCTGATGGAAGTGCGCAACCAGGTGGTGCGCAACAATCGTGCGTGGGCCAATTCCGACCACGGCATCATGCTGCGGACGATCCAGGACGCGCGGGTGGAGAACAACGTGGTGGCCGGCAATGCCCGCGGATTCTTCATCTACGACGCCGAGTACAATACCCTGCGCGGCAATCTGGTGGTCGACAATATCGTCGGCGTGCATCTGTGGGCCGGCTCCATCAACAACCAGGTCGAACGCAACGATTTCATCTCCAACCGTGAACAGGTCCGTTATGTGGCCTCGCGCGACGAGATCTGGGGTGCCAAGGAAGGCAATCACTGGAGCAATTACCTTGGCTGGGATCGCAACGGCGACGGCATAGGCGACGTCCCTTATGAAGCCAACGATGTGGTCGACCGGCTGTCGTGGCGCCATCCGATGATGAAGTTGCTGCTCGCAAGCCCGGCCGTGCAGACCCTGCGGATAGTGGGGCAGCAGTTCCCGCTGCTGCGCGCGCCCAGCATCGTGGACCCGAAACCGCGCATGCATCCCGACCATAAAGACTGGAGAAACTGGCTTGGCAAGTATTTCCCCGGCGCCCGCTGAGGTGCGTCCCGCTTCGAATGCCGAAGCCGTGGTCGCCACGCGCGCCGTCACCAAACATTACGGCGCCGTGCATGCGGTCGACGGCGTCGATCTCGAAATCGTCCGCGGCGAGCTGTTCGGCCTGATCGGCCACAACGGCGCCGGCAAGAGCACCCTGTTCAAGATGATGCTGGGCCTGATCCCGCTCACCTCGGGCGAGATACTCATCGACAATGCATCGGTGTCGGGCGGCGGGTTTCGCGCGGTGCGCCGCAAGATCGGCTACCTGCCGGAAAACGTCGTGCTCTACGAAAACCTGACCGGACTGGAAACCCTGCAGTTCTTTTCGCGGCTGAAAGGCGCCCCGTTGCGTGACTGCGCCCCCGCGCTGGAGCGCGTCGGGCTTACCCACGCGGCCAGGCGGCGCGTGCGCGAATATTCCAAGGGCATGCGCCAGCGCCTCGGCTTTGCCCAGGCCCTGCTCGGCCGGCCGCAGATCCTGTTTCTCGACGAGCCGACCACCGGCCTGGACCCGGAAGCGATCCGCGAGTTCTACGCGATCCTGCGCGGGCTCAGAACGGAAGGGGTGACGGTGGTGCTGACCTCGCACATCCTGGCCGAGATCCAGGAGCGGGTCGACCGCCTCGCGATCATGGCCGCGGGCAAGGTCCAGGCCATCGGCAGCGTCCAGGCGCTGCGCGAGCAGATGGATCTGCCGCTGTGGTTCGAGATCCGGATTGCGCCCGAACATCTCGGCGCCGTGCGCGCAGCGCTCGGCCATCTGCCGATCAGCGCCATCGAAGCCCGCGACGACCACGTTGCGGTGCAGTGCCGGCGCGAAGCCAAGATGGCGGTGCTCGAAGCCCTTGCCGCGCTCGACGGCAAGGTGCTCGACCTGCACGTGCGCGAGCCCTCGCTCGAAGACGTGTTCTTCGGCTTTTCCGATTAAAGGGGCGCTGATGGAATTCAGACAAATCGGCATCATCGCCGGCAAGGAGTTCTGGGATCGCATCCGCAACCGCTGGGTGCTCGCGGTGGCGCTGGTGTTCACCGTATTCGCGCTGGCCATCGCCTACTTCGGCGGCGCGCAACAGGGCGCAGTCGGATTCCGCTCGATCGAGTTCACCATTGCCAGCCTGGTCAGCCTAGTGATCTACCTGATTCCGCTGATCGCGCTGATCCTCGGCTTCGATGCCATCGTCGGCGAACGCGAACGCGGCTCGCTCGATCTGCTGCTGTCGATGCCGATCACCCGCTTCGAGCTGCTGCTGGGGAAATATCTCGGTCTGGCCGCGGCACTGGCGTTCTCCACCGTGGCGGGCTTCGGCCTGGTCGCCGTCGTGCTGGCCACGCAACTCAACCTCGGCGCGCTGCTCCACTACTTCGGCTTCATGTTCAGCTCGGTTCTGCTCGGCATGGCCTTCCTCAGCCTCGCGGTGATGGTTTCGGTGTTTGCCGCGGATCGCACCCGCGCATCGGGCATGGCCATCGCATTGTGGTTCTTCTTCGTGCTGGTGTTCGATCTGCTGCTGCTGGGCGCATTGGTCGTCACCGGCGATCGCTACGGCGGCGAAGTCTTTCCCTACCTGCTGCTGGCGAACCCGGCCGACGTGTTCCGCATTCTGAACATCTTTGCCCTGGACGACGTTCGCAGCCTGTACGGACTGGCGACCGTTTTCCCCCGCGCCCTGGCCGATCCCTGGCTGCTGGGTCTGGTGATGTTCGCCTGGATTGCGGCACCATTGGGCATTGCAACCTGGAGATTCCGTAAATGAAGCTTGTACGACCTACGCTCATCCTTGCCGTGCTGGCGGCCGCCGCGCTCACCGCCTGCGGGCGGCCGGAGACCGCGGATGCAGTAGTCCCGCTGGAAATCAGCCAGGGCACGTCCTGCGCGCTCGACGGCATGCTGCTCGCCGATTATCCCGGCCCCAAGGCGCAGATCCATTATGCCGGCCAGGCGGCGCCGGATTTCTTCTGCGACACGGTGGAAATGTTCCACCTCTATCTCAAGCCCGAACAGGTCCGCGCGGTGCGCGGCCTTTTCGTGCAGGACATGGGCAAGACCGACTGGGAGCAGCCGCGCGATCACTGGATCGATGCGAAGAGCGCCTTCTACGTTCACGGCAGCAAGCGGCACGGCTCCATGGGCCCGACCATCGCCAGTTTCGCGCTGGAAAAGGATGCCGCGAAATTTGCCGCCGAGTATGGCGGCAAGGTCTATCGTTTCGCCGACGTCACCCCCGACATGGTGGTGCTGGACGGCGGCGCGCTCCACGACAGCCACATGTAGACATCATGGCAAGCTTCTTTGAAAACCTTGATTACGACACGGCGACGGAACTCGAACAGCTGTCGCAATTGATCTATGAACTGCGCCAGAACCACAATGCCATTCTTCAGACCTATGACGCAGCGGACGCGGCGGCACTGCTGCAGCAAATCCAGGACGGCGCAGTGGCCGAGCATCCCGCCTACGAACACTACCTGGCCGCGCGGATTCTCGACGACACCCGCGACATGGCCCGCGCAATAGTCGGCGAACGCCTGAAGGAGGCCCGCCAGAAATGAGCCTGCACCTTGAACTCGGCTCGGCGATCGAGACGGCCTTCGGAGACGACCTCGATTCGCCGGTCGAACAGAAGCAGGACGCAATGATCGTCCGCCTGAAGAATGGCGTGACGCTGGAGGTGCGCTACGCCGCCGCCGATGCCTATTCGCTGCGCTGGGTCTATGGCGACGCCGAGTCCGGCATCGACACCGCGCCCCTGCACCATGGGCTTGCGACCTTCCCCCATCACTTTCACGATGCGGGCGGCCGCATCGTTGCGGACCCGATTACGCGCCCCGACGCCTCCCCGGAAGACAATCTGCACAGACTGATCCATGCCCTGATCGGCGACCCGATGCTCGGCGCCAGGGACATCGCCTGATGCGTCCGCCGGCGCGGCTGCTGTCCCTGGGGGCGGCGGCGCTCGCCATTGCAGCCACGATCGCACTGCTGCCCCCCGGCAGCCGGACGATCCGCAAGCCCGAGCCGCCCACGAACGATTTTTGCGTCGTGGCTCCGGCAACGCCCTACGATCCCGCTTCCGGCCTGGCGATGTACGCGCCGAGGCCGATCCCGGCCGAGGCGCGCTGCCCGGTATGCGGCATGTATCCCGCCCGCTTCCCGCGCTGGGCTGCGCAAACCCTGTTCAGGGACGGCGCCGCCCAGTATTTCGATTCGCCGGTCAACCTGTTCGTCTTCCTGCAGAGGGTCGAGCGCTACAACCGCAGCTACACCCTGAACGACGTCGCCGCCAGCTTCGTGACCGACTTCGAAAGCGGACAATGGATCGAACTCCAGAATGCCTTCTTCGTCCGCGGTTCCGCCGTCCCGGGCCCGATGCGCGGCGCCGACCTGCCGGCCTTTGCCAGCCGCGCCGCGGCAGACGGCTTTATCCGCCGCCGCGGCGGCCAGGTGCTGACATTCACGCAAGTCACGCCCGAGCTGATCCGTTCCCTGGGAGGTAACGCGCCCCATCGCCACTGAGGCTAGGCTGCCGGATGCGGGCATGAAAAAAGCGGGGGAGATCTGCATCTCCCCCGCTTTGCGTTTTCGGAACCGGGATCGTTCCGTATCCGGCGCTTACTTCGACTGGGCGACCATGAAGTCCACCGCCGCCTTGACATCGTCGTCCGACAGGGTGGTGGAGCCGCCGCGCGCGGGCATCATGCCTTTCGCACCCGTGAACCCTTCAAGCGCATGCTTGTGGAGGGTGTCCATGCCCTGCGCGATGCGCGGCCCCCAGTCGGCTTTGTCGCCGGGCTTCGGCGCACCGGCAACCCCTGCCGCGTGGCACATCGCGCAGACGTTGCCGTAAACCTTCTTGCCCAGGTCGTTGCCTTCAGCCACATGCGTCTCCTCCGCCTCCGCTGCCGGAGCGGGCGCAGCCGCCTCCGGTGCTGCGGGGGCCGGCGCCGGGGCTTCCGGCGCGGCGCTCTCCTGCTTCCCGCAAGCACTCAACAAAGCCGCCAGTGAAACGGCCAGTACGAGTGATGTCATCTTCATTTATATATCTCCTGTTGAGTGGGGCCCGTTTGAAAGCCCGGAATGGGTAGGGCCGATGCAACGGGCTGGCGCCATGCAATGACGGGCAGCCCCGGGTTTGATTGGGTGCGGCAGCATCGACACGGCCAAAATATAACACACCCCTTTCCGGCTTATCCGGGGGCTGAAGGATTACCCACATTACATCAAGCACACCCCCACGCACCACAAAGGAACCAAACAATCCCTTAAATAACATTGGTTTACGCGAATGCACCTATACCTATTTAGGGGTAATCCCGGGCCTGATAAGGAGAATACAACATCTTTTCATCTGCTTTAAGGCGCATATACTCGGTTCAGTATTTAGGATAAATCAGTCCAGAATACCCGGAAAGGACGCCATCATGTCTACCCAGTCGCACAAGCAGGTTTCGGTGCTCACCCTGAGCACGCTGGCGTTCACCGTGTGCTTTGCGGTGTGGGTGATGTTCTCCATCATCGGCATTCCGATCAAGGCCAGCCTCGGCCTCAATGAAACCCAGTTCGGCCTGCTGGCCGCCACCCCCATTCTCACCGGTTCGCTGATCCGCCTGCCGCTCGGCATGCTCACCGACAAGATCGGCGGCCGCATCGTGCTCTTCGTGCTGATGGTCAGCACCGTCCTGCCGATCTATCTCATCAGCCTGGCCACCGAATACTGGCATTTCCTGCTGCTTGGGCTGTTCGTCGGCGTGGCCGGCGGCGCCTTCTCGGTCGGCATTTCCTACGTCGCGCGCTGGTTTCCCAGACAGCGCCAGGGCTTGGCGATGGGCATCTTCGGCGCCGGCAATGCGGGCGCCGCGGTGACCAAGTTCGTCGCCCCGTCGCTGGTGGTGGCCTACGGCTGGCAGGCGGTGCCGCAGGTCTACGCCGTCGCCATGCTGGCGATGGCCATCCTGTTCTGGATCTTCACCTATACCGACACCACCCACCATGTGCCGGGCCACGTCACCGTCAGGGATCAGCTCGCCGTACTCAAGGACCGCAACGTCTGGAAGCTGTGCCAGTACTACTCGATCGTGTTCGGCGGCTACGTCGCGCTGAGCCTGTGGATGACCAAGTACTACATCACCGAATACGGCTTCGGGATGCAGACCGCCGCGCTGCTGGCCGCCGTCTTCGTGCTGCCGTCCGGCGTCATCCGCGCGATGGGCGGCTGGCTGTCCGACAGGTTCGGCGCGCACAGGATGACCTGGTGGGTGATGTGGGTGTCGTGGATCTGCCTGTTCCTGCTTTCGTATCCGCAGACCGAGATGGTCGTGCAGACCACCAAGGGCGAGATGTCGCTGCACCTCGGCCTCAACGTCTGGGTATTCACCGCCCTGCTGTTCATCCTCGGGATCGCCTGGGGTTTCGGCAAGGCCTCGGTATTCAAGTACATCTCCGACGAATACCCGCACAACATCGGCGTCATCTCCGGCATCGTCGGCCTGATCGGCGGCCTCGGCGGTTTTCTGCTGCCCATCCTGTTCGGCGCCATCGTCGATCTCACCGGCGTCAACAGCGGCATCTTCATGCTGATGTACGGCATCACCTGGGTGTCGCTGATCTGGATGTATCTGACCGAAGTGCGCAAGGTGCCGATGATCAGGAAGACGGCCGCAACCGACACCCGCGAATAAATCCCTGCCTTTCCAACCAGGAGCGTTCAATGCCCGCCAACATCAAGGAATGGAACCCGGAAGACCCGAGCTTCTGGGAGACGACCGGCAAGCGCATCGCCTACCGCAATTTGTTGATCTCGGTGCCGGCCCTGCTGTGCGGCTTCGCCGTGTGGCTGATGTGGGGCATCATTACGGTGCAGATGTCCAACCTGGGCTTCCCCTTCAGCAAGGACGAGCTGTTCACGCTGACCGCGATCTCGGGCCTCGCCGGCGCGACCATGCGCATCCCGTCGTCCTTCTTCATCCGGCTGGCCGGCGGCCGCAACGTCATCTTCCTCACCACCTCGATGCTGCTGGCGCCCGCCATCGGCACCGGCATCGTGCTGCAGCATCCGGAGTGGCCGCTGTGGATCTTCCAGCTGATGGCGCTGTGGTCGGGCGTCGGCGGCGGCAACTTCGCCAGCTCGATGTCCAATATCAGCACCTTCTTTCCCAAGCGGCTGCAGGGCACCGCGCTCGGCATCAACGCCGGCCTCGGCAACTTCGGCGTCACCACCATGCAGATCCTCATTCCGCTGGTGATGACGGTGGGCGTGTTCGGCGCGCTCGGCGGCGAGCCGATGACGCTGGTGAAGGACAGCGGCTGGATCTTCGGCAAGATCGCCGCCGGCACCGCGACCTTCGTCCAGAACGCAGGCTTCGCGTGGGTGCTCTCGCTGGTCCCGCTCGGCGTCATCGCCTGGTTCGGCATGAACAACCTGCTGTCGGTCTCGCCGGACGCCGGCCATCCCATTGCCGCCTTCATCAAGGTCACCTGGCTCTACACCCTCGCCTTCATTCCCGCGATCGGCGGCCTCTACCTCTACCTGCCCGCCCCCACCGGACTCGGCCTGCTCAACATGTGGGTGGCGATGCCGCTCATCATCGTCGCGACGCTGCTGATCCTGAAGCTCGCCGCCTTCGGTCCGATGAAGGAGAACATCGGCAAGCAGTTCGCCATCTTCAGGAACCGCCACACCTGGTCGATGACGGCGCTCTACCTGGTCACCTTCGGCTCCTTCATCGGCTTCTCGATGGCGCTGCCGCTGTCGATCACGGTCATCTTCGGCGACACCCACGTGCTCGACGCGGCGACCGGCACCTGGGTGCACGCCAAGAACCCGAACGCGCCATCCGCGCTGCAATACGCCTGGATCGGCCCCTTCGTCGGCGCGCTGATCCGCCCGGTGGGCGGCTGGATTTCCGACAAGGTCGGCGGCTCCATCGTCACCCAGGCCATCTCAGCGGTGATGGTCGCCGCCTCGGTCTATGCCGGCTGGATCCTGATGCAGGCCTACCAGTCGGCCACCCCGGAAATCCATTTCACCCAGTTCCTGGCGGTGTTCGTGGTGCTGTTCGCCGCCACCGGCATCGGTAACGGCTCCACCTTCCGTACCGTCGGCGTGATCTTCGACCGGGTGCAGGCCGGCCCGGTGCTGGGCTGGACCTCGGCCGTCGCCGCCTACGGCTCCTTCATCGCCCCCGAGGTGATCAAGAACCAGATCAAGGCCGGCACCCCGGAGATTGCGATGTACGGCTTCGCGCTCTTCTACGCCGTGTGCCTGGTGCTGAACTGGTGGTTCTACCTGCGCAAGAACGCGTATATCAAGAATCCGTGAGGCGTACTGGATAAAGCGTGAGGCGGGAGGCGTAAGGCGAAAAAGCAAACCGGCTTCCGCACACCTCGTCGCCCACGCCTCACGCACTAACCGCCTCACCGCGACTGTAAGGAGCAATGCAATGAGTCACTTCCTCGACCGACTGACGTTCTTCAAGAAGACCGTCGCCGAATTCTCCAACGGCCACGGCGTCGTCAGCAACGAAGACCGCAGCTGGGAAAATGCCTACCGCAGCCGCTGGCAGCAGGACAAGGTGGTGCGCTCCACCCATGGGGTGAACTGCACCGGCTCGTGCAGCTGGCGCATCTACGTCAAGAACGGCCTGATCACCTGGGAAATCCAGCAGACCGACTACCCGCGCACTCGTCCCGACCTGCCCAACCACGAGCCGCGCGGCTGTCCGCGCGGCGCCAGCTACTCCTGGTACGTGTATTCGGCGCAGCGGGTGAAATACCCGCTGATCCGCGGCCGCCTGATGGAAATGTGGCGCGAGGCGCGGAAAACGATGGAGCCGGTGGCGGCGTGGAAGTCGATCACCGAGGATCCGGAGAAGGCGAAACGCTACAAGTCGGTGCGCGGCCAGGGCGGCTTCGTGCGCGCCAAGTGGGACGAGGTGACGGAAATGATCGCCGCCGCCAACGTCCACACCATCAAGGACTACGGCCCCGACCGCATCTACGGCTTCTCGCCGATCCCCGCCATGTCGATGGTGAGCTACGCGGCAGGCAGCCGCTACATGTCGCTGATCGGCGGCGTCTGCGGTTCCTTCTACGACTGGTACTGCGACCTGCCGCCGTCGTCCCCGCAGGTGTGGGGCGAGCAGACCGACGTGCCGGAATCGGCCGACTGGTACAACTCGACCTATCTGATGGTGTGGGGCTCCAACGTGCCGCAGACCCGCACCCCCGACGCCCACTTCTACACCGAGGTGCGCTACAAGGGCACCAAGACGGTGGCGGTTTCAAGCGACTTCGGCGAGATGGTCAAGTTCGGCGACATCTGGCTGGCCCCCCGGCAGGGTACCGACGCCGCGCTGGCGCTGGCGATGGGCCACGTCATCCTGTCCGAATTCCACGTCAGGAACCGCAGCGAATACTTCGACCAGTATTGCCGCCAGTACAACGACATGCCGATGCTGGTGATGCTGAAGGCGCACGAAGGCAGGCTCATCGCCGACCGCTACCTGCGCGCCTCCGACCTTTCCGGCAACCTCGGCCAGGACAACAATCCCGAGTGGAAGACGGTGGTGGTCGACGAGAGCACCGGCTACCTGGTGGCGCCCAACGGCTCGATCGGTTTCCGCTGGGGGCAGTCCGGCGCGTGGAACCTCGAAATGCGCGACGGCTATTCGAACAAGGACGTGAAGCCGCAACTCACCCTGCTCGGCAGCCACGACGAAGTCGTCGAGGTGGCGCTGCCCTACTTCGGCGGCGGCGACCACAACGAATTGCTGGCCCGCAACCTGCCGGTCAAGGTGATCAGCGTCGGCGGCGAGGACGTGCGCATCGCCACCGTCTACGACCTGACGCTCGCCAACTACGGCGTCGACCGCGGGCTGGGCGGGCCGAACATTCCCACCAGCTACAACGATGAAGTGCCCTACACCCCGGCCTGGGCGGAGAAGCATTGCGGCGTGCCGCGTGCCGACATCATCACGGTGGCGCGCGAGTTCGCCGACAACGCCGACAAGACCCGCGGCAAGTCCATGGTCATCCTCGGCGCGGCGCTCAATCACTGGTACCACAACGACATGATCTACCGCGGCATCATGAACCTGCTCATGATGTGCGGCTGCATCGGCCAGTCGGGCGGCGGCTGGGCGCACTACGTCGGCCAGGAAAAGCTGCGTCCGCAGACCGGCTGGGCGCCGCTGGCCTTCGGCCTCGACTGGCACCGCCCGTCGCGGCAGATGAACTCCACCTCCTTCTTCTACGCGCACACCAGCCAGTGGCGCCACGAGAAGCTGGCGGCGTCGGAAATCCTCTCGCCCACCGCCGACAGGAAGAACGGCGACTACCGGCTGATCGATTTCAACGTGCGCGCCGAGCGCATGGGCTGGCTGCCGTCCGCACCGCAGCTGGAAACCAACCCGCTCGAAGTCACCCGCGCCGCCGACGCCGCCGGCATCGATCCGGTCAAGTACGCGGTCGAGCAGATCAGGAGCGGCGCGCTCAAGTTCGCCTGCGAGGATCCGGACAACCCGAAGAACTTCCCGCGCAATTTGTTTGTCTGGCGCTCCAACCTGCTGGGCTCCTCGGGCAAGGGGCACGAGTACTTCCTCAAGTACCTGCTCGGCACGCAGAACGCGGTAATGGGCCCCGACCTCGGCGAGCG
>MKUE01000012.1:0-1661 GCA_001897675.1 Thiobacillus sp. 65-1059 | reverse complement strand
GGACGACCTCAACACCTCGGACATGCACCCCTTCATCCATCCCTTGAGCGAGGCGGTGCAGCCGCTGTGGGAATCGAAGTCGGACTGGGAGATCTACAAGACCATCGCGAAGAAGTTTTCCGAACTCGCGGCCACCCATCTGGGAACCCAGAAAGACCTGGTGCTGACGCCGCTGATGCACGACACGCCCTCCGAGCTGGGCCAGAGCCTGGGCGTGCGCGACTGGAAGAAGGGCGAAGTCGACCTCATTCCCGGCAAGACCATGCCGAGCATGAGCGTGGTGACGCGCGATTACGCCGATACCTACAGGAAATTTACCGCGCTCGGCCCCTTGATGACCAAGATCGGCAACGGCGGCAAGGGCATTGCCTGGAACACCGAAGACGAAGTGCGGCAGCTCGCCGAGCTGAATTACACCGTCACCGAAGACGGCGTCGCCAAGGGAATGCCCAGGATCGAATCGGCCATCGATGCCTGCGAGGTGGTGCTGATGCTGGCGCCGGAAACCAACGGCCAGGTCGCGGTGAAGGCGTGGGAAGCGCTGTCGAAGATCACCGGGCGCGACCACAGCCATCTGGCGATCCCGCGCGAGGACGACAAGATCCGCTTCCGCGACATCCAGGCGCAGCCGCGCAAGATCATCTCCTCGCCGACCTGGTCGGGGCTGGAATCCGAGCACGTCTCCTACAACGCCGGCTACACCAACGTGCACGAGCTGATCCCCTGGCGCACGCTGACCGGCCGCCAGCAGTTCTACCAGGATCACCCGTGGATGCTGGATTTCGGCGAGGGCCTCGCCGTCTACAAGCCGCCGGTCGACACCAAGACCATCGCGCCGCTGCTCGGCAAGAAGCCGAACGGCCACCACGAACTGGTGCTCAACTGGATCACCCCGCACCAGAAATGGGGCATCCACAGCACCTACACCGACAACCTACGCATGCTCACCCTGTCGCGCGGCGGCCCCCATGTCTGGGTGTCGGAATCGGAAGCCAAGGAAGCCGGCCTCGTCGACAACGACTGGGTCGAGGTGTTCAACGTCAACGGCACGCTGACGGCGCGCGTGGTGGTCAGCCAACGGGTGCCCAAGGGCATGTGTCTGATGTACCACGCGCAGGAAAAGATCATCAACGTGCCGGGCGCCGAGGTAAGCGGTTTCCGCGGCGGCATCCACAACTCGGTGACGCGCACCATCACCAAGCCCACCCACATGATCGGCGGCTACGCGCAGCAGGCCTACGGCTTCAACTACTACGGCACGGTGGGCTCCAACCGCGACGAATACGTGATCGTGCGCAAGATGAAGAAGGTCGACTGGATGGAAGGCCCGCTGGTCGAGCGCTAGGCGAAAAAGTTTCGAGGGCGGCGTCTCCCGCCGCCCTCCCCCGCACCGCCTCTCTCCGGTGCGGGGTTTTTTACAACGCGCCGCGGCATGCCACCGCGGCCATGCAAGGAGTTGGAACATGAAAGTGCGTGCGCAAATCGCCATGGTGCTGAATCTGGACAAGTGCATCGGCTGCCATACCTGCTCGATCACCTGCAAGAACGTGTGGACCTCGCGCGAAGGCATGGAATACGTGTGGTTCAACAACGTCGAGTCGAAGCCCGGCATCGGCTATCCGAAGCAGTGGGAAAACCAGGACGTGTGGAACGGCGGCTGG
>MKUE01000011.1 GCA_001897675.1 Thiobacillus sp. 65-1059 | reverse complement strand
CTGTCGATGGGCATGTCGGGCGATCTGGAAGCGGCGATACTGGAAGGCGCGACCATCGTGCGTATCGGCACGGCACTCTTTGGTGAGAGGACAAAAAATGCATAAAGTGAGTTTCATCGGCGGCGGCAACATGGCCGCCGCCATCGTGGGCGGCCTGATCGCCAGCGGCACGCAGCCCACCGACATCGAGGTGGTGGAAATCAACGCCGATGCGCGGGCGCAACTGTCCGCGCGTTTCGGCGTCGTGACCCACACGGACCTGTCGCAGGCGCGGCTGCATCCCCTAGTCGTGCTGGCAGTGAAGCCGCAGACCCTGCCCGAGGTGGCGGCGGCACTGGCGCCGCGCCTTGCCGGCCAGCTGGTGGTGTCGATTGCCGCCGGGGTGCGGGTGGCCGATCTCACTCGCTGGCTGGGAGGGCACGAGCGCATCGTGCGCGCCATGCCCAACACTCCGGCGCTGGTGCAGGCCGGGGTCGCCGGGCTGTTCGCGCCGCCTGCGGTCAGCCAGGATGCGCGCTCGCAGGCGGAGGCGGTGCTGCGTGCCGTCGGCGGCGTGGTGTGGGTGGAGGACGAGCCGCAGTTGGATGCGGTCACCGCTGTTTCGGGCAGCGGCCCGGCCTACGTGTTCTATTGCATCGAATCGCTCGAAGCCGCAGCCGTGGCCCAGGGACTGGCACCCGCCACCGCGCGCCAGCTGGCGCTGCAGACCTTCTTCGGCGCGGCCAAGCTGGCGCTGGAATCGGGCGAGGAACCCGCCGTGCTGCGCCAGCGCGTCACCTCCCGGGGCGGCACTACCGAACGCGGCATTGCCGCGCTGGAAGCGGCGGCGGTCAAACAGGCCATCGGCCAGGCAGTAGAAGCGGCCAGCCGGCGCAGCGCCGAGCTCGGCGACGAACTGGGGCGGCTCGCATGATTTCGGGCGCATTCGCTTTCCTCATCCAGACGCTGGGCAACCTGTTCGTGATTGCGGTATTGCTGCGCTTCATGATGCAGCTGTTCCGGGTGCCGTTTCGCAATCCCTTCGCGCAATTCATCGTCGCCATCACCGATTTTGCGGTGAAGCCGCTGCGCCGGGTGGTGCCGGGCCTGTTCGGCCTCGACTGGGCATGCCTGGTGGTGGCGCTGCTGGTCGAACTGGTCGTGGTGACGACGGTGTACTGGCTGGATGGCTTTCCCTTTGCGCTGGCCGGCGCCAGGGTGTGGCCGGTCATGCTGGGACTGGCGGCGGTACGGCTGCTGAGCCTGGCGATCTACCTGATTATCGGCCTGACCCTGGTGCGCGCGGTATTGTCGTGGGTCAACAGCAATACGCCGCTGATGCCGGTCGTGTATGAATTGACCGAGCCGTTCCTGCGCCCGCTGCGGCGCATCGTTCCCACGGTCGCCCAGATCGACCTGACACCGCTGGTGCTGTTCATCGTGTGCCAGCTGGTGCTGATGGTGCCGGTGCTGGCGCTGGAGCGGGCGCTGCTTGGCGCGCTCTGAGGGGGAACAGGCCCCGGTCTGGGCGCGCCGCGACGGTGCCGGCTGGCTGCTCGACCTGCATGTGCAGCCCGGGGCGAAGCGGACTGCCGCGGTCGGCGAACATGGCGGCCGGCTGAAATTAAAGATTGCCGCGCCGCCCGTCGATAACAAGGCGAATGCGCATCTGCTGGCCTGGCTGGCCGCGCAGTTGGGGGTGCCGAAGTCGGCGGTGCGCCTGGTGCGGGGCGAAAGCTCGCGGCAGAAAACCGTGGCGGTGTGCGGCGTCGACGCACCCTGGCGTGAAATCGGGAAAAACAGTCAAACATGAGCATCCACCTGGAACAGGAAGTCGCCGAGTACAGCGAACGGCGCTTGCGGCTGGCGACCGCGATCACCGACTACGCCGACTGGCTCGACCGCCAGCACGGCATCGACGCCGAGCGTACCCTGCGGCTGGCCGATACCGCGTCCGGCCTGCGCCAGGACAAGCTGGTGGTGGCGTTCGTCGCCGAGTTTTCGCGCGGCAAGACCGAACTCATCAACGCTCTGTTCTTTGCCAACCACGGCCAGCGCCTGCTGCCGTCCGACGCCGGGCGTACCACCATGTGCCCGACCGAACTGTTTGCCAGTCCGGATGAAATGCCCAGCCTGTGCCTGCTGCCGATCGAAACGCGCCGCCGCAGCGAATCGCTGGCGCGCTTGAAGCACATGCCGATCGAGTGGTGCCGGGTGCTGCTCGATCCGACCGATCCGCGCCAGTTGCAGGAAAGCCTGAAAAAGCTCACCGAGACCAAGCCGTTGCCGGCGGTGGATGCCATCGAGCTGGGCCTGTGGGACAGCGAAGACGCCAGCGAGCGCCACCAGCTGCGTGCCGACGGCACCGTGGAGGTGCCGGCCTGGCGCTATGCCATGGTCAACTATCCGCATCCATTGCTGCAGGCCGGGCTGACGATACTCGATACGCCCGGGCTCAACGCGCTGGGCGCCGAGCCCGAACTCACGCTGTCGGTGATTCCCAATGCGCATGCGGTGATGTATCTGCTGGCGACCGATACCGGGGTGACGCGCTCGGATCTGGAAATCTGGCAGAAACACGTGCATCGCCATGCCAATTACCACGTGGCGGTGCTGAACAAGATCGACATGCTGTGGGACGAGCTCAAGAGCGATTCCGAGGTTCAGGCCACCATCGAGCGCCAGGCCGAGGAAACCGCGCGCGTGCTGAAGCTGCCGCGCAGCCGGGTGTTTGCAGTGTCGGCGCAGAAAGCGCTGGCGGCCACGATTCGAGGAGATGCCGCCTTGCGCGTGCGCTCCGGCATCGAGTCGCTGGAATACCTGCTGGCGCACCAGGTGATCCCGGCGCGGCGCGACATGCTTTATCACGCGGTCAGCCGCGAGGTGACCGCCCTGCTCGACGAGAGCCGGGTGGATCTGGCCGCGCGGCTCAAGCGCAGCAGCGACGAGCTGATCCAGCTGATCCAGCTGTCGGGCAAGAACCGCGAATTGATCGAACAGACGCGCGCCAACCTGCAGCAGGAGAAAGACAGTTACGACGCCACCGCCGAACAGTTCCGCGTGACCCGGAAAATGCTGGAGGGCCAGGGCGCGCACCTGCTGTCGAACGTGTCGGAAGATACGCTGGACGCGATCCTGAAGGCTGCGCGCGAGACGATGGAAGGCAGCTGGACGACGCGTGGGCTGACCGGCGGCATCCGCCAGTTGAGCGAGCAGATGGGCACGCGCTTCCAGCAGGCGACCCAGCTGGCCGACAACATGCTGGATGCGCTCGACCAGGCCTACATGCGGTTTCACCGCCAGCACCGGCTGCCGAAAATGCAGGTGCCGCGGCTGGACCTGGGCGCCTACCGCAACCGGCTGGAAACCCTGATGCGCGAAACCGAAGCCTTCTGCAAGGATCCCGCCAACCTGTTGCTGGAAAAACGCTTCATGATCCGGCGTTTTTATGCCGGCCTCGCCGAGGAGGCGCGCAATGCCTTCAAGCTGGCGCGGGCGGAAGCCGAGCGCTGGCTGCGCATCGCGCTCGACCCCATCATGACGCGCATCCGCGAGCACAAGCAGTACCTCGACACGCGGCTGGCCAGCCTGCAGCGCATTCTCGAAAACATGGGTACGCTGCACAGCCGGATGGCGCAGATCAAGCAGGAGATCGGCGATCTGCGCAACGACAAGGCGGAACTGGCGCGCATTGCCGCACAGCTCACCGCTTAGGCGCCTGGCGGCCTGCCGGCTTCAAGCCCGACAGGCCGCCAGGCGCGCGTCAGCCGTTCAGACGGTTCAATAACAGCGCCGTCTTGTCGGGGTCGGTGTTCTTCAGCAGCCGCTGTGCGGCTGGGGTCAGCACGTCCAGATGGGATTTCAGCACCTGCTGCTTGACCTGCAGCAGGCTGGCCGGATGCATCGAGAAGATCCGTAGTCCCAGCCCCAGCAGCAGCCGCGTCAACAGCGGGTCGCCCGCCATCTCGCCGCAAACGGAAACCGGCTTGCCGGCCTTGGCGCCGGCGCGGATGGTGTACTGGATGAGGTTGAGCACCGCCGGATGCAGCGGGTCGTAGAGGTGCGCGACGCTGTCGTCGGCGCGGTCGATCGCCAGCGTGTACTGGATCAGGTCGTTGGTGCCGATCGACAGGAAGTCCAGCTGTTCGGCGAAAAAGCCG
>MKUE01000010.1 GCA_001897675.1 Thiobacillus sp. 65-1059 | reverse complement strand
GCATTCGCCTGTGAAAGTAGGTCATCGTCAGACTCCTTATGCGTACCTAAAGGTACATAAAAAACCCCCTCAAAATGAGGGGGTTTTTTATTGGCCGCGTTTGGTGGAAAATATTTTCTCAATAAAAACATGGAATTAGAGTTCATCTACAACTTTAGTTGTATGGAACATTTCTTCTCCTGAAGGTAACTTGGCTGTGTGGGCATAGGCTCACGATCACTAAACCTTAAAAGGAGGAAATATGAACAAGCTGTATAAGAGTCTATTGGCATTGCTGGGGTTGATGGTGCTTCCGGCTTTCGCAGCGGTGAATATCAATACTGCTACACAGTCGGAACTCGAGGTGGTCAAGGGTCTGGGGCCAGCGAAAGCCAAGGCAATCATCATGTACCGGGAAGCCAATGGCAATTTCAAGCATCTGGATGAGCTGGATAACGTGAAAGGCTTTGGCAAGGCCAGTATCGACAAATTGAAGGAGGAATTGTCGATTGGCCCAGAGAAAGCCAAAAAGTAGTATCTGCCTTTCCGCTAGAAACTGTCGCTAGCTATTGACGTATCTCGCGGCCAGCAAAAGCTGCGGGATACGAAGGCGATTCATCCATTCGATCAAGCCAGCGGCAGCTTATGTGTCGCTGCCCGGTATAATCCCCCCTTTCTTACCCCCTGGTTCTTCATGTCTACCCTCGCCATCATTTTGATCGCAACTGCCGCGGGCAGCTTGCTGAGTCTGCTGCTGGCGGCGATTTTGGCTTTCTCGGCCCGCCCCAGCTGGGTGCCGGTTCTCGTGAGTTACGCCATCGGTGCCTTGCTGGGGGCATCGCTACTGGAAGTGTTGCCGGAAGCGGTCGAAATGGGGGGGGATATCGAAACCGTCGCCAAGGCCTTGCTCGGCGGTATTTTGCTGTTTTTTCTGCTGGAAAAACTGGTGTTGTGGCGGCACTGTCACGACGAGGTCTGCGAAGCCCATGGCAGTCATGGTAGCAGCCATGACCACGGGCGTTCCGGCATGATGATCACGGTGGGTGACACTTTTCACAATTTTGTCGACGGCATCATCATTGCCGGGGCTTTTCTGGTCGACTTCCGCCTGGGGGCGGTCACTGCGCTGGCGATCATTGCGCACGAGATTCCGCAGGAAATCGGCGACTTCCTCATTCTGCTGCACTCGGGTTACACCCGCACTCAGGCGCTTTTGCTCAATTTTCTGACCGGGGTGGCAACGTTGATCGGTGCCTTGGTTGGCTATTACGCGCTGTCGATGCTGGAAGGCTGGATGCCGGTGTTGTTGGGGATGGCGGGGGCGAGCATGTTGTATGTGGCCTTGTCCGATCTGATACCGGGTTTGCACAAGCGGGCGGAAATCGGCGCAACCTTGCAGCAGCTAGTGTTGATCGGACTGGGAATCGGCAGTGTCGGGCTGGTCGGGCACCTGATCGGGCATGGCTCCTGAACGATAGGCAGACTTACGGCCGCCGAAGGCATAGACGAACAGCGCGATCGGCAGCACGCCGAGGAAGACCAGGATGGCGAGTGCCTTGCCGATGCTGCTGGCAGTAACCACCATCATCAGAATCACGTAGGCCCAGCCAATCGCTACGATATACATCACAAGCTCCATCAGGATTCAACGTCATGGTAACCAAAGCAAAACGCCCGCGCACGCCGACTGTCGGTTTCGTCTCCCTCGGCTGCCCGAAGGCGACGGTTGATTCCGAACGCATCCTCACCCAGCTGCGCGCCGAAGGTTACGGCATCGTCGGCAGCTACGACGATGCCGATGTGGTGGTGGTCAACACCTGCGGCTTCATCGACGCTGCGGTGCAGGAATCATTGGAGGCGATCGGCGAGGCATTGGCAGAAAACGGCAAGGTCATCGTCACCGGCTGCCTCGGCGCCAAAGGCGACGTGGTGCGCGAGGCGCATCCCAAGGTGCTGGCGGTATCCGGCCCGCATGCGCTCGACGAAGTGATGGAGGCGGTGCACACCGCGCTGCCGAAACCGCACGACCCGTTCGAGGACCTGATTCCGCCTGGCGGCATCAAGCTCACCCCGCGCCATTACGCTTACCTGAAGATCTCAGAGGGCTGCAATCACCGCTGCACCTTCTGCATCATCCCGTCGATGCGCGGCGATCTGGTGAGCCGCCCGATCGGCGAGGTGATGCGCGAGGCGGAGGCCCTGGTTGGGGCGGGCGTGCGGGAATTGCTGGTGGTGTCGCAGGATACCAGCGCCTACGGGGTGGACGTGAAGTATCGCCCCGGTTTCTGGAACGGCCGCCCGCTGAAGACCCGCATGACAGAACTCGCCGGCGCGCTGGGGAGTCTGGGGGCATGGGTGCGGCTGCATTACGTGTATCCGTATCCCAGCGTGGACGACGTGATTCCGCTGATGGCCGACGGCATTATTCTGCCTTACCTCGATATTCCGTTTCAGCACGCCAGCCCGCGCATTCTGAAATTGATGAAGCGTCCCGGCGCGGTCGAAAAAACGCTGGATCGCATCCAGTCCTGGCGCGCCGCCGTGCCCGATCTCACGCTGCGCTCCACCTTCATCGTCGGCTTTCCCGGCGAGACCGATGCCGAGTTCGAGGAATTGCTGGCCTTTCTCAAGGAGGCGCAACTCGACCGCGTCGGTTGTTTCAAGTATTCGCCGGTCGAGGGGGCGGCCGCCAACGAATTGCCCGGCGCGGTGCCCGAAGAGCTGAAAGAGGAGCGGCTTGAGCGTTTCATGGAAGTCCAGGCGGAAATATCGGCGACCAGACTCGATGCCAAGATCGGCCGCGAAATCGAGGTGATCGTCGACGAGGAGGACGAGGTGGGAACGCTGGCGCGCAGCCATGCCGATGCGCCGGAAATCGACGGCGTGGTGTATCTCGAAGGCGTGTTCGATCTGGAGCCGGGGGCGCGCCTCAAGGTCCGGGTTGCGGAGGCTGACGAGCACGACCTGTGGGCGGTGCCGCTCTGAGACGGCCTCAATCCAGCATCGCACTCAGGCCGCGCGGCCGCCGCCAGATTTTCCAGTAGTCCGTTCGTTGCAGATGCAGCGTCTTGCCGCTGAGCGGGTCGGCCAGCTGCAGTCCTGGCCGGCCAAGCGCGCGCAGGCTGCCGAGCAGCGGTGCGAGCCAGTTTGCTTCCAGTACGCGGATGGCTTCGCGCCAGCCATAGGCATCGCCGTACTGCCCGGCGTTCGTCAATTCGTCGAGCAGGATCACGCATTCCGTTTCGAGCATGGATTTTTCCAGATGCAGCGGCAGGGGATGCAGCGGCGCGCCGCAGAACGCCCCCAGCGCGCTCGCCTCGCCATCACGCGCATAAACGGGCATGCGGATCGCGGATGCGGCCGGTTTGTTGCCGCCCCCCCACAGCCACAGCGAATTCACCGGCAGTTCGCCGCGCGCTTCGCGCGCCTGGTTGAGCGGATGGTCATGCAGCAGCATTTGCAGTTCGTTCAATTGCGCGCGGAAGTGCATCGCGTCAGCGCCGTGCGGTAGCAGGGGATCGATGTCGCGCCCCACCGCGACTGACAAAGCGGTGGTGGCGAGGCGCGGCGCGTGCGGAAATCGCAGATACCAGTGCTTGGGCGTGAGCGGAATCGGGCTCAGGTCTTCGCCGAAGTGCCGGCCAATCGCGGCAGCCAGGGTTGCGGCCTCCTGCTGCGGCAATGTCAGATCGCGGCTGTCCGCCAACACGATGCGATCGCGCATGACCCGCAGGTGTACCGGGTCGGCGCGCAGCCAGTATGCGTCCCCGGCCATCCCGCCGTCCGCTTCCAGGGTGATCGGCGCGAGCGGCCAGTCCTGCTGGCGCTTGATGCCCAATGCCCCGCACAGCGCGGCTTCCACCCCCTCGGCCGGACAGGGCAGAAGGGCGCCGCGCGCCAGCAGCGTTTCCAATGCGGGCAGGCGCAGATCCTGCGTCGCCGTTTCCAGCAGGCGCGCAGACGGGAACAGATAGGGAACGAGGAACAGCATGCGGCGAGTGTAACAAAGCGGATTCGCTAGAATGGCGGGCATGCGTCAGAGCTTCCATGACATCACCGTTCTCACCCGCGGCAAAGGCCTGTACGCCTTTACCTCGCAGGTGCGCGACTGGGTGCGGGCGAGCGGCATCAAGCAGGGTCTGCTCACCCTGTACATCCGCCACACCTCGGCGAGCCTGCTGATTCAGGAAAGCCACGATCCGGCCGTGCAGACCGATCTGGAACGCTTCCTGTCGCGGCTGGTGCCGGAAGGCGATCCGATCTACGAACACACGCTGGAAGGCGCGGACGACATGCCGGCGCACGTGCGCGCGGCACTGACGCAAACCCATCTGGCGATCCCGGTCGCGGACGGCAGGCCGCTGCTCGGCACCTGGCAGGGGATTTATGTATTCGAGCACCGGCGCGCCGCGCAGACGCGCGGTGTGGTGCTGCACCTGCTGGGCGAGTAGGGCGGCTGTGGCATACTCCGGCCATTCCTTCAGCGAGTCGCGTTTTGCTTCCCTTTGAGCTTCTGGTCGGCCTGCGTTACACCCACGCCAAGCGCCGCAACCATTTCATCTCCTTCATTTCCATCGTCTCGATGGCGGGCATTGCGCTGGGCGTGATGGCGCTGATCGTGGTGCTCTCCGTGATGAACGGTTTCCAGGAAGAACTGCGCGCGCGCATTCTCGGCGTGGCGGCGCATCTGGAAATCAGCGGCCCGGCGGATCGCCTGGCCGACTGGCGCGGCGTGCTGGCGCAGGCGCAGCAGAACAAGGAGGTGTTGTCCGGCGCGCCCTATGTCAACGCGCAGGGCATGCTGGCCAACGGCGACATGGTGCGCGGCGCGATCATCCGCGGCGTGCTGCCGGAACTGGAAAGCCAGGTGGCCGACTTTGCGCAGCACATGAAGGCGGGAAAGCTGGCCGACCTCAAGCCCGGCGACTTCGGCATCGTCCTGGGCGCGGAGCTGGCACGCGCCTTGAATGTCTACCCGGGCGACAAGCTGGTGCTGCTCACGCCGCAGGGCAACATCACGCCGGCGGGCGTGATGCCGCGGGTCAAGCAGTTCACCGTCACCGGCATCTTCGAAGCCGGCATGTTCGAATACGATTCCGGGCTTGCGCTGATTCACTTGCAGGATGCGCAAAAGCTGTTGCGACTGGGGAACGAGGTGTCGGGCGTGCGGTTGAAGCTCGACGAACTGTTCCGTGCGCCGCTAGTCACGCGCGAGCTGTCGCAGAGCCTGAGCGGCCATTATTACCTCACCGACTGGACGCAGAGCCACGCCAATTTCTTCCGTGCGGTGGCGATCGAGAAGCGCATGATGTTCCTGATCCTGCTGCTCATCGTGGCGGTGGCGGCGTTCAACATCGTCTCCACCCTGGTGATGGCCGTCACCGACAAGCAGTCCGACATCGCCATCCTGCGCACGCTGGGCGCCAAGCCCGCGTCCATCATGGCGATTTTCATCGTGCAGGGCGCATTCATCGGCGTGTTCGGCACCTTGCTCGGCGTGGCCAGCGGGGTGCTGCTCGCGCTCAACGTCGAAACCGTCGTGCCTTTAATCGAACGTCTGGCCGGCATGGACCTGTTCCCGGCAGACGTGTACTACATCAGCCAACTGCCGTCCAAGCTGGTGTGGGGCGATGTCGGCATCATCGGCGGGGTCTCGCTGCTGATCAGCCTGGTTGCGACGCTGTACCCGAGCTGGCGCGCGTCGCGCATCAACCCGGCGGAGGCGCTGCGCTATGAGTGAGGTCGTGCTGCGCTGCTGCGGCCTGGGTAAAACCTTCCGCCAGGGAAAAAACGACGTTCCGGTGCTGGCGGACGTCGATCTCGAAGTCCGCGCGGGCGAGTCGCTTGCCATCGTCGGCGCCTCGGGGTCGGGCAAAAGCACCTTGCTGCACCTGCTGGGCGGCCTCGATGTGCCGACCTGCGGCCAGGTCGAGCTGCTGGGGCGCGATCCTTTCGCCATTTCCGAAGCGGCGCGCTGCGAACTGCGCAACACCGCGCTGGGTTTCGTCTATCAGTTCCATCATTTGCTGCCGGAGTTTTCGGCGCTGGAAAATGCGGCCATGCCGCTCATCGTCCGCCGTCTGGAGCACGCCCAGGCGCTGGCGCGCGCGGCCGAGGTGCTGGGCGAAGTCGGGCTGGGCCATCGGCTTTCCCATCGCCCCGGCGAGCTTTCCGGCGGCGAGCGGCAGCGCGTCGCCATTGCGCGCGCGCTGGTTACGCGCCCCGCGTGCATCCTCGCCGACGAGCCGACCGGCAATCTCGACCGTCATACCGCCCATGCCGTGTTCGACCTGATGCGCGAGCTCAACCGCAAAGAGGGTGCCAGCCTGATCGTCGTCACCCACGACAGCGAGCTTGCCGCATGCATGGACCGGCAGTCGAGGCTGGTGGACGGGGCGCTGCAACCGGTCTGAGCGTTCGGCGCGATGCGGGCCTATCTCATCGCGTTCTGTCTCGGCGTATGGCTGCTGCAGCAGCAGGCGGTGCTGCCTGCCGCGCGCGGCTTGTGGCTGCTGCCGCTGGCGTCGGTCGTTCTGCTGGTCCCGAGTTTCCCCCGAGTTTTGCCCGAAACGCTGCGCCGGTTGGCGGTGGCGCTGCTGTGCGCCGCGCTCGGTTTTGGCTGGGCGGCCTGGCGGGCCGAACTGCAGCTGGCCGACCGCCTGCCCGATCACTGGCAGGGCGTGGACATCACCGTGGTCGGCGTGGTGAGTGACTTGCCGCTGGCCGACCCGCGCGGCGAGCGCTTCGTGCTGGATATCGAGCGGGTCGTCACGCCGGCTGCGCCGAACCTGCAACGCATCCAGCTCACGCGCTACTGGCCGCGCGACGTGGTGGCGCGCAATCCGAGCGTGCAGGCGGGCGAGCGCTGGCAATTCACGGTGCGGCTGAAACGGCCTTACGGCACGCACAACCCGCACGGGTTCGATCTCGAAGCCTGGATGCTCGAGCGCGGCATCGCCGCTAGCGGATACGTGCGCGAGCAGCCCCTGCCGCGCCGCCTCGCTGCACGCGCGGCCACACCGACTGCCTGGATTGCCGCCACGCGCGCCGCGATCCGCGAGGAGATCAATTCGACGCTGGGCGATGCGCCCTATGCCGGCGTCATCGCGGCGCTGGTGATCGGCGATCAGCGCGGCATTCCGCACGAACAATGGCGTGCGTTCACCCGCACCGGGGTCAATCATCTGCTGTCGATTTCCGGCCTGCACGTCACCATGATCTCCGCGCTCGCCGGCTGGGCGCTGGCATTCGGCTGGCGGCGCTGGCCGCGTGCTGCGGAGCGGCTGCCGGCACGACAGGCGGGGCTGCTGGCCGCGGTCATGGCGGCGTGCGCCTATGCCGTGCTGGCCGGCTTTCAGGTGCCGGCGCAGCGCACCCTGTTCATGCTCGGCGTACTGGCGCTGGCATTCTGGGGACGCCGCGAGCCGCGCCCCTTTTCGGCCCTGGCGTGGGCTTTGTTCGCCGTGTTGCTGATCGATCCGTGGGCAGTGCTGTCGGCCGGTTTCTGGCTGTCGTTCGGCGCCATGGCGGCGATCCTGTGGGCGACGTTCGGCCGGCTGGCGCTGCCCGACAGGCTGCGCGGCTGGGTGACGGTGCAGGCGGCGGTGACGCTGGCGCTGGCGCCTGCCTTGTTCTTGCTGTTCCAGCAGGTGTCGCTGATTTCGCCGCTCGCCAACGCCGTCGCCATCCCGCTCGTCAGCTGGCTGGTCACGCCGTTGGCGCTGCTTGGCGTGATCGTGCCGTCGCTATGGCATGCAGCGGCATGGCTGATGGCCGGGTTGGGAAAAGGGCTGGCCTGGGCCAGCGCGCTGCCGTGGGCGGTGGCGGCCCAGCCTGCGCCGGAGGGGTGGGCGGTGCTGCTGGCCGTCGCCGGAACCGTTTGGCTGCTGCTGCCGCGCGGGTTTCCGCTGCGGGTTCTGGGCGGCCTGCTGTGGCTGCCGCTGGTGTTTCCCGTGCGCGCCAGTGTGGCGCCCGACACCTTCCAGGCCGAAATCATCGATGTCGGGCAAGGCACCGCCATCCTGATCCGCACCGCGCAGCATGCGCTGCTCTACGACACCGGTGCAGCGTTTGCCGACAGCGACGCGGGCGAACGCATCGTCGTCCCCTATCTGCGGGCAACCGGCGTCGGTGAGTTGTCCGGCGTGATCGTTTCGCACGACGACAGCGATCACAGCGGCGGCCTGCGGTCGCTGCTGCGCGACGTTCCGACCGGCTGGCTGCTGCATGGCCTGCCCGCCGCCAGCCCGCTTTTGATGAATGCGCCCGCGCCGCGCCGCTGCGTTCGGGGGCAGCGCTGGCAATGGGAGGGCGTGCGCTTCGAGATACTGAACCCGCCCGTCACCGCGGACGCCGAATCCACCCGCCGCGACAACGATTTCAGCTGCGTGCTCAAAATCAGCCGGGGTGGGCACAGCCTGTTGATCACGGGCGATGCCGAGCGGCGCGGCGAACTCGAATTGCTGGAGTCGGGCGCGGATGTCGCGGCCACGGTGCTGGTGGCCGGGCATCACGGCAGCCGCACTTCGTCGCTGGCGGAATTCGTCGATCAGGTGCGGCCGCATTATGGCGTATTCACGGTGGGCTACCGCAACCGCTTCGGTCATCCGCATCCGCAGGTGACGGCGCGATTCCGTGAGCAGGGTGCGCGGATTCTGCGCAGCGATAAGGACGGCCTCATCCGGCTGACGTTTGGCGAAGCCGGGGTGGTGGCCTCAGAATATCGTCCGTCCCACCGTCGTTACTGGCATGACACGCCGCCGCCCCATGAATGAAATCGTCCGTTCCCGCTGTTTTGACGCCACCGATCCGGAATCGGCGCGGCAGGCGCTGTCGCGCGTGTTGCCGGTGGCGGAAAACGACCTGCCCTGGCGCGCGCTGGCTTATGCGCACGACCGGCTGGGCGGCAGCGTGGACTTTGCCCACAGCGTGGGCACTGCGCTGATCGTCGCCGAGTTGCGCGTGGGCGCGGATGCCGTCGCCGCGGCGCTGCTGCACGCCTGTCTGGGCGAAGCCCCCGATTTCGACGCCGCGTTCGGCACCGCTGCGCGGCTGGCGCGCGGCGTGGCGGCGATGGCGCGTATCGAGACGCTGGCCAGCAGCGCCACCGACAAGCGCGTCGACCCGCATGCCCAGCTGGAAGCGCTGCGGCAGATGGTGCTGGCGATGGTGGAGGATATTCGGATCGTGCTGGTCAAGCTGGCCGAACGGACGCACGCGCTGCGTTGCGCCGCCAGCGCGGATGCCGCCATGCGTGAAGCGCTGGGGCAGCAGGCGCGCGAGCTGTTCGCGCCGCTGGCGAACCGGCTTGGCGTATGGCAGATCAAGTGGGAAATGGAAGACTGGGCGTTCCGTTATCTGGAGCCCGATACCTACAAGAGCATCGCCGTTCAGCTCGACGAAAAGCGCGCCGACCGCGAGACCTATATCAAGGACATCATCGAGCGCCTGCAGGCGGAGCTTGCGCTGCACGGCATCGAAGCCGAAGTCAGCGGGCGCCCCAAGCACATCGCCAGCATCGTCAACAAGATGCGGCGCAAGCGGCTCTCGTTCGAGCAGCTCTACGACATCCGCGCGGTGCGTGTGCTGGTGCGCCACGAAATCGACTGCTACACCGTGCTGGGGCTGGTGCACAACCTGTGGCAGCCGATTCCGGGCGAGTTCGACGACTATATCTCGCAGCCGAAGAGCAACGAATACCGTTCGCTGCATACCGCGGTGATCGGCCCCGAGGAGCGCGCACTCGAAGTGCAGATCCGTACTTTCGACATGCACCGCCATGCCGAGCTGGGTGTCGCCGCGCACTGGCGCTACAAGGAGGGCGGCAGGCAGGACGCGCAGTACGAGGAAAAGATCGCCTGGCTGCGGCGCATCCTGGAATGGAAGGACGACGTTGCCGACAGCAGCGAATTCACCGAGCAGTTCAAGACCGAGCTGTTCCACGACCAGGTCTACGTGCTGACCCCGCAAGGGCGGGTGGTGGCGCTCGACCGCGGCGCCACGCCGGTGGACTTCGCCTACGCGCTGCATACCGATCTGGGACACCGCTGCCGCGGCGCCAAGATCGACGGTGCGATGGTGCCGTTGAATACCGCCCTGGGGAATGGCCAGCGAGTCGAGATCGTCGCCGCCAAGGAGGGCGAGCCGAGCCGCGACTGGCTGAATCCTGCGCTCGGCTATCTGGCCACCCATCGCGCGCGCTCCAAGGTGCGCGCGTGGTTCCGCCAGCGCGACGTCGGCGAACAGGTCAGCCTCGGCCGCACCCTGCTGGAAAAGGAGCTCAAGCGCCTGGGCGTGGTGGATGCGAACCAGGAAAAACTCGCCCAGCGCCTCAAGTTCGGCAAGGTCGAAGAGTTCCTTGCCGCGCTCGGACGCGGCGACGTGGGCCAGCGCGATCTGGTCAATGCCCTGCCGGAATCCGGCAAAGCCCTGGCCGTGCTGGCACCCACCAGCAAACCCCGGATTCGCGCCAAATCAGGCAATCCTGTCACCATTCCGGGGCTGGGCGACGTGCCGTTGACGCTGGCGCGCTGCTGCAAGCCGCAGCCGCCCGACACCATCGTCGCCTACACCACGGTCGGGCGCGGCGTCACGGTGCACCGCGCCGACTGCGCCTCGCTCAAGCGCGCCAATCCCGCGCGTGCGATGCCGGCGCAATGGCTGCTCGATGCCGGCGCTGCGTTCGAGGTGGAGATCCGCCTCAAGGCCTTCGACCGGCAGGGCCTGTTGCGCGACATTTCGGACGTCATCGCCAAGGAAAAGCTCGACGTGCTGCGCGTCAATACCGACAGCCGCGGCGAATATGCCCACATGCAGCTCACCGTGCGCATCAGGGAATTGCAGCAGCTGGCCCGTCTGCTGGCGCGCCTGCAGCATGTGCAGAACGTGATCGAAGTGATGCGCGGCTGAGTTTCCGCTTATTGTCGGGGTTCCCGTTTCGTTCCTTGTCGAGTCTGCCATGACACCGCAATCCGCCATTCTTGATGCCATCCCAGACCACGCGCGCCATCTGTTTTTCGATCTGAAGCCCGCAGTGGACTCCCGTGCCGTATTGCGGGCGCTGGCAACGGCCTGCGACGGAAAATCGGCGGTCATGGGAATCGGAGTGAAGGTTGCCGAAATGCTGGGCGTCGATCTGGCGGGTCTGCGCGGGTTTCCGGTGCTGCCGGACGCCCGCCCGCCGATTCCGGCGACCCAGCACGCGTTGTGGCTGTGGCTGCGCGGCAACGAACCCGGCGACCTGCTGCTGCGCGGGCAGGCGCTGCAGGCGATGGCTGCGCCTGCATTTACCCAGGTGCAGGCGATCGACAGCTTCCGCTACCGGGACAGCCGCGACCTCACCGGCTATGAAGACGGCACCGAAAACCCCAAGGACGAGGCTGCCGTCGAGGCGGCGATCGCGCAGGGGCAGGGCGCCGGCATCGATGGCTCGAGCTTCGCCGCGGTGCAGCAATGGCTGCACGACTTTCCCGCGTTCGAGGCGATGCCGCGCGCTGAACAGGACAACTGCTTCGGCCGCCGCCGCGACGGCAACGAGGAGATCGGCGATGCGCCCGCGTCGGCGCACGTCAAGCGCACCGCGCAGGAAGACTTCGAACCGGAAGCCTTCGTGGTGCGTCGTTCCATGCCCTGGGTGGCGGGCGCGGATGCCGGGCTGATGTTTCTCGCCTTCGGCAAGTCGTTCGATGCCTTCGAAGCTCAGCTGCGCCGCATGACCGGACATGACGACGGCATCGGCGATGCGCTGTTCCATTTCACCCGCCCGCTCAGCGGCGGCTATTACTGGTGTCCGCCCATGGCCGGCAATGGGGCCGATCTTTCCGTTTTGGGCGTGTGAGCGTGCCGCCCGAGCCGGAGACGCCGCCCGCAAACGACGCGCCTGAAGAAGGCGCGCTCACGCTGCGTACACCGTGGTGGCGCAACTGGAAAGTGATGTTGCCGCTGTGGCTGGGGATAGCCGTGCTGGTGGGGCTGGGGCTGCATTTCAACGTCGATCGCGGCGTGATCGCCGGCAGCGTGGTGGCAATCGGGCTGGTCTCCAATGCCTTTGCCTGGCTGCTGGGGGTGATCGCCCTGGTGCCGGTCATTGGCCCGGTCATCGTCAAGGTGCTGTCGATCGGCTTCATCTGGCTGCTCAACGCAGTAGGCTATCTGGTGTCCTATATCGCCATCCGCCGTGGCTACTCCAAGGATGTGCTGACCTATCGCGGGCTGACCGTGGCGATCATCATCGGCATCGTGATCGGCTTCGTGCTGGGCAAGCTGATTTAAGGCCTGTCAATACTAATTTCCCGGTACGGCAGCCAGAATCTTCCGTGCCAGCTGCTGCAGGCCGCTGCGGGATAGGTCGGCCGTGCTGAAAGTCTGGTCGGCCGGCGTCGGTGCGTAATTGCTCGACAGCGATTTGCCATAGGCCGGGTCGTAATGCTGTTCCAGCAAGGCGGCCACCAGATCGTCCCATGCTTGCAGGCGGGCCAACTCCTGCCACGCCGCGACGGTTTCGTGGCCGCGCAGCGAAACAAGGTGGGCAAGCCGGCTGTTGATGAGTGCGGGATCGCGCAGGAAATGCGCGTAGTCCTCGGTCAGAAGCCGGACCCGCGTCGCCAGCGGAACTTCCAGCCGTATGCAGGGGCTGGCACGCATCGCCGCGATGAGCGCAGCGGGCACCCGCAGTGCGCCGATTTTTTTGCTTTCCGACTCCACGAATACCGGGCGCTGCGGGTTGAATCGGGCGAGGGCGAAGCAGATCGCGCTCTCGAAGCTTTTTTGCGTCGGCTGGGGCTGTTCCGGCAGCGCCCCCAGCAACGAGCCCCGATGGGCGGCGAGCGCTTCGAGGTCGAGCACCTGGGCGCCTTCGTCGGCCAGTGCCTGCAGCAGACGGCTCTTGCCGCTGCCGGTGGGGCCGCATACCACGCGATAGCTCAACAGCGCCGGCAGACGTTCGAGTTCCGCCACCACATGCCGCCGATAGGCTTGATAGCCACCATCGAGTTGCGTCGCGGCGAAGCCGATTTTCTGCAGGATGTGCGTCATCGCACCGCTGCGGCTGCCGCCGCGCCAGCAATACACCAGCGGGCGATACGATTTGGGCTTGTCGGCAAACCAGGTTTCGAGATGACGGGCGATATTGCGCGACACCAGCGCTGCGCCGACTTTTTTGGCCTCGAACGACGACACCTGTTTGTACAGGGTGCCGACGCGCTCGCGCTCGGCGTCGTCCAGCACCGGCAGATTGATGGCGCCGGGGATGCGGTCCTCGGCAAACTCGCCCGGGGAGCGGGCGTCGATGATCTCATCGAAGGCAGGGAGTTCTGCTACGGTGGCGGGCAAACTGGGCTCAACTTTCGGGGATAAAAACAGATGGACACGGGCGTAAGCGTGCCATTGTCACACGGCGGCGGATGCGGCGGCAAAATCCCGCCCGCCGGGTCAGGCGGGCGCGTTGTTGCGCCGATGCCTGGTCTGCTGCTGCGCGGTGCCGGGCAGCGGAGAGGAGGGGGCTATGGCCAAAGCGATAGCATGGCTTGGCGCGTCACGCGCCAACGCCGGTTGATGCTCAAACGGCTTTCAGGGGCGCGAACTTGCGGTCATCCATGCGCCGGCTGGCTGTTTTGCGGCGATCTGCCGTAATGCCGGGCGGCAGCGCTGCATCGCGCGGCGCGACGCGACGATCACCCAAACGGCGTTCCAGCGGGATGAATTCAACCTGGTAAACGGGAAGGGCCGACATCGGTTTTGTCCTTGTTTGTCGAGATGTTGACGATTGTAGTCAGTATTTCGACGGGTCGGCAAGGAAAAACATGACCGATAAGCAGATTATTTCATCCGTTAGTCGGCGCTGGAACGCAAGTCGGGATCAAGTCGTCCGGATCAGGCGCTGCTTCTCGCGCTGCCATTCACGCTCTTTTTCCGCGGCGCGCTTGTCGTGCTGCTTCTTGCCTTTTGCCAGGCCGATTTCCAGCTTGATGCGGCCTTTGGCATAGTGCATGTCGAGCGGCACCAGGGTGAAGCCGGCCCGCTCGGTCTTGCCGATCAGCTTGTTGATTTCCGCTGCGTGCAGCAGCAGCTTGCGCGAGCGCGTGGGGTCGGGGTGGATGTGGGTGGAGGCGGTGGGCAGCGGACTGATGTGGCAGCCGATCAGATACACGGCGCCGTTCTTGACGACGACATAGGCTTCCTTCAACTGCACGCGGCCGGCGCGTATGGCTTTGACTTCCCAGCCTTCCAGCACGAGGCCGGCCTCGAATTTTTCCTCGATGAAGTAATCGTGAAAGGCTTTTTTGTTGTCGGCGATGCTCATGGCGGACTGGCTTGCGTACAATTCTCGATTTTACAAGGCTTTAGGCACCCATGGCGCGTGTGGAAAAAAGTGTGCTGGTGGCGCATCCCCCCGAGCGCATGTTTGAGCTGGTGGATCGGGTCGAGGATTACCCCGCTTTTCTGCCCTGGTGCGGCGGTACCGAATTGAAGTTCCGCGATGAACACAGCACGGTGGCGACGATTCACATCGCCTATATGGGCATTCGGCAAAGCTTCACCACCGAAAACGCCAAAATCCACCCGCGCGAAATGCGCATCAGGCTGCAGCACGGCCCGTTTGCGGAACTCGAAGGCGACTGGTCGTTCGTCCCGCTGGGCGACGACGCCTGCAAGGTCGGGTTCCGCCTGCAGTATGTATTTTCCAGCCGGGTGCTGGAGACCATCCTGGCGCCGGTGTTCAGCCACATCACCAATACGTTTGTCGACGCCTTCGTGCGCCGCGCCGACGAGGTCTATGCATGAATGCAGCCAATATCAGTGTTGAAGTGATCTACGCGCTGCCGGAGCAGCAGCCGCTGTTGCGGGTGAGTCTGGCCGAAGGCGCGACCGTGGAAGACGCCATCCGCCTGTCCGGCGTGCTGGAGGCATTTCCCGAGATCGATCTGGGCAAGAACAAGGTCGGGATTTTCAGCAAGCTGGTCAAACTGGACGAGGCGGTGCGCGACAAGGACCGGGTGGAAATCTACCGTCCGCTGATAGCCGACCCCAAGGAGGTCCGCCGCAAGCGGGCGGAAGAAGGCAAGGTCACCCGCAAAGGCGGCGGCGATGCCGCAGCGGAATGACGCACCGGGGCATGGACGCGCCCGCGCGGTTCGGGGCGCACAAAAAAGGCCTTCCGGCGCGAAACCGGAAGGCCTTTTGAGCGGAGGCGGGCTTGTTTCAGTCGCCGATTTTGAGCACCGGATAGTCGAGCTGGGCCAGGCCTTTTTTGGCTTGGTCGCTGGCCAGCTTGGCCTGCTTCAGCACGGCGGCGCTGTCGCCTTTTTCAGCGGCGGTTTCGGCCGCCTTGAGCGCGCCTTCAGCGGTGGTCCACAGGGCGTTTTTGGCCTTGGCTGCCTTGACGTCGGCCTGGGCTGCGGTGAGCGCGGCCTGTGCCTCGGCGCTGATGGAGGCTTTGGCCGGTTCGGCAGCCTTGGTGGCGGGCTGGCCGCTCGGCTGATTGACGTAAAGGCCGCTGCAGCCAGCCAGGCCCAGCAGGGCAACGGAAGTCAGGGCAAGCAAAACTTTCGACATTATTCTATCTCCTCGAGTTGTATGGCGTTCAGGGGGGCCGCCGAATCGCGCGCCCTAGCAGGTTGAATGCTGACGCAAAGTTAGCCGCATCACGTCCGGGAGTCAACCGCCGGCGATAACTATCCGATTGGTAGATTACAACCAAGCGCCGGCGCGCGATTGCTCCCGGTTTGTGCAGGGTGGAGGCTGGCGCGTATAATTCCGCTTTGCGTTAAGGAAAGCCCATGCGTGTTCTGCAAAAAGCGCTGACGTTCGATGACGTTCTGCTCGTTCCCGCCCATTCCGCCATCCTTCCCCGCGAAGTCAGCCTGTCCACGCAGCTGACCCGCACGATTACCCTGAATCTGCCTTTAATGTCCGCCGCGATGGATACGGTGACCGAGGCGCGTCTGGCGATCGCGCTGGCGCAGGAAGGCGGTCTTGGCATCATCCACAAGAACATGAACGCCGAGATGCAGGCGGCGCAGGTTGCAGCGGTCAAGCGCTTCGAATCCGGCGTGGTCAAGGATCCGATCACCGTCGCGCCGCAGATGACGGTGCGTCAGGTGCTCGAGATCACCCGCGCGAAGCGCATTTCCGGCCTGCCGGTGATCGACGCCGGCAAAGTGGTCGGCATCGTCACCAACCGCGACCTGCGCTTCGAAACCCAGCTCGACCAGCCGGTGGCCAACATCATGACGCCGAAAGAACGGCTGGTGACGGTGAAGGAGGGCGCCAACCGCGACGAGGCGATGGCGCTCCTGCATAAGCATCGGCTGGAGCGCGTGCTGGTGGTGAACGACGCCTTCGAGCTGCGCGGGCTGATTACCGTCAAGGACATCCAGAAATCCAGCGAGCACCCGCAGGCATGCAAGGACGCGATGGGCCGTCTGCGCGTCGGCGCGGCGGTCGGCACCGGCGAGGGCACCGAAGAGCGCGTGGCCGCGCTGGTGGCCGCCGGGGTCGATGTGATTACCGTCGATACCGCGCACGGCCACTCCAAGGGCGTGCTCGAACGGGTGCGCTGGGTCAAGCAGAACTTTCCCGAAGTGCAGGTCATCGGCGGCAACATCGCCACCGCCGCGGCCGCTGCCGCGCTGGTCGAGCACGGGGCCGATGCCGTCAAGGTCGGCATCGGCCCCGGCTCCATCTGCACCACGCGCATGGTCGCGGGCGTCGGCGTGCCGCAGATCACCGCCGTGGCGAATGTGTCAGGCGCCCTGGCGGGCAGCGGGGTCGGGGTGATCGCCGACGGCGGCATCCGTTATTCGGGCGACATTGCCAAGGCGCTGGCTGCCGGCGCCGACTGCGTCATGCTCGGCGGCCTGCTGGCTGGCACCGAGGAAGCACCCGGCGATATCGAACTGTTCCAGGGCCGCTCCTACAAATCGTATCGCGGCATGGGCTCCCTGGGCGCCATGCAGCAGGGTTCCTCCGACCGCTATTTCCAGGACACCGAAAAAAGCGCCGAGAAGCTGGTGCCGGAAGGCGTCGAGGGCCGCGTGCCCTACAAGGGCAGCGTGCTGGCGGTAATCCACCAGCTGATGGGCGGCCTGCGCTCGTCGATGGGCTACCTGGGCGTCGCCAGCATCGCCGACATGCACGCCAAGGCCGAGTTCGTCGAGATTACTTCGGCCGGCGTACGCGAATCGCACGTGCACGATGTACAGATCGTCAAGGAAGCGCCGAATTACCGCGTTGAGTAGGTGAGTCGAGAGCGGTGAGTTGAGAGTCGAGAGTGGGGTGTGCCAATGATCAGGGACTATCGGGACTTGCTCATTTGGCAGCGGGCGATGAAGCTGGCTCAGGCCATTTATTCCGCCACCGCGACTTTCCCTGCAGCTGAAATGTACGGACTTACCAGCCAGATCAGACGCTCCGCGATCTCGGTTCCCTCCAATATCGCTGAAGGGCATGGGCGAGAAAATGAAGGCGATTTCCGGCGTTTTCTCGCCATCGCTCGCGGCTCCCTGGCTGAGCTGCAAACACAGCTAATCCTGTCCGGAGAGTTGGGGTTCATCGACCAAAAATCGATAGCCCCCCTCCTCGAAAATACCGAAGAAGTGGCGAGAATGATCCGAGGCATGCAAAAAAACCTAGCCAATAACTAACGAATAGCGTCTCGACCTCGATACTCTCGACTCTCCGCTCTCGACTCTCCGCTCTCGACTCTCCGCTCTCAACTCTCCGCTCATCACCCATGCACCAGAAAATCCTCATCCTCGACTTCGGTTCCCAGTACACCCAGCTCATCGCCCGCCGCGTGCGCGAGGCCGGGGTCTATTGCGAGCTGCATCCCAACGACGTGACCGACGCTTTCGTGCGCGAGTTCGCGCCGGCCGGCGTCATCCTGTCCGGCGGGCCGAATTCGGTCTATGAGGAGGAAACGCCGCGTGCGCCGCAGAGCGTGTTCGAACTGGGCGTGCCGGTACTGGGCATCTGCTACGGCATGCAGACGATGGCGGCGCAGCTGGGCGGCCAGGTCGAGTCCGCCGCCAAGCGCGAATTCGGTTATGCCGAAATCCGTGCGCGCGGCCACACTGCGTTGCTGCGCGACATCCAGGACCGCGTCAACGACGAGGGCCACGGTCTGCTCGATGTGTGGATGAGTCACGGCGACAAGGTCACCGCATTGCCGCCCGGCTTCAAGGCGATGGCGAGCAACGCCGCCACCCCGATCGCCGCCATGGCCGACGAAGGCCGCAAGTTCTACGGCGTGCAGTTCCATCCCGAAGTCACCCACACGCTGCAGGGAAAAACCATCCTCAACCGTTTCGTGCGCGACCTGTGCGGCTGCGCGGGCGACTGGAACATGCCCGATTATGTCGACGAGGCGATCGGCCGCGTGCGCAGCGAGGTCGGCGGCGATGAGGTGATCCTGGGGCTCTCCGGCGGCGTCGATTCCTCGGTGGTCGCGGCCCTGCTGCACCGCGCCATCGGCGCGCAGCTCACCTGCGTCTTCGTCGACAACGGCCTGTTGCGTCTCAACGAGGCCGAACAGGTGATGCAGACCTTCGCCGACAACCTCGGCGTCAAGGTCATCCACGTCGACGCGCGCGACCGCTTCATGGACGCGCTCGCCGGCGTGTCCGACCCCGAACAGAAGCGCAAGATCATCGGCCGCGAATTCGTCCACGTGTTCCAGGAAGAGGCCGAAAAACTGCCCAATGCCAAATGGCTGGCGCAGGGCACCATCTATCCCGACGTCATCGAATCGGCCAGCGCCAAGACCAAGAAGGCGCACACCATCAAAAGCCACCACAACGTCGGCGGCCTGCCCGATACGCTGCACCTGAAGCTGCTGGAGCCGCTGCGCGAACTGTTCAAGGACGAAGTGCGGGAGCTGGGCATCGCTTTGGGCCTGCCGCACGACATGGTCTACCGCCATCCTTTCCCCGGCCCCGGCCTTGGCGTGCGCATCCTCGGCGAGGTCAAGCGCGAATTCGCCGATCTCTTGCGTCGCGCGGATGCCATATTCATTGAAGAACTGCGCGCCCATGGCGACGGGGAAGTATCCTGGTATGACAAAACCAGCCAGGCCTTTGCCGTGTTCCTGCCGGTCAAATCCGTCGGCGTGATGGGCGATGGCCGCACCTACGATTACGTGGTCGCCCTGCGCGCCGTCGTCACCAGCGACTTCATGACCGCCCACTGGGCCGAACTGCCCTACACCCTGCTCGGCAAGGTCTCCAACCGCATCATCAACGAAGTGCGCGGCATCAACCGCGTCGTCTATGACATCTGCGGCAAACCGCCGGCGACGATCGAGTGGGAGTGATTCGGCGTCTTTTTGCAGCAGTTTGCTTCGTTCAAAAACGGGCTGCACTTGAATTTCGTCGAGGCTTCAACGCGTAGCAGCGCCCACCCATCGGCGGCATCGCGCGCTGCTGCAACGGCGAGCGGCAAGGGCAGGTGCCCGAGAAGGCGAGCCAGCGTTCACCGCAAACATGGAAACAACAGTTATCTTTCGGATTGCCCGAAAGCTCGCTCGTTTCGAGCCGAACTCCACAGGGGGTTTGGTATAGTGCCGACTGTCAATAGGGTTTTTGGCCTGGGCGGACCAAGCCGCGCCGCGGCTCGAGTCCCGCGCCGCCGGCAGTTCGCGGCGCCACGCGTCACGCCGAGGGTGATTGAAATCAAAAAAATGTCTGTCTGAATGTCGCCTGCGGGCGGTTACGGTCAGATCAGGGAGCAGTTCTTTGGTGACACCACAACACATTGCCATGATCATGGACGGCAATGGCCGCTGGGCGAAAAAAAGGCATCTTCCGCGCGTGGCGGGGCATGCGCGCGGGGTCAAGCGGGTGCGCGACATCGTCGAATTCTGCATCGCGCGCGACATCCGCTATCTCACCCTGTTCGCGTTCAGCACCGAGAACTGGAAACGTCCGGTGGACGAGGTCAATCATCTGATGGGCCTGTTCGTCAGCGCGCTGGAGAACGAGGTCAGCAAGCTGCACAAGAACGGTATCCGCCTGCGGATTATCGGAGACCTTCACCCCTTCAATCCCCGCCTGCAGGCATTGATCGCTTCTGCCGAAGCGCGCACTGCAGGCAACAATCGGCTCACCCTCACCATTGCGGCCAATTACGGCGGCCAGTGGGACATCCAGCGGGCATTCGCCGGCTGGATGAAAGCCCGGCAGGCTGCTGGACTTGCCGTGACGGAGCAGGTCAAGCCCGAGGACATCGACCTCAAGCCCTATCTGGCCATGGCCTATGCGCCTGACCCGGATCTGGTGATTCGCACCGGCGGCGAGCAGCGCATCAGCAATTTCCTGCTGTGGCAGAGCGCCTACGCCGAACTCTACTTTACCGACACGCTCTGGCCTGCCTTCGGCGCGGCGGAAATGGATCAGGCCCTCGTCTGGTATGCGCAGCGGGAACGGCGCTTCGGCCAGACCAGCCAGCAGGTTCAGGCCGTCGCGCGCTGATGTTCGGGATGCATTGCGCAGCACGCCTGGCCACCCTGTTGTTCTGTGGCTTGTTCATTGCAGGCCCGGTGTTTGCCGAGGTTGCCGATTCTGCCGTCCTGCGCAGCAAACCCGCCCTGCTGCGCATGAGTTACGAGACCCTGGACCTGGGGGCGTCCGAAACCATGGGCCTGGCGGGCGTGCATTACCTCGTCAACGTCCATCCCGACTGGTACGTCGGTGCTTCCGGTTTCGGCGCCCTGGCGGGCGAGCGCGGCGGTTTCTTCACCGGCGGCTTTACGGTCGGCACCGGCAAGCGGCTTGCCTCGAAATGGCTGCTCGATGCCGGTCTTTTCGTCGGTGGCGGCGGCGGCGGCGCGGCCGCGCAAGGCGGCGGCATGATGGTGCGGCCGCATCTGGGCATCAGCCGAGACGTCGGCAGCGTGATGCTGGGCGCCGGCGTGTCCTACGTCAAATTTCCCAACGGCGGCATCGACAGCACCCAGCTCAACCTCACCCTTGGCATTCCATTCGACGTGCATTACGGCCGTGCCAGCGATGCCGGCAAGACCGTTGAGGCCGGCGACCTTTTCGGCCTCAGACTGCGGGAGGCGGAATGGCTCGCCAGCGTGGGCGAATACCGTCCCGCCGGCAAGGCCCAAACCACCGAAGGCGCTGCGATGGCCTCTTCGCTCAAGCGCGTCGGTTTTGAATACCGCAGGCATCTCGATGCGCATCGCTATTTTTTGGTCGAAACCGCGGGCGCCATGGGCGGCCAGTCGGATGGTTTTGCCGAACTGCTGGCCGGGGCTGGCTATCGTGTTCCGCTGTTGAGCCCACGCCTGCACCTTGGTGCCAGTCTCGCGGCAGGCGGCGCAGGGGGCGGACGGGTCGACACCGGCGGCGGGCTGGTTGCCAAGGCCCGTGTGGGCTTGGACTACAACCTCACGCCTTCCCTGAAACTGGGTCTGGAAGGCGGGCGGATCGAGAGCGCGGGCAGCTTCAGCGCCAATTTTTATAGCTTGAGCCTGGGCTATCGCTTGGGGGAAATGGGTACAGGCGAGCGTGGACAGGATTGGCAGGGCGTCGATGGTGTGCGACTGGCCAAGTGGCGGCTGATTGGCGTGCAGCACACCAACCTCGATGCCGCACGCAAGAACGGCAGCGATCAAGACCTGAGCCTGGTCGGCCTCAAGATCGAGAAGTTTCTGACGGATTCTTTTTATCTTACCGGCCAGGCCCACGGTGCCTACGCGGGCGATGCGGGCGGTTATGCCGTCGGATTGATCGGGGCCGGATGGGAAATGCCCTTGCGTAAGGATGGTCGTTTGCGCTTCAATGCCGAGTTTGCCGCAGGGGCGGCAGGCGGCGGCGGGGTGGATGTCGGCGGCGGCGCCGTAACCCAGCCGATGTTGGGCTTGACTTGGCGGCTCAATCGGCAGCTTGCCGCCCGCCTTGAGGCGGGCCGGATAAAAGCCCTGGATGGCAAGCTGGACAGCAATTTGATTGGCCTGGGTTTGGCGTACGAATTCAGCCGCCCCGAGTATCGCTACAAATGATGTGCGGTCGCCGCCGTGTAGGAGGGCTGCCCCCGGCCCGATGCCGTGGATTGCAGCGGCACGAAATTCGGGGCGACTATCCGGAGGGCAAAAGGCGCCCCTCCCACAAGGGTTTGGCTGTTGCTGGAGGCCCGGCTTGGGCCGAATGCGGATGGAACGGGTTGGATGATGCCAACCCATAACAACGAAGCGCAGGAAAAATGATGAGAAACCAATATCAACGCGGCGTCCTCCTGGGATCGGTCCTGTGGGCCGTCAGTCTTGCGGCATCCGGGCAAGCGATCACGGACATGCCCATTGGCACGGCTGCATCGACCGTACCGGCAGCGCCTTCGGAGCCCCCGCTGCCGGTACTCAAAAAAGGCCTGTCCATTGACGCCGCCACGGCCGCCGGCCAAACGGCGCCCAGCCTTCCGGCTGTGGACGACACTCGTAGCACCCAATCCGATAAGCCGCGCCTCGCAGATGCCCGCGCCGACGAACAGCCCAGCAATTTCCAGCGTTTCGTGCAGCAGGCTACCGGCCGCTCGCTGCCCATTTACGGCCAGCAACTGTTCGGCGCACCTTCGGGTTATGCGCCTGTTTCCCAGGCGGCGGTTCCCAACGACTATATTCTCGGACCGGGCGACGAAATTCGCCTGCAGGTCTGGGGCAGTATCGATGCCGAACTCAGCCTGGTGGTCAACCGGCATGGCCAGGTCAACCTGCCAAAAGTCGGGGTGGTCAATCTGACCGGTGTGCGCGCAGGCGATCTGGAGTCCGTGTTGCGTAGCAAAATTGGCCGCATCTTCACCAACTTCAGCCTCAATGCCACGCTGGGCCGCCTGCGCAGCATCCAGGTCTACGTCGTTGGCCAGGCGCGTCAACCGGGCACTTACACCGTATCCAGCCTTTCCACCCTGATCAATGCCCTGTTCGAGATAGGCGGCCCCGGCAACAATGGCTCGATGCGAAACATCCAGTTGAAACGCGACGGCCGCATCGTCGGCAAGATGGACCTCTACGATTTCATCGCACGCGGCGACCGCAGCGGCGACGTGCCGCTGCAGCCCGGCGACGTCATCGTCATTCCGCCGGTCGGCCCGCGTGTGGCCGTGCTGGGCGCGTTCGAGCAGCCGGCGATCTACGAACTGAAAGGCCCCGGCAGCATTGGCGAAGTACTGGCGCTGGGTGGCGGGCTTTCGGTGCTGGCGAAGCCCGGCAAAGCCTTGCTGGAGCGGATCGACCCGGCCGCCGACAGGCCCCGTCAAGTTGAGGATATTGCGCTCGACAAGACCGGCCTGCAGCGTTCCCTGCGCGACGGCGACATCCTCACCCTGTTCGAGATCAGCCCGCAGTTCGCCAATGCGGTGACCCTGCGCGGCAACGTGGCCGAACCGCTGCGTTATCCCTACACTGCCGGCATGCGCGTCCGCGACTTGATCCCCAGCCGCGAGGCGTTGATCACCCCCGATTACTACAAGCGCAAGAACCTGCTGGTACTGTTCGACAAAGCCGAAAAAACCGATGCGGCCGACGTGGAGCTGGGCGTACGCAACCTGCTGGACGAGGTCAGTTGGGACTACGCCGTGATCGAGCGCCTGGACCGCGCCACCCTCACCACACAACTGATCCCCTTCAACCTGGGGCGCGCGGTGATCGACGGCGACGATCAGCACAACCTGGCGTTGCAGCCCGGCGACATCGTCACCATCCTGTCCAAGAAAGACCTGCGGGTGCCGCAGAACCGCCAGACCCGTCTGGTGCGGGTGGAAGGCGAAGTCGCCGCGCCCGGGATCTATCAAGTCGAGGCGGGCGAAACCCTGCCGCAATTGCTGGCCCGGCTGGGCGGCGTCACCCCCAACGCCTATTTGTACGGGGCGGAGTTCACGCGCGAGTCGGTGCGCAGTCAGCAGCAGAAAAACCTTGATACCGTGATCCGCAAGTTGGAATCGCAACTGCAGGCCGAGTCGGGCAGGCAATTGGCCAATATCAAGACCGAGAGCGGCGCACAGGCCCAGCTTCTGGCGCAGCAACAACAGCTTGAGCGCATGAAAGCCTTCAAGAGCAACGGTCGTGTCAGCCTGGAACTGCCGCCGACCCATGTCGATTTGACCAAGTTGCCGGCGCTGCCGCTGGAAGACGGCGACGCCATCCATATCCCCAGCCGTCCTGGATTTGTTGCGGCGGTCGGCGAGGTATACAACGAAAACGCCATTATCTATCGCCCCGGCAGAACCGTGGGCGATGTGCTCAAAAGCGCCGGAATGAGCGAGGACGCCGAACCAGGCAATGCTTTCGTGCTGCGAGCCGATGGCAGCGTCAAGTCTGCACGCGACAGCAAAAGCCTGTTTCGCATGAGCAGCTTCGATGACATCGAGTTAATGCCGGGCGATACGGTGGTCGTGCCGGCCAAGCTGGATCGCCAGAACGGCTGGACCAAATTCGTGACCGGCCTGAAAGACTGGACGCAGGTCCTCTACCAGCTGGGTCTGGGCGCCGCCGCCTGGAAAACCCTGAAATAAGGGGCACGGCCATGAGTCTGAAAAACTTCTTTTTCACATCCTTCGCGGACAAGTTCTTGATCGAAAGCATGCTCTCGTGCCTCCGTGCCTCTGCGGCGAAGGGGGCGGCATGAACGAAAACAACACGCCCGTCCTGGCAGATGACGACGATGGAATCAGCTTGCTAGACATCCTGCAGACCCTGGCCGAAAACGCCCGATTGCTGATTTTTGGCCCGATTGTCGCCGGGCTGATCGCCTTGGGCGTGGCCTCATCAACCAAGCCCTTCTACGTCGCCGAAACCAACATCATGACGCCGCAACAGCAGGGCGGCGCCGCCGCCGCGCTGGCACAGCTCGGTGCATTGGCGGGTGTGGCAGGCGCGGCCACCGGCCTCAAAACCCCGGCCGACATGTATGTCGGGCTGCTGCGGAGCAGAACGGTTGCCGACCGCATGGTCGACCGCTTCGGCATGATGCAGATTCCTGGCGTGAAGGCCCGTGAGGACGCCCGCGACATCTTGACCCGGATGACCGGGGGGGAAGTTCGCAAGGATGGCCAGATCACCATCAAGGTTGCCGCGGGCACCCCCCAGCTGGCCGCCGCGATGGCGAACGCCTATGTCGAAGAGCTCTCCTCGCTGACCGGCCGCCTGGCGGTGACCGAAGCGCAGAAGCGCCGGCAGTTTCTTGAAAAAGAGCTGGCCAAGGCCAAAGAGAATCTGGTCAAGGCGGAAATCGCCCTGGGCGGCGCCGGCGTCAGCGAAGACACGCTGAAGTTCAACCCTGCAGTCATGGGTCAAGGCCTCGCCACCCTCAAGGCGCAAATCATGGCCAAGGAACTGCAGCTATCCAGCATGCGCGGCATCCTCACCGAGAACAGCCCGAATTTTCGCCAGGCCCAGCAAGAACTGGCTGCGCTGCGCGCGCAACTGGGCAAGTTCCAAAATACCCGCCCCAACGGAGATAATGCCGAATACATCAGCCGCTACCGCGACTTCAAATACAACGAAGTGCTGTTCGAACAGCTTTCCAAGCAATACGAACTGGCCAAAATTGACGAGTCCAGCGATGGCGCAGTAATCCAGGTTGTGGATGTGGCGGTGCCGCCAGAGCGCAAGTCCAATACCCCAAAATCGAAGATTGCCGCTCTGGCTGCGCTGGCCGCCGGCTTCGTGTTGCTGGTATTCGTGTTTGTTCGTCGTGCCCTGAAAAATGCCAACCAGAACCCCGAAAATACGGCCAAGTTCGCGGCCATCCGTGCCGGCTTTTTGCGGGTGCTGATGCCTTGGCGGCGGCCTGTAAAGGTGGGCCGCTGAATCTAGGCCCGTGCCAGTGCCCAATTTCCGCTATCTTCCCGTGGGCTTGGCCATGCTGACGGCAGCCTCTTTGGCGCTCGCGTTGACGCCGCGTCTGAAGATGGCAGACCAAGAGCAGAAGATCGATTTGGAAACCATGATTCCCCGGCAGTTTGGGGAATGGCGGCAGCAGGGTGCGCTTGAGTCCCTCGTCGTCAGCCCGGATCTGAAGGCCAGGCTCGATGGCATTTACAACCAGAGCCTGACGCGTAATTACATCAACGACCAAGGCGAGCGGATCATGTTGTCCATTGCCTATGGCAGCGACCAAAGCTACTCGACGCAAGTCCATCGGCCGGAGATGTGCTACCCGGCGCAGGGCTTCCAGATCAAGAGCATGAGCAAGGGGTTCGTCGATCTTGGCGAAGGCAAATTGCCGGTGATGAAGCTGGTTGCCACCCACGGCCTGAGGATCGAGCCGATAACCTATTGGGTCATGATGGGCGAGTCGGCGGTGCGGGGGAATTTCGAGCAGCACTTAGCGCGAGTGAAATACGGCCTGACCGGAAAAATCCCCTATGGCCTGGTGATCCGGGTTTCGATCATCTCGCCTAACGAGCCGCAGGCCTATCGCACGGAGGAACGGTTCATCCGGGAGATGCTGGATTCCGTGCCAGGGGCATATCGCAAGTTTCTGGTTGGGAGCGGGTCATGATGCCACGACAAGCCTTCCCCGGCGCCGTCCTTGCATTCGCTGAATGCATGAAACGCCACGCAAGGTAGGCCGTTTTGCGTCAAAGAATTCTCCAGTTCAGCAAGCGCCCATTTGTCCGCAACGTGGCACTGGTCGCCGGCGGGACTGCGGCAGCGCAGGCCATCACGATGGCTTTCGCGCCATTCATTACCCGTCTTTACGGCCCAGAAGCATATGGTATTCAGGGTGTATTCATGTCCATCGCGGGTGTTCTGGCCGCGGTTGCCAGTCTGACTTACCCGATCGCCATCGTCCTGCCTAAAAGCGATGCGGATGCCGTGGGCCTGGCACGCCTGTCAATTTATATCGGGATTGCGATGTCCTTACTGGCTGCCGTCATCCTGTTCTTTTACGGACCTGAAATTCTCAGCCTTGTGAATGGCGAAGAGATTGCCGCATTCATGTATCTCCTGCCCCTGTTCATGCTCATCTCTGTCATAGGCATGGTCATGCGCCAATGGTTGATTCGCAAAAAGCTTTTCACCCTGACGGCTAAAGTCACGGTTTGGCAGTCGTTGGTTATGAATACGGTCAAGTCCGGATTGGGCCTGATTCAACCCACGGCAGTCGTGTTGATCGTGACCAATACGCTGGGCGCATTGCTGGCCGCGGCCATGATGCTGCTAGGCTTACGCAGGACGTCTGCAAACAATTATGGCGAAGATAGGATTTCAAGGCCCAGTTCGAGCGTCGTGGCGCTTGCTAGTCGCCACCGTGATTTCCCACTTCTGCGTGCCCCACAGGAGTTGCTGAATACGGTTTCGCAAAGTATTCCCGTTGTTGTGTTGGCGGCCCATTTTGGTTCTGCTTCCGCAGGCTTTTATTCGATTGCCTCTGCCGTGCTGGCGGTACCCGCCATGCTGGTTGGCAACTCGGTCATGCAGGCGTTTTACCCCCGTATCAATGAAGCGATCCATCGGGGCGAAGACGTGAAAGCGCTGATCATCAAGGCGACACTGGGATTGGTGCTGAGCGGCGCAATCCCGTTCGCCATTGTGATTATTGCGGGGCCGGCACTATTCGGATTCGTGTTTGGGGTTGAATGGCAGCTTGCCGGGGTTTATGCGCAATGGCTGTCGCTCTGGCTGTTTTTCCAGTATGTAAACAAACCGGCCGTATCGGCGATCCCCGCGCTGCGACTACAGAAAGGCCTGCTGATATATGAAGTGTTCAGCACCGGTACCAAAGTGTTGGCTCTCTATCTTGGCTACACCGTTTTCAAGAGCGATGTGGCTGCCGTCGCGTTATTTTCTGTCGTGGGTGTCGCCGCCTATGCATGGCTTATTCTCTGGGTCACCATGCGTAGCGGAAAGCTGGCGACCCGGACCCCGTTTACCCGGAATTAAAAAATGGACTACGTAAAACAGGTCAAGGATGGCCACTATGAGTTCAGCCGCTACATATCCAAGGAGCGGTGGAGCAGCATGTGGCATCAGCTTGACGAGATTCAGAAACTCAAACCCGTGAACGTGCTTGAGATCGGACCCGGGCCCGGACTGTTCAAGGTGGTGGCCGCGACGTTCGGCATCGCGGTCGAGACGCTGGATTTTGACCCGGAGGTGAAGCCCGACCATGTCGGCTCGGCCACAGCCATACCGTTTGCCGACGCGTCCTATGACGTGGTTTGCGCGTTCCAGATGCTCGAGCATTTGCCCTACGAGGTATCCCTGCAGGCGTTCGACGAAATGGTGCGCGTCAGCCGGCGCCACGTCGTCATCAGCCTGCCGGATACGCGGGCCGTGTGGCGTTACCTGATCCATGTGCCCAAATTTGGCGCGCATGATTTTCTGGTGCCGCGCCCCCGGCTCGGTGCGCCACGGCATGAATTTGACGGGGAGCATTACTGGGAAATAGGCAAGCGAGGCTACCCGCTTGCTCGTGTGGTCGCCGATTTCTCGAAGCATGCCCGGCTGCTTGAAACCTATCGGGTTCCGGACAATCCTGTTCACCGTTTCTTTGTGTTCGACCGCCAGGCCGGCTAGGGCGCGAACAACAATAGCCGAACCCGGCTAAAGGCCGGGTCCGGCCCGATAACAGAAGGCATCAAGCTGTATGCGAGTCGTGACGTATTCATTATTTGGCCGCAACGAAAAGTACTTGATCGGGGCAATTGAAAACGCCAGATCGGTCAAAGATATCTACCCCGGCTGGGTCGCGCGGTTCTATGTGTCCGCAAGCGTGCCGGAAGCGGTATGTGACAGGCTAAAGGAACTCGGCGCTGACGTGGTGCGAGTCGAAGGCGAAGACCAATACAGGAACACGCTTTGGCGGTTCAAGGCCTTCAGCGATCCCGGGGTCGAGTACGCCATCTCAAGGGACTGCGATTCCCGGCTGACGCGGCGCGAGGCTGAGGCCGTCGATGCGTGGATCAAAAGCAGAAGAAAGTTTCATATCATGCGCGACCACCCTTGGCATCAAAGCCTGATTCTTGCAGGGATGTGCGGCGCGGTCGGGGGTGCGGTTGATTTTGACCGACTCTGGCTGGCGGCCGGGGAAGACTGCTACGGTGTCGACCAAAACGTTCTGGCCACGCTGATTTACCCGATGGTTCAAAAGGATTCACTCATTCACGATAGTTTTCTTCGTTACGAGATGGACTCGCTCAAGTTCCCGGGCCAGCGGATGAACGGCGAATTTGTCGGGGAAGTCGTTGACGAGAATGGGGCGACGGACGTAACGCACCGTGCCGCATTGCAGGCAGTTGAGAGCAGTGCCTTGCTGAGAACGGGGTTGACAGTGAAAACACGGGCCGCGGCATTGCTTAAAACCATCAAGAGAAAGCTCGCAGAGTGACGCGTAGTGTTGGCATCGCAGGCCCGATACGGGTCGCCCATTACCTGAGGTACCTCAATGAGGGCGGTTCTGCATCAGGGCATGCCGGGCTGGGGATGGGGGGGACCCAGGTCAATGCAATCGCGCTTGAGTTGCTGGAGCGTGGCTACACGGTTTACCTGTATACCCTCGACCCCCGAATCAGGAAAGGCGAGGAGCTGCGGATAACGGGAAAGAACCTGGTCATTCACGTTGGCGCGTTTCCGAGCGGCCGCTGGGATCGATATGTCGATCTCAAGCGGGGTGCCGTGTCGTTTTTATCCGGGAAGATGAAAGCGGACCGGCCTGATATCGTCCATGCGCACTGGACCGGAGAGTATGCCCGCGCGGCCATCCACTCAGGCTTGCCATACCTGGTGTCGGCACGGGACTGGATGCCGGCGGTATGGCGCCACGCCCCTTTCACCTCCATGCCAAGCCAGTTGGCGGCAACGCTCGAACAGAGGTATGTCCTGAGAAAAGCGAAATACGTCTCCCCCAACTCGGAATACCTTCGAAACAAAATTGGCAAACTGTGCGCGGGCCGCATGGTTGAAACGATCCCCAACTTTATCGCGGGCACCCAATTCCAGCCGGTGGCCGATGCGACCAAACGTTTCCCTGAGTTCAGCATTGTTTCGATCAACAATGGATTCGGTGGCCTCAAGAACGTCAAGACTCTATTGCGCGCCTTCAGGCTGATCAGGGACCGGCATTCTTCCTGCAGGTTGTATCTGGCCGGAACGGCTCATGAGCACAATGGCGAGGTCCACTGCTGGGCGCGGGAACAAGGTCTGGAGAGGGGCGTGGTCTTCATGGGGGCGCTTGATTCGGCTGAGATCGACACGCTGATTCGACAGTGCGGGCTGTTGGTTCACCCCTCACTCGAAGAGTCTTTCGGGAATACGCTGATCGAGGCAATGGTGAGAGAGGTGCCCGTGGTTGGGGGAAGGCATAGCGGGGCGGTGCCGTGGGTGCTGAATCATGGCGATGCCGGAATTCTGGCGGACGTGAAATCGCCGGAGTCGATCGCGGCGGCCTGCATTGACCTGATCGAGCATGATGAGAAAAGATCGCGGCTGGCAAAGCAGGGATTTTCTTGGGCGTACGGCCACTTTTCATCCGATGCGGTCATGCCGAAATTGTTAAAGCTGTACTCGGAAATCCAATCCCGGGAACAGAGCAAACAGCGGGGATGAAGGATAGAGCCTGATGGCCGAGCCGGCTGCATTCTTGCGGAGTGGTTCGCCAAGCCTCCCGTTTAAACTTCCCGCATTTGAATATCGAGAATGACACATGATCACCTCTGAGGCCGAACTTGCTGTCCGCCAGCAGACACCGGCTCCCCTGGCGGCACGCGCCCCCGACCCTGGGCGCGTGCCGCTCATTTCAGTTGTGACTGTGGTTTTCAATGGCGCCAGGACGCTCAGGAAGACCATTGAAAGCATCGTTCCCCAGCTTGGCGATGACGTCGAGTACGTCATCATCGATGGCGGCTCAACAGATGGCGCCGTCGATATCATTCGCGAGCATGAGCACCATCTCGCCTACTGGATTAGTGAGCGGGATAACGGAATCTACGATGCATGGAATAAGGCGATTGATGCGTCGCAGGGAAGGTTCATCGCGTACGTGGGGGCGGATGACATTGTCGAGCCGGCTGCCTTCGCAGCATACCTTGAGCAAATCAATAGATTCCCGGAGGTTGAATACTGGAGCTCGCGTGTAGCCTTCGGCAAACGACATGGCAGGGTAATTGGCAGACCATGGCGCTGGCCTAAATTCAGAAGATACATGACTGTGGCGCACGTGGGTTCGTTGCACCGACGGGACCTGTACAGCCGGTATGGACGGTATAACACGTCATTCAGGATTGTCGGAGATTACGAATTCTTGCTGAGAGCCGGAAAAAACTTAAAAGCCGGATTCATTGATGTTGTCACTGTAACGATGGGGGACGGCGGCATCAGCAACAATCAGGCACTTTTCGCACTAAAGGAAACAAGAGCGGCTAAAGTTTCTACCCATGCATGCGGGGCGTTGACCGCAACTCTCGATTATTTTTTGGCGCTATTTAAATTAAGTATTCGGCGTCTATTGTTGCAGCACTTTCCAAAATGAATTATTTGCTCGCGGCATGGTTATGCATGCCATCATTTTTGATGGTCCTCTTTTCATTGCCCTCACTCGCGATTGGGCTGCTTTTTACCGCGCTTACAGCGATGTTTTCGACTTTGTTGTTGAATCTTAAGCGCCAGGTTCAGTTTTCCCGAACTTATCTTTCGATCCTGGCGCTGGCGGTCATTTCCATCGTTGTTTCACACTTTGCGGCGCAACAACCATTTACCCAAAAACAGGGTTTGGCCATCGTTGGCCTGGTAATACTGGCCTTTGCTGTGCCGACAGTGCTTCACTATTATTTTTCTCGTCAGGCCAGTAGTGTTTCCAGAGAGTTAAAGTGGACATATTTGATTTTTGTTGTGATTGGCGTGATCGGCGTTGTGTCGCCAATTCGTGTTGGGCCTTTCCTAGGACTTAATCAACCAATTTTCCCATTCTCTGAGCCAAGTCACTTTACTTTGGCATATGCGCAAATTGCGTCACTTGCACTTGTCTTTATGAGACAGAAGGGGCGATTGCTCGTGGTGTCGACCAGCTTTTTTCTGGCGCTTGGTTTGCCGAACGTCACAATGCTTGCTGTTGCGGTTTTGTTCTTGTTGATTGTGGTTTCAGTTCGGGCGTTATTGTTTCTGGTATTGGCTTCGGTTACTGTTACTGGCTATATTTTGTCATCATATCCTGAGAGTCTTGTCTATTTCACAGACCGCTTGGTAAGCGGTGAGACAGAAAATCTTTCTCGCCTTGTATATATCCAGGGATGGGAAAGTTTAATTTCGGCAAACTCTGCGACTAATGGGGTTGGAATTGGTTTTCAGAATCTAGGGAACGAGCCGCCTGGCGTGGCTACTGAGATTATCAGGGTATTAACAAATGAGATAGATCTGAATAGATTTGATGGCGGCTTCTTGTTTTCCAAGATGGGTGGTGAGTTTGGGTTTGCCGGGATCATTGTAGGATTGTTTTTATTGATATTGGCGATATGGTCCGGTATCAGGGTGCGTCGTGAACTTAAATTAAAATTAAATGTAAACGATGCAATCGCAGTCATCCCGTTGTGTTCCACCTATATATTTGTGGTTGAAATGATGATTCGAGGCGTTGGATACTTTTCTCCAACCTTGATGCTGACTATTTATTTCATTCCTCATGCGCTGCGTAGATTGCGCAATAAATTGCCGGAAAAAAATATAAAACAAAATGGTTGCTAGACTAGTTGGCCGGGTCAAACCGTTTTTTCAGTATTTGGCGCACTAGATTTGCCATATGAATATATTGTTTGATGGAATCGTGTTCTCTATACAGAGATATGGCGGAATTAGTGTTTATTTCCATGAACTTTTGCGTTGTTTGAGCAGTGCTAATGTTAGTGCAGATATTCTTATAGAAGATCCAACTTGCCAATCTTTTGAAATGCCACAAGGTGGTAATCTCTTATCACGCGATGCAAGAATTTTAGAGCGTTACAGACTGTGTCGTGTGCACACTGCCTCGGCTATTTTTCATTCAAGCTACTACCGTCGCCCAAGTATCAACAGCATCCCCTCTGTCGTTACAGTGCATGATTTTGTTTATGAGCGGTATGCAAGGGGGCCTAAGCGCTGGGTGCATATGCATCAGAAGCATGCAGCCATCCGCGCCGCTCAGGCCGTGATCTGTATTTCGGAATCGACCCGCCAGGACATGCTGGAATTCGTCGGTGAAATACCGGGGCAGGCAGTTCACGTGATTCACAACGGCGTTTCAGATGTTTTTTGTCCGCTTTCACTAAGCGCAGCGCCGGTTCCTCCATATGTACTTTATGTCGGCGAGCGGCGCGGCTACAAGAACTTCATGCAACTCTTGGCGGCTATGGAGTTGTTGCCCGATCTGGAATTGCACTGTGTAGGTGGCGGTGCGCTGCGCGCTGAAGAGTTGGCTGCTATGCCAGTCGGTACGAAACGCAGGATCAAGCACCTGGGATTTGTCACGGATGAGGCCTTGAACGAACACTATAATCGTGCGCTTTGTTTGGTTTATCCATCCAGTTATGAAGGGTTTGGTATTCCTGTGGTGGAGGCCATGCGTGCTGGATGTCCGGTGGTCAGTACCCAATGCAAAGCGATTATGGAGGTTGGGGGCGACGCCTTGACGGTTGCCGCCGATGCGGATCCGCGTGCTTTGGCGGATTCCGTGCTCCGCTTGGCCTCTGTCGAGTATCGAAACCAGATGGTGTCAAAAGGATTTGAGGTCTCCAAGCATTTCTCATGGGATAAAACGCATGAGGGTACCTTGGCCGTTTACAAAAGCTTGGGCGCTAGTCCAGGGTGAGTCATTGATGATCAAAATTTCTATCATCACCGCAGTCTGCAACAACTGCGAGACCATTTCTGCTGCACTCGATTCGGCGCTTGGGCAGGTGGGTGCAAATATCGAGTTGGTGGTCATCGACGGTGGCTCGACCGATGGTACGCTGGAGGTGCTGCGGTCTTATGCAGACCGGTTGGCTGTGCTGGTGAGCGAGCCGGATCGTGGCATTTACGATGCGCTGAACAAGGGCATTGGGCGCGCCAGCGGCGATGTAGTGGGTTTTCTGCATTCCGACGACTTGTTCGCCAATCCGGATGTGCTGTCGCGGATTGCCGCTGCCTTCGCAGATCCAGAGGTGGAGGCGGTATATGGCGATCTGCTCTATGTGCGCAAGGACAATCCCGATCAGGTGGTGCGCTACTGGCGTTCGGGTGTTTTTTCCGGGCGTCGCCTGGCTTGGGGGTGGATGCCGCCCCATCCGACACTGTATGTGCGGCGCGATGTATATGAGCAGCATGGGCTGTTTGATACGTCTTTCCGGATTGCCGCCGACTACGATTTCATCCTTCGCTTGTTGGGCCGGGGCGGGGTGGGGGTGCGCTATATTCCTGATGTGCTGGTGAAGATGCGCGTGGGCGGTGCCAGTAATCGCTCTATACGAAATATCGTACGCAAATCGAGAGAGGATTTACGGGCATTGAGACGCAATGGGGTTGGAGGAATTGGCTCATTGGCCTGGAAAAACTTAAGCAAGTTGCCACAGTTTCTCGGGCGTTAGGGATGCCTGTTTACCATGAGTGTTTGATTGAACTGAGCTGCGTTGATTTGATTTATTTACGAAAGGATGAGAAATGGCGACATACAAGGAATTGAAGGCCCAGGCGGAAGCCCTGCTGCAGCAGGCCGAGGCGGCGCGTCGCGCCGAAATCGCCGCTGTGGTGGCTGAGATCCAGGCGAAGATGAGGGAGTACGGGATCACCCTTGCGGACCTGAGGGGCGGGGCGAAAAAGTCCAGGTCGCGTGCGGCAGTGGCTGCCAAGTACCGCAATCCCGCCACCGGTGAGTCCTGGTCGGGCCGTGGTCGCGCGCCGAAGTGGCTGGCGGATGAAATGGCCAAGGGGCGGGCGAGGGATGAGTTTCTGGTTGGTTGAATAGGCTCAAAGGGCGCGGAGGGACGGGCGCAGCTTGGTCTGGGCGGGACGAACGAGCCCGGATGCCCTTCGTGGTCCTTTCGTACCATCCCTGTATAATCCACACGGTTCATGTGGCTTCCCTGAAAAGGAAGGGGATACGCCGCCTGTGCCGGATGGGCCGCCCGTTTTTTCGTAAGGGTAGACGTTGGGCCAGGACGGGGCCGGCAAGTACTCTGCTCATTGAGGATGTTCCTGGGAAGGGTTGTTTAGGTTTGTTCCTGCCTGGCCGTAAATCTTCCCTCGGGGTTTTTTGAAAAATAAGCTGGGAATGGCAAGCGAATGCAGTGGTTCTTTGGGTTGTTCCTCACGTTGCTGTCGACGCCTGCCCTGATCTGGGCAGCGCATCATTACGGATGGCTCGACCACCCCGATGAACGCAAACATCATCAGGGCGCGATCCCGGTGGTGGGTGGTTTGGCGATGTTTTTTGCGGTGGCGGTATCCACTGCCTGGCATCTTGCGGGCACTGACATTTTCTGGGGGCTGCTCACCTCGCTGTCGATCATTGTTCTCGTCGGCTTTCTGGATGACCGGACCGGGCTGTCGGTGAGGAGGCGTTTTCTGGCGCAGGGCGTTGCGGGCTTGATCATGGCCTTGTTTGCCGGGGCGCAGCTTACAAGTCTTGGCGACTTGTTCGGCTTTGGCCCCGTCGCGCTGGGCGCGCTGGCCGTGCCCTTTACCGTCTTTGCGGTGGTGGGCATGGCCAACGCGCTCAATCTTTCCGACGGCATGGATGGTCTGGCGGGCGGGCTGGCCTTGATTGCGACCATTTTCCTCGCCCTTGCGGCCGATTTCTCGGGCAGGGAAAGGACGCTCGTTGCCCTGCTGATCCTGGGGGGGGCGTTGATGGGCTTTCTATGCTTCAACATGCGCCTGCCCTGGCAGCGCCGTGCCAAGGTGTTCATGGGCGATTGCGGCAGCTTGATGCTGGGTTTTTTGTTGGCCTGGGCTGCCATCAGGGTTACGCAGGCAGAGAAAAATCCGCTGCCGCCGGCAGCGGCACTGTGGTTTTTCGCCATTCCGCTGCTGGATACGGTGAGCCTGATGCTGCGCCGCATGCTCAAGGGCAAAAGTCCTTTTCACCCCGGCCGTGACCATCTCCACCACATCCTGTTGCGCGTGGGGTATACCGACAATCAGGTCGTGCGCTTCATCCATCTGGTCGCGGTCGCGTTCGGCCTGGTCGGGTATTTCGGCTGGCGCTGGGGCGTGTCGGATGCGGTGCTGTTCTATGGCTTTCTTGCCGTGTTTGGTCTCTATTTCTATGGAGTGCAGCATGCCTGGAAGTTGATGCGCCTGATCGTGCCTTTGCGCCGGCAGGGCCAGACGCACGGGTGATTGCGAAGCGCATTCACCGCCAGCCTCAGTGGAGTAAGCCTTCGCCCAGAGTGTGGGCCTTCCGACCCGGCACACGCAGCTTGCCTTGTCTTCATGAGGTCGGCATACTGCATTGCAAATGCAACGCAAGGAGTCGTTCATGAAAACTGCCACTATCCCTTCGCTCCGTGTCGATCCCGAGCTAAGGCAGGCTGCCGAAAGCGTCCTGCAGGAAGGGGAAACCCTCTCCAGCTTTGTCGAGCAGTCCTTGCGCATCAGCATTGATCACCGGCGGGCGCAGCAGGCGTTTATTGTTCGTGGCCTGGCGTCACGAGATGAGGCGCAGCGGACGGGCGAGTACTTCACCGCTGACGAGGTCTTGCGCGAACTGGATGGAATGGTCGGCAAGGCGCGAGCCAAGCCGGGCAAGTGAGCTATCGCGTTCGCTACACCAGGGCGGCGCGGGACGATCTGCATCGGCTATATGCCTTTTTGCTGGAGCGTGACCCGCACGCTGCAAGCCTGGCACGCGAAGCCATTGGCAAGAGCATTGTGGTTCTTCAGGAATTCCCTTTTACCTGTCGAAAAGCAGTTCCAAATAATCCATTTTTGCGTGAAATGGTGATCCCGTTCGGGGCCGCCGGCTACGTTGCATTGTTCGAAATAGAAAACGACGAGATCGTCACCATCCTTGCTATCCGCCATCAGCGCGAAGATGACTATCACTGAAGGAAGCAAGCCAGTAGTGGTTCCGGCCCGGCACCCTGAGGGGCCGGGGATGTGGGGCGAAGATGCATGATGCGCTGCTCAATCCCTTCAATTCATCCGTGAGCGCTGTTGCTGTTATCGGTGGCGGCCCGGCCGGCCTGATGGCCGCCGAAGCCCTGTCGCAGGGTGGCGTGCGGGTCGACCTGTACGATGCCATGCCGTCGCTGGGGCGCAAGTTCCTGCTGGCCGGGGTGGGCGGGATGAACATCACCCATTCCGAGCCGTTCGACGTTTTTCTGTCGCGTTACGGCGCGCGTGTTGCCGCGATCAAGCCGCTGCTGCAAGGCTTTCCCCCTGCCGCGCTGCGCGAGTGGATACACGGACTGGGGGTCGAGACCTTCGTCGGCTCGTCGGGGCGCGTGTTTCCCCGGGACATGAAGGCCGCGCCGCTGCTGCGCGCGTGGCTGCACCGGCTGCGCGAAGCCGGGGTGCGGTTCCATGTGCGGCATCGCTGGCTGGGGTGGAGCGAAACGGGCGTGCTGCGCTTCGGCGTCCCCGAAGGAGAACAGTTCGCTCAGGCGGATGCGGTGGTGCTGGCGCTGGGCGGCGGCAGCTGGGCGAAGCTGGGGTCGGACGGCGCATGGATGCCGCTGCTGGCGCAGCGCGGGGTCGAGCTGGCCCCCTTGCTGCCGTCGAACTGCGGCTTCGATGTGGCGGGCGGCTGGAGCGAACACCTGCGCAGCCGCTTCGCCGGGCAGCCGCTGAAAACCGTGGCGCTGCGTTTCACCGACACCGCCGGGCAGCCGCATGAGCGCCGTGGCGAACTGATGCTGTCCGATGGCGGCATCGAGGGCAGCCTGGTGTATGCGCTGTCGGCGCCGCTGCGCGATGCGATTGCCGCGCAGGGGGCGCTGACGGTGCAACTCGATCTGGCGCCCGACAAGACACTGACGCGGGTCGCCGCCGAGGTCGCCCATCCGCGCGGCGCGCGTTCGCTGTCCAGCCATCTGCAAAGCCGCGCCGGAATCCGAGGCGTGAAAATGGCGCTGCTGCGCGAAATCCTGGCGGAGGCGCAATTGAATGACCCAATCAAACTCGCCCACGCGATAAAATCGCTGCCGCTCACGCTCGTCGCCCCACGCCCGCTCGACGAAGCGATCAGCAGCGCGGGCGGCGTGCGCTTCGAGGCGCTCGACGCGCACCTGATGCTGCGCGCTCTGCCGGGCGTGTTCTGCGCCGGCGAGATGCTCGACTGGGAAGCGCCCACCGGCGGCTATCTGCTGACGGCCTGCTTCGCCAGCGGGCGCGCCGCCGGGATGGGGGTGCTGGAGTTCGTGAAAGCCATGAGCTGAGGGCCGGGAGACGGTGGTGTAGCGATCGGGCGGTGGTTTTTGTAGGAGGCCCGCCCCCGGGGCGAAGGATCTGTGGTTTGACAGGGACCCGCAAATCGCGGCGAGGGCGCCGCTCCTACAAGGTTGCCATGGTCCGTCGTTCAGGCGTTCCCGCACGGATCGCGGTGGTTTTTTGTAGGAGCCCCGCCCTCGGGGCGATGGGTCGCCACGGCGCTGCGGGCTTTGCGATGACTGTTTCAACCGATACGTTTAAAAACACATGCTGCGACTGACTGAACTCAAACTCCCGCTCGACCATCCGCCCGAGGCCCTGCGCGCGGCGATCCTGCAGCGCCTGGAACTGGCGGACGACGCGCTCGTCGGCTTCAGCATTTTCAAGCGCAGCTACGATGCCCGAAAAAAGCACGCGCTGCTGCTGATCTACGCGGTCGATGTCGAGGTCAGGAACGAGGCGGCGCTGCTGAAGAAATTCCGCAACGACCGCCACCTCGCGCCGGCGCCGGACATGGACTACCGGTTCGTCGGCCATGCGCCGGAGAATCTGCGCGAGCGCCCGCTCGTCATCGGCTTCGGCCCCTGCGGCATCTTCGCCGCGCTGGTGCTGGCGCAGATGGGATTCAAGCCCATCGTGCTGGAGCGCGGCAAGGCGGTGCGCGAGCGCACCCAGGACACCTGGGGCCTGTGGCGCAAGCACGTGCTCAACCCCGAGTCCAACGTGCAGTTCGGCGAGGGCGGGGCGGGGACGTTTTCCGACGGCAAGCTCTACAGCCAGATCAAGGATCCCCAGCATCTGGGCCGCAAGGTGCTGACCGAGTTCGTCAAGGCGGGCGCGCCGGAGGAGATTCTGTACGTATCGAAGCCGCACATCGGCACTTTCCGCCTGGTCGGCATGGTCGAGGCGATGCGCCACCAGATCGAGGCGCTGGGCGGCGAGATCCGCTTCCAGCAGCGCGTCAGCGATGTGCTGATCGAGGACGGCCCAGATGGTAAAAATATCCGCGGGGTGACGCTGGCGAGCGGCGAAACGCTCGCCAGCGAACACGTCATCCTCGCGCTCGGCCATAGCGCCCGCGACACCTTCGGGATGCTGCACGCGCGCGGCATCCACATGGAAGCCAAGCCATTCTCGGTCGGTTTTCGCATCGAGCATCCGCAGTCGCTGATCGACCGCGCGCGGCTGGGGCCGAACGCGGGCAACCCGCTGCTCGGCGCGGCCGACTACAAGCTGGTGCACCATGCGAAGAACGGCCGTGCGGTGTACAGCTTCTGCATGTGCCCCGGCGGCACGGTGGTGGCGGCCGCGTCCGAGCCGAACTGCGTGGTGACCAACGGCATGAGCCAGTATTCGCGCAACGAGCGCAACGCCAACGCCGGCATTGTCGTCGGCATCACGCCCGCGGATTTCCCCGGCGACGACCCGCTGGCCGGCATCGAACTGCAGCGCCGCCTGGAAGCGCGCGCGTTCGAACTGGGCGGCGGCAATTACGACGCGCCGGGCCAGCTGGTCGGCGACTTTCTCGATGGCAGGCCGTCCACCCGGCTCGGCAGCGTCGAGCCCTCGTACAAGCCCGGCGTCCATCTCACCGATCTGGCCTCCACCCTGCCGGACTACGCCATCGAGGCGATCCGCGAGGCGCTGCCGGCGTTCGACCGCCAGATCAAGGGCTTCGCCATGAAGGACGCGGTGCTCACCGGCGTCGAGACGCGCACCTCGTCGCCGCTGCGCATCACCCGCGGCGACGATTTCCAGAGCGTCAATGTCAAAGGCCTGTATCCGGCGGGCGAGGGCGCGGGCTACGCCGGCGGAATTCTGTCGGCCGGGGTGGACGGCATCAGGGTGGCCGAGGCGGCGGCGCGGCAGATGCTGGAGGCGTGAGCGTCCCTTGGCCCGATGGTAGGAGGCCCGCCCTCGGGCCGATGCCGTGGTGGTCGCGCCGGTCCGAAAATCGCGGCGAGCACCCAGAGGGTATAAAGGCGCCGCTCCTACAATGGGGCGCGGGTTATGTAGGAGGCCCGCCCCCGGGCCGATGGGGTGGTGTTTGCGTCGGCCCGCAAATCGCGGCGGGGCGCCGCTCCTACAATGGGGCGCGGGTTATGTAGGAGGCCCGCCCCCGGGCCGATGGGGTGGTGTTCGCGTCGGCCCGCAAATCGCGGCGGGGCGCCGCTCCTACAATGGGGCGCGGGTCACGTAGCAGGCCCGCCCCGGGCCGATGGGTGTTCGCGTCGGCCCGCAAATCGCGGCAAGGGCGCCGCTCCTACGTGTTGGTGTTGTGGGTGGGCTGCACAAGTCGAAATAGTCCATTCCTTATCTTGAGCCAGCCATGCCGCCACAAAACACCATGCCGCACGGAAAGGATTTGCGCAAAGGACGGGTATCCCTGCCCAGGCAGGTGTACCACATCACCACTGTCACCTTCGACCGGCAGCCGGTTTTTTCCGATTTGCGCCCGGCGCGCGTGCTGATCAATGCGCTGCGGGAAGCCCAGGCGCGCGGCGATGCGACGACACTGGCTTTTGTGATCATGCCCGATCACATGCACTGGCTGCTGCAGTTGGAAGGTACGACAGCATTGTCGAACGTGGTCGGTGCGGTCAAAGCCGTGACGGCGCATGGGTTGGGGGGACGAATCTGGCAGAGCGGATTTCATGACCATGCCCTGCGCCAGGAGGAAGACCTGGCGAAGCTGGCCCGGTACATCGTTGCCAATCCCTTGCGTGCAGGCCTGGTCCAGCGGATCGGGGATTACCCGCATTGGGATGCTGTGTGGCTGTAAGGGTGGCCGTACGCAAATCGCGGCGAGTGTGGGTTATGTAGGAGGCCCGCCCTCGGGCCGATGGGGTGGTTGTTCGCGCCGGTTCGAAAATCGCGGCGAGGGCGCCGCTCCTACAAGGGCGGGGGGTTACGTAGGAGGCCCGCCCTCGGGCCGATGGGGCTCCCGCAGATCTATTTTCCGAATTCATCGAAATTTCATTTGCCTTGAATTCCATATTTCAAATACCATTGAAACATGGAAACGAAAGCTGTTGTCGCCGCCCTTGCCGCCCTGGCCCAGGATTCCCGCCTGGCCGTCTTCCGTGCGCTGGTCCAGGCCGGTCCGGCCGGTCTGGCCGCCGGCAGAATCGGCGAACTCACCGGCATTCCGCCGTCTTCGCTGTCGTTCCACCTGAAGGAGCTGTCGCACGCCGACATGGTGAGTTCGCAGCAGGCGGGACGCTTCGTCATCTACACCGCCAATTTCGCCACCATGAACGCGCTGCTCGGTTTTCTCACCGAAAACTGCTGCGGCGGCAATCCCTGCTCGCCGGTGTGTTCGCCGGCCTGCGCCACCGACAAGGCGTCGACGTGAACCGTCTTCACGGCATATCGCAGTCGCGCGACCGTTGGCTTCTGCCGCTGAACTTCCCTTTATCCATCTTCATTTCATCAAGGATCCCTCGTGACTGAAAAGCCCTATACCGTGCTGGTGCTGTGCACCGGCAATTCCTGCCGCTCGCAGATGGCCGAAGTGCTGCTGAACCATGATCTCGCCGGCCAGGTGCGCGCGCTGTCCGCCGGCACCCGGCCGCAGCCCAAGGTGGCCGACGGCGCGATCGCCGCGCTGAAGGATGCGGGTCTGAACACCGACGGCCTGCATCCGAAGGACATCGACGCGGTGATGACCGAGGCCATCGACCTGGTGGTGACGGTGTGCGACAACGCCAAGGAAGCCTGCCCGATCTTCCCCAGGCCGATCCCGGCGATTCATCTGCCTTTCCACGATCCGCACGGCGAGCCGCTGGAGAGCTTTCTCGCGGTGCGCGACGACATCCGCAGCCGGCTGGTTTCAGCGGTGCGGGACCAATTCGGCTTGCAGGCCGCCAGCTGAACCCGGAGACCTGCGATGGCTGACCCCGTCTATAACGTGCTCTTCCTGTGCACCGGCAATTCGGCGCGTTCCATCCTGGCCGAATCGCTATTGAACAATCTCGGCAAGGGGCGCTTCCGGGCTTTCAGCGCAGGCAGCCATCCTGCCGGACGGGTCAACCCGTTCGCACTGGCGCTGCTGGAAAAAAACCATTTCCCTACCGGCGAGCTGCGCAGCAAGCCGTGGGACGAATTCGCGCAAGCCGATGCGCCGCGGCTGGATTTCGTCATCACCGTGTGCGACAAGGCGGCGGGCGAAGTCTGCCCGGTGTGGCCGGGGCAGCCGATGAGCGCGCACTGGGGCATCCCCGACCCGGCGGCGGCAGAGGGTGGCGACGATCATAAGCGCCATGCCTTTGTCGACGCCATGAACCAGATGCAACGGCGAGTTTCCATGTTCGTCAGCCTGCCGTTCGCCACGCTGGACAGGATCAAGCTGCAGCAGGCGGTACAACTTATCGGGAAGACAACATGAGCGCGCAGTGCGGGGTGATCGGCAAGCGTGCTGCCGGCATGGCCGGCGCAGCGGCGCCGATGAGCGTGTTCGAGCGCTGGCTCAGCCTGTGGGTGGCGCTGTGCATCGTCGCCGGGGTGCTGCTGGGCCAGCTTTTCCCGGCGCCGTTCCAGGCGCTCGGGCGGATGGAAGTCGCGCAGGTCAACCTTCCGGTCGGCCTGCTGATCTGGGTCATGATCATCCCGATGCTGATGAAGATCGACTTTGCCGCGCTGCACCAGGTGCGCTCGTACTGGAAGGGCATCGGCGTCACGCTGTTCGTCAACTGGGCGGTGAAGCCGTTCTCGATGGCGCTGCTGGCGTGGCTCTTCATCCGGCATTTATTTGCGCCGTATCTGCCGGCAGAACAGCTCGACAGCTACGTCGCCGGGCTGATCCTGCTGGCCGCCGCGCCGTGCACCGCGATGGTGTTCGTGTGGAGCCGACTGACCGGCGGCGACCCCTACTTCACCCTGTCGCAGGTGGCGTTGAACGACGCCATCATGA
>MKUE01000009.1 GCA_001897675.1 Thiobacillus sp. 65-1059 | reverse complement strand
TACTTGCTTTCGTATTTCCAGCAATCGCGAGTCACCGGGTAGCCGCTTATCGTGCGCGTTTCCGGCCCCTCGATGCAGACCCTGGAATTCTTTGCGCAGGTGCCATCCCCTGCCAGCACCGGAGACGAGAGCAAGGGGAACAGGAGTGTGACGATGAGTAGCCGGGCTACCAGCCGCATCAAGGTTAGCGGCATCATGGAAGCCTGGCCTCCAGCGCCGTACATTGGTTATCCCAGACATCCTCTTCAGCGTGGTGCTGAGGGGTATTCATTGGCGGCGTGGTTACGGCAACATCAATGTCGGGGTAGTAGCTATCATCCCAGTTGTACTGATTGATGAAACGCAGATTGAATGTGCAGGTTTCATTGCTCAAATCACAGGTGCTGGGTTTCAATTCCAGCATGCATCCACGGCGGTAATAGCTGCCGAACAACACGTTGTTTGGAGTCACATCTGGATGCATGGTGGCTATTGGGCCTTTGATTGGACCAGTCCCGCCTTTCCCTGTCTTGTAATAGGCAACGATTCCCTTTTGCAAGACTGTGGGTGTGGGTTCCACGCTCACGAAAGCCAGGTGCTGATACGCGCTGTAGTCCCAATAGCACCACCCGTTGAAATTGCCCGTAACTCTTATCTTTGAGGGGTCTGGATCGCAGATCAATCGGATCGTGTCTCCCTTATAAGTGCTGTATGCGAAGAGGATTTCACCAGGGGTGCAGAACTTGGTCGTTACGATGACCGACAGCACTTCCTCGCACTGCTCTTCCCCTGCGGTCAGATATTGATTGCATGTTTCTGTCTCATACTTGTCCGGATCCTTGACCGTCTTCACTGCGCATCCGGCATAACCCCCGCTCACGATCAGGCTGCCGAGATATGTCTCAGCATCGCCCGACACCATGTTGCGTTTGACAACCAGCGGATCGGTTGTGGAGTTGAGCGGGAACATCACGTTCTTCTTGCCAGGGTCATTCATCAGCATCCTGACGCCTTCGCACTTCCCGTGGGTATGAGGATCGGGATCTGCCGTTCCTGCGGTAGATGTACAGCCAGTGACCCCCGCCGTGGCTGGCGCCGTCAGGCTACCTGTGCCGCCCATGTAGTAGCTGGAAGCAGGATCGGTGGCCGTATAGTTCGG
>MKUE01000008.1 GCA_001897675.1 Thiobacillus sp. 65-1059 | reverse complement strand
GTGCGCGCGTTCGAACGCCGCCAGCGCGGCAGGGTAATCCTTGCGCGCAAGCGCGGTGTCGCCCGCAAGGGTGAAACCGGCCGGGTGGTCGGGTTTCTGTTGCTGCACTTGCAGGGCGATTTTTTGCGCCTCGTCGAGCCGCGCCGCCCGCAGCTCGACGCCGCCGAGCATCATCTGCGCATCGAGCAGGCCGGGCTGGATGCGCAGGGCGTTTTGCAGGGCGCTGCGCGCGCCGGCGAGATCTTGGGCAGCGATCTGTGCGGTGGCGAGCTTGAGCAGTGGGGCGGCCTGGCCGGGCTGGCGCTCGACCAGCTCGGTAGCTCCCCAGCGCGTTGGCGGTGTCTCCCAGTGCCAGCTGGGCGGCGCCGAGAAGGTCGAGCGCGGCCGGGTTGTCGGGCCAGGCATTGACGGCTTCGCGCGCGGCAGCGAGCGCCTGGTTCTTGTCGCCCCTGGCGAGCCGATAGCGTGCCAGCGCGATCCGCGGCTGCAGTGCCTGCGGGTGGGCGGCGGCGGCTTTTTCCAGCCAGCTTGCGTAGACTTTCTCATCCCGGCCGTGCAGCCCGAGGTCGGCCAGCGCGAGCATGGCGTCGAGGTGTTTGGGATCGGCCTTGAGAATGTCCGCGAAGCGCCCGCGTGCGGCGTCAGGCCGGCCGTCTTTCAAGTCGAGCTGCGCCAGATTGGCGGCAGCGGGGAAAAATGCGGGATCGAGTCTGAGCGCCTGGCTGAAGCTGTCGCGCGCGCGGCCCACGTCCTGTTTGCCGAGATAGGCCGCGCCCCGATAGTTCCAGGTGAGCGGATTGGCGGCTTGCTTCTTTTCCAGCGCGGCAATGCTGGCCAGCGCGGCATCGAACTGCTTGCGTTCCAGTTGGCTGAGAATGATGACGGTGTCGGCCCGGCTGTTGGCGCCTTCCATTCCAGCGGCGGTTTGCAGGTCGGCCATGGCGCGGCTGTCGCCCTGGGCCAGCCGTGAAATGCCGAGCTCGGTGCGGATGGCGGCGCTGTCCGGGTTGCGCCGGGCAGCCTGTTCGAAATAGGCCGAGGCTTGCGCAAAATCTTTTTTGGCCAAAGCGATTTCGCCGGCGACGGCCAATACGCCGGCATCCTGGCTGGCCGATTTGAGCGCAGGGGCCAGCGTGTGCGCCGCATCGTCGGGGCGCCCCAGGCGCAACTGCGCGGCGGCCAGCAGGCGCCGCGCATAAAGATTGTCCGGGTTTGTCTTGACCACCTTGTTGAGATGCGTTTCGGCGGTTTGCAGATTGCCCAGTGCGTATTCGACCAAACCGCCCAGCAGCAGCGCGGGCACGAATTCGGGTGCGGCTTTCAACACGGCTGCCAGGTGGTCGCGCGCGGATTCGGTCTTCTTTTCGCGGAAGTCGATCAGCGCCTCGGTGTAGCGCGCCTGCAGATTGTGGGGGGCGATGCTCAAGGCGGCGCCGACTTCCTTGCGCGCTTCGGCCAGCTTGCCGTCGGCGATGGCGATCCCCGCCAGGGCCAGCCGGGCGCCGGCATGCCGGGGAGCGATCCGGACGGCTTCGCGATAGACCGCGACGGCTTCGGCGGATTTCCCGGTGGCGCGCAGCAGGTCGCCCTTCAGCAACAGGCTTTCGTGGTGCACGGGGTCGAGCCGCAAAGCCTGGTCAAGATACTGCATCGCCTTGCCGGCGTCGCCGTCGGCCAATGCCAGCTGCGCCAGCGCCAGATGGACCTCGGCATTGTCGCTTGCGGCCTGCAGCGCGCGCTGCAGCGTTTGGCGCGCGTCTTCCCTGTTTCCCAGGCCGATTGCGGCGGTGGCGCGTAGCGCCAGCAGGGTGGCGGCATCGGGGCCGCTGCCGGTAGGCGCGGGCAGTTCGTCCAGCACGCGCTGGTATTCGCGCTGCCCGAGCAGCGCCCGGGCGAGCAGCGGATTGACGGTGTCTGCCGCATAGCCGGCCTCACGGGCGCGCCGGAGCTCTTTTTCGGCACTGGCCAGATCGAACTGGGCGAGATAGAGCTTGCCCAGTTCATAGCGCGCCTCGGCATTGCTTTTGTCCTCCGCCACGGCGTTTTTCAGATGGATCATCGCCGTCTTGTAATCTCCCGCCGCGAGTTGCGCCTTGGCGTCGGCCACCAGGGTGGCGCTGCTTTTCTCGCTGCAGGCGGTCAATAGGCTGGCACCCAGAATCAGGATCGGCAACAGCCGGGCGGCGGGGCGGGGCATGGGCATCTCCGGGATTGTCCTTGTAGAGGTTGCGGGCTGCGGGCGGGAGGTTTATTTCATCCCGATTTTCGCCATCAGGTCGTACAGCGTGGGGCGGGTGATGCCGAGCAGTTCGGCGGCCTGGGCAATGCTGCCGTCGCTGTGCGCAAGGGCTCGGCCGACTGCCAGTCGCTCGGCGTTTTCGCGCGCCTGGCGCAGGTTGAACGGCTGCGGGTCGGCATGGGCGGCGTCCAGGCCGAGATCTGCCGCGGTGATCTGGCTGCCGTCCGCCATGATGGTTGCGCGCTTGATGATGTTTTCCATTTCACGCACGTTGCCGGGCCAGGCATGCGCTTCGAGCGCGCCCAGCGCGTCGGCAGTGAACCCGCGGATGCTGCGCCCCTGCTCGCGTGCGTAGCGATCGAGGAAGGCCTGCGCCAGGAGGATTGCGTCGCCGGGCCGTTCGCGCAGCGGCGGGATCTTTATCGTGATTTCGGATAGCCGGTAGTACAGGTCTTCACGGAAGCCGCCTTCGCGGATCATGTCGGCGAGGTCGCGGTGGGTGGCGCAGACGACGCGAACATCGACCGGAATCTCGCCGCGTCCGCCAAGCCGCTCGATCACGCGTTCCTGCAGGAAACGCAGCAGCTTGGCCTGCAGCTGCATCGGCAGATCGCCGATTTCGTCGAGAAACAGCGTGCCTTCGTTGGCGTATTCGATGCGGCCGATGGTCTGCTTGGCGGCACCGGTGAACGCGCCTTTTTCGTAGCCGAACAGTTCGGATTCCAGCAGGGTGTCGGGGATCGCCGCGCAGTTGATGGCGACAAAGCGCTTGCCGGCACGCGGCGACAGTTCGTGCACGCCGCGCGCCAGCACTTCCTTGCCGGTGCCGGACTCGCCCAGCAACAGTACGGTTGCGTTGGCCGGGGCGACTTTCTCCACGGTGCGGCAGATCTTGAGCATCGGCTCGCTGCTGGTGATCAGGCCCTGCAGGGCGGAGCCGCGCTGCCTGGCGGCCAGCAGGCGGTTCTCGGCCTCCAGCGCATGGACATGCAGCGCACGCGCAATCATCAGCGCCAGCACGTCCGGGTCGAACGGTTTCTGGAAAAAATCGTAGGCGCCGAGGCGGATCGCCTTCACCGCATTGCTGCGGTCGAGATTGCCGGTGACGACGATGACCTTGGTGGCTGGGGCGAGCGAAAGAATTTGCTGCAGGGCGGCCAGGCCTTCGCTGGCGCCGTCCGCGTCGGGCGGCAGGCCAAGGTCGAGCAGCACCACGGCGGGTTCGTGGCGGCGCAACTGCGCGACGGCGCTGTCGCGATCGGCGGCCATCACCAGTTCGTAGTCGGCGAGGCTCCACTTCAACTGCTTTTGCAGCCCGGGATCGTCTTCCACCAGCAGAATCTTTTGTTTGGCGTCGCTCATGCGGCGTCTCCTCGGTTTTCGGGATTATTGTCCAGCGGCAGGCTGAGACGGAAGCGGGTGCCGCTTCCCGGCGTGCTGTCCACCTCGATCGTTCCGCCCAGCGCACGCAAGGTTTCACGGCATTCATACGCGCCGATGCCCATGCCCGCGCCCTTGGTGGAATCGAACGGCTGAAACAGGCGGGTCCGGATGAACTCGTCGTCCATGCCGCTGCCGTTGTCGATGATTTCAACAATGGCCTGTCCGGACTCTTCGAATCCGCGCAGCGTGACGTCGCCGGTCGCCGGCGTCGCCTCCAGCGCATTTTGCAGCAGATGGCCGATGGCGCGGACGAGCCGTTCGCGCTCGGCACGCACGCGCAGGCTGGAAGGCGGCAAGGCCAGGATGGGCCGCAACTTGAATGCCTGCTTGCTGGCGACGGCCTCGGTCAGGATGTCCGCCAGCGCCACCGACTGCGCGTGCGTTTCGCCGCTGCCGCGCCGCAATTGCGCCAGCACCTTGTTCATGCGGGCGACGGCGCTTTCCACGGTATCGAGCATGTCGGCCTGGAACTCGGGGTTGTGCTTGTGTTTTTCGGCATTGGCCAGCAGCAGGGACAGCTGGGCGACGAGATTTTTCAGGTCGTGGATGACGAAGGTGGTGGTGCGGTTGAACGATTCGAACTGCCGCGCCACGATGAGCTGGTTGGAGGCGCGCATCTGTGCCAGATGCGCGGCAACCTGGCGCGCCGCCACCTTGAGCAGGTCGCTGACTTCCCAGTTGAAGCTGACATTGCCGAGGGAGTGCTTGAGCACGACAAAGCCGAGCAGTTCGTCGTGCAGCATCAGCGGCACCACCAGCCAGGCGTCGTCGGCGCGCCGAAGCCACGCCGGTGCGTCGAGATCGCCGTAGAGGTCGCGGCGGGTTTTCATTTCGTCCAGATCCACCACCCATTGCTTGCCGGCGAGCCAGCGGATGAAGGGCGAAGCGGCCGGTTCGGTGCCGGTGATGTCGGCCCAGTTCCAGTGGCTGGCGCGTTGGTAGGCGGCATTGCCCTCGCGCATCCACAGCGCGCCGCCGGGGCTTTCGAGCAGTTTGGCGAGGGCCTCGACCGCCCGTTCGCAGAGCTGCTCGCCAGGCTGGCCTTCGGTGAGGGTGCGGGTGAAGTTGAGCCATTCTTCACGGTAGTCGTAGCGGTAGCTGAAAAAATGCTTGGACAGGAATACCCGCAGCCGCGCGCGCAGGGTGCCGGAAATCATCAGCAGCACCAGCAGCATGACGGCGGCGAAGACGAACACGGTCTGCACCACGTCGCCCCATTCGCCGCCGAACAGGCGCAGGTAATAGCCGGCGCCCGCCATCAGCAGCAGATACGCGCCGGCCCCCAGCAAGCTGGCGGTATGGAACGCCATGCTGCGCGACAGTCCGACCGGCGCCGCCCATTCCGGGTTGCGCGCCGCGGAGACCGCGATCAGTGGCGTCACCAGCGCCGCCACATAGCCGCGCGCCGCCCACACCCGGGCATCCGCCGCGCCGAACAGCGCGGCGTTGGCATGCAGGTAGAAATCGTAAACGAACAATCCGCCCAGCCCCAGGCAGAGAAACTTGATCGCCCAGCGGTCTTCCTGACGGGTGCCGCGGTAGACCTGTTCGACCAGCACCAGCCCCATCACGGTGAGCAGCACCAGCCCCAGGTTGCCGGCCCACTGTGCCAGCACCGGCCGGGCCGGGGCGATGAAAGGAAGCGCGCTGGCGAGCAGCAGGCCGCCGACAAGCAGGCCGCCGAGAACGCGCATAAAACGCAGTGGCGCGGGCAGCGCGGCGGCCGGCGGCAGGCGCAGCCGCAGGATGTAGAGCAGCAGCGCCAGCCAGGCGCCGTTGCGCGCCACTTCGGCGGCGAGTTCCAGCCGCGGCGGCAGCGCACCCCAGGCGGCGAGTGCCGACAGCGCACCCCAGGCGGCGCTGAGTCCGGTGGCGAGTACCAGCAGCCGTCCCTGCGGCCGTCGCCGCCAGCTGGCGACGATGAGCCCGGACAGCCCCAGATAGGCCAGGGTTGCCAGGCCATAGCCGACCGCCGCCAGATGGAGCAGGGTGTCGGGCATGGCGGCGGCCTCAGGCGCGCGCGGTCAGCGCACGCCCTTTCCCCACAGCACCACCTGAGCGGTCTGGAACAGGATCATCAGATCGAGAAACAGGCTGTGGTTCTTGACGTAGTAAAGATCGTACTGCAGCTTGTGCATGGCATCCTCGTCGGTCGCGCCGTAAGCGTAGCGCACCTGCGCCCAGCCGGTGATGCCGGGCTTGACCGTGTGGCGCACGCCGTAATAGGGGATTTTCTGGGTCAGGTCCTGCACGAAATAGGGGCGTTCGGGGCGCGGGCCGACGAAGCTCATGTCGCCAAAGAAGACGTTGAAAATCTGCGGCAATTCGTCGATGCGGGTGCGCCGGATGAAGCGCCCGGTGAGCGTCACGCGGCTGTCGTTCTGGCCGGCCCAGCGCGGTTTGCCGTCTTTTTCGGCATCGACGCACATGCTGCGGAACTTGAAGATGGTGAAGCTGCGGCATCCCTGGCCGACACGTTCCTGACGATACAAAACGGGGCCGGGGCTTTCCAGCTTGATCAGCAGCGCGGTCAGCGCCATGATCGGCAGGCAGACCACCAGCATGGCGGCGCTCACCAGCAGGTCGAACAGCCGCTTGACGGTGTCGCGCACGATGCCTTGATGAAATCCCTCGGCCAGGATCATCCAGCTGGCGTTCATCGAATCGAGTTGCAAGTGGCCGTTTTCGCGTTCGAAGAAACTCGACAGTTCGAGGATGCGGATGCCATACAGCTTGCATTTGAGCAGGTCCTGCACCGGCATGCCGCCGCCGCGGCGGTCGCGTACGGCGAGAATGATCTCGCTGATTTGCAGGCGCTGCGCCAGTTCGGGCAGCGGTTCCTGGGTGTCGAGAATACGGGCATGGTCGACGAAATGGTGGCTGCCGCCCATCGGCAGGTAGCCCATTACCTGAACGTTGCCGACATGGCCGCGTTTGGCCAGCAGCGCTTCGATATGGGCGGCGCGGCTGCCGGTGCCGATCACCAGGGCGCGGGTTTTGAGCGCTCCTGCCCGCGCCCAGCGGATGAACAGCGCGCGGCTGAGCAGGATGCCCAGCAGCGCCAGGCCGAACGACAGCAGGAAGGCGCCCCGCCCGACCAGCAGGGCGGGAAAGAAATAAAACAGCAGGCTCATCGCCGCCAGACCGAGCCCGAAGCTCAGGCCGAGGCGGTGCAGCAGCGCGCGCACGCCGCCCTGCCATTCCAGATCGTAAAGACCGCTCGCGGTCATCAGGCCCAGCATGACGACGGTGAAGGCCAGGGCTTTCGGCAGCAGGGGGCTGAGATCGTCCGGGACCGCACCGCTGTCGAGGAAGCGCGCGTTGACTCCGGCGTAGATGGCGCCGCCGAGAATCAGCGCTTCGATCGACATCAGCAACAATAAATTCAGGGGCACGTAGTGCCGGAAAAATCGAATCACGGTTGTTCGCTCGAAAGAGTCATGTGGTGCGATTCAGCATCTTCCATGCCAGAGTGGGTGCGGTGAGGCGGGTCAAATCAGGCTCCGTACCTGCGGCAAGCGCAGGCGGCGCGGGCTGCCGTCCGCCTGCAAACGCTTCATATTGCGCAGTTCGGCGGCGGGGTAGACGACAACGTCGACCGGCGCGCGCGGATCGTCGATGATGAAGCGCGGATAGGCGCGTCCCGCGGCATCCGGTGCACGCTGTTCGCCGGCCTTGTAGGGCGAAGCCTGGCGCATCAGCAGGAACTCGACATCCTTCTGGTCGTCGGTGAAGAGTTGCAGGTTGATGTCGGCATACCGCCCTGCTGTGCCGTTGAGCACCGGACCGGTCAGGTGGGGGTCGAAAGCCGCCAGCCGTTCCATATATTCAATGGCGACTTGCCGCAGCAGCGTGAGCTGGGCGCGCGTTTCGTCGGCCTGGTAGAGGGCCTGATAGCTGCGCAGCGCCTCTTCGATTTGCAGGTTGTCGGGCAGGTTGTTGCTGTCGGGTGCACCCAGCTGGCGCGCCGCCTTGCGTTTGGCGCTGCCATAATCGAGGCTGCCGTCTTCCGCCAGCATGCGTGCCGCGGCATGGGCAATGCGGCGGCGCATGTCCTGATGTTTCATAGCGGAGTTCCGGGCGGGGCGACCGGCCGGGCCGGTTCGGAGGGGTTGGCCGGATCGCTGTTCCAGTCTGCGGGCGGTGCCTCGGGCGGCGGGAATTCCTGATAAAAGTGCTCCACCATGCCGGTCTCTTTGTTGCCGAGCAAATCACCCAGCAATTCACCCAGCACGGTGTCCGGCAGGCGGGCGCCGGTGACCGGGTCGATTTTCACGCTGATGATGCCGCCGGGCATCGCCCAGCCGGTCTGCGGCGTCCCCTTGAGCGCCACATCCATGAAACTCATCCAGATCGGCAGCGCGGACTGGGAGCCCGTCTCGCGCCGTCCCAGCGAGCGCGGCTGGTCGTACCCCATCCAGACGATCGCGACCAGGCTGGGGTTGTAACCGGCGAACCAGGTATCGCGCGCGTCGTTGGTGGTGCCGGTCTTGCCGGCGATGTCGCCGCGCCCCAGCTGGCCGGCACGCGCGGCGGTACCGTAACGCACCACGTCCTGCATCATGGTGGTCATCAGCCAGGCATTGCGCGGGTCGATCACGCGCGGCGCATTGCCGCCAGCTTGTTGCGGACTGGCCTGCATCAGCAGCCGCCCGTCCTTGTCGTACACCTTGTCGATCAGATAGGGCTTGACGCCGAAGCCGCCGTTGGCGAACACCCCATAGGCCGCGGCCATCTGCAACGGGGTGACGCTGCCAGCGCCCAGTGCCATGGTGAGATAGGGGGGATGGCGCGCCGGGTCGAAGCCGAAGCGGCGGATGTAGTCGCGCGCGTAATACGGACCGATGCCCTGCAGGATACGTATCGACACCAGGTTGAGCGATTTGGTCAGCGCGCTGCGCATGCGCACCGGGCCGCTGGTGCTGCCGTCGTAATTCTGCGGTTCCCAGGCGGTGCCGCCGGCCTCTTCTGCGGCCAGCGAAAGCGGCGCGTCGTTGATGATGGTGGCGGGGGTATAGCCCTTTTCCAGTGCCGCCGAGTAGATGAAGGGCTTGAAGCTCGACCCCGGCTGCCGCCAGGCCTGGGTGACGCGGTTGAATTTGTTGCGGTTGAAATCGAACCCGCCGACCAGCGCGGTGATGGCGCCATCCTGCGGGTGCAGGGCGACGAGCGCGGCTTCTACCTCGGGCAGTTGCGCCAGCCTCCAGTGCGGCTTGCTGCCCGTCGCCTGCACGCGCACCACCGCGCCGGGGCTGAGTTGCCGCCCTTTTTTGCCGGCAACCCAGTTGGCCACCCACTTCAGCGAGTTGTCGGAAATGTCGATCACGTTGCCGTCGCGCAATTGGGCACGGATGAGCTTGGCGCTGGCGGCCACGACCACGGCGGGCTGCATGTCGCTGACGGGGGAGAGGTCTTCCAGTGCGCCGGCAATGGCGGCTTCGCGTCGCGCGCCGTCGGCGGGCAGGCTGACCTGTTTTTCCGGTCCCCGATAGCCGTGGCGCTGGTCGTAATCGGCTATGCCATGCCACACGGCCAGGTTGGCCGCAGCCTGCTGGGCGCGCCTCAGGGTGGTGACCGCCTTGTAGCCGGAGCTGTAGATCGATTCACCGTATTTTTCGAACAATGCCTGGCGCACCATTTCGGCAGCGTAGTCGGCGCTTACGTCGGTCTGCTGGCGCGCCTGGCGGATGACCAGCTTCTGCTTGACGGCAGCCTGCCAGGTGGGCTGGTCGATGAATTTGAGCGTGCGCATGCGGCCCAGCACATATTCCTGGCGCGCCTTGGCGCGGGGGAAATTAACCACCGGGTTGTAGCGCGACGGCGCCTTCGGCAGTCCCGCCAGCATGGCGAACTCGGCCAGCGACAACTCGTGCATCGGCTTGCCGAAGTAAGTGCGCGCGGCGGCCTCGAAGCCGTAGGCACGCTGGCCGAGATAGATCTGGTTGATGTAGAGCTCGAGGATTTTGTCCTTCGACAGATTGTGCTCGATCTTCATCGCCAGCATGGCTTCCGACAGCTTGCGGGTCAGCGTTTTCTCGTTCGACAGGAAGAAATTGCGCGCCACCTGCATGGTGATGGTGGACGCGCCCTCCTTGGCACCGCCGGACAGCAGGTTCGACCCGGCCGCGCGCAGTATCCCCAGCGTATCCACGCCGCCATGGGTGTAGAAACGCTCGTCCTCGGCGGCGATGATCGCCTGCTTCATGTATTGCGGGACTTTGTCGATGACGATGAAGGCGCGGCGTTCCTCGCCGAATTCGCCGATCAGGGCGCCGTCAGCCGTGTAGACGCGCAGCGGCAGCTTGGGTTTGTAGTCGGTGAGCGCCTCGAGCGGAGGCAGGTTGGGATAAATCAGCGCGGCCGCCAATCCGGCCAGGGCCGTGCCGACTACGCCAAGGCTGACGATCAGTGCCAATGCGTAATGCCACCATTTGGAAAACATCCGGTTCCTTTGTCGAGACGGCACGGAAACGCCCGAAGCATCCGTGTCCGATTTTCCATTCCGGCCTCAGGCCGGCCAGCGGGGCCATCCCAATAACCCGCTGTTTTAATTGCCTATTGATTTGACCCATCCGATGAGGCCCCTGCATACAGTAAGCCAGGTGGCCGCCCGGTTTCAAATTTCGGCGGGCCGGATCGATAACGCGATGCCTAAAGTTTCCGGCGATTATAGGCGTTAGTGGTGTTGGAAATTGGACACAGTTGTTCAACTCTTGCAGTGCGGCGAGAAAAAAACTGTTAAAAACCGTGTGTTGTTGCTAGCATCTAAAAATAATAACAAGAAAAGGCGCCAACCCATAGAAGCGTAAAGGAAAATCCTTGCACCTGAATATCAATCTGGACTGGCTGTCCGCCAAAAGCCTGCCCATCCTGGGGCTCGACATCAGCACGACTGCGGTCAAGCTGGTGGAACTGTCCGACGCCGGCAAGGGGATGTTGCGGGTGGAGCGCTATGTCATCGAGCCTTTGCCCAAGGATGCCGTGACGGACGGCAATATCGCCAACCTCGATCAGGTGGCCGATAGCTTGCGTACCGCCTGGAAAGCGCTAGGCACGCGGGTCAGGAACGTTGCGCTGGCATTGCCGTCATCGGCGGTCATCACCAAGAAAATCCTGGCGCCGGCCAGCCTGAAGGGCGTCGACCTGGAAAACCAGGTGGAAGCCGAGGCCAACCAGGTCATTCCCTTCTCGCTGGACGAAGTGAACCTGGATTTCCAGGTGCTTGGCCCGTCGCCCGCCAGCCCGGACGATGTGCAAATCCTGCTGGCCGCCGCGCGCAAGGAAAAGGTCGAAGACCGCGTGGCCGCCGTCGAGGCCGCCGGACTCAAGGCGCTCATCATGGACGTCGAGTCCTATGCCACGCAAACTGCGTACGAACAGATCGCCCACTTGCTGCCCAATAGCGGCGACGGCCAGACCGTGGCGATCATCGATGTGGGTGCGCAGAACATGCACATCAACATCCTCAACGACAACGAGTCGGTTTACCTGCGCGAGCACGGTTTCGGCGGCAACCAGCTCAACAACGAAATTTCGCGCCGTTACGGCATGACCGGCGAGGAGGCGGAAAACGCCAAGCGCCGCGGCACCCTGCCCGAAAGCTACGACATGGAAGTGCTGCAGCCCTACAGCGAAACCCTGGCGATGGAAATCGGCCGTGCCCTGCAGCTGTTCACCACCTCCACCCAGTACCGCAAGGTCGACCAGATTCTGCTCGCCGGCGGAGGGGCCATGATTCCCGGCATCGACGAAGTGGTCAGCCAGCGCACCGGCACCCCGACCCTGGTCGTCAACCCGTTTGCCAACATGGCAGTCGGCTCCAAAATCCGGCCGCAGGCATTGACTGCCGACGCGCCTTCCCTCTTCGTCGCCTGTGGCCTTGCCATGCGGAGGTTCGACCCGCAATGATCCGCATCAACCTGCTCCCCCACCGCGAACTGAAACGCGCCGCACGGCGCCGCCAGTTCAACATCCTGCTCGGCTTCGCCGTCGCGGCGGGCGTGGTTGCCGTCATTCTCGGCCACAGCCTGATCGCCGCCCGCCAGTCGGCGCAGGATGCCCGCAACGCCTTCCTCGAACAGGAGATCGCCAAGCTCGATGGCCAGATTGGCGAAATCAGGAAAATTCGCGAGCAGACCCAGGCGCTGCTGGAGCGCAAGCAGGTCGTCGAGACCCTGCAATCCAATCGCACCGAAGTCGTCCACCTGTTCGACCAGATGATCCGTCTGCTGCCGGATGGTCTCTATCTCAGGTCCTTCAAGCAGGCGGGCGATATCGTCACCATCAGCGGCTATACCCAGTCGAGCGCGCGCGTGTCCACCCTGATGCGCAATCTGGACAGCTCGCCCTGGTTCGAGTCGGCCAATCTGGTCGAAATCAAGGCCGCCACGGTAAACAACCTGCGTGCCAACGAGTTCGTGCTGTCGGTCAAGCAGGCCCGCCAGCAGACGGACGACGCGAATGACAAAGGGGGCAAAGCATGACCCTGGACGAACTCAACAAACTCGATCTGAAAACCCTGGCCGACTGGCCGCTGCCGACCAAGCTCGCGGCGCTTGGGGTGCTGTGCGTGGCGATCGTGGCGGCGGGCTGGTGGTTCGACTGGCGCGGCGGCATGGAGACGCTGGATGCAGCCAAGCAGAAGGAAACCGAGCTGCGCGGCGTGTTCACCACCAAGAAAAACCAGGCCATCAATCTGGAGGCCTACAAGAAGCAGCTGGCCGACATCGAGCAGGCCTTCGGCGCGCTGCTGAAGCAGCTGCCCAACAAGCAGGAGATGGACGCCCTGATTACCGACGTCAACCAGGCGGGACTGGGGCGCGGCCTGCAGTTCGACCTGTTCAAGCCCGAGGCTGAAACCGCGTCCGAGTTCTACGCGGAAACGCCGATCCGCGTCAAAGTCACCGGCGGCTACCACGATATTGCGGCTTTCGTCAGCGATGTCTCCAAGCTGTCGCGCATCGTCACCCTGCAGGACATTGCCATGGAGCCCGCCAAGGATGGCGTGCTGAACATGGATGCCATCGTCAAAACCTACCGCTATCTGGACGATGAGGAACTCATTGCCAGGAAGCAGCAAGCCAAGGAGCAAAAGAAATGAGGCGCCTGGCTCCCGTATTACTGGCATTGGGCCTGGCCGGCTGCGGCGCCGGCAGCATGGACGACCTGCAGACCTTCGTTACCGAGACCGGCCGCGACATGCAGGGAAAGATCGAGCCGCTGCCGCAGGTCAAGGTCTATGAGCCGTTCACCTACAACGCCTTCGATCTGCCCGACCCGTTCAAGCCGAGGAAGCTCTCGAGCGGCGGCGGCGGCGGAATGCAGCCCGATTTCAACCGCCCGAAAGAGCCGCTCGAGGCGTTTTCGCTGGAAACCCTGAAAATGGTCGGCGTGCTGGCCCGGCAAGGCGTCATCCATGCGGTGGTCAAAACGCCGGACAACGCGATTTACCACGTCAAGAAAGGCAATTACGCGGGTCAGAATTTCGGCCTCGTCACGCAGATCGACGATAGCCAGATAACGCTGCGTGAAATCGTCCAGGACAGCGCCGGGGATTGGTCCGAGCGCACCAGCACCCTGAATTTGCAAGAATGATTCGTAGCACTGAATTCCAAAGAGGCTGACATGAACGCATTGCCCAAAATTGCCCAGAAAATGTCCCACAAGGGGACGCCGACTTTCTCCCCGCAAGGGGGAGGCCGTTGGGTACCCAACGGCTGCGCCGTTACCCATTCGCTCTGCAGGCTGAAGCTTGTGAAAGATCGTATGACCCGCCAACTGTTTGGGATCGTCCTGCTCGCTGGTTTGGCGCTGCCTCTCGCAGTGCGCGCTGCCGACGTGCCGCCCACCGGCAACGCAGTGCAAAGCGTCGAAACCACCACCCTGCCCGGCGGCAAGGTCGTGGTGCGCGTCAACCTCAAGAATGCGCTGACAGCCACGCCGGCGGGGTTTACCGTAGGCAATCCGCCGCGCATCGCGCTTGACCTGCCCGACACCGGCAACGCCATGGGACGCAACACGGTGGACGCCAACCTCGGCCCTCTGTCGAGCGTCAACGTGGTGCAGGCGGGAACGCGCACCCGCCTGGTTTTGAATCTGAACAAGGCGGTTGAATACGACGCCAGGATCGACGGCAAGTCGCTGCTCGTCGCGCTGGGCGATGTCGGCGCCGGTGCGGCGCCGGTGAACGTCAGCCCGCGGTTTGCCGAGGCGGGACCCGGTACGGCGCGCCACAGCATCCGCGACGTCGATTTCAGGCGTGGCGCAGCGGGCGAGGCACGCATCGTGACCACGCTGTCCGATGCGCAGGCGGGGATCAACATCCGCCAGCAGGCCAACGGCGTGGTCGTCGACTTCATCGGCACCGAACTGCCCCAGGCCCTGCAGCGCCGTCTCGACGTGGCCGATTTCGGCACCCCGGTGCAGACCATCGAAACCTATACCCTGGGCGACAACACCCGCATGGTGATCGAACCCAAGGGCGGCTGGGAGTATTCGGCCTACCAGACCGACAACAGCTTCATCGTCGAAGTCAAGGCGGCGGTCGATGGCCAGAAGAAAACCGCCGACGGCAAGGTGAAATACGTCGGCGAAAAACTCTCGCTCAATTTCCAGAACGTCGAGGTGCGCTCGGTGCTGCAGGTCATCGCCGACTTCACCGGCCTCAACATCATCGCCAGCGACACCGTGGCCGGCAACCTGACGCTGCGCCTGAAAGACGTGCCGTGGGACCAGGCGCTTGACCTCATCATGCAGACCAAGGGCCTGGACAAGCGCCAGAACGGCAACGTGATCTGGATCGCGCCCAAGGACGAACTGCTGACCAAGGAGAAGCTGGAGTTCGAAGCCAGATCGGCGGTGGCCGATCTGGAGCCCCTGACCACCGAGTACATCCAGCTCAACTACATGCGGGCGGATGAGGCGCAAACCATGCTGTACGGCTTTGCCTCCGGCGCTTTCCTCAATTCGGCAACCAACAACGCGGTAAACTGCTCGGCGCAAGCCCAGGGCCTGGGCGGCGCGGCGGCAGCGCAGGCATCGCAGAAAGGCCAGGGGGATACTGACCAGAAAGTCCTGACCAAGCGGGGCCGCGCAACCTATGAGCTGAAGACCAATACGCTGATCATCACCGATACGGCACGCAAGATTCAGGAGATTCGCGAACTGCTCGCGCGTCTGGACGTGCCCGCCCGCCAGGTCATGATCGAGGCGCGGGTGGTCATTGCCGATTCGCAATGGGGCCGCCAGTTGGGCGCACGGCTGGGCACCCGGATTACAGGCACGACCAATCTGGCCGGCTCGCAAACCGGCATCAACCTGTCGGGCAATCAGTCGGCTGCCCAGGCAGGCACGATCTCCAACAATGTCAATTTGCCGATCTCGGGCAGCACGGCCCCGGGCTCGTTCGGCCTGTCATTGTTGAATATCGCGACAGGCAATTTGATCAGTCTGGAATTGCAGGCGCTGGAAGCGGATAACCGCGGAAAGATTCTTTCCAGCCCGCGTGTCGTGACGTCCAACCAGAAGCCGGCGGTGATCCTGCAGGGCGAGCAGATTCCATATATCACCCAAACCGTTTCCGGTGGAGTGGCGACGACGACCGTTACGTTCAAGGACGCGTTCCTCTGCCTGCTGGTGGACCCGCAAATCCTCAACAACGACTCCATCATCATGAGCGTGGAAATCCAGAAGGATGCACGCGGCCCGGTGATTACGGCTGCGGGCCTGAGCGCGCCCACCATCGAAACCAAGCGTGCCAAAACCCAGGTGCGGGTGAGCAATGGCGAAACGGCCGTGCTGGGCGGAATTTTTGAAGAGGTCGATCGGAATGACATCAATAAGGTTCCGTTCCTCGGAGACGTTCCCTTCCTCGGCAACCTCTTCAAGAACTCAAACAAGCAGAAAGACAAAATTGAGCTGCTGATTTTCCTCACCCCGCGCATTCTCGACGAGCGCCTGTCGCTCCGCTGATCGAGAAAGCGAGAAAAACGCGGGCCAGGCCCGCGTTTTTCTTTGTCTCCAATTCAAGGCGGCCTGTGTGTACCGCCGATACAAGCCCAATTAGAATGGCGCCATGAGCAAGCGAGACAATCTTTATCTCGTCGGACTGATGGGTGCCGGCAAGACCACGGTGGGGCGGCTGCTGGCCAAGCATTACGGCTGCGCCTTCCACGATTCGGACCACGAAATCGAGGCGCGCACCGGCGTCAAGATCCCGGTCATTTTCGAAATCGAAGGAGAAGCGGGTTTCCGCAAGCGCGAAGAGGCGGCCATCGCCGAGCTGACCGCATTGTCGGGCATTGTGCTGGCCACCGGCGGCGGGGCGGTGCTGTCGGCGGCCAACCGCAGCAATCTGCGCAATAACGGGGTGGTGATCTATTTACGCGGCACGCCCGAGCATTTGTACGAACGCACACGGCACGATCGCAACCGCCCGCTGCTGCAAACGGCGGACCCGCTGGAACGCTTGCGCGAGCTCTATAAACAGCGCGATCCCCTGTATCGCGAAGTGGCCGACATCGTGGTGGATACCGGGCGGCAGAGCGTGGCGGGCATGGCCCGCGTGCTCTTCGGCAAGCTGGACTTGCTGAGGAGAGGGCTGCCGCTGCCCGATACGGCGGGCTGAATGCGGCGAGCCGTCTGCATGGGGCTGCTCTGCCTGCTGACGGACATGACGGCAGCCGCAGACTACCGCGTGGATGCGCAAAATTACCGCGATTATTTGCGCCACTTGCAGCCGGGCGACCGCTTGCTGCTGGTGTCGGGGGACTACCGCCAGGGCCTGCCGCTGCACAATCTGTCCGGGCGCGCCGGTCAGCCCATCGTCGTCGAAGCGGCCGACCCCGCTGCGCCGCCGCGCTTCATCGCGCGGCCGCACGCCAACACGGTCAGCCTGGTCAACGTCCGCCACCTGGTGTTGCGCCACCTGGAACTCGATGGCGGCAACCTGCCGGTGGATGCAGTCAAGGCCGAAGGCCACAGCCGCTATGCCGACCACATCACGCTGGAGTCACTGCATATTCACGACCATGCCGCGTCGCAGCAAAACGTGGGCATTTCCACCAAATGTCCGGCTCTGGGGTGGGCGGTCAGAGGAAATCGCATCGAGCGGGTCGGCACCGGCATGTACTTCGGCGATTCCGATGGCTCGGATCCCTTCGTCGGTGGCGTCATCGAAGCCAACCGGGTCGCGCACACCCTGGGTTACAACCTGCAGATCAAGCATCAAACCACGCGTCCGGGCGAATATGCGGATCGCTACGACACGGTGATTCGGTACAACGTGTTTTCCAAGTCCGACGCCGTCGCCGGCCCGCAGGCGCGCCCCAACGTCCTGCTGGGCCATGTTCCGCCGACGGGTGCAGGTAGCGAAGACCGCTATCTGGTCTACGGCAACCTCTTTCTGCACAATCCGAGCGAAGCGTTGTTGCAGGCGGAGGGGCGGGTGGCGGTGTACGACAATGTATTCATCAACGGCAGCGGCGATGCGATCCATATCCAGCCGCACCACGAAGTGCCGCGCGACATGGCGATTTTCTCCAACACCGTGCTGGCTTCGGATACGGGCATCCTGGTGCGCCAGGGCAAGGGAGCGGCCTGGCGCCAGCGGGTGATCGCCAATGTGGTGGCGGCCAGCCATCCTGTGCTGGGCGGCGAGGCCGCGCACAATGTCACGCTGGCCTATCGGCCTGATTTTTTGAACCTTGCCGCAGCGGAACTGACTGCGCGCCTGCTGGCGGATGTGCAGCCGCCGGACCGCTTGCCGGCTGCGCTGGCGAGCGAGCTGGCAGCCTATCCCGACTGGCAGGGCGCGTCGCGCCCCGGCGCAAGGGTGGCGCCCGCCGTGCTGCGTATGCCGGAGGCCCACCGGCCATGAGCCGCAACATGGGGACGTCCGGCAAACCCCGCGCCCTGCTGTGGTGGGCTGCGCTGCTGTACACCGCATTTGTCGTTTACGGCAGCCTGGTGCCATTGAAATTTCATGCGCTGCCGTGGGACGAGGCGGTGGCGCGCTTCGACGCGATACCCTTCCTCAAGCTCGGCATCGGTTCGCGCGCCGACTGGGTGGCCAATCTGCTGCTGTTCATCCCGCTGAGCTTCCTGTGGATGGGCGCGCTGTCGGCCGGCCGCAGCCGTTTGCGCCGGGGGCTCGCCACGCTGGCGCTGATTCCCGCGGCCACCGCGTTGAGTATCGGGATCGAATTCACGCAGCTGTTTTTCCCGCAGCGTACGGTGTCGCAAAACGACATCTTTGCCGAAGCACTGGGCGGGATCGTCGGCGTACTGGCCTGGTGGGGGGCGGGCGGGCGGTTCGTCGACTGGCTGCAGTCCTGGCAACACACCCATGCCCGCGCCGCCCTGGCCGAGCGGCTGGCGTGGGCGTATCTGGCGGGGGTGCTGGTCTATAACGTGCTGCCGCTCGACCTGACCATCAGCCTGGTCGAGATTTTCCATAAATGGCAGGACGGCAAGGTCAATCTGATTCCGTTTGGCCGTCTGCCGGGGGATGCGGCCTATGCGCTGTACGAAATCGCCACCGATGCCCTGATCTGGGTGCCGCTTGCGCTGCTGTGGCGGCTCGACGGGACACGCAGCGCGTGGCGCGCGTGGGGCATGGCGCTGGCCACGGCCGTGGCGCTGGAAATCATGCAACTGTTCGTCTTTTCGCGCGTCAGCGATGTCACCGACCTCTTCACGGCCGCCGCCGGCACCGCCCTGGGGAGCTTCGCCGGCGGCTGGCTGGCCGCGCGCGAAGCGCCCGTCGGCCAGCCGCTGCGGGCGGGCGCCGTGCCCGTATATGCGGGCGGGGCGGCGGGATGGCTGCCATTCGCGCTGGCGGCGGGATGGCTGAGCGTGCTGCTGTTCGTGTTCTGGTTTCCCTTCGATTTCCGCACCGACGGCGCCTTCATCAAAAGCCGGCTTGACTTCCTGCAGCGGGTGCCGTTCGAGGTGTATTACATCGGCACCGAATACCGTGCCATCACCGAAGTGCTGCGCAAGACGCTGTTCTTTGCCCCGCTCGGCGGTTTGCTGGCATGGGGCGTGGCGCGGCAGCCGTGGCGTTGGCGCGGTCCCCTGTTTGCGCTGGCCATGCTGGTGTTGGCGGGAATGCCTGCCGTCATCGAACTGGGGCAGGTGATGCTGCCGCACAAAATCGTCGATACCACCGATTGGCTGCTGGCCTGGCTGGGAGGGCTGGCGGGCTACGGCATGGCGCGCCGCATGCTGCGCGCACCGCGCCATGCCGTGTCGGCACGAACGGCCGTCGATACGGCCGCCGTTTTTCCGCATGCGGCACCGGGTGCGCGCTGGCATTTGCCGCTGATGCTGGGGGGGCTGACCGTGCTGTTCTGGAGTGCGGCGCACGCCCCTTTCATGCCTTACAACGTGCGCGAGCTGCTGCGGCACGACGCGCCCTGGCTGTCGGCGCTGCTGCTTGCGCTGGCGTGCTACTGGCTGGCCGTGTGGCCGGTGTGGCTGGCGCGGCGGCGGGTGTCCGGCCTGTTGCGCCAGGGGCAACTGCCGCTCGGTTTGCTGCTGTATGGCGGGATGGCTTTTCTGTTGCTGGCGGCTGCCGTGCCGGATGAGAGCCTGCACGATCTGGCTGGCAGCCCGGTGCGCCATTGGCCCGGACAGTGGGAGCTGGGGCTGCGCTGGGTGGCGCTGCTGGCGGTGCCCGGGGCGTTGCTGTACCTGGCCGCGCAAACCGTGCGCCGCTGGCGCGGCCGGCGGTTGGGAGCGGGGCATTTCTGGGCGGCGGTTCCGGTGCTGCTGCTGGCGTATTGGGGCATCGTCGTGCAGGCGGCCACCGACAACCTCACGGAGCTCATGGCGACGCCGCGGCCGCTGGCCTTTGCGGCGCTATGCGCCTGGCTCTACGTCCTGTTCCTGGCGGCGGCCTGGCTGGCTTCGCCGCTGTCGGCAGCGCAGCGCACCCGGCAGCTGGCCGGAGTGCTTGCGTCGCTGCCCTTGGCGACATGGTTTCTGCATCTCGGGCTGGCAGGCGAAATCGACAAATACGGCCAGCAGTTTTCGGCCCTGCAGTTTTTGCTGAGCGCCGACCGCCAGCATTACGCCGCGCAGCCCATCGTCTGGCTGCGCTACAGCGCGCTGCACGTGCTTGTCATCGCGGCGCTGGCCTCCTTACAATGGCCGCACTTCCGCGCCACGCCCCGACTACACAGCCAAGCTCCCCATGCCTCTCATTGACGTTTTCAACGGCGACGCGGACGGCATCTGCGCGCTGCATCAGTTGCGCCTAATCGATCCGGCCGACTCCGAATTGATCACCGGACCCAAGCGCGACATCGGCCTGCTGAAACGGGTCAAGGCCCAGGCAGGCGACCGCGTCACCGTGCTCGACATCGCGCTGTCGAAAAACCGCGACGCGCTCGACCGGCTGCTTGAAGCGGGCGCGCACGTGCGCTATTTCGATCACCATCAGCCGGGCGACATCCCTGCGCATCCCCATTTCGAACCGCACATCGACACCGATGCCAACGTCTGCACCAGTCTGCTGGTGAACCGGTATCTGCAAGGCAGGCAACTGGCATGGGCGGTGGCCGCCGCGTTTGGCGACAATCTCGCCGACGCTGCGCGGCAAGCCGCCGCCCCGCTCAACCTGTCCGCCGGCCAGTTGGCGCAATTGCAGTCGCTCGGCGAGTGCCTCAACTACAACGGCTATGGCGAAACCCTCGACGATCTGTTTTTCGATCCGGCCGAGCTGTATGGCCAGCTGCGCCCGTTCGCCGACCCTTTCGCCTTCGTCGCCGAGTCGCCCGCCTATCGGATTTTGCAAGCCGGCTATCGCGACGACATGGCGCGCGCGGCCGCCGTCGATGCGATCGAAATGCGTGCGGCCGGGCGCATTTTCATGCTGCCCGCCGAAAAGTGGGCGCGGCGGATTTCCGGCGTGTTCGGCAATCGGCTGGCAGTCGAGTCGCCCGCACAGGCGCACGCCGTGCTCACCGCCAAGCCGGGCGGCGGCTATGTCGTCAGCGTGCGCGCGCCGCTGGCTGCGAGGTCGGGCGCTGACGAACTGTGCAGCCAGTTCGACAGCGGCGGCGGGCGCAAGGGCGCAGCCGGCATCAACCATTTGCCCGAGTCCGAGCTTGGCCGGTTTATTGCTAGCTTCTTCGAGATGTATAAATAGCCTCGCGGCCTTTTCCTGGAACAACATGCCGAACCAACTGATCGCGCCCTACGGCGGCGCCCTCATCAACCTGATCGAGCCCGCGACGGGCGATGCGCTCAAGCAGGAAGCCCTGGGGCTGCCTTCGCTCGAACTCGACTGGCGCCAGCAGTGCGAACTCGAAATGCTGATGACCGGCGCCTATTCGCCGCTCACCGGCTTCATGACGCGCGCGCAGTGCGCACGCGTCGAGACGGACATGCAGCTCGACGACGGCAGCTTCTGGCCGTTGCCGGTGACGCTTGGCAGCCGGCAAAAAGCCGCAGCCGAACTGAAACCGGGCGATCGCGTCGCCTTGCGCGACGGCGAAGGCTTCATGCTCGCCGTGCTGGCGCTCAGCGACGTGTGGCAGGACGGTGATGACTACTATCTGGGCGGTGCGGTCGAAGGCGCCGCCTTGCCGCCGCATCCCGATTTTGCCAGCCTGCGTGCCACCCCGGCTGAGCTGCGCGCGCTGTTTGCCCGGCGCGGCTGGCGGCGCGTCGTCGCCTGGCAGGCGCGCCAGCCGATGCACCGCGCGCAGTTCGAGTTTTGCCTGAAAAGCGCGATCGAGAATGAGGCTAACCTGTTGCTGCATCCACAGGTGGGGGGCGACATTACCGATGCGCCGGGGTATTTTGGCCTGGTGCGCAGTTTCCTCGCCATTCGCGAACGCTTCCCCGCCGCCACGACCCAGTTGTCGCTGTTGCCGGCGCCACCCTGCGCAGCCGGCGCGCGCGCGCTGCTGCTGCGTGCCATCGTCGCGCGCAATCATGGCTGCGGCCTGCTGATTGTGGGCGGCGAACACCAGGCCGACGGCGACTGCCGGCGCGGCGCGGACTTCATCCGGACAGATGCCGATCTGCCGGTAGCCGAACTGGCCGGAAAAATCGGCGTGCAACTCATTGCCTACCCGCGCATGGTCTATGTGGAGGAGCGCGCCGAGCACCTGCCGGAATCCGAGGCGCCGGCCGGCGCGCGCCTGCTCAAGCTCAGCGGCGAGGAATTCCAGCGCCGCATGCGGGCTGGACTGAAAGTCCCCGACTGGTACAGCTTTCCCGAAGTACTGGACGAGCTGCAGCGGCAAAATCCGCCGCGCGAACGCCAGGGATTCACCGTGTTCTTTACCGGCCTGTCCGGTGCGGGGAAATCCACCCTCGCGCGTGCGTTGACCGCGCGGCTGATGGAAATGGGCGGACGTTCGGTGACCCTGCTGGACGGCGACATCGTGCGCCGCCATCTCTCATCCGAGCTGGGCTTTTCAAAAGCGCACCGCGACATCAACGTGCGGCGCATCGGTTTTGTCGCGAGCGAAATCACCAAGAATCGCGGCATCGCCGTCTGCGCGCCGATTGCGCCGTATCGCCAGACGCGCCGCGACGTGCGCGCCATGATCGAAGCGGTCGGCGGCTTCGTCGAGATTCATGTCGCCACGCCGATCGAAACCTGCGAGCTGCGCGACCGCAAGGGTCTATACGCGAAGGCGCGCGCGGGCCTGATCCCGGAATTTACCGGCGTATCCGATCCTTACGAGGTGCCCGAAAAAGCGGAGCTGGCGATCGATACCACCAATCAGGGCATCGACGAGGCGGTGCAGCAAATCCTGCTCAAGCTGGAGCACGAGGGCTATTTGCGCTGAAGCGCGCCAGCGAAGCGAAAACGGCGGCCCAAGGCCGCCGTTTTCGCTTGCCCATCCGGAGCGGGGCGCCGCCGGCAATCAGCCCCGGTTGTAAAAGAATCCGACGCCCGATTTCAGGCGCCCCTCAAGTCTTTTCTGCGATCCGGCCAGCATGCCCATCGCGCTGGCGATAAGCCCGGCAAAATGCGGCGGCAAGGCGGCGTCGGGCGCGATGAATTCCATGGCGATCCAGACGACAAAGCCCAGTGCGATCGACAGGGCCGCGCCGGTGTTGCCGGCACGCTTCCAGTACAGCCCGGCGACCAGCGGGACGAAGGCGCAGGCCAGCGTGACCTTGTAGGCATTGGCGACCATCTGGTGGATGCTGGTTTCGCTTTGCAGCGACCACAGCGAATACACGACGACCAACAGCATGAAGGCGACGACGACGGCACGGGTGATCCACAGCAGCTTCGTCTGGCTCAGGCGGTGATGCGGCATGAGCTCCTTGATGATGTTTTCCGAGATGGTGACGGAAGGCGCCAGCAGGGTGCCGGAAGCGGTCGACATGATGACCGACAGCAGGGCGCCGTAGAAAATGATCTGCGCGTAGAGCGGCAGATGGGTTTTGACGAAGGCGGGCAGGACCAGCTGGGCGTCGGCGGCCAGCAAGGCCGTGGTCATGGCGGGGTCGACCAGGGTGGCGGAGTAGGTGAGGTAGATCGGCACCGCAGCGAACAGGAAATACAGCGCGCCGCCGATGACGGTGCCCCATACCGCGATGCGCTCGGTTTTGCCGGCATTGGCGCGCTGGAACACGTCCTGCTGAGGGATCGAGCCCAGCCCCATGGTGAGAAAGCCGGCGACGAAGGTGAGCACCGCCGCCCATTCCAGCGGCGGCCAGAATTCGAATTTTCCGGCTGCCGCGGCGTGTTCGATCACCGGCGCGATGCCGTTGACCTCGGGCATGTCGGCCACCAGCTTGGCGATCCACAGCAGTCCCGCGACGATGACCGTCATCTGCACCAGGGTGGTCAAGGCCACCGACCACATGCCGCCGAACAGGGTGTAAAGCAGCACCACGGCCGCGCCGATGAGGATGCCTTGCGGCTGGGTGACGAGGCCGTCCGACAGCACGTTGAACACCAGCCCCAGCGCCACCACCTGGGCCGACACCCAGCCCAGATAGGACAGCGCGATCGCCGACGAAATCACCACCTCGACCGGGCGGTTGTAGCGCTGGCGGAAGAAGTCGCCCAGCGTGAGCAGTTTCATGCGGTACAGCGGGCGGGCGAAGAACAGGCCAAACAGGATCAGCGCCAGCGAGGCGCCGAACGGATCGGATATCGTGCCGCCGAGATTTTCATCGAGGAAGGTGGCGGGGATGCCGAGTACGGTTTCGGCGCCGAACCAGGTGGCAAACACCATCGCCACCACCACGACCATCGGCAGCGCGCGCCCGGCGGTGATGTAGTCGCTCGCATTGTGGACCTTGGTGGCGGCATACAGGCCGACGCCGATGGAGAAGATCAGGTAGAGGATGACAAAGCCAATCAACATGGCGGGACTCTTAGTGCAGGACGGAATAGAGAAGGACGGCCGACAGCGCGGCGAGCAGGCCGGCGATGACGCCCAGCCAGCGGTTGCGGACATGCTGCTGGCGCAGCATCAGGGCGAGTCCGGCTTCCAGTTGGGTCAGCCGGTTCTCGTTCAATGCCTGGTGCGCCAGGCGCGGCAGTTGCGGCAGCAGGGCGGCCCATTTGGGCGCTTCGGTCTGCAGGTTCTTCACCAGCGCGCGCCAGCCGACCTGCTCGTTCATCCAGCGTTCGAGGAAGGGCTTGGCGGTTTTCCATAGATCCAGCTCGGGGTCGAGCTGGCGGCCGAGGCCTTCGATATTGAGCAGGGTCTTTTGCAGCAGCACCAGCTGCGGCTGGATTTCCACGTTGAAGCGGCGCGAGGCCTGGAACAGCTGCAGCAGCACGCGGCCGAAGGAAATCTCCTTCAGCGGGCGGTCGAACACCGGTTCGCACACCGCGCGCACCGCGGCCTCGAGCTCGTCGATGCGGGTGTCCGGCGGCACCCAGCCGGATTCCAGGTGCGCCAGCGCGACGCCCTTGTAGTCGCGGCGGAAGAAGGCGAGGAAGTTGCGCGCGAGGTATTGCTTGTCGACTTCGGTGAGCGTGCCCATGATGCCGAAGTCGAGCGCGATGTACTGCTCGGAGCCGGGGCGCACCAGGATGTTGCCGGGATGCATGTCGGCGTGGAAGAAGCCGTCGCGGAACACCTGGGTGAAGAAGATCTCGACCCCGCTGGCGGCGAGCCTGGGGAGATTCACGCCGGATTCGCGCAGGCGCTCGATGCGGCTCACCGGGATGCCGTCCATGCGGTCCATCACCATGACGTCGCGGCCGCAGTAGTCCCAGTAGACTCCGGGCACCAGCAGCAGCGGCGAATCCTTGAAATTGCGCCTGAGCTGCGAGCAGTTGGCGGCCTCGCGCATCAGATCCAGTTCGTCTTCCAGGTGCTTCTCGAATTCCGCCACCACCTCGCGCGGACGCAGCCGTTTGCCGTCGGCGAACAGTTTCTCCACCAGCCCGGCGGCGGCGTACAGCAGCGATACGTCGTGCGCGATGACCGGCGCGATGCCGGGGCGCAGCACCTTGACGGCAACCGCGGTGCCGTCGCCCCCCGCAGGGGAGGCATGCAGGCGGGCGAAGTGCACCTGCGCCACCGAGGCGGAGGCGACCGGGGTGGCGTCGAATTCCGCAAACACCTCGGCCAGGGGTCTTTTGTACGCCGCTTCCAGCGTGGCGATGGCCGCGGCGGACGGGAAGGGCGGCACCCGGTCCTGCAGCAAAGCCAGTTCGTCGGCAATGTCGAGCGGCACCAGGTCGCGCCGGGTGGAGAGCATCTGCCCAAACTTGACGAAGATCGGCCCCAGTGCTTCCAGCGCGCGCCGCAGGCGCACCCCGCGCGGCTCCGCGAGCGGACGCCAGAACAGGGTGGCCCGCACCAGCCAGCGCAGCGGACGCACCCGCTCGTGGCCGAGGAAGAACTCCTCCAGCCCGAAACGCAAGCCGATGGCGAGGATGCGGACGAGACGCAGCAGCTTCATCATGGGTTGCGCGGCCGCGCCTCCGGCGAAGGCGGAGGCGTTTCCAGCAGGCGCAGGCGGGCATCCAGCCGTGCGGTGTCGTCGGCCAGCGTGTCGACGGCGCGGTTGAAGCGTGCGACATCGACCGTGCGCGCCATCAGCCCGGCTTCTTCGACCGCGTATTCGCCGGCGTTGCGGCCGAGCGCGGAGAATGCGCGGACGATGCCGGCGAGGGCGCCGCGTCCGCCCGCATTCAGCCGATGCGCGGCGATGTCGCCCACGATCGGCGCGAGGTCGGCTTCGGCATCCCAGGTCAATTGCCCGAATACGCGATCGAGCGTGGCGAGAAGCGCGGGGTTGCCGCTGTATTCGGCATGACGCAGCGCGTCGCGGCCAAAAAACGGCAGACGGGTGGCCAGCGCGGCGGTGGGGCGGATGACGGCATCGGGGGTGCCGACGACGGCTTCGGAAAAACAGCCGTCGTCGGCAATGCGAAAGTCGTATTGCGCTAGCGCCAGGTCGAAGCGCACGCCGCACCCTGCGTGGCGGCGCAAGGCCTCGGCCGCACCGGGCGACTGCCGCAGCAGGTGATTGAGGCTGCATTCGATGAGGGCTTCAGCGATCAAACCTTGAAGCCCTTGTGCAGCGCCACCACGCCGGCCGTCAGGTTGTGGTAGCTCACCTTGGCGAAGCCCGCGGCCTCCATCATGGCCTTGAGTTCCTCCTGGCCCGGGTGCATGCGGATCGACTCGGCGAGGTACTGGTAGCTGTCCGCGTCGTTGGCGACGAGCTTGCCCATCAGCGGCAGCAGCTTGAAGGAATACAGGTCGTAGGCCGGCTCCAGCGGTTTCCACACCTTGGAGAACTCCAGCACCAGCAGGCGGCCGCCGGGCTTCAGCACACGCTGCATCTCGGCCAGTGCCCGATCCTTGTGCGTCATGTTGCGCAGGCCGAAGGCCACCGACACGCAGTCGAAATGATTGTCCGGGAACGGCAGCCGTTCGCCGTCGCACTGCACGGCGGGCGGGGTCCTGCCCTCGTTCAGCATGCGGTCGCGGCCTTCGCGCAGCATCGAGAAGTTGATGTCGGTGAGCAGTACGGAGCCGCTCTCGCCGACCGCCTTCAGGAACAGCCGGGTGAGGTCGGCGGTGCCGCCGGCCACGTCGAGCACGCGCATTCCGGGCCGCAATCCCGCCTGCGCTACGGCAAACCGTTTCCACAAGCGGTGCAGGCCGGCCGACATGAGGTCGTTCATGAGGTCGTACTGCGCGGCGACGGAATGGAAGACCTCGGCCACCTTGGCGGCTTTTTCGGATTCGGCGACCTGCTGGTAGCCGAAATGGGTGGTTTTATCCATGGCAGACGGGGCGAACAAATAAGCCCGGAATTCTACCAGCGCACGGGTTGGCAGGGGCTTGCGGGGACGCCGGATGTCATAAATCGGTCATACTGCCGTCATAGCATGGCCAACATTGCAACAAGGCCGGAGACCCCATGGCTGCCAATATTCTGCTGGTCGAAGACGAACCCGGGATTCAGGAACTGCTCAAATTCAACCTGGCGCAGGCGGGCCATCAGGTCACCGCCGCCGGCGACGCCGAGCATGCGCTGAAATTCCTCAAAAATACCCTGCCCGACGTCATCCTGCTCGACTGGATGCTGCCCGGCATGTCGGGCATCGACCTGTGCAAACGCTTGCGCAGCGACGAGCGCTACCAGCCGATCCCCATCATCATGCTGACCGCGCGCGGCGAGGAACGCGACAAGGTGCTGGGGCTGGATACCGGCGCCGACGACTACATCACCAAGCCGTTTTCACCGCGCGAGCTGGTGTCGCGCATCAAGGCCGTGCTGCGCCGCCGCGCACCGCAGATGACCGACGAGCCGGTCGAGATCAACGGCCTCAAGCTCAACCCCTCCAGTCATCGGGTGTCCGGCAGGGGCCAGGCGCTGGAACTGGGGCCGACCGAATTCCGCCTGCTGCATTTTTTCATGACCCATCCCGAGCGCGTCTATTCGCGCACCCAGCTGCTCGATCAGGTGTGGGGCGACGACGTGTTCGTGGAGGAGCGCACGGTCGACGTCCACATCCGCCGCCTGCGCCTGGCGCTGGAACCGTCCGGCCATGCCGAACTGATCCAGACCGTGCGCGGCTCGGGTTATCGCTTTTCGGCCGAAGTGGGATAATCCGCCTACCGGGTTTTGAGGAAGGTTGAACATGGGTTTCTGGTGGCGTCCGCTCAGCGTGCTGGCCAGCGTGTTGTTAGTGGCGCTGATTCTGTGGGCCGCTTCCGGCTGGGTGGCTGCGCTGGGATTTCTTGCCGGCATCCAGGCTTTCGTGATGCTGCGCCGCCTGTGGCAGGAGTTCCGCCTGGCGCGCTGGCTGGAAAACCCCGACGAAGTGGAACCCCCCGACGCCACCGGCACCTGGGGCGACATCTTCTACCGGCTGCAGAAACTGCAACGCCGCCAAAAAGCCAGCCGTGGCCGGCTCACCTCCGCGCTTGAACAGTTCGAACATGCCGCGATGGCGGTGCCCGACGGCATGGTCATTCTCAACGGCAGCGAACAGATCGATTGGTGCAATCCGGCCTCGCGCAGATACCTGGGGCTGGATTGCGAGCGCGACCGCGGCCAGTTCGTGCGTTACCTGCTGCGGCAGGCGCATTTTCTGGAGTTTCTCGATGCGGCGGATTACTCGCGGCGCCTGGTGTGCAAATCGCCGGTCAATCGCGAGATTACCCTGTCGCTACAACTGGTGCCGTTCGACGAAAGCAAGAAGTTGCTGGTCGCGCGCGATATCACCGACCTCGAGCGCGTCGACGAGATGCGGCGCGACTTCATCGCCAACGTTTCGCATGAACTGCGCACGCCGCTGACGGTGGTCGGCGGCTTCGTCGAAACGCTCGCCGGCGCCCCCGACTTGCCGGCTGCCGACAGCCGCCATTATTTCGACCTGATGCTCGATCACACCCGGCGCATGCAGCATCTGCTGGATGATCTGCTGACGCTGTCGCGCCTGGAGAGCGCCGACCATTTGCTGCATGACGAGCCCGTCAACGTGCCCGAAATGGCGCATGCGCTGAAGGCCGAGGCGGAATCGCTCAGCCGCGGACGGCACTCGGTCAGACTGGAAATCGACAGCGCGGCCTGGCTGGCGGGCAACCTGCAGGAAATCCGCAGCGCGCTCGGCAATCTGGTGTCGAATGCGGTGCGCTACACCCCCGAAGGCGGCGCAATCACGCTGGCCTGGCGCGAGCGCGACGGTGAGGGGGAATTTTCCGTGACCGATACCGGCGAAGGCATCGCCGCCGAGCATATTCCGCGCCTGACCGAACGCTTCTACCGGGTGGATCGCAGCCGTTCGCGCGAAACCGGCGGCACCGGGCTCGGGCTCGCCATCGTCAAGCATGTCCTCACCCGCCATGGCGCACGGCTGGACATCCAGTCCACCCCGGGCAAAGGCAGTACCTTCTCTGCCGTCTTTCCTGCCCAGCGTGTCCAGCCACCCCCCACGCCGGAAAGCGGCAAGCTCATCCCGTTTCCCGAGCGCGAGCAAGCCACCGGCTGAGGGAAGCGGCGAGCCGCGCATCCAGGTCGGCCGGCGCCGGATGCGGCGCTTGGCGTTTGCGCTCGCCCCACACCGCGTTGGGGAAATGCGGATCGTCGGCAAAGCGCGGAATCACGTGCCAGTGCAGATGCGGCACCACGTTGCCGAGCGCGGCGAGGTTGACCTTGTCCGGCGCCATCACCTCGCGCAGTGCCGCCTCCGCCGCCCACACCACCCGCATCAGCGCGTCGCGATCGGCCGGCGCAAGATCGGTCATTTCCTTCACGTGGTCCTTCGCGATCACCCGCAGGAAGCCGGGATGGTCCGGTTCGTCGGCGAGGATGACGCGGCAGAAATCGTCCTGCCACAGCAGCTGTCCGCCGGATTCGTCACACAGGAGGCAACTCACAGCAGCACGCGCTCGATCCCGCCGTTCCCCACGCGCGCGAGGTAGCTCGCCATCCAGTTCTCGCCGAGCAGCTGCTTCGCCAGTTCGATCACGATGTAGTCGGGCTCGGTGCCGGCGTCGTCGCTGTAGCGCGCCAGCCCCTGCAGGCACGACGGGCAGCTGGTGAGAAGCTTGACCGGCTGCTTGCCCGCGCCGAGCGCGGCGACGTTGGCGCGGATTTCCTCTTCCTTGCGGAAGCGGATCTGCGTCGAGATATCCGGCCGGCTGACGGCGAGCGTGCCGGATTCGCCGCAGCAGCGGTCGGACAAGGCGACCCCGCCGCCGAGCAGCGCGTTGGCGACCTTCATCGGCGCGTGGGTCTTCATCGGCGTGTGGCAGGGGTCGTGGAAGAGGTATTTCTCGCCGCCGACATTGTCCAGTTTCACGCCCTTCTCCATCAGGTACTCGTGGATGTCGAGCAGGCGGCAGCCGGGGAAAATCTTCTCGAATTCGTATTTCAGCAGCTGGTCCATGCAGGTGCCGCACGACACGATCACGGTCTTGATGTCGAGATAGTTGAGCGTGTTGGCGACGCGGTGGAACAGCACGCGGTTGGCCGCGGTGATCGCTTCGCCCTTGTCGGCCTGGCCGTTCGCGGTCTGCGGGTAGCCGCAACAGAGGTAGCCGGGCGGCAGCACGGTCTGCGCACCGAGCTCGAACAGCATCGCCTGGGTGGCGAGCCCGACCTGCGAGAACAGCCGCTCCGAGCCGCAGCCGGGGAAATAGAACACCGCGTCGGAATCGTCGGACAGCTTGGCCGGATTGCGCAGGATCGGCACGATCGACGGATCCTCCAGTCCCAGCAGCGCGCGTGAGGTTTTTTTCGGCAGGCCGCCGGGCATCGGCTTGTTGACCAGATGGATGACCTGCGCGATGGGCTTCGGCCGGCCCAGGGTGGCGGGCGGATGCCTGGTCTGCGCCTGGATCAGCCCCATGCGCTTGAACAGCTGGTGGCCCAGCCGCTGGCTGGCGTAGCCCCATTCGATCAATGGCTTTCTGAGGGCCTTGATGGTGGCAGGGTCGGTCGCGTTCAGAAATGCCATCGACGCCCAGGTGCCGGGATTGAATTTCTTCTTGCCCTGGCGGCGCAAGAGGTTGCGCATGGCGACCGAGACGTCGCCGAAGTCGATGTCGACCGGGCAGGGATTCTTGCACTTGTGGCAGATGGTGCAGTGGTCGGCGACGTCGCCGAACTCGTCGAAGTGCTTCAGCGACACGCCGCGCCGGGTCTGCTCCTCGTACAGGAAGGCCTCGATCAGCAGCGAGGTGGCAAGGATCTTGTTGCGCGGCGAGTACAGCAGGTTGGCGCGCGGGATGTGGGTGTTGCACACCGGCTTGCACTTGCCGCAGCGCAGGCAGTCCTTGATCGAATCGGCGATGGCGCCGGTTTCCGAGGCTTCGAGGATGATCGACTCGGCTTCCAGCAGGCCGAACGACGGCGTGTAGGCATTGCGCAGATCGGCGCCCGGCAGCAGCTTGCCCTTGTTGAAGCGGTGCGCCGGATCGACCTTGTTCTTGTAGTCGGCGAAGGTCGCAATGGTCGCGTCGTCGAGGAATTCCAGCTTGGTCAGGCCGATGCCGTGCTCGCCCGAAATCACCCCGCCGAGTTCGGTGGCCAGCGCCATGATGCGCGCCACCGCCGCGTTGGCGGCCTGCAGCATGGCGTAGTCGTCGGAGTTGACCGGGATGTTGGTGTGCACGTTGCCGTCGCCGGCGTGCATGTGGAGCGCCACGAACACGCGGCTTTTCAGCACCTCTTTGTGGATACGGTCGCAGGCTTCGAGCAGGCGGATGTATTCGCGGCCGATGAACAGCTGGTGCAGTTCGCGCCGCATCTCGCGCTTCCACGACACGCGGATGTGCTTGTCGCGCAGCGCGGCGAAGACCGTTCCGTGCTGGTGCGGCGCGTCGAGGTCGCTGGCATAGCCCTGCCAGCGGGCTTTCACGGTTTCGATCAGGGCCAGCGCGCGCTGGCGCTTTTCTTCCACCTGCACGGGATCGGCGACGGTATCGTCGTCTTCCAGCAGCGGCAGCGGCGCGGCGAAGAACTCGGCCAGCGCGTCGAGCAGCTTGAGCTTGTTGGCGATCGACAGTTCGATGTTGATGCGCTCGATGCCGTCGGTGTAGTCGCCCAGCCGCGGCAGCGGAATCACCACGTCCTCGTTGATCTTGAACGCGTTGGTGTGCGCCGCGATCGCCGCGGTGCGGGCGCGGTCGAGCCAGAAGATCTTGCGTGTTTCGGGCGCCACCGCGATGAAGCCTTCGCCGCCGCGCGCGTTGGCGATGCGCACGATGCGCGAGGCAGCTTCGCCCACCGCGACTTCGTCGTCCGAGACGACGTCGATCAGCAGCACTATGTTCGGCCGCGCGGCCCGCGGCGCCTTGGTGGCGTAGCCGACCGCCTTGACGTAGCGCGCGTCGAGATGCTCCAGCCCGGCGAGCAGGATGGCGGGATGCGCGTCGCAATAGTCCTTCACCTCGACGATTGCCGGGGTGGCTTCGGCGGCATTGCCGAAGAATTCCAGGCACACGGTGCGGGTGTGCGCCGGCAGCCGGTGCAGGATGAAGCGCGCCGAGGTGATCAGGCCGTCGCAGCCTTCCTTCTGGATGCCGGGCAGGCCGGCGAGGAATTTGTCGGTGACGTCCTTGCCGAGGCCGGTCTTGCGGAAGCGGCTGCCGGGGATGGTGAGGATCTCCGGCGAGCCTTTCGGTGTCCTGCCGTCGGCGGCGAAACGGCGGATCTCGAAGGTGGCCGAAGGCGCGTCGTGGATCTTGCCGAGGTTGTGGTTGAGCCGGCTGACCTCGAGCCAGTCGGCGTCCGGCGTGACCATGCGCCACGACACCAGGTTGTCCAGCGCGGTGCCCCACAGCACGGCCTTCTTGCCGCCCGCGTTCATCGACACGTTGCCGCCGATGGTCGAGGCGTCCGCCGAGGTCGGGTCGACCGCGAACACCAGGCCGGCGGCATCGGCCGCTTCCATCACCCGCTTGGTCACCACGCCGGCGCCGCAATGGATGGTGGGAACTTCGAATTCCATGCCGGGCAGGTGCTGCATTTCCACCGCGCTCATCGCTTCGAGCTTCTCGGTGTTGATGACGGCAGCCTGTTCGGTGAGCGGGATGGCGCCGCCGGTGTAGCCGGTGCCGCCGCCGCGCGGAATGATGGTCAGCCCCAGCTCGATCAGCCCAGCCACCAGCGCGGCCATCTCGGCTTCGGTGTCCGGGGTCAGCACCACGAAAGGATATTCCACCCGCCAGTCGGTGGCGTCGGTGACATGCGAGACGCGCGCCAGGCCGTCGAACGCGATGTTGTCCTTGCGGGTGACGCCCGCCAGGCGGCGCAGGATGCGCGCCCGCAGGCTGGCGGTGTCGGCAAACCAGGCCTCGAATTCGCGCACCGCGTGCCCGGCCGCTGCCAGCAGCTGGCCGACCAGTTCGTTGCCCTGGCGCCGCACCTCGATCTCGTGCAGGCGATGGCGCAGCGCGTCGACCAGCATCTGCCGCCGCTTCGGGTTGTCGAGCAGGTCGTCTTCCAGGTAGGGGTTGCGCCGCACCACCCAGATGTCGCCCAGCACCTCGAACAGCATGCGCGCGGAGCGTCCGGTCTTGCGTTCGCCGCGCAGCGTGTTGAGCACGTCCCACGCAGCGGCGCCGAGCAGGCGGATGACGATTTCGCGGTCGGAAAACGAAGTGTAGTTGTAGGGGATTTCGCGGAGGCGGGAATTCATGGCGGGACGGTGCTGCAAAAGCTGTATTTTACGGGATATTGCCGGGATGTCGGCAGCGCGTGCCATCGCGTATCCGGGAACGGGTCCGCAGCGCCGCCGCCGGCCACTGTTTACCCAACTGGAGCGGCAGGAAGAATGCATCGCATGAAAATGAACTGCGCCATGCGCTACGAAAACCCCGTGCTGGCGGGGCTGACCGTGCTGGCGCTCGCCGCGTCGGGGATGGCCCCGTTCGACCGCTCGACCTGGTTCCTGGAAACCCTGCCGGTGATGCTGGGCCTGCCGCTATTGATCGCGACGCGGCGGCGTTTTCCGTTGACGCCGCTGCTCTACCGGCTGTTGTTTGTCCATGGCCTGGTCCTGATGCTGGGCGGCGCGTATACCTATTCCCGGGTGCCGCCGGGGCTCTGGCTGCAGGATGCGCTGGATCTGTCGCGCAACCACTACGACCGGCTGGGACATCTCGCGCAGGGATTCATCCCGTCCATGCTCGCCCGCGAAATCCTGCTGCGCGCCACCCCCTTGCGGCCCGGCGGCTGGCTGTTCTTTCTGGTGACGTGCGTGGCGCTGGCGGTCAGCGCCGGCTACGAATTCGTCGAATGGGGCGTGGCCCTGGCGGTGGGCGGGGAGGCCGACGCCTTTCTCGCCACCCAGGGCGACGTGTGGGATACGCAGTGGGACATGTTCATGGCCCTGCTGGGCGCGCTCGCCGCACAAGTCCTGCTGTCGCGCCTGCACGACCGCCAGCTGGCGCGGCGGCCTGTTTGAGCCGCCGCCCGAATGCGCGCGCAGGGCGGGCAGGCGGGGTCCGGCCATGGCCGGAGGGGGTGGCTCAGTCGCCCAGTTGAATTTTCCCGGCCTTTTCGGCTGCCGCGAAATCCAGCATGCGCTGGATCGACACGGCGGCCTTGGCGCGAATGCTTTCCTCGATGTGGATTTCGTTGCCGCCGTTCGCGTCTCCCGCGGGAGATTCCAGCACGGCGGCAAGCTTTCTCAGACCGTTCATCGCCATCCACGGACAGTGCGCGCACGAGGTGCAGGTGGCGCCTTCTCCTGCGGTCGGCGCTTCCAGCAGCAGCTTGCCGGGGGCGGCTGCACGCATCTTGTGGAAAATGCCGTTGTCGGTGGCGACGATGAATTCCGGGTTGGGCAGGGTGCGCACTGCCTCGATCAGCTGCGTGGTCGAACCGACCACGTCGGCCAGCGCGATCACGGACTCGGGCGATTCCGGGTGCACCAGCACCGCCGCGGCCGGGTGCCCGGCGCGCAGCTTCGCGAGCGCTTCGGCCTTGAACGCCTCGTGCACCACGCAGGAGCCCTGCCACAGCAGCATGTCGGCGCCGCTGATGCGCCGCACGTACTCGCCCAGATGGCGGTCCGGCGCCCACAAGAGCTTGTGGCCCTGGCGGTGCAGGTACTTGACGATCTTGGCGGCGATGCCGGAAGTGACCACCCAGTCGGCGCGCGCCTTCACCGCTGCGCTGGTGTTGGCGTAGACGACGGACAAGCGGTCCGGGTGGGCGTCGCAGAAGGCGGCGAATTCGTCCGCCGGGCAGGCCAGGTCGAGCGAGCACTCGGCCTGGAGGTCGGGCATGATGACGCGCTTTTCCGGATTCAGGATCTTGGCGGTCTCGCCCATGAACTTGACCCCGGCGACGATCAGCGTCTTCGCCGGGTGGGCATGGCCGAAGCGCGCCATCTCCAGCGAATCCGACACGCAGCCGCCGGTTTCCTCGGCCAGATCCTGCAGGTCGGCCGAGGTGTAGTAATGCGCCACCAGCACCGCATCCTGCTGTTTCATCAGCGCCTTGATGCGCGCCTTGAGCGCCTCGCGTTCAGCGGGGGCGAGTACCTCCTCCACCATGGGCGGCGGCTGGATCACGGGTTTGAGCGGAACGGGAAAGGCAAGGCTCATCGGGACGACTCGAGGTTCGGATAGGCAAGGTTTTCAAGTATAGCGCTGCGTGGCGGACGTTTTCACCTGGCGGCGCCCGGGTTTTTCTGGCGCGTTGCGGGGGCTTTTGGCTTATCCTTGCGCCCCTATGCAACAGTTGCTTCTCGACATCCGCCCCCCTGCCCAGCCCGAACTCGCCCGCTTCGTGGCGGGGCGCAACGTCGAACTGATGGCGCAACTGCAGGCCATGCTCGACGGCAGCGCGGCCGAGCGCATGGTCTATGTGTGGGGTGCGCCGGGCAGCGGCAAGAGCTATTTGCTGGCGGCCTGGGCGCATGCCTGTCGGGTGCGCGGCCTGAGCGTGGATGTCACCGGGTCCAACGCCGCGCAGGCGGTGGTCGCGGACCGGGTCGACGCGTGGGACGCCGCGCAGCAGCGCGCCGGCTTTGCCGCATTCAACCGGGTGCGCGAGGCGGGCGGGTTGTGGCTGGCGGCGGGCAAGGCGGCGCCGGCCGACCTGCCGGTGATGCCGGAATTGCAGACCCGGCTGGGCTGGGGCCTGGTGTTCCAGTTGCACGGCCTGGACGACGCCGAAAAACGTGCCGCGCTGGCGCAGCACGCCGAAACCCTGGGGTTTCGGCTGGAGCCCCAGGTGGCAGACTATCTACTGAACCATACCGCGCGCGACATGCAGAGCCTGCTGCGGGTGCTGGAGGCGCTCGACCGCTTCAGCCTCGAAATGCGCCGTCCGATCACGCTGCCGCTGCTGCGGCAATTGTTGTCCGGCGCCGGCAGGCGCTGATCAGGCCTGGCCCTGCTGGGCTTGCTGCTCGGCGATGTCCTTGTGGACCTGCGCCATGTCCAGCCCCATCACTTGCTCGATCAGCGAATCCAGCGCACTGGCGGGCAGCGAGCCGGCCTCCGAGAAGAGGATGACCTGTTCGCGGAACACCATCAGCGTGGGGATGGAGCGGATCTGGAAATAGCCGGCCAGGTCCTGCTCGACTTCAGTGTTGACCTTGGCAAAGACGATGTTGGCGTGCTTTTCGGATGCGGCCTCGAAAACCGGGGCAAACCCGCGGCAGGGACCGCACCACGGCGCCCAGAAGTCGACGATGACAACGTCGTTGCCCTGGATGGTGGATTCGAAGTTGTCCTTGGTGAGTTCGATGACGGCCATGCTGGTTCCTGCGAAGTGTGGAATAAAAAGGCGCGGGGACGAGTCCTCCGCGCCTGAATGCCACCCTATCACGGATGGCGGGCCTCCGACAATGCGGAGGCGACTTATCGGGCAGTTCGGGCGGCTTGCCCGCTACCCAGGTCCAGTCGAAACCGGCTGGCCTTGAAACCTACTTGGCGAAAGCCTGGGTGAACAGGCCGCGCTTTTGTTCGGCAGGCTGAACGCCGCGCACCATGTTCTGGCTGTGCTTGAGGTTGCTGCGTACCTCGGCGCGGTTCACCGCCATGATGAGTTCGGTCGCCAGCACCCGCGCCTGATGCGGGGTCAGGTTGAGTTCGCACCCGTGCGCCTGGAGCGCCACCACCACGCGGTCGCGGCCGTGGCTGTCTTCCTGCAGGACGATGTCCAGCGCGTTGCCGGGTTCCAGTTCGATCATTCCGGTGTCTCCTTGTGTTGCGTGTTCAAGGGATCGAGCAGGGTTCATGCCAGTCTCCCGTAAGGCGCGGAAAGCGCGGAAAAGCGCATTAAAGCAGGCGGACTTGACGGCCTGATGAAAAGACGCGCCCACCGTGCTGACGAAGCTTCGTCAGCACGGTGGGCGCGTTCGTCACTCGCGGGGGCTGGCGGCGAGCGGCGGAATTGCGTGGGCGACGGCTGTGCGGTCGCGCGTCAGTAGGATGTAGGCAACCGGAATGACGAACAGCGTCAACAGGGTGCCGAGCAGCAGTCCGCCGACGATGACCCAGCCGATGGGCGAGCGCGATTCCGCTCCGGCGCCGGCGGCCAGCGCCAGCGGCACTGCGCCGAGCACCATCGCAGAGGTGGTCATCAGGATCGGCCGCAGACGCAGCCCGGCGGCCTCGATTACCGCCTCGGCCCGGGGCTTGCCGCGTTCGCGCAGCTGGTTGGCGAATTCGACGATCAGGATGCCGTGCTTGGTGATCAGGCCGACCAGCATCACCAGCCCGATCTGGCTGTAGACGTTGAGCGTGGCGCCGGTGAGCTTCAGCGCCAGCAGCGCGCCGGTGGCGGCGAGCGGCACGGTGAGCATGATGATGAAGGGCGAAACGAAGCTTTCGAACTGCGCCGCCAGCACCAGGTAAATGACGACCAGCGCCAGTGCGAAGGTGATGGCGAGCGTCTGCCCGGATTCGCCGAATTCGCGCGACTGGCCGTCGAGCGCGGTGCGCGCGGATTTCGGCAGCGTTTCCTTGGCGGCCCGATCCATGAAGGCGAGCGCCTCGCCCAGCGTGTAGCCGGGCGCGATGTTGGCGGAGATGATGGCGGCGCGCTGGCGGTCGAAGTGGTTGAGCTCCTTCGGCGCGACGGTTTCGGAAACGGCGACCAGGTTGGACAGCGGCGTCAGGCTGCCGCCCTGGCCGCGCACGTACAGCGCGGTCAGGTCTTGCGGGGTGGCGCGCGCGGCGGGGTCGAGCTGCACCACCACGTTGTACTGCTCGCCTGCCTGCTTGAAGCGGGTGACTTCGCGCCCGCCGAGCAGGGTTTCCAGAGTGCGCCCGATGGTGTCGATGCCGACCCCCATCTGCGCCGCCTTGTCGCGGTTGATGTCGACCTTGAGCTGTGGCTTGTTGAGCTTGAGGTCGGTGTCGGCGTTGACCAGTCCCGGATATTCGCGCACCTTGGCCATCAGCGCTTCCACGGCCTTGTCCAGCTCGGCGTAGCTCGGCGCCTGCACCACGAACTGCAGCGGCGGATTGCGGAAGCTCTGGCCGAGCGAGGGCGGGTTGATCGGGAAGGCGAGCACGCCCGGCATGCCCATGAACATCTGCGGGCCGAGGCTTGCGGTGATCGCCTGCTGGCTGCGGCTGCGTTCCTCCCACGGTTTCAGCGTCACGAACGACAGCGCGCTGTTGACCGGGTTGGGGCGTTCCAGCCCCGGCGCCACCACGACGAACGCCGTATTCACTTCGGGCACGCTCTGGTAGAGGCCTTCGAGCTGGCGCGCATACTGGTCGGTGTATTGCAGGGTGGCGCCTTCCGGCGCCAGCATGAAGCCGATGAAGAAGCCGCGGTCCTCGGTCGGCGCCAGTTCGGATTTGAGCGATTTCAGGAGGCCGAAGGCGGCCGCCGCCGCCGCCACGAACACCAGCGCAACGATCAGCGGATGCTTGACCACGCGCGTCAGGCCGCGGGTGTAGGCGTTGTTCAATCCGTTCAGCACGCGCTCGCCGAAATTGAACCAGGCGTTATGGCTGGTTTGATGGTGCAGGATCTTGCTCGCCAGCATCGGCGTCAGCGTCAGCGCGACGAAGCCGGACACCAGCACCGCCGCCGCCACCGTCATCGCGAATTCGGTGAACAGCTTGCCGGTATTACCCTCGGCAAACGCCAGCGGCGCGAACACCGCGACCAGCGTGAGCGTCATCGCCATCACCGCGAAACCGATTTCCTTGGCGCCCTTGACCGCCGCCTCGAACGGCGGCATGCCTTCCTCGATGTGGCGGTAGATGTTTTCCAGCATGACGATGGCATCGTCCACCACCAGGCCGATCGCCAGCACCAGCCCGAGCAGGGTCAGCACGTTGATGGTGAAGCCCATGGCGTAGAGGAAGATGAAGGCGCCGACCAGCGACACCGGGATGGTGACGAAGGGGATCAGGGTGGCGCGCCAGTTGCGCAGGAACAGGAAGATCACCCCCACGACCAGCACCATGGCTTCGAGCATGGTGGTGTACACGGCGTCGATCGATTTCTCGATGAAGATCGAGCTGTCGAAGCCGACCTTGAGCTGCATGCCTGCCGGCAGGGCGGCCTGCAGGCGCGGCAACTCGGCCTTCACCGCGCGCGCGACTGCCAGCGTGTTGGCGGTCGACTGCTTGACGATGCCGAGGCCCACCGCGGCGCGGCCGTTGACGCGCACGACGTTGCGCTCGTCTTCGGCGCCGACCTCGGCGCGGCCGACGTCGGCCAGCCGCACCAGGATGCCGCCGCTGTCGCGGATGATGACCTGTTCGAACTGCGCCGGGGTGCGCAGGTCGGTTTCGGCCAGCACGGAAAACTCGCGCGTCTGGCTTTCGATGCGGCCGGAAGGCAGCTCGGTGTTCTGGCTGCGCAGCGCGGCCTCCACGTCCTGCACCGTCACCCCAAGCGCCGCCATGCGGTCGGGATCGAGCCATACCCGCATGGCATAGCGGCGCTCGCCGCCGATGATGACCGAGGCGACGCCGGGCAGGGTCTTCAACTGGTCGGCCACCACGCGGTCGGCGTAGTCGGTGATTTCCAGCGGCGACTGGCGGTCGCTCGAGAAAGCCAGCCAGATGATGGCCTGGGCGTCGGCTTCGATCTTGGCCACCACCGGGTCTTCCGTCTCGCTGGGCAGCTGGCCGCGCACCCGCGCCACGCGGTCGCGGGTGTCGTTGGCGGCGGCTTCGGGGTCGCGCGACTGGATAAACTCCACCGTGATCTGGCTGACTTCCTCGCGGCTCACTGATTTGATGGTGCGGATGCCCTCGATGCCGGACAGCGAATCCTCCAGCGTCTTGGTGACCTGGCTCTCCATCACCTCGGCGGAGGCGCCGGGATAGACCGTGCGCACCGATACCACCGGCGCGTCGATATTGGGGTATTCGCGCACCGGCAGGCGGTCGAAGGCGATCAGGCCGACCAGGATGATGAGCAGGCTCATCACGGTGGCCAGCACCGGGCGGCGGATGGAAATATCGGAGAGGATCATGGATCGGTCTTCGCGGTTTACCTGAATTGAGCGCGGCCGGCCCGCATCAGCGGGGCTTGCCGGCCTGCATTTTCTTCATCATCTGCGCCGCCTGCTCCAGCGTGACCACCGGCACGCCGGGACGCAGCTTGATCTGGCCGTCGAGGATGACGGTGTCGCCGGCGGCAACGCCGGATACGATCTCGACCCGCCCCGGCTCGCGCTTGCCCAGCGTGACTTTGCGCAGGTCTGCCTTGCCGCCGACCGCCAGGAAAACGTACGAGCCGTCCGGGCGCGGCACGATCGCCTGTTCGGGCAGCAGGATCGCGCTGGTCTTGCCGCCCAGATCGGCGGTGGCGCGAGCGAACATGCCGGGTTTGAGCGTGCCGGCAGGATTGGCGATGCGCGCCCGCACCCGCACGTTGCGGCTGACCGGGTCGACCACCGGGTCGATGGCGTGCACCTTGCCGCTGAAGGTCTGGCCGGGCAGGGCGTCGATGGTCAGGGTGACCGGCAGGCCGATACGCACCAGCGGCAGGTAGGTTTCGGGCACCGGCACCTCCAGCTTCAGGTTGCCGAGCGCATCCAGCCGCACGATGTCGTCGCCCTTGCTGACGTAGGCGCCGGGGCTGACCTGGCGCAATCCGGCCAGGGCGGCAAACGGCGCGCGGATCACCGTCTTGTCGAGGGCCACCTGCTCCTGGCGCAGGCGCGCCCGCAGGATATCGAGGTTGGCGCGCGCTTCATCGAGCGCCTGTCTGGAGATGAAGTTCTGCGCAACCAGTTCCTCGCTGCGCCGGTAGCGGCTTTCCGCCAGCTTGAGGTCGGCCTGGGCGGCGGCGAGACGGGCGCGCTGCTCGGCGGAGTCGAGCACCACCAGCACCGCGCCTTTCTTCACCGGCTGGCCTTCCTTGAACAGCAGCTTGTCGATGCGGCCGTCGATTTCCGGGCGCACTACCACGCTGTCCTCGGCAATCAGCGCGCCCACTGCGTTGACCGTGCTGGATACCGGGGTGGCGCTGACCTTCGTCATGTTGACCGGGATGAAGGGCGGGCCGCCCGCCTGGGCGAAAGCAAGCAACGGGGTGAACAGCAGGACGAGCAAGGCGCGCATGGCAGATTCCGCAAGAAGAACAAAGGCGTACGACAGGTGCGCACCTTATCAGGTCCGCGATGAAACAAAAACTGCCTGGGGGGGGTCAATTCATGCAGGTGTAGCGGGGGAAATGAGCGCATACACTGAGCATTTCAGGGAGCCATTTTTTTTCACAGGATTCCGCCATGCTGATACGCCACCCGAACGATATCGCTCCGTCCGAAATCACCCCGCCTGAAATCTACCGGGAACGCCGCCGCTTCATGCAGGGCGTGAGCGCGCTGGCGGCCGGCGCCGTGCTGGGGGTTTCGCCCAAGGCCGAGGCCGGCGCCAAACTGGCCGGCGTGCGCGCCAGCGCCTACCGCCTCGACGAAGAGAGGACGCCGTACAAGGATGTCACCACCTACAACAATTTCTACGAATTCGGCACCGGCAAAGGCGATCCGTCGGAAAACGCAGGCAGCCTGAAAACGCGCCCCTGGACGGTGGAGGTCGAGGGCGAGGTGGCCCATCCCAAAACCTACGACATCGACGCCTTGCTGAAACTTGCCCCGCTGGAAGAGCGCGTCTACCGGATGCGCTGCGTCGAAGGCTGGTCGATGGTGATTCCGTGGGTGGGGTTCCCGCTGAATGAACTGATCCGGCGCGCGGCGCCTACCGGCAATGCCAGATATGTCGAGTTCGTGACGCTGAACGATCCCGAACAGATGCCGGGATTGCGCCGGCGTATCCTGAGCTGGCCTTATCTCGAAGGCCTGCGGCTGGATGAAGCGATGCATCCGCTGGCGATCCTGGCGGTCGGCCTCTACGGCGAGGTGCTGCCCAATCAGAACGGCGCGCCGATCCGGCTGGTGGTGCCGTGGAAATACGGCTTCAAGAGCGCCAAATCCATCGTCAAGATCCGCTTCGTCGAAAAGCCGCCGCTGACCACCTGGATGGCGGCCGCGCCGCGCGAATATGGTTTCTATTCCAACGTCAATCCGGAGGTCGACCATCCGCGCTGGAGCCAGGCCAAGGAGCGCCGCATCGGCGAACTGTCCAAGCGCGATACGCTGATGTTCAACGGCTATGGCGCGCAGGTTGCCCAACTGTATCGAGGCATGGACCTGCAAAAATTCTTCTGATGTCCGTCGCCTTGCGCACCCTCAAGGTCGGAGTCTTTCTGGTTTGTCTGTTGCCGTTGGCGCGGCTGGTGTATCTGGGGGTTGCCGGCGGTCTGGGGGCGAACCCGATCGAGTTCGTTACCCGTTCCACCGGCACCTGGGCGTTGGCCGGGCTGCTGGTGACGCTGTCCGTCACCCCGCTGCGGCGGTTGACCGGCCAGGCCGGTCTCATCCGCTACCGGCGCATGCTGGGGCTGTTCGCCTTCTTTTACGCCTGCCTGCATTTCGTCGCGTATGTCTGGCTGGATCAATTCTTCGACCCGGCGGCTATCGCCAGGGACATCGTCAAGCGCCCCTTCGTTACCGTCGGCTTCGCTGCCTTCATCCTGCTCGTCCCGCTTGCCGCGACCTCGAGCCATGCCATGATGCGCCGCCTTGGCCGCCGCTGGCAGCAACTGCACCGCTTGATTTACCTGATTGCCCTGCTGGCTGTGGTCCATTACCTGTGGCTGGTGAAAAAAGACCTGACCGAGCCACTGATCTATGGAGGGGTGCTTGCCCTGCTGCTGGCCCTGCGCCTGCCTTGGGGACGATATTGCGGCAAGCGCTTCGTGCAGGCCGGATCTTCCGCCATGCAGAGGCGGCCATAGCCAGTCGGGGGAGATGAAACGGGGAACGAGTCCCCGGCCGCGATAATAAAAACGGGGGCCGAGCCCCCGTTTCAGATTGGGCAATGCCCGACCTGTTAGAGCCCGAAGGGCTTGATGACCGGTACCGCCGGTGCGGGTGCGGGTGCAGGTGCCGGAGCCGGCGCGGGTTTGGCGGCGACCACCTTTTTCGCAACCGGTTTCTTGGCTGCCGGAGCGGCTTTCTTGGCTGCCGGCGTTGCAACGGGCTTGGCTGCCGGTTTTGCCACTGCTTTTTTGACTGCCGGCTTGGCGGCGGCTTTTTTGGCTACGGGCTTGGCTGCCGGTTTTTTGGCGGCGACGGCCTTTTTAGCCGGAGCGGCTTTCTTGGCTGCCGGCGTTGCAGCTTTCTTGGCTGCCGGTTTTGCTGCGGCTTTTTTGACTGCCGGCTTGGCGGCGGCTTTTTTGGCTACGGGCTTGGCTGCCGGTTTTTTGGCGGCGGGGGCCGCTTTCTTGGCTGCCGGTTTGGCGGCGGGTTTCTTCACTGTTGCCATCTGTCACTCCTTAGAAGTTGAACACATTCACTTATCACTACAGCTTGAAGCCACGTGCAGTCAGAGTTTGCACTTCCAAAGCGTGGTACCGACAGGCGACCGACTTGCCCGAAACCCGCTAAACACGGGCGATACCGAGGCTCCGCTTGGTGAGCCTCATTCTAGTTACTTTTCTTTCGGGTTCAATGGATAGTCAAGGACTTACGAACATAATTCGATGAAAAATGTCGCAGTCAAGCAAAATGTATCGATTCGATACTAAAAGGCAGGAAAGAAAACGCTTGGTTGGTCCAGCTGAAAGTCAATCAACAAGCCGTTCTCCAGCCATCATGCTGCCCAGCGTTTCACGTTCGCGGATGAGGTGGATTTCGTTTTTGTCTATCAGAACTTCGGCTGCTCGCGGGCGCGAATTGTAGTTCGACGCCATGCTCATGCCGTAGGCGCCCGCCGAAAGCAGGGCCAGAAGATCGCCTTCCTCGATTGCAAGATCGCGTGCAAAGCCAATGAAATCGCCGGTCTCGCAGATCGGGCCGACGATGTCGTAACGCTTTGCCTGGGCTGAACGTTCGTTGACGGCGACGATTTCGTGATACGCCTCGTACAGCGCCGGGCGCATCAGGTCGTTCATCGCCGCGTCGACGATGGCGAAATGCTTGTCTTCGCCGGGCTTCAGGTACTCGATGCGGGTGAGCAGCAGGCCTGCGTTGCCGACCAGCGAGCGTCCCGGCTCCAGCAGCAGCCTTTCCTGGCGGCCGGCAAAACGCGCCGCCAGTGCGCGGCCGTAGGCGGCGAGGTCGGGCGGCGTCTCGTCGCGGTAGCGGATGCCGACGCCGCCGCCGAGGTCGATGTGATGCAGCGCGATGCCCTCGGCAGCCAGGCTGTCGACCAGCGCCAGCACGCGATCTGCGGCATCGGCCAGCGGCGACAGGTCGATCAGCTGCGAACCGATGTGGCAGTCGATGCCGGTGATTCTCAGGTTCGGCAGGCTGGCGGCCAGGCGATACAGCGCCGGCGCATCGGCGATCGGCACGCCGAACTTGTTTTCCTTGAGTCCGGTGGAGATGTAGGGATGGGTCTTCGGGTCGACGTCGGGATTGACGCGGAACGACACCGGCGCGATCTTGCCCATCTCGCCCGCCACGCGATTCAAGCGATGCAGTTCGCTGGCCGACTCGACGTTGAAGCAGAGGATGCCGGCGTCCAGCGCGGCGCGCATCTCGTCGGCTGTCTTGCCGACGCCCGAGAACACCACCTTGCCGGGATCGCCGCCGGCCGCCAGCACGCGGGCCAGTTCGCCGCCGGAGACGATGTCGAAGCCGGCGCCGAGCCGGGCGAACAGGTTGAGGATGGCCAGGTTCGAGCTGGCCTTGACCGCATAGCAGATCAGATGTGGGGTGGCGGCAAACGCTTCGGCGTAGGCCCGGTAGGCGGCCTCGAGCGCCTGCCGGGAATAGATATAAAGCGGCGTGCCGAAACGCTCGGCGAGGGTATCCAGCGCCACGCCTTCAAGATAAAGGCGGCCGTCGAGTCGATGCAGGGTATTCAATTGGAAGTCCGTTGCGGTGCGGGGGGATTTTCGGGAAGATACAGGTCACCCTTGGAGCCGCAGGCAGTCAGACCGAGCCCGCATAGCAACAGGGACACTATATATAAGGTGCGCAGTTTCATGCGCGAAATGTTAGCACGGGACATCATGACGGAAATCGAGTTCAACCAGTCCGCCGGCACGACGCTGGCCAAAATCGAGCAGGCGCTGGAAGACGCCGATCTGGATTTCGAAACGCCGGCCGACGGCATCATCGAGGTCGAGTTCGACGACGGCAGCAAGATCATCATCAACCGTCATGGCGTGGCGCGCGAAATCTGGGTGGCCGCGCGCTCGGGCGGCTTCCACTTCAAGCCGCAGGACGCAGGCTGGGTCGACACCAAGAGCGGCGAGCCGCTCTACGACAAGCTGGCCGCGCTGATCGCGGCGCAGGGCGGCGTCATGGTCCGCTTCTGATTCAGGCTGAAATTTGAAAAGCCAGGCGCTCACCCTGTTCGATCTGGTCGAGCGGCTGTCGCTGCTGACCCGGGCCGACTTGCGGCAGGCGGGCGCAGCGCAGGGCCTGCAGCCGGTGCACCTGCAGGTGCTGTTCTATCTCAACCAGGCCAACCGTTTCAGCAACACGCCGCAGGCGCTGACCGAGTACCTCGGGCTGACCAAGGGCACGGTGTCGCAGACCGTGCTGGTGCTGGCGCGCCGTCGGCTGATCTCGCGCTATGCCGATCCGCGCGACGGCCGGGTGGTGCGGCTGATCCTGGCCGAAGGCGGCACCACGCTTTTGAAGACGCTCTCCGCCGGCGGCGCCTGGCGCGACATCGTGCAGACCGCCAGCCCGGCGCGGGTGAGTTCGGCGATGGTGGTGCTGCGCCAGGTGCTGGCGCAGGTGCAGGCGCAAAGCGGCAAGCGCAGCTTCGGTGTGTGCGCCAGCTGCCGCCACAATCAGCGGCTGGGGCCGCGCAGCTATTTCTGCGGGCTGCTGCAGGAAAAGCTATCCAGTCCCGAGGTGCGGCGGATCTGCCGCGAGCACGCGCCGCCCGTGGCGCCGGGGACGGCTTAAATCCGCTGCCGCGCGCGCGCGATGGCCGCACGCACCTGCGCCGGTGCGGTGCCGCCGAAGTGGTCGCGGGCGGCGAGCGAGCCTTCCAGCGTCAGCACGGCGTAGACGTCGTCGGCGATCATCGGGCTGAACGCCTGCAATTCCGCGAGCGGCAGGTCGGCCAGATCGCGCCCGCTGGTGTCGGCCGCGCGCACCGCGCGTGCCACCACTTCGTGCGCGTCGCGGAAGGGCACGCCTTTCTTCACCAGATAGTCGGCCAGATCGGTGGCGGTGGCGAAGCCCTGCATCACCGCCGCGCGCATCGCCTCCGGCTTGACCGTCACCCCGGTGAGCATGTCGGCGTAGATGGCGAGGGTGTCGGTCAGCGTGTCGACGCTGTCGAACAGCGGCTCCTTGTCTTCCTGATTGTCCTTGTTGTAGGCCAGCGGCTGCCCCTTCATCAGGGTGAGTAGGGCGACCAGATGGCCGTTGACGCGGCCGGTCTTGCCGCGCACCAGTTCGGGCACGTCGGGGTTCTTCTTCTGCGGCATGATGCTGGAACCGGTGCAGAAGCGGTCGGCCAGGTCGATGAAGCCGAAGCGCGGGCTCATCCACAGGATCAGTTCCTCCGACAGGCGCGACAGGTGGGTCATCACCAGCGCGGCGGCGGCGGCAAATTCGATGGCGAAGTCGCGGTCGGAGACAGCGTCGAGCGAGTTTTCGCACACCCCCTCGAAGCCGAGCTCGCGGGCTACATATTCCCGGTCGATCGGATAGCTGGTTCCGGCCAAGGCAGCGGCACCCAGCGGCAGCCGGTTGACGCGGCGGCGGCAGTCGGTCAGGCGCTCGGCGTCGCGCGCCAGCATCTCGAAATAGGCCAGCAGGTGATGGCCGAAGGTGACCGGCTGCGCCACCTGCAGGTGGGTGAAGCCGGGCATCACGGTGTCGGCGTGCGCCTCGGCCAGATCGACCAGTGAGGTCTGGCAGGCACGGACGCCGGCCAGGATGCGGTCGATGGCGTCGCGCAGGTAGAGGCGGATGTCGGTCGCCACCTGGTCGTTGCGGCTGCGTCCGGTGTGCAGGCGCTTGCCGGCGTCGCCGATTTTCGCGGTGAGCGCGGCCTCGATGTTGAGGTGGACGTCTTCTTTGTCCAGCGACCAGACGAACTGGCCGGCGCGGACCTCGGCCAGCAGGTCGGCCATGCCGCGCTGGATCGCTTCGAGGTCGTCCTTGGATAGGACGCCGACGTGGTGCAACATGGCGGCGTGCGCCAGCGAACCCTGAATATCGAACTCGGCCAGCCGATAATCGAAGGGAATCGACGCGGTGTAGCGTTT
>MKUE01000007.1 GCA_001897675.1 Thiobacillus sp. 65-1059 | reverse complement strand
CACCTTGCCGGGGCCGCATTCGATCACGCGTTCGATGCCGGCGGCCTTCAGCGCCTGCACGGTCTCGACCCAGCGTACCGGGGTGTGCAACTGCTTTGCCAGCGCCATGCGGATGGCTTCGGGATCGCCATGGCTTTGCACGTCGGTGTTGTGCAACACCGGAATCGTCGGCACCGCGACCGCCACGCCCTGCAGATGCGCCAGCAGCTTTTCCGCCGCCGGCCGCATCAGCGAGGAATGCGACGGCACGCTGACCGGCAGCGCCAGCGCGCGCTTGGCGCCCTTCTCCTTCGCCAGCGCCATGGCGCGCTCGACCGCGGCCTTGTTGCCGGCGATCACCACCTGGCCCGGCGAGTTGAGGTTCACCGCCTCGACCGTTTCGCCCGCTGCCGCCTCATTGCACACCGCACGCACGGCGGCGTCGTCGAGGCCGAGGATTGCCGCCATGGCGCCGACGCCTTCGGGAACAGCCGCCTGCATCGCCTCGGCGCGGAAGCGCACCAGCCGGATGGCGTCGGCGAAACCCAGCGCGCCTGCCGCCACCAGCGCGGCGTATTCGCCGAGGCTGTGCCCGGCCAATAATGCCGGCGTTGCGCCGCCCGCCGCCTGCCACGCGCGCCAGGCGGCGACGTCGGCCGCCAGCATCGCCGGCTGGGTGTTGACGGTCTGGTTGAGCAGGTCGGCCGGGCCGTCAGTCACCAGCGCCCACAGATCCTGGCCAAGCGCGTCGGATGCCTCGGCGAAGGTCGCGCGCACCTCGGCGCGCTCGCCCCAGCCCGCCATCATGCCGACCGCTTGCGAGCCCTGCCCGGGAAATACGAATGCGAGTTTCATTGCTGCCTTTCTCAGTACTTGAGGAGCGCCGAGCCCCAGGTGAAGCCCCCGCCGAAGGCCTCCATCAGCACGGTCTGGCCCCGCTGGATGCGGCCGTCGCGCACCGCCACGTCGAACGCCAGCGGCACCGAGGCGGCCGAGGTGTTGCCATGGCCGGCGACGGTGGTGACGACGTTGTCCATGCTCATGCCGAGCTTTTTCGCGGTGGCGGAGATGATGCGGATATTCGCCTGGTGCGGCACCAGCCAGTCGATGTCGGACTTCTGCAAGCCGCTGGCTTCCAGCGTCTCGTCGACGATGCGGTCGAGGGTGTTGACCGCCATCTTGAACACGGCGTTGCCTTCCATGCGCATCAGCGCAGGCTCCTTCATGCCGGTCGAGGGGCCGCTGGTGGTGCGCAGCAATTCCTTGTGGCGGCCGTCGGCGTGGATATGGGTGGCGATGATGCCGGGCTCGGCGGACGCGCCCAGCACCACGGCGCCCGCGCCGTCGCCCCACAGGATGCAGTTGCCGCGGTCGTTCCAGTCGGTGATGCGCGACAGGGTTTCGGCGCCGATCACCAGCACGTGTCTGGCCGCGCCGGTCTTGATGAACTGGTCGGCCACGCTCAAGGCATAGACGAAGCCGCTGCATACCGCCTGCAGGTCGAACGCCGGGCGGCCGTTGGTCATGCCGAGCTTGGACTGCACGATGCAGGCGGTGCTGGGGAACACCAGGTCGGGCGTGGTGGTGGCGACCAGCAGCAGATCGATGTCGTCGGGCGCCAACCCGGCCACTTCGAGCGCGGCGCGCGCCGCCTGGGCGGCAAGATCGCTGGTGAATTCGTCCTCGGCGGCGATATGGCGCTCGCGGATGCCGGTACGCTCGACGATCCACTGGTCGTTGGTCTCGACCAGTTTTTCGAGATCGGCATTGGTGAGGATGCGCGCCGGCAGGTAGCTGCCGGTACCGAGTATGCGGGAATAGGTCAAGCGGCCACCCGTTGAATAAGTTGGATCTGGTCGGTGATGCGCTTTAGCACATTGTTGCGGACTTCGTCCGCGGCGGTTTCGATCGCGTGCTCGAACGCATAGCGGTCGGCCGAGCCGTGGCTTTTCACCACCACCCCTTTCAGCCCCAGCAGCGTGGCGCCGTTGTAGCGGCGCGGATCGAGCCGCCGCTTGAAGGCATTCAGCACCGGCAGGGCGAGTAGACCGGCGACGCGGGTCAGCCAGCTGCGCTTGAACTCGGCGCGCAGCGTGCTGGCTATCATCTTGGCGAGCCCCTCGGAGGCTTTCAGGGTCACGTTGCCGACGAAGCCGTCGCACACCACCACGTCGGTGGTTCCCTTGAAGATATCGTTGCCTTCGACATTGCCGTAGAAATTCAGGTGACTGTCGCGCAGCAGCTCGGCGGCGCGCTTCACCATCTCGTTGCCCTTGATGTCTTCCTCGCCGATGTTGAGCAGGCCCACGCTCGGGTTCGGCTTGTGCTCCACCGCCGACACCAGCATCGCGCCCATGATGCCGAACTGCAGCAGGTGCTCGGCGCTGCAGTCGACGTTGGCCCCCATGTCGAGGACCAGCGCGTGGCCGCTGGCCGTCGGCATCACGGCGGCGATCGCGGGACGGTCGATGCCGGGCAGGGTTTTCAGGACGAAGCGCGCGGTCGCCATCAGCGCGCCGGTGTTGCCCGCCGACACGCAGGCGTCGGCCTCGCCGGACTTGACGAGATCGATGGCCACCCGCATCGAGGAGTCTTTCTTGCCGCGCAGCGCCTGCGCGGGCGCCTCGTCCATCGCCACCACCTGGCTGGCGTGGCGCACGATGAGGCGTGGCCCGGTTCTGGCGCGGCGCGCCTTGAGTTCAGCGGCGACGATGTCCTGCGGCCCGACCAGAATCACATTCAGGTCGGGATGGCGCGCAAGACAGCGGATCGCCGCCGGGACGGTGACATGGGGACCGTGATCGCCCCCCATGACGTCGATGGCGACTGTGATATTTCTCATGCAGCCGAAAGCGTGGGCTGATCGGGACACCCCCGGCCACAGCAATCATGGCCGGGGACGCGCGGGGGCGGAATTATTCGCCTTTGGCCTTGACGACTTTGCGGCCACGATAAAAGCCGTTGGGGCTGATATGGTGACGCAGATGCGCTTCGCCGGTGGTCGGCTCGACGGCCAGCGGCGGATTGGTCAGAAAATCGTGCGCACGGTGCATGCCGCGCTTGGACGGGGATTTTTTGTTCTGCTGGACAGCCATTTCCTACTCCTTGAAAATTCGTTTCACCCCTCAGACGGGGCATTCACCTTCTGCGTGCATGGCCGCCAGCGGCAGGCTCAACAACACTTCATCCTCAACCAGATCGACGAGATTCAACGTCTCGCCGACCAGAATCGCATCGCTGTCGGGCAGCGCATCCAGCCGTTCCAGCTCGGCCTCGTTGCGCGCCAGATGCAGCGCGCGTTCGATCTGCACCGCATGCCGCATGGCACCCAGGCAGCGCTGACACGTCATCTCGACCTCGCCGCGAATCGCCAGCCGCAGGGACAGGCCGCCGCGCTGATCAGCCTGCCCGGCGACTCGACAGAACAGCGCGCCTTGCGTAAATTCGCGGGCTAGGCGCGGAAACGCAGACACCTCCGACTGGGTCTCCCACGCTTGGGAATCCCTGCAAAAACGCCGCGGATCGACCTCAACAGGCTGATGCACGGCACACCCGATCAACAGCGTACTGGGTTAACGCGCACAGGCTCGACATGACGCACCCGGTTAAACATTAGCCCGCAATGATATGATTTCGCGTTATTTTTGTCAAAGAAACGGTGGCCATGATTAAGAAAATACTGGTCGCCAACCGCGGCGAGATCGCCGTCCGCATCGTGCGCGCCTGCGCCGAACTGGGCATCAAGTCGGTCGCCATCTATACCGATGCCGACCGTCACGCGCTGCACGTGAAGAAGGCCGACGAGGCCTATCACATCGGCAAGGACCCGATTCTGGGCTATCTGAATGCCCACACGCTGGTCAACCTGGCAGCCGCTTCCGGCTGCGACGCGCTGCATCCGGGCTACGGCTTTCTCTCCGAAAACCCCGATCTGGCCACCATCTGCGCGCGCCGCGGCATCCGCTTCATCGGCCCTTCGCCCGACGTGATCCGCCGCATGGGCGACAAGATCCAGGCGCGCAATGCCATGATCGCCGCCGGCATTCCGGTGGTGCCGGGATCGGACCACAACCTGGAGAACGTCGAGGAGGCGCGCACGCTGGCCAACCGGATCGGCTATCCGGTGATGCTCAAGGCCACCAACGGCGGCGGCGGGCGCGGCATTCGCCGCTGCGACAGCGAAGAGGAACTGCTGAAGAACTACGACCGCGTGGTATCGGAGGCCAGCAAGGCCTTCGGCAAGCCCGAGGTCTTCGTCGAAAAATGCGTGGTCCGGCCCAAGCACATCGAGGTGCAGATTCTCGGCGACACCCAGGGCAACGTGATTCACCTGTTCGAGCGCGACTGCTCGATCCAGCGGCGCAACCAGAAGCTGATCGAGATCGCGCCGAGCCCGCAGCTCACCGAAGCGCAGCGGCAATACATAGGCAAGCTGGCGGTGCGCGCCGCCAAATCGGTCGGCTACGTGAATGCCGGCACGGTGGAATTCCTGCTCGACCAGGACAACCAGTTCTATTTCATGGAAATGAACACCCGGCTGCAGGTCGAGCACCCGATCACCGAGACCATTACCGGCGTCGACATCGTGCAGGAGCAGATCCGCATCGCCGACGGCCAGCCGCTGCAATACAAGCAGGAAGACATCGCGCATCGCGGCTACGCCATCGAATTCCGCGTCAACGCCGAAGACCCGAAAAACGAATTCCTGCCCAGCCTCGGGCGCATCACGCGCTACTATTCGCCTGGCGGCCCCGGCGTGCGCGTCGACGCGGCGATCTACACCGACTATGTGATTCCGCCCTATTTCGATTCGATGTGCGCCAAGCTCACGGTGTGGAACCTGAACTGGGAGGCGACCGTCGAGCGCGGCCGCCGCGCGCTGTCCGACATGCTGGTGTACGGCGTGAAGACGACGATTCCCTACTATCAGGAAATTCTGAAAAACCCCGAGTTCCGCAGCGGGCGCTTCAACACCAGCTTCGTCGACGAACACCCGGAACTCACCCAGTACACCGAAAAGAAACCGCCGGAAGTGATCGCCGCCGCCATCGCCGCCGCCATCGCCGCTCATCAAGGGTTGTAAAAATGACCAAAGTATTCGTTACCGATCTCGTCCTGCGCGACGGCCACCAGTCGCTCATTGCCACCCGCATGCAGACCGCCGACATGCTGCCGATATGCGGCAAACTCGATGCAGTCGGGTTCTGGTCGCTGGAAGCCTGGGGCGGCGCCACCTTCGATGCCTGCGTGCGCTTTCTGCGCGAGGACCCGTGGGAACGCCTGCGCAAGCTCAGAAAGGCGCTACCCAACACGCGCATCCAGATGCTGCTGCGCGGGCAGAACCTGCTCGGCTACCGCAATTACTCCGACGACGTGGTGCGCGCCTTCGTGCAGAAATCCGCCGACAACGGCGTCGACGTGTTCCGCGTGTTCGACGCGATGAACGACCTGCGCAATCTGCAGGTGTCGATCGAAGCGGTCAAGGCGGCCGGCAGGCACGCCGAAGGCGCGATCTGCTACACCACCAGCCCGGTGCACGACATCCCCCACTTCGTCGAACTGGCCAAGGGGCTGGCGGAGATGGGCTGCGACACCATCGCGATCAAGGACATGGCGGGCCTGCTCACGCCCTACTCCGCGTTCGAGCTGGTGCAGGCAATCCGCGCCGCGACCCATCTGCCCATCCACACGCACAGCCACGCGACCTCGGGCCTGGCGCACATGACGCACCTGAAGGCGGTGGAAGCCGGCGCCAGCATCATCGACACCTGCGTCGGCGCGTTTGCCGAAGGCGCCAGCCATCCCACCACGCAAAGCCTGGTCGCCGCATTGGCGGGCACCGAATACGACACCGGCCTGTCGCTGCCGCTGATCGAGGAAATCTCGGCCTACTTCAAGGAGGTGCGCAAGAAATACTGGCAGTTCGAATCGGCCTTCACCGGCACCGACACCCGCGTGCTGACCAACCAGGTGCCGGGCGGGATGATTTCCAACCTCGCCAACCAGTTGAAGGAGCAGGGTGCGATCGACCGGATGGACGCCGTGCTCGAAGAAATTCCACACGTGCGCGCAGACCTCGGCTACCCGCCGCTGGTCACGCCCACCTCGCAGATCGTCGGCACCCAGGCGGCGCTGAACGTGCTCACCGGCGCGCGCTACAAGTCGGTCACCAACGAGGTGAAGCTCTACCTGCAGGGCCGCTATGGCAAGGCGCCCGGACATATCAACGAGGAGGTGCGCAAGCTTGCCGTCGGCGACCTCGACGTCACTACCTGCCGGCCCGCCGATCTGCTGGCCGACGAGCTCGACAAACTGCGCGGCGAAATCGAGGGGCTGGCCAAATCGGACGAGGACGTGCTGACCTACGCCATGTTCCCCGAAATCGGCAAGACCTGGCTGCAGGAACGCGCGGCGGGCACCCTCAAGCCCGAAGCGCTGCCGCCGCCGGGCGCCGCGCAGCAGGACAGCGCGCCGCGTTATGCCGCCGACGAGTTCAAGATCACGCTGCACGGCGAGACCTATCACATCAAGTTGTCGGGCAGCGGCCGCAGCGATGCGGCCCAGCGGCCCTATTTCGTGTCGATCGACGGCGTCTCGGAAGAAGTGCTGGTCGAACCGCTGAACGAAGTCGCGGTGTCCGCCGGCAGCGACAGTGCGCCGCGCAAGACCTCCACCGCGCCTGCCGGGTCCGGCCAGAAACCGCGCCCCAGCCACCCCGGCCACGTTACCGCCGCCATGCCAGGCACCATCGTCGAGGTGCTGGTGAGCGTCGGTCAGCGGGTCAAGGCCGGCGACGGGGTGCTGGTGATCGAGGCGATGAAAATGGAGAACGAGGTGCAGGCGCCGATCGCCGGCGTCGTCATCAACATCTTCGCGAAGAAGGGCGACGCGGTGACGCCCGACATGGCGCTGGTCGAGATCCAGCCGGAATGAAGCTGGTCCTCGCTTCCACCTCGCGCTACCGGCGCGAACTGCTGGCGCGCCTGCACCTCCCGTTCGAGGTGCTGTCCCCCGACATCGACGAAACGCCGTTGCCCGGCGAAACGCCCTCGGCCACCGCGCTGCGCCTGTCGGTGCTGAAGGCGCAGGCCGCCGCCGCGGCCCATCCCGACGCGCTCATCATCGGCTCCGACCAGGTGCTGATGCTCGAATCGGAGCAACTCGGCAAGCCCGGCAACTACGACAACGCCTTCGCCCAGCTGAAGAAGATGCGGGGCCGCGCCATGGTGTTCCACACCGCACTGACCCTCCTGAACAGCAAGACGGGCCGCGCACAGACGCGCGACGTGCCGACGGTGGTGCACATCCGCCCGCTCACCGATGCGCAGATCGAGTCCTACCTGAAGAAGGAGCAGCCCTACGACTGCGCCGGCTCGGCCAAGAGCGAGGCGCTCGGCATCGCCCTGATGGAACGCATGGACAGCCCCGACCCCACCGCGCTGGTCGGCCTGCCGCTGATGGCGCTGACCGAGATGCTCGCCAACGAAGGCGTCGACGTCCTCACCTGGCGCCCGGCGTAACGACGTGGCCACCCTCTACCTGATCCCGGTACCGCTGGGCCCGGTCAGCCCGGATGCCTGCCTGCCGCCCGACACCCTTTCCGTAGCGCGCCGGCTCGACCATTTCGTCGTCGAACGCGCCAAGACCGCGCGCGCCCATCTCAAGGCGATGGGCCACCCGCAGCCGATCCAGGCGCTGCACCTCGAGGAACTCAACGAGCACACCCCGGCGTCGGCCATTGCCGCGCTGCTGGCGCCGCTGAAGGCCGGCCACGACGTCGGCCTGCTGTCCGAAGCGGGATGCCCCGCCGTGGCCGACCCCGGCGCGGCGCTGGTGCTCGCAGCGCACCGCGAAGACATTACCGTCGTGCCGCTGATCGGCCCATCGTCGATCCTGCTGGCGCTGATGGCCTCGGGGCTCGGCGGACAGCGCTTCGCTTTCCACGGCTACCTGCCCGCCAGGGAGCCCGAACGCAGCCAGAAAATCCGTGAACTGGAAAAGACCGCGCGTAAGGAAAAGGCCACCCAGCTCTTCATCGAGACCCCCTACCGCAGCGCCGCGCTGCTGGACGCGCTGGCCAATGCCGTGAATCCGGATACGCTGATCAGCGTCGGCGCCGATTTGAGCCTGCCCAGCCAGTTGGTTCAGACCGCGCGCGCGCGCGACTGGAAAGGCAGAACGGATCGGGTGAAAGACCGGCTGGCGGTGTTCGGCATCGCCGCCTGACGCCGCCCGAGGCGCCGTTAAAACGTCAAGGCATCCAGCCTCAAGGTAAGCATTTCGCCCGATTCGGTTTGCGCATCGAGCCATTCCGCGCCATCGCGGGTATAGACGTCGAGCGGCAGCAGGCGCTGCGGGGCGCCGTCCACTGTCAGCTCAAGCCACTGTTTCTTCAGCGCGGCGAATTCGAGGCGCTCATGCTGAACGCAGGGGATCGGCCGGTAGTCGCTCAACGCAGCCTGACACCGGCTTGCTCGAACGGCATCAGCGCCTTGGCCGCGGATGCGCCCAGGCGGCTGGCGAGGCGTGCGGCCAGACCTTCGCGCTGGGTGTAATCGACGATGTCTTCAGCCTTGATCACGTCGCGCGCGACCGACTCGACATTGCCCAGCGCGTCGGCAAGGCCGAGCTGGATGCTTTTTTCGCCGCTCCACACCAGGCCGCTGAACATCTCTGGGGTTTCCTGCAGGCGCTTGCCGCGGCCTTCCCGCACCACGCCGATGAACTGGCCGTGGATTTCCTCGAGCATCTGCTTGGCGAACGCCGCCTGCTTGGGGTCTACCGGCGAGAACGGATCGAGAAAACCCTTGTTTTCGCCCGCGGTGAGCAGGCGGCGCTCGACACCGAGCTTCTGCATGGTCTGGGTGAAGCCGAAGCCGTCCATCAGCACGCCGATGGAGCCGACGATGCTGGCCTTGTCGACGAAGATCTTGTCGGCGCCGACGGCGACGTAATACCCGCCCGAGGCGCAGATGTCGTCGACCACGGCGTACAGCGGGATTTTCGGATGCAGCGCACGCAGGCGCCTGATCTCGTCGTAGATCTGTCCCGCCTGCACCGGGCTGCCGCCGGGGCTGTTGATGCGCAGGATCACGCCCTTGGTTTTCTTGTCCTCGAACGCGCCCTGCAGGCTGGCGATCACCGAATCGGCGCTGGCCTGGTCGGACGCGATCACGCCCTGCAGATCGACCAGCGCGGTGTGCTCCTTGATGGACACCCCGTCCGAACCGAACCATCCGGCCGCCAGGAACAATACGATGAAGAGATAGAGGAAGCCGAGCGTCTTGAACAGGATGCTCCAGTGGCGGCTGCGGCGCTGTTCCTGGATCGCCGACAGCGCCAGTTTTTCCAGCACGCTTCGTTCCCAGTTTTCCGGGGCGGGTTTGTCTTGGTCGCTCATTAGTTCTTCCATCAGGCTGTTTCGATTACATACACTTGGCCGTCGCGCTCGACGACCGGGACCGGGATCAGGCCGCGTCCCGCGCAGCGTCCGCCGACGCAAGCCCCGCTTGCCGGGTGGTAAAGCGCGCCGTGGGTAGAGCAGATCAAGTATAACCGCGTGTAATCGAAGAATTCGCCTTCCTGCCAGTCGAGTTCAACGGGAACGTGGCCGCACTGGTTGAGGAAGGCGCGCAGCTGGCCGTCGAAACGCACCACGAAAGCCGCTTGTGGTTTTCCGGAGCGTTCCAGCTCGAACCGCACGCCCCGCCCCAGTTCAAGCAGTTCGCTGGCGGCGCAGATCAGGCGTTCGCGTTCAGCCACGCATGCACCTCGGCAAAACTGTTCATCAGGGCCAGCGGCGCATGCGGATGCAGATCGCCCGCTTCGTGCGCGCCGTAGGTCACGCCGAGGCTGGCGACGCCGGCATTCGCCGCCATCAGCAGGTCGTGGCTGGTATCGCCGATCACCAGGGTGCGCGCGGGGTCGGCATCCAGTTCGGCCATCAGTTCCAGCACCATCGCCGGATGCGGCTTGGAATGCGTCTGGTCGGCGCAGCGGGTGGCGGCGAACCGGCCTCCCAGCCCGCTGGTTTCGAGCGCGCGGGACAGGCCGAGGCGGCTTTTTCCGGTGGCCACCGCCAACTGGAACCCGCTTGCATGCAACTGGCAGATCCCTGTATCGACGCCCTCAAACAGCGGAATCTGGGTGTCGCGGCCCAGATAATGATGGCGGTAGCGTTCGACCAGACGCGGGTAGGCGTCGGCCGGCAGGTCCGGCAGCAGGGTTTGCAGCGCCTGGATCAGGCCGAGGCCGATGATCTGCCGCGACGCGCGCTCGCCCGGCGTCGGCAGGCCGATATCCTCGCAGGCGCGCTGGATCGAATCGACGATCACCCCGGCGGAATCCATCAGGGTGCCGTCCCAGTCGAAAATCAGTAAATCAAATTGCCTGGGTTTATTGCTCATGGCGCATTCAAAGTGTCCAGAAAAGAAGCCAGATCGGCTGGCAGCGGCGCCTCGACCGTCATGCGCTCGCCCGAAACGGGATGCTCGAAGACCAGCCTGGCGGCATGCAGGAACATGCGCTTCAGCCCCTGCTTCATCAGCCGCCTGTTGAGTTCGAAATCGCCGTATTTGTCGTCCCCCGCGATCGGAAAACCCAGGTGCGATGCATGCACGCGGATCTGATGGGTGCGCCCGGTCTTCAGTTCCGCCTCCAGCAGGGTGAAATCGCTGAAACTTTGCAGGCGGCGGAAGATGGTGTGCGCGGCCTGCCCTTCGTCGCGCACCGTGACGCGCTTTTCGCCGTCGTCGGTCACCCGCTTGTGCAGCGGCAGCTTCACGTGCTGGAGCGGATTCGGCCAACGTCCCGCCACCAGCGTGAGATAGCGCTTCTCGATCCTGCCGTCGCGCATCGCCGCGTGCAGTCCGGTGAGGGCGTGCCGCTTCAGCGCGATCAGCAGCACCCCCGAGGTTTCGCGGTCGAGCCGGTGCACCAGCTCCATGTAGCGGCATTCCGGCAGTTCCAGCCGCATCTGCTCGATCACCCCGCGCGAAATGCCGCTGCCGCCGTGCACCGCCATGCCGGACGGCTTGTTCAGCGCAATCAGCGCGTCGTCGCGGTACAGGATATGCGGCAGCAGGCGGATGCCGCCTTGCGGCAAATGAGTGGCGGGGGTGATCACCGGCACCGCCAGACGCACCGGCGGGATGCGCACTTCGTCGCCCAGCTTCAGCCGGTAGCCGACCTCGGCTCGGCCGCCGTTGACCCGCACCTCGCCGCCGCGCACCAGCTTGTAGATGCGGCTTTTCGGTACGCCTTTCAGCCGCGCCAGCAGAAAGTTGTCCAGACGCTGGTTATCCGCGCTGTCGTCTATCCTCAATCGCCGCACCGAATCTTTCTCTAAGTCATTCTTTTTCATATACACTACCGCCGGTTCGGGCAGGATTTTGCCCGACCTTTTGCCCGGCATGCATGCCGGGAATTTTAGAGATCACGCCGGTTAATTTCGCTCACCGGCCGCCGCCAGCCCGGCCCGTCTGGATTCCTGCCGCCCAGCCAACCTTCAGTTTGGCGCGGCCAGTCGAAGCCACCCGCCCCGCGCAATCGGCAAAGCAGCGATGTTATCAATGACGCGACAACAAGCATACGAAATCAGCATTCACGCTCGGCCCACGCCAGCGGGAATCGGGAAGACGATCCCGGCCTAGCCGGCGACACGCTCCAGGAACAGGACACCTTATCCCCATGCCTTTTCACCTAATTCAACACGTGATCGCATGAGCCGCTCGCTCTAGGCGGCAGTCTGGCCTGTCCCGTATGCGCGCGCGCGGGAGTAAACAATGAAGCGCATGCTTTTCAACGCAACCCAGGCGGAAGAACTCCGGGTTGCCATCGTCGACGGGCAGAAGCTCGTTGACCTTGACATCGAGTCCGCCAGCAAGGAACAACGCAAGGGCAACATCTACAAGGGTGTCGTCACCCGCGTCGAGCCCAGCCTGGAAGCCGCATTCGTCGATTATGGCTGCGAACGCCACGGTTTCCTGCCGTTCAAGGAAATCGCCCGTTCCTGCCTGCCCGGCGGCGGCAAGGTTCCGGAAAACCTGAAGGAAGGCCAGGAACTCCTGGTCCAGGTGGAAAAGGACGAGCGCGGCAACAAGGGCGCGGCGCTGACCACCTACGTCTCGCTGGCCGGCCGCTACGTCGTGCTGATGCCGACCAACCCGCGCGGCGGCGGCGTGTCGCGCCGCATCGAGGGCGAGGAGCGCAACGAGCTGCGCGACACCCTGGCGCAGCTCGACATTCCCGAAGGCATGAGCCTGATCGCCCGCACCGCCGGCATCGGCCGCAGCGCCGAAGAATTCCAGTGGGACCTCAACTACCTGCTGAGCCTGTGGAAAGCCATCGACGGCGCCTCGACCTCGATGTCCGGCGCCTTCCTGATCTATCAGGAGGGCAGCCTGGTGATCCGCGCCATCCGCGACTATTTCTCGGCGGACATCGGCGAAATCCTGATCGACACCGAAGACATCTTCGAGCAGGCGCAGCAGTTCATGGCGCACGTGATGCCGGCCAACGTCAACAAGGTGAAGCTCTACCGCGACGACGTCCCGCTGTTCTCGCGCTTCCAGATCGAGCACCAGATCGAATCGGCATTCTCGCGCCAGGTCAACCTGCCGTCGGGCGGCGCCATCGTGATCGACCATACCGAAGCACTGGTGTCGGTCGACGTCAACTCGGCGCGCGCCACCAAGGGCAGCGACGTCGAGCAGACCGCCTACAACACCAACCTCGAAGCGGCCGACGAAATCGCCCGCCAGATGCGGCTGCGCGACCTCGGCGGGCTGATCGTGATCGATTTCATCGACATGGAGAACCCCAAGCATCAGCGCGAAGTGGAAAACCGCCTGCGCGATGCCCTGCATCACGACCGCGCCCGCGTGCAGACCGGCAAGATCTCGCGCTTCGGCCTCCTCGAAATGTCGCGCCAGCGGCTGCAGCCTTCGCTCGGCGAGACCAGCTACAACCCCTGCCCGCGCTGCCACGGCACCGGCCACATCCGCGGCACCGAATCGTCGGCGCTGCACATCCTGCGCATCCTGCAGGAGGATGCGATGAAGGAAAACACCGGCGCGGTGCATATACAGCTGCCGGTCGACGTGGCGACCTTCCTGCTGAACGAGAAACGCGTCGACATCCACACCATCGAATCGCGCCTCAAGGTCAATGTGGTGTTGATCCCCAACATCCACATGGAAACCCCGCACTACACCATCACCCGGCTGCGCCACGACGAGCTGAACCAGCGCGACGCCAGCGAGCCGAGCTACAGGATGGCAACCCTGCCGGAGGCCGAAGCCGTCTACCAGACCTCCCAGGCCGCCGCGCCGGCGCGCCAGGAAGCCGCGGTCAAGTCGATCGCGCCGCCGCAGCCGGTGCCGGCCGCGCGCCCGGCCGTGCCGGTCGCCGCGCCGGCCCAGGGCGGTTTGTTCGAGCGCATCTTCGGCTGGTTCAAGAAACTCGGCGAAGAAACGCCCGCCGCCGCAGCCGCCCCGGCGGTTGCCGAACCGGTTGCCGCCATTGCACGCAGCGAACGCCCGAGCGAGCGCCGTGAGCGCAAGCCCGGCCAGCGCCGCAGCCGCGGCGAAGGGCGCGGCGAAGCCCGCCAGCCGGAGCCGCGTCAGGCCGAGCCGCGCCAGAGCGAGGGCCGTGCCGAACCACGCAACGGCGAACCGGCAAAGCCCGCCCGCCCGCCGCGCCAGCCCAAACCGCGTCCCGAGGCGGAAGCCGCACCGCGCATGACAGAGCCGGCAGAAGCCCCGCGCGAGGCCGGCAGCGAGGAAAAACGCGAACCGCGCAGCCGTCGCGGCCGCGGCAATCGCCGCCCGCGTGAAACCCGTCCGGAAACCGCAGCCGGCAATGGCGGGAGCACACCGCAGGCCATCGTCGAAATCGCCGGTTTCCACGCAATCGTCGAAATCGCGGGCAAGCCCAAGGCGGCGCCCCCTGCCGCCCCCGCGCAGCAGGCCTTGCAACTGGAAACGGCCGCCCCCCCCGTGCTAGCCGATAGCGTCACCGCATCCCCTGCGGCCATCCTGGCGGACCTGGCGGCCGGCACTGCCAGCCTGCAGCAGGTGGAAACCCAGGCTGCGGCGGCCGGCACGAGCGAAGCCGGCGAGCCGGGCCGTCCGCGCCGCCGTCGCCGCCCCGCAGCCAAGCCGGCAGACAGCGACAGCGTCGGCCTGATGCAGGTCGAGACCAGCGCGCCGGCCGTCGATGTTGCCACGGCATCCACGCCGGCTGCCGCTCCCCACCCCACGCGCCGGCGTGCACGTCCGCAGGCGAGCGCGGCAGAGGGGCCGCTGGTGCAGGTGGAAACCCAGGCGGAATAAAGCCTGCGCCACAACAACAAGGGCCGCTTGAAGCGGCCCTTGTTGTTTGCTGCGAACGGCAGAAGCGATCAGCTACCTGAACGCATTTTTACCTGGGTGTCGCCGGTGATTTCCCGGATCAGGCCCTGCACCGCATCTTCGATCATGTCGAGGTTTTCCTCGAATCCCTGCGTGCCGCCGTAATACGGGTCGACCACGTCGAGATTGGGATACTTGCGGCTGAACGACAGCAGCCGCCGGATCTTGCCGTGGTGATGCGCCGGCGCACGCTGGATCAGCCTGTTGTAATTGTCGCCGTCCATGACCAGGATGTAATCGAAGCGCTCGAAGTCATCGTCCGCCACCTTGCGCCCGCGCAGCCCGCTGATGTCCGCCCCGCGCTGTCGGGCCGCCTGCCGCGCGCGCGGATCGGGCGCCGAGCCGATATGGTAGGCGTGGGTGCCGGCGGAATCCGTCTCCACCTCCCGGTCCAGTCCGGCGTCCTGGATGGCCTTGCGGAACATGCCTTCCGCCATCGGCGATCGGCAGATATTGCCCATGCATACGAAAAGTACTTTAGTCATGAATCGTGTTCTTCCACTCCGAATAATACCTGCTTGAGTGCCTTCAACTGGTCGCGAAGTTCCGCAGCCTTCTCGAATTCCAGGTTCTTCGCCGCATCGAGCATGGCCTTTTCCAGCTTCTTGACCTTCCTGGTCAGCGTCTTTTCATCCTGCACCTTGTATTCGGCCACCGTCTGCGCCGCCTTGAGTTCCTGGCGCGTGGCGTCGGCGTCGTAGACACCGTCGATGATGTCCTTGATGCGCTTGACCACGCCGCGCGGGACGATGCCGTGCGCGCTGTTGAAGGCGAGCTGCTTGTTGCGGCGGCGCTCGGTCTCGTCCATCGCCCGTTTCATCGAATCGGTGATGCGGTCGGCATAGAGGATCGCGGTGCCGTTCAGGTGGCGCGCGGCGCGGCCGATGGTCTGGATCAGCGAGCGCTCGGAGCGCAGGAAGCCTTCCTTGTCGGCATCGAGAATCGCCACCAGCGACACCTCCGGAATATCCAGCCCCTCGCGCAGCAGGTTGATGCCGACCAGCACGTCGAACTCGCCCAGCCGCAGGTCGCGGATGATCTCGACGCGCTCGACGGTGTCGATGTCCGAGTGCAGGTAGCGCACCTTGACGCCGTGCTCGGCGAGGTAGTCGGTGAGGTCTTCCGCCATGCGCTTGGTCAGCGTGGTCACCAGCACCCGCTCGCCGACTGCAATGCGTTTTCCCGCTTCCGACATCAGGTCGTCGACCTGCGTTGCCACCGGCCGCACTTCGACCAGCGGATCGACCAGCCCGGTCGGCCGCACCACCTGCTCGACCACCTGCCCCGCATGCTCGGCCTCGTACTTGGCCGGGGTGGCCGAGACGAACACGGTCTGCGGCATCAGCCCCTCGAATTCCTCGAACTTGAGCGGCCGGTTGTCGAGCGCCGACGGCAGGCGGAAGCCGTAATCGACCAGGTTCTCCTTGCGCGAGCGGTCGCCCTTGTACATGCCGCCGACCTGGGTCACGGTGACGTGCGACTCGTCGATGAACATCAACGCGTCCTTCGCCAGGTAGTCGATCAGGGTCGGCGGCGGCTCGCCGGCCTTGCGCCCCGACAGATGGCGCGAGTAGTTCTCGATGCCCTTGCAGAAGCCGAGTTCGACCATCATTTCGAGGTCGAAGCGGGTGCGCTGCTCCAGCCGCTGCGCCTCGACCAGCTTGCCGTTGGCGTAATACCACTCCAGGCGCTCGCGCAGCTCGACCTTGATCTGCTCGATGGCGCGCAGCGTCGTTTCGCGCGGCGTCACGTAATGGCTGGACGGGAACACGGTGAAGCGCGCCACCTTCTGCAGGATCTGCCCGGTGAGCGGGTCGAACAGATGCAAGGTTTCCACCACATCGTCGAACAGCTCGACCCGGATCGCGGTTTCCGCGTGTTCCGCCGGGAAGATGTCGATGACGTCGCCGCGCACGCGGAACACGCCGCGCTTGAACTCGATGTCATTGCGGTCGTACTGCATCTGCGTCAGCCGCGCGATGACTTCGCGCTGGCCAATCTTCTCGTTCTCGCGCAAGAGCAGGATCATGCTGTGGTAGTCGGACGGATCGCCGATACCGTAGATCGCCGACACGGTGCAGACGATCACGGTGTCGCGCCGCTCCAGCAGCGACTTGGTCGCCGATAGCCGCATCTGCTCGATGTGCTCGTTGATGCTGGAGTCCTTCTCGATGAACAGGTCGCGCGCCGGCACGTAGGCCTCGGGCTGGTAGTAGTCGTAGTAGGAGACGAAATACTCGACCGCGTTTTCCGGGAAGAACTCGCGCATTTCGGCGTAAAGCTGCGCCGCCAGCGTCTTGTTCGGCGCCATGATCAGCGCCGGCCGCCCGGTTTGCGCGATGACGTTGGCCATGGTGTAGGTCTTGCCCGAGCCGGTCACGCCGAGCAGGGTCTGGAACGACAGGCCGTCCTCGATCCCCTCGACCAGCTGGGCGATCGCATTCGGCTGGTCGCCGGCCGGTGGGAACGGCTGGAACAGACGGAAGGGACTATTGGGGAAGGTGACGAACATCAGAACCCGGATATTTCATAAATTGCCGCGCGCCCTCGCTGGTCAGCGGAGTCGTTGCGCCTTGGCGCTTACGAATCCGGCGTCCCCCTTGCGGGGGCTTTTGCTTCGTATGGAAACTTTGCTCCACCCGCAAGGGGCAGGCCGTGGTTGTAAGCCGATGAATCGGCAACAACCACGCTCAGTCGGGCGCATGAATCACTACGCCACTCCTTCACAAAATTCCCCTACAAAACAAAATCCTGCGCGATCATCACGCGAATTTATGAAACATTCGGGTTAAAATCGCGCGGCTAAAACTTGTCGATAGTAGCACCCGCCGGGGTGCATGAAGGAACCATAGTGGAACTCTCCCGCCGCGTACAGGCCATCAAACCCTCGCCCACCCTGGCCGTCACCGCACGCGCCGCCGCGCTCAAGGCATCCGGCCGCGACATCGTCGGCCTCGGCGCCGGCGAGCCCGACTTCGACACCCCGCAGCACATCAAGGACGCGGCGATCGCGGCGATCAACGGCGGCTTCACCAAATACACCGCGGTCGACGGCACCCCCGGCCTGAAGGCGGCGATCGCCGCCAAGTTCAAGCGCGACAACGGGCTGGACTACGGCCCCAAGCAGATCCTGGTGTCGTGCGGCGGCAAGCAGAGCTTCTTCAACCTGGTGCAGGCGGTGGTCAACCCCGGCGACGAGGTCATCATCCCCGCGCCGTTCTGGGTCTCCTATCCCGACATCGTCATCCTTGCCGACGGCAAGCCGGTGATCGTCGAGGCCGGCATCGAGCAGGGCTTCAAGATCACCCCGGCGCAGCTGGAAGCGGCGATCACGCCGAAGACCCGCCTGTTCGTCATCAACAGCCCGTCCAACCCCACCGGCGCGGTGTACAACGGCGGCGAACTGGCCGCGCTGGGCGAAGTGCTGAGGAAGCATCCGCAGGTGCTGATCGCCAGCGACGACATGTACGAGCATATCCGCCTCGACGGCGCGCCCTTCGTCAACATCCTCAATGTCTGCCCCGACCTCTACGACCGCACCCTGGTGCTGAACGGCGTGTCGAAGGCCTATTCGATGACCGGCTGGCGCATCGGCTACGCCGCCGGCCCGGAAGCCATCCTGCGCGCGATGACCAACGTGCAGTCGCAGTCCACCTCCAACCCCACCTCGATCTCGCAGGTCGCCGCCGAGGCCGCCTTGAACGGCGACCAGGGCTGCATCACCCCGATGCTCGACGCCTTCAAGGCGCGCCACCGCTACGTCGTCGACGCGCTGAACGCCATTCCCGGCTTCAACTGCGTCGACAGCGGCGGCGCCTTCTACGCCTTCCCCGACGTGCGCCCGGCGATCATGAACCTGCTGGCGCGCGACGTCATCGAAGCGCCGACCGACATCGCGTTTTCCGAATACCTGCTGGAGTCGGCCGACGTCGCCGTCGTCCCCGGCTCGGCCTTCGGCGCCGAAGGCTACATCCGCCTGTCGTTCGCCACCTCGCAGGCCAACCTCGAAAAGGCGCTCAAGCGCATCGCCCAGGCGATGGCCTGAGCGCCGGCACCCGGGCGTGGGCAGGCCATGTTCCAGAAACTCGCCGCCCTGCCCCCCGCCCGCGGCACGCTGAGCTGGCTGCTCCAGCTTGCCTACACTACCTGGCGCCTGTTCGGCCAGAACGGGCTGCCGAACCACGCCGCGGCGACGGCGTTCTACTTCCTGCTGTCGGCCACCCCGCTGCTGCTGCTGCTGAGCTACGCCCTGCAGCTGCTGGGCCATATTGCCGAGAACTCGATGCCGGCCACCATCCTGATGGCCGCGCTCTACGACCAGATGCAGCTGGACAGCCTCACCGCGCTCGGCTTCATTCCGCGGCAGACCCAGCTCGCGGCCGGCGGCGTCGGCCTCGTCACCCTGGTGCTGTCGTCGCGCGGGCTGGTCAACACGATGCAGGGGGCTTTCCGCATCATTTTTCCCGACCGGACCAAACGCAATCTGGTGGTGTCGTGGGTGCTGCCGCTGATCATCCTGCCGGTGCTGTTCCTGCTGATGGGGGTGGCCGCGCTGGCCCAGGTCACGCTGTCGTTCCTGGCGCAGAATGACATCATCGGCGCGGGCAACGCGCAGGCACTGCGGACGCTCAACTCGCTGTTCGCCTTCGCCATGGTGTGGGCGCTGCTGTTTGCCGCCTACTGGCGGCTGCCGCGGCGGCATCCGCGCGCGCGCGACGCGGCGGTGTTCGCGCTCGCCGCCACCGTGAGCCTGGGCCTGCTGCTGCTGCTGTTCGGCGCCTTCTTCAAGCTGGAGAACTACCGCAGCCTGTACGGCACGCTCGGCGGCGTGGTGTTCGTGCTGATCGGCGGCTATTTCGCCTTCCTGCTGCTGTACCTGTGGGCGCAGGCGCTGTACGCCTACGGCAAGGCCGACATCACCGCGCTGGAAAAACTGTTCCTCGGCGGCAGCGGCGAGGGCGCCGGCAAGCTCGAAGGCTACGTCTTCAGCGACAGCCGCCGCCTGCTGGAAAAATACGGCCAGGTACACCCCGCCGGCCACGCGCTGATCGAGGAAGGCGACGACTCGAAAACCGCCTATTTTCTCTACGCCGGCCGCGCCGCGGTGTACAAGAACACCGACGGCGGACGGCGCCGCCTGGGCGAACTCGGCGAAGGCCAGCTGTTCGGCGAAATGGCCTATCTGCTGAACGAGAAGCGCACCGCCTCGGTCGTCGCCGACGGCGAGCTCACCGTGCTGGCGTTGCCGCCGCAGACGCTGGAAGAACTGATGCGCCATTCCGCCCCGCTGTCGCGCCGCATCATCGACACCCTGTGCCAGCGGCTGGAGCGGATGAACCTGGCGAACCCGGGCTGAATTGATTGAATATAGTGTATGGATATACACTATATTCAATCTCCATCGCCGCCCCGGAAAAACCGGGCGACGACGGCGTGTTCCCCCGGAGCATCCCATGGCCCTGCATTCGCTTTACGTCGATCTCAATTCCTTCTTCGCCTCGGCCGAGCAGCAGCTGCGGCCCGAGCTGCGCGGCCGTCCGGTCGGCGTGCTGCCGGTGATGGCCGATACCACCTGCTGCATCGCCGCCAGCATCGACGCCAAGCGCTTTGGCATCCGCACCGGCACCCCGGTGTGGCAAGCCCGCAAGCTGTGCCGCGACATCGTTTTCGTGCAGGCGCGGCCGTCGACCTACGTGGAGATCCACCACCGCATCGTCGCCGCGGTGGAATCGTGCACCCCAGTCGGCGCCGTGCTGTCGATCGACGAAATGGCCTGCGACCTGCTGGGCAGCGACCGCGAGGAAGCCAAGGCCGTCCGGCTCGGAAAACAGATCAAGCAGGCGATCTACGATCAGGTCGGCGAGGTGCTGCACAGCTCGGTCGGCATCGCGCCCAACCGCTTCCTCGCCAAGACCGCGTCCAACATGCAGAAACCAGATGGGCTGGTGGTGATCCGCCAGCACGAGTTGCCGCAGCGCCTGTACGGCCTCAAGCTCGGCGCCCTGACCGGCATCGGCCGCGCCATGGAACAGCGCTTCAACCGGCTCGGCATCCACACCGTCGAGCAACTCTGCGCCGCCAGCCGCGACACCCTACGCCATGCCTGGGGCGGCGTCGAGGGCGAGCGCTACTACGCCAAACTGCGCGGCGAAAACCTCGCCCCTGCCCCCACCCAGCGCTCCAGCGTCGGCCATTCGCACGTGCTGGCGCCCGAGCTGCGTGATCCCGATTCCGCGCTGGCGGTGCTCTACCGCCTGCTGCACAAGGCCGCGATGCGGCTGCGCCACTACGGCTACTGCGCCGGCGGCCTCGGCCTGCACCTGCACTATACGAAGGCTGCCGCCGGCCACGCCCGCTGGGGCGACCAGGCACGCTTCGCACCGCATGCCGACACCCTCCGGTTCAACCCCGTGCTGGCCGAACTGTGGCAGCGCCGCCCGCCCGACCCCGGCCCCCTCCTCAAGGTCGGCGTCACCCTCAGCGACCTCGTCGAGCACCGCCAGGCCACGCGCGACCTGTTCGACCCCGACGACCACCACGCGGCCCTCAACGGCGTGCTCGACCGGATCAACCAGCGCTACGGCCCCAACACCCTGTACTTCGGCGGCGCCCACCATGGCCGCGGCGCCGCGCCGATGCGCATCGCTTTCAGCCATGTTCCCGAATTGCAGGTGGAAAACGACGGCTAAGGGTTGACCGAATCGCCCGCCATCACTAGAATGCGCGCTTCCTATTCCCCGATAGCTCAGTCGGTAGAGCGACGGACTGTTAATCCGCAGGTCCCTGGTTCGAGCCCAGGTCGGGGAGCCAAATACTGGTTGTAAGACCAAGCACTTAGCCCAACCCGCAAGGTTGGGCTTTTTGCTTTCTGCGTGCTGAGTAAGCCCTATGTACGCAGCAGCATAAGCTCTGGTTACTCAACACCTACTGACGAAAAAAATCCGGCATCTTCAAAGAAGATGCCGGATGGTTAGGTTAGTTAAACTCGCCCATTACTTCTTAGGGCGAATGACGATGCGAAACGGACGCCCGTTGGGGCGACGAATGACTTTTCCGGACTTGAGACGGATCGTCATCGTGTAGATGACGGTTCCCTCCCCAACCGGAGCGTCAAACAAGTCTTTTTGTGAAGACATAGCCAGCTCCTTTCTCTAGTGAAAGGACCCGAACACAAACTCACCACCTTGCTATGTATCCCTATAAGGGCTAGCATAACAAAGCTTTTCTGCACGAAAAGTCCGGTGAGAGATCCTCTGGGTCCACCAAGGATCTTTTACCCGAAACGGCCAAGTTGCACCTTGGCCGTTTCATTTCATACCAAGTCATTTATATCGGAATGCTGCTCCTCTCTCCTCCGATACCGATGTGGGTCATTCCCTCTTCCATCGTGGGTACGCTCTAATACCCCTGCCTCTTCTAGCTTTCCAAGAATCGAAGAGATTCTAGAACGAATCGGTTTATCCCCTACCACCTTCCCCATCTTGCGAAGCAAAGCGTCTATATGGACAACGGAAAATTCCTGATCGCCAAGGCGCTTGATTACGTCATTCACATCCTCAACCAATGTTCCGCGTCGCTTACCACCGTGCTCTTCCAAGTCTAAGTCATCAAGCTTAATCACTCCCTCATCTAGTGGAAGAGATCCGGAAGAAACACTAGGAGTAGTACCCGCTAACCTCTCAAGCACCGCCAGGGCTTGCTCGCGATCTTCAATCTCCCTCCTCTTCTGCGCTATCTGCTTTTTCAACTCAGAAATAACAAGCTCTAAGTCTTCCATAGCAATACCCCTACATTTTTCAGTAGATTGGATCATGACACACAGCGTTCTGCTTTGCAACTCCCGTTCGCTTTCTGCGTATACGTTTGCGTATTTTTTGTTTAGATGAGCTATACATTCGCATATCAAGAAATACTTATTGACCACGCTCTCACTGCGCAAACCGTGGCCCATACCCTAGCGGCGACCCTGTGGTGATCGTCGCCCCTGCGGCCCCGTAGCCTCGCTGTTCGCTATTCAAAACAAACCCGTCACGAGGACGGGTTTGAGTGCGGGTGCAGCCGAGGCGAAGGAGTCTTCACGGCGTCCGCTGGTTCCGTTTCTTTTTACGTGCGACGGTTTCCTATGGCACGGTGCGAGTGCCAAACATCATTCTGACAAGCCGCGGGCACGACGCCATGCCCGTTCTTCCGGAGTCTGCCCAACCCTCAAGTTACCGTGACGCCGATAGCGATGCGTTACGTCCATCGGGTCGGGCAAGCTGTCAGCAATAACCACATGGTCTTCCCCTCGCGTGTCGCTGCACAGCTTGTCCTGATGCGCCATCGCCTGCGCTTCCCATTCGTCGTATCCAAGGAGGGCAGGCCAAACGCCGATGGTGCGGACAGCCACCTTGCCCCGCTCAAGCACCTCCAGCCGCTTGAGTGTGGTCAAACTGACCCGCGCCCTCACTGCATTTCCTTCGGCAAGTCACCAATCGACTGAAGCAGATGGGCGGCCTGCAAACGCACCTGCGGGTCATTGCAATCCCGAATCGTCTCGTAACAGGTTTGAGCGATCCTCTTGTAGCGGGCGCGGTACTCGTCAGGGGTACCGGTTCCTTCATAACCTGGATGCCGCGTATAGCGATCTCGAGTTCAAGGCACCCGGCGCGAATCCTGGTTTTTGCGGGTGCCGATTTGGCGGCGGTCACGGCCGGCCATTTTGCGTGCGGAAATTCTTGGGCCAAATCCGGGCCAAATGCGTGCTGCATCCAGTTGCATGCAACTGCGAGTCATGTATAATAAGCAATTGTTTTTACTGGATATTTGTGAAACCGTGACCCGACATGACTGCGGACAATTCCGGATGCCGATCCGCAGGTCCCTGGTTCGAGACTAGGTCGGGGAGCCAGACATAGCAAGCATTCAGGCCATCCTTCGGGGTGGCCTTTTGCTTTTTCCTGTTTCTGTATCGGCTCGGGGCTCGCCATGGGTCGCGCGCTGATCAACACGTCAAAGGAATCGAGATGCAGACAGACCAAATCCTAAGCCACCTGAAAAAGCATGGGCAGCTACTTGATCTGGAGATCGCGTCGGCAACCGGGATTGCGCTGGTTCAAGTACGCAAGTCGCTGGCTGACTTGACGGCACGCGGCGAGATATCCCAGTGCAGCGTCACCCACTTCAATGGCGACAAGCGTATTGATGGTTTTCAGTGCAGGATTTCGGGCTATGTGCCGCCCGCCGCGCCGGGCCGAAAGGCCGGGCCTACCAAAAGCGTCTCGCCAGACTAAACAGGACAGCCATTGCAAGGACAGCCCGGAGTGAGGTTCTGGCGGTCCAGGAGTCCAGCGGGTGATCCCTTCAGCGAGGGGTGATCCCAGTGGGTTTCAACCAATACCATGGAGCAATACCAGTGACCAACGCACAACGCCGGGCAGCCTTGCTCGCCAGCCGCAAGGCCGGGATGGATTCGTCAAGCAGCGACAGCAAGCCAACGCCCAGACCCAGCAGCGCATTCTTCCCCCATGAGGCTGGCGCGTATTACCTTGCTGACGTGAACACGGTCGGCACGTTCAAGATGTTCGCCAGGGACCGCAAGCCGCCCGTTTACACCTACGACATCATTACCGTTCACTTTGAATTGAATCCTGACACCGGCACATGGATCTGGTTTGACGGCAAGAAAAATCAATTCCCGCGCAAGACCCAGGATGGTTGGCGTCTTGGCAGCAGAAAGCTGCACGACACACGCGAAGGCGCAGAAGCCGAGCTTCAGCACGCGATGGACAAGAACGGCGACCGGGTGACCAGGGTGCACGACCTGCCCGACGATATGGCTGCGCTGAAAAAGATCCGTAGCGCCCACCACCCGGACCGCAACCCCGATGCCGACCAGGACCTCTATCAGGCGGTGGTCGAGAAGCTGGACAGGATGCGCGCGCTGGCCCAGTGAGCCACAACGAAGCCTGGCAGGGTCTGAAGCCATGCAAGAGACCCAGCCCGGCAATCCGCTCCACGATGTCACGCTTGAACAGTTATTGAACGGGCTGGTTTCCGGCCTTCATGATCATCAGCAAGTTGCAGGAATCACCCCTGAGGATTTCTGCCGCCAAGACAATCCAAGGCATTCGGCTACAACCGCCGGGCGAACAAGACTTCAAGCCGAAGCGTTGCCGGATGGAGGCGCCCCCGGGGGAAACCTATAAGAACAGCAGAAGAAGAACGACATGAAGACCTTACTTATCCCCCTGCTCGCTCTCGCCGTCTCGCCGGCGGTTGCCGACGTCTACCGATGCGCTTCTGGCCACAAGACCGTCTATCAGGATGTACCGTGCGCGAACGCCAAGCGGGTTGAAAACCCAAACGGCCTGCCGCCTTCTCCTGCCGAGCAGAAGAAGGCTTTCGACAGAGCCGCGAACGACCAGGCGGCTCTGGCTCGCCTTCGCCAGCAACGCCAGATTGAAGAACAGACGGCTTCACGCCGTCAGGCGGTTTCAGCCGTCGACCCCGCCGCGCCGTCTTATCAGCCCAGCAACACCTCTGGGCGGCCGGACAGATACTACGATCGGCCGGACAGGTACCGGGATCGCCGCACCGAGAGCTACACGACGAACCATCGCTAAACGGCAGAAGGTCGACTTGAACTCAGGGCAATATGTATCCGTAACCCCCCGTGTTGCCTGGATGGGGGCAAATTCCGGGCAGCAAGGCGTTGCCTCGACAGCCGGCCGAACAGCGGGGCTTGCTCAGGGATTCCCCGGCGTCGCGGTGTAGCGCGCCAGGATCAGCAGGCTGGCAGCCTCCGCCGCGAGCGGCGGCGAGAAACGATAGCCCTGCACCTTGCGGCAGCCCAGCGCGATCACGCGCTCGAGTTGCCCGTCGTTCTCCACGCCTTCGGCGATCACGCCCATGTTGAAGTTGCGGGCGATGGCGATGATCGTCGACACCATCTCCACGTCCTCGATCCCCGGGGTCAGGCGATTGACGAAGGCGCGGTCGATCTTCAGCGCATCGAAGGGGAAGTTCTGCAGATAGCTCAGCGATGAGTAGCCGGTGCCGAAGTCGTCGACATAAAGATGCAGTCCGCGCGCCTTGAGATCGAGCAGGATTTTGTGCGCGATTTCGTGATTGTGCACCAGCACGCTTTCGGTGATTTCCAGAGCGAGGCAATGCGGCTCGACCCCGGTTGCGGCGATCGCCGCGTCGATCCGCTCCACCAGGTTCGGCTGCAGGAACTGCTTGGCGGACAGATTGACGCTCATAGACAGGTCCGGCCGCTGGGGAAACTCCCGGCGCCACGCCTGGAGTTGGCGGCAAGCCTCCGTCAGCACCCAATGGCCGATGTCGTTGATGAGCCCGGTTTCTTCCGCCAGCGGGATGAACTCGGCCGGCGAAACCAGGCCGCGATCGGGGTGGGCCCAGCGCACCAGGGCCTCGAAGCCGAGCACCTCGCCGCGGATTGCATCGACGATGGGCTGATAATGGACACGCAGCTCTTCGCGTTCCACTGCCCGCCGCAGCTCCGATTCCAGCGTCAGTTGCGCCACGGCGCGCAGATGCATGCGCTTGTCGAACAAGACCGTGTGCCCCGTGCCCGTGGATTTGGCGCGGTACATCGCGGTGTCGGCGTCGCGCAGCAGGTCGGCAGCGTTGTGGTCGCCCTGTGCGCCGACGGCGATGCCGATGCTCACGGAAACAAATATCTCGCGGCCTTCGAGCATGATCGGCGGCTGCAGCACAGCGTGCAGCCGGTCGGCCACGCGCAGCGCGTCGGCGGGTTCCGCCACCTCTTCGAGCAGAATCGTGAACTCGTCGCCGCCCATGCGGGCGACCGTGTCCTCGGGCCGCATGCAGGCGTGGATGCGCTCGCCCACTTCGAGCAGCAGTTGATCCCCCAGCGTATGGCCGAGGCTGTCGTTGACCGTTTTGAAGCGGTCGAGATCCAGGTAAAGCACGGCACAGCGCAGCGCCGGGTGCCGCTCGCCGTGGCGCAGGCGCTGTTCCAGGCGGTCCATGAACAGGGTCCGGTTCGGCATCCGGGTCAGGCCATCGTGATAGGCGTGGTAGCGCAGCTGCTGTTCGGCCTGGTGCCGCTGGATCATGCCGCCGACGGCATGCGCGGCGGCGGTGATGAACTGCAGTTCCGCCGGCGTCTGCCGATGGTGTGCGTCCACATAGAGATTCAGCACGCCCAGCAGCTTCTCGTCGAACAGGATGGGCGCGCAATAGTGCCCGTGCTCCGACATGCCGGGGTAATGGACCTCGTGCCGGTCATCGACGCAATCGACGAACAGCAATTGCTGGGTCGCCGCCGCCCGCCCGCACAGGCAATGGCCCATCTCGACGGTATCGCAGGCCTGAACGATGCTCGCGGACAATTTGTGCCGAGCGGCCATGCGCAGCTTTCCGGATGCCGCGTCGGCCAGGAAGATGCTGCCGGTCCCGTGCAGGGACAGCCAGGGCGTCGAGAGAATCAGCTCCAGCGCAAACTGCAGGCGCTGCTCGAAAGGCGCCGGACGCATCGAGGTTTCCAGCAATTCCGCCAGAACCCGCTGCGTGTGATAGTCCCGGTTGATCTTGTCCTCCGCCGCCTTGCGCTCGCTGATGTCGCGTACGCAGGCGCTGAAGCAGGGCGTCCCGGCGACACTGATGCGGGCGATGAAGACTTCGATGGGAAACTCGTGGCCGTCGCGATGCAAGCCGGTCAGTTCGACGCGGCGGCCGATCAGTATTGCCGCATCGTTCTCCAGGCTGCGCTGCAGGCCGGTTTCGTGCTGGACGCGGAAGCGCTCCGGGATGATGGTTTCCGAAAGAGAGCGGCCCAGCACCTGGGCGCGCGGCCAGCCGAACGTCTGCTCGGCCTGGAAATTCCAGTCGATGATCTCGTTTCTGGCATTGATCGCGACGATGCCGTCGAGCGAGGCGTCGAGGATTGCGCGCGTGCGCTCCTCGTGCTCTTCCAGCGCATCGTGGACAGCGCCGTTCTCGTCGATCCGGCGCCGCAGCTGGCGGGCAGCGGCGCCGATGCCGACCAGGCCAAACAGCCAGAGCCCGCCATGACCGGCCGCCAGCGCGCTGACGCGCCGGTCGGCGGCGGCATTGAGCGGAGCGAGCGGCACCGACACACTGACGCCGCCGGCCAGGTCGCCTTCCCGATATCCCTGCTGGATATGGCAGGCCAGGCACTTCCCCCCCATCTTCATCGGCCGGATCAGGCGCAGATAGGGGGCTGCGTCGATTTCGGCGATTCCCGTGACTTCCTCGACCCCCTGCTGGAACTGCGCCAGCGCCTTCGCCTCCCAGGGGTCGGGCCGGTTCTGCGGATTGATCGGCCTGAGACCGCTCAGATGGCCGCGCACACGATGGGGCTCGGCAGCGAGCTCGTTGAACTGGCGCACCATCAGCGCCGGATTGATGAGCGTCAGCACGCGCCCGGAGGGCGTGCGCACATCGCGCTCCGGAAAATTGGCTCCATAGGGGTCGACCGGACTCTCCGGGGTGACGGGCACATACACGCCGCCATGCCGGGAGGCCCAGTTGCGGAAGGCCCAGTCCTTGAAAAAATTCGCCCGCAGCTCGACCCGGGCCTGTTCGAGCACCAGTTCGCGCACCTGCACGATGTTCCAGGCCAGGGACAGCACGGCTACCAGCGTCCAGAACACCGCCAGCACGATCGCCCAAGGCACCACCGGCACCCCGCCGGTGCGGGCCGCCGCGGCACGACCGCCGTTGTCCGTTAGCGCTACGTCCATCGTCCAGTGCCCAGTCGCTAGATTGATTCCCCTATTGCGACAAAAACACCGATGACTTTAAGGTCTTGCAAACCGCCCCGCGGCGGCATGCGCCCGCACAACCGGTCTTGTTCAGGCCCAGTACTTCGCCTTGTCCGGCAGCACCCAGCGCACCCCGCCGCGCGGGTCTTCCTTGTCGCCGCGGTAGCGCGGGATCAGGTGGATGTGCAGATGCGGCACGGTCTGCCCGCCGGCCTGGCCATGGTTGATGCCGATGTTGTAGCCGTCCGGCTGGTGGTGCTTGTCCAGCAGGTCTTTTGCCTGCGCCATCGCCTTCAGCAAGGCGGCCTGCTCGGCTTCGCTGGCCTCGAACAGGGTGGCGAAATGGCGGCGCGGGATGATGACGGTATGGCCGAGCGAAACCGGGAAGCCGTCCCGGTAAGCGACGACAAGCTCGTCCTCGACAAGGATGCGGCGGGGGTCAAGCTTGCAAAAGGGACAGGGTTTGGGATTGGATGGGGACATGCTTTGGGTGTGCTCGTCTTGCGGTCGGAAAATGGGGGCAACGGGCCGGACGCATTGCCGGCCCGGCTGGAAGCGCGGCCTGACGCTTCTTCTGAACCGAGTGTAACCGATGCGGCTGGCCGCTTCAGCCGCCAGGCCGCCACCAAGCCTCCCGCCGCGCCTAATATGGAAGCGTGGAAACGAACAAGGGGGTGACATGCTCTTCGCCAATCGCCACCAGGCCGCCGACCGGCTGGCCACCGCGCTGGCAGCCTACAAGGGCCGGCATCCGCTGATCCTCGCCATCCCGCGCGGCGCGGTGCCGATGGGACTGCGGCTGGCCCAGGCGCTGGACGGCGAACTCGACGTGGTGCTGGTGCGCAAGCTGCGCGCGCCGTTCAATCCGGAATTCGCCATCGGCTCGATCGACGAATCGGGCTGGAGCTACATTGCCGACTACGCCGAATCCGTCGGCGGCACGCCGGCCTACCTGGCCCAGGAAAAGCAGGCCCAGCTCGACACCATCAGAAAACGGCGCGCGCAGTACACCCCGCTCAGGCCGCCGATCGACCCGGCCGGACGCACCGTCATCGTGATCGACGACGGGCTGGCCACCGGGGCGACGATGATTTCCGCGCTGCATGCGCTGCGCGCGCAGCAGCCGGCGCGCCTCGTCTGCGCAGTGCCGGTGGCGCCGCCGGACACGCTGGAGAAGATCCGGCCCTACGCCGACGAGGTGGTGTGCCTGTCGACGCCGATGCAGTTCCAGGCGGTGGGGCAGTTCTATGCGGATTTCCCGCAGGTCGAGGATGCGGAGGTCGAAGCGATCCTGAAGCAGGCTTCCGGCCATTGAGGCGGTCGGCCAATGCTTGAACCCAGCCGTGCTTTTCGCGCCGTTTCAGACTGCATCAGGCCGAATCGATAAAGAACAGCATCGCTGGCGATTTCGCGCTGGCCTCCGGCGCCAGGATGCGCAGACGACAGGCTAAAAATGCTCGTCTTCCACCTCAACATAGGCATGCGCAATGACCTTGCCCAATTCGTCGAAGTGGTCCCAGGTGCGGTACGCCTCCATGTCCTTTTCGACCCGTGCCGTCATTTCGTGGGCCTGCATCCCCTGCAGGAAGTATTTCTTGACCGACGCCAGCAGGTCCTCGGTGAAATTGATCTGGATCGCCATGGACTTCTTGTCTTCGGGATAGCCATGGCCGGGCACGTAGGTCTCGACACCGGTGTTGTCGATAGCCGCCCGCAGCGCGCTGGCCGTTCCCTTGAAGCTCGCGTCCTGCGGCATCGCCGAGTAGGGCATGAACTTGTTCATCGAGATGTCGCCCATGAACATGAGCTTGTCTTCAACGACTTCGATCATGAGGTCGGTGTCGGAATGAGCATGTCCGGGGTGATGGATCTTGAGCGTGATCCCCCCTATCTGCATGGTCTCGCCACCCTTCAAGGCCTTGTCGGGTATCGCGATGCGGGTATTGGCCAACGCGCCCTGCGTCATGCCGTTGAATCGGTCGTGCCATTCCTGCGCTTCGCCCGACCTGAGCCTGTCGATGGTGCGCTGGTGCGCGTAGATCGGCGCTTTGGGGTAGGCGTCGCGTATGCCCTGGTTGCCCAGAAAATGATCGCCGTGCAGGTGCGTGTTGAATACGGCAACGACAGGCTTGTCGGAGACGCACTTGAGTTTTTCCAGGAACCCGCGGCCTACATCGGCGCTGCTGCCCGGGTCCACGATGACGAAACCTGCGTCGGTGAGGATGGCGGCCGGGTTGTTCATGAACCCTTTGGTCTGCTTGTTCGGCCAGTCGTGCGGTCCGATGACCACGTACACGCGCTCGCTGAGCCTCTGCAAGGGGTAATTCTCGATCGTCGGCGGCAGATCGGTCAGGCCGCCAAGGAACTGGGCGCTCGCCGACGAATGGAAAAAGCTGTTGAACAGGAGCAACAGCGCCAGTTTTACAAGGTTTGCCTTATGCATCTGCTTTATCCTTTCCTGAGAAAACGGACGGGGTTCATTGCCCATGACTGCGTCCTGCCCTATCGTGCCAGATATTCGTCCGTCGCCGTGATCGCGGCGTAGGCAAACCCCAGCGCGGCCATCTGGGCGGCATGGACCTGTGCCGCGGGCACCACCTGCCCGCCGAATTCAAGGTCCCTCGTCGCGCACGCATCGTGAACCACGATGGTCTTGTAGCCAAAGTCCGAAGCGGCCCGGCTGGTCGCATCGATGCACATATGGCTCATCGCCCCGATCACCACGACTTCCTCGATGCCCTTTGCATCGAGCATCTGCTTCAGGTCGGTCTGGAGGAAGGAATTCGGATGGTTTTTCAGGACGACCGGCTCGCCTTCGAGGGGCGCAACGGCGGGATGAATCTGCGTGCCTTCCGTCCCCGGAACGAAGAAGGGGGTGTCGGGGGCGGTGAATTCATGCCTGACATGGATGACCGGATCGCCGTTCGAGCGGGCGGCGGCGATGACGCGGGCCGCGTTGGCCACCGCATCCTCGATGCCGGCCAGAGGCAGCTTGCCGGAAGGAAAATATTCGTTTTGCAGATCGACGACAACCACTGCCCGCTTGCTCATGAGGCTCTCCTTATGCATGGACGCAACAATCAGAGTCGACATGATCGGGCCTGGATCGCACAATGCGAAGTGGCGCTATCGACATAGTGAGTGGCAAAAACGACATGGCCTGCGACGAATCGATCGAAATCGGTCTGGTGCTGTATCCGGGAGCGCAACTGGCGGCGGTGTTGGGCTTGACCGACCTGTTCGGCCTGGCGGACGGGATTGCCGCCCGCTACGGCAAGCGGGATTCCAGTGCGCTGCGCGTCAGTCATTGGCAAACGGACGCAGCGGGCAAAACGCCTGTGCGGATATTCGACACGGCCCCGGATGACGTGAGCACGCTGGCCGTCCTTATTCTGCCGCCCGGCCTGGGCGAGCCGTTGCCGCCGGAAGCCGCCGCTCCGTTCGCGGACTGGCTGCGCAGCCACCATGGCGCGGGCGTCACGCTGGGATCGGTCTGCGCCGGGGCCTTCCTGCTGGGCGAGACCGGCCTGCTGGCGGGCCGTACAGTGACTACGCACTGGCTCCATGTCGAACAGTTCCAGGTCCGCTTCCCGCAAGCGCGCATGGACGCCGACCAGCTCATCATCGACGATGGCGACATCGTCACCGCCGGCGGCGCAATGGCGTGGACCGACCTGGGATTGCGGCTGGTCGATCGTTTTCTCGGCCCGACGGTCATGATCGAGACTGCGCGGATACTGCTGGTCGATCCCCCGGGGCGCGAACAACGCTACTACAGCCCTTTCTCCCCGCGGCTGACCCACGGCGACCTGGCCGTGCTCAAGGTGCAGCACTGGCTCCAGGCAACGGATGCCAGGGACATCGCGCTTGCAACGCTGGCCGAGCGGGCAGGACTGGAGGAGCGGACCTTCCTGCGCCGCTTCCAGAAGGCGACCGGCATGACGACCAGGGAGTATTGCCAGCGGCTGCGTGTGGGCAAGGCGCGCGAGATGCTGCAGTTCAGCCGGTTGCCCATAGACCGGGTCGCCTGGGAAGTCGGCTACGGCGATCCTGGCGCCTTCCGCAAAATCTTTGCCCGGATTGTCGGCCTGACCCCCGGCGAATACCGCCGGCGCTTCAGTGCCGAATGACCCCCTCCAGGCAGCAGAGAGGATGGCCTTCTGCGCGCCCGCCGCGGGCCACGGCATCTACGAACAGACCGCGAGCGCTCCCGCCGCGCTAGCGCGGCCTCACCCGCACGCCGTCCTTGATCGTCTCGTCGGGGTGCGCCACCACCCGGTCGCCGGCCTTGAGTCCTGCCGCCACCTCGGTGGCGAGCCCGGCGCGCTGACCGATCCCGACCGGCACCAGGCGCGCGCGGCGGCCATCGATCACGAACGCCGCCCAGCCCTCGCCCTGCCGGAACAACGCGCTGGTCGGCAGTTGCAGCACGTCCTTGCCTTCCCACAGCACGAAGCGCGCCTCCACCCGGTAGCCGTCGCCGAGCCGCGCCCACGCCTCGCGCGGCGAACTGAAATCGACGATGACGCGTACCCGCTGCTCCTCGACGCCGAGCGCGGAAATCTTGGTGAAACCGCTCGGCTCCACCACCCGCACACGGCCTTCGAGCGGCCGCTCGCCGCCCCAACGGTCGAGGATGACTTTCGAGCCGGGCGCGATCTTCACCGCGTGAGTGGACAGCACCTCGACCTCGACTTCCAGGCTGGCGGGGTCGCCGATCTCGAGCAGCGGCTGGCCGGCCGCCACTGCGCCCTCGCTTTTCTGCAGCAGGCGCAAGACGTGAGCGTCGGCCGGCGCGCGTACCTGCACCACGTCGGCCCCCCCGTTCTTCAGGCGGCCGGTGCCGGCGACCGCCGCCAGCGCCGTCTCCAGATCGAAGCGCGCCACCCGCACCGCATGCTGCGCGCCCTGGTCGGCGGCACGGGCGCGGGCCTCGGCGGTGATCGCGACATCGAGTGCCTGAGCCGAGACGAAATTCGACTGCCGCAGCGACTCGGCGCGGACGCGCTCCTGCCGTGCCAGCTGCGCGGCGGCTGCGGCGGCGCGCGCATTCTCCTCGGCGACGGCGAGCGCTGCGCGGGCGGCGCTCGCCTGCGCCTGCGCCTGCGCGCGCGTGCGCGGATCGAGCGCCACCGCGCGCGCCGGCTCGATCACCGCCAGCATTTGTCCCGCCTTGACGGCATCGCCCGCGTCGAGGCCGATGCGGCGGACGTAGCCCGCCACCGGCGCCGACACGGTGTAGCGCTCGCGCACCCGCGTCTTGCCCTCCTCCTCCACCGTCACCGCGAGCGGCGCGCGCTTCACTTCGGCGACGTCGACCGGCACGGCGCGCGGCATGAAGCCGTAGGCCAGCCCCGCCGCCACCACGGCAGCGGTTGCCAGCATTCCGATTTTTGCGCGCAGCCGCATGTTTCCCCGTTGCCCTATTCGCGAGTTTTCAATACCGCCACCAGATCGAGCCGGCCGAGGCGATGCCACAGCAGCAGGCCGGACAGCAGCGCGGAAACGACGACGACGGAAGCGCCCATGGCATAGTTTTCCGGCGTCAGGATCAGCGGCAGCCGGTACAGCTCGCTCTGGAATGCCACCACCAGGATGCCGACCAGGCCGATGCCGACCACGAAGCCGGCCGGAATCGCCGCCAGCGTCAGCAGCGCCAGTTCTCCCAGCAGGATATAGGCGATCTCGCCGCGGGTGAAGCCCAGCACGCGCAGGCTGGCGAGCTCGCGGCCGCGCTCGGAAAGGCCGATGCGCGCGCTGTTGTAGACCACGCCGAAGCCGATGGCGCCGGCCAGCAGGGTCGCCACCAGGTTGTAGAACAGGATGAACTCGCCGATGGTGGCGTAGAAGCTCTGGATCGCCGCCCGGTTAGCGACCATGCCGAGCACGCGCGGGCGCTCGTGCAGCTTTGCGTAGAGTTCGGCCTCGCTGCCGGGCCGCACCGCCAGATAGGCGCCCGACACCGTGCCGCCCTCCCGCATCAAGGCATTCAGCGAATCCTGCTGCATGTAGGCCGACACCCCGAGATACTGTTTGGTGATGCCGAGCACCGGCACCTGCCGCACCGGGCGGCTGCCTTCGAGGATTTCCACCGTCAGCAGGTCGCCCGGCTTGACGTGCAGGATCGCGTTCGCCAGATGGTCGGTGAGCACCACCCCGCCCGGCGGCACCGCCACCGGCTGCAGGCTGCGGTCGAGCGAACGGTGCAGTTGGCCCTCGGGCTGGATGCCAAAGACCGCGCCGCGGTGGCGATACTGCCCGAAGCGCAGGATCGCCGGCACGTCGCGAAAGCCCTCGACGAAATCGACGCCCGGCAGCGCGGCCAGTTCGTGCAGCGCGCGGCCGGAGGTCGGCTCGATGAACGTAAGTCCCAGGTCCTCGCGCGAGGCCTGGCGGAACTGCACGTCGACCATGAAATCGATCGCGCCCCTCTGGTAGTTGCCCACCATCATCAGGCCGCAGGCGCAGGCGATGCCGAGCACGGTCAACAGCGACTTCAGCGGATACCGGCCGATGTGGCGCAGCACCATGCGCGTCGGCGCGGCGAGCCAGCGCGCAAGGCCGATGCGCTCGACCAGGCTGGTGCGGTAGGCCACCGGCATTTCCGGGCGCATGCCCTCGGCCGGGGGCAGCCGCACCGCGCGCACCACCGAGAGCAGCGTGCCGCTGACCGCCGCCAGGCAGCTGATCCCCAGGGCGATCAGGATCACCCCGGCATCGAGCCGGTAGTCGAGATAGGGAAAGCGGAACGTCGTTTCGGTGTAGACGTGCGACAGCCCCTGGCCGAACCAGGCGCCGAGCGCCACGCCCGCCGCCACGCCGAGCACCGCCATCATGAGCACCAGCTTGACGAAGTGGCCGCCGATCGCCGCATAGCCGTAGCCGAAGGCCTTGAGGATGGCGATCTGATCGCGCTGCAGCGCGATCAGCCGGCTCAGCACAACGTTGAGCAGGAAGGCGGCGACGCCGAGGAAAATGGCCGGAAACACGACGGCCATGGTGCGCAGCTGCTTCAGTTCCTCGCGCAGAAAACGGTTGGAAAACTGATCCTTGCGGCCGTAGGCGCCGGTGCCGCCGTAGTCCGCCAGGATGGCATCGACGCGGTCGATCACGTCCTGTTCGCGGGCATCGCGCGCCAGCGTCAGGCTGACCTGGTTGAACGCGCCCTCCATGTCGTAGGCGGCGGCGAGCGCGCTGCGTCCCATCCACAGCACGCCGTAGCGCTTGAAGTCGGGGAACATGGCGCCGGGCGCGATCTGGTAGACGTATTCCGGCGACACCGCGACGCCGACCACGGTGAGCCGCTTGCGCTTGCCGTTGATGATGGCGGCGAGGGTGTCGCCCGGCTGCAGGCCGTGGGCGTCGGCGAAGGTGTCGGACAGTACCGCCTCGTCCGCACTCCACGGCTGCACCGACCGCCCGCGCTTCAGGTGCAGCCGGTTGAGCTGCGCCGCGCCGACGTCCGGCAGCGACAGCAGCTGGCCGGTGATGGGATCGGAAAACCCTGCCACCTCCAGCTTCACCCCGGCCTTCACCCGCGTCTCCATGCGCTCCACCCCTGGAATCGCGGCGATCCGTTCGGCCACCGGCTCGGGCGCGCGCTTGAGGCTTTCGAACACGTCGGCGAAACGGTATTCGGCGTAGAAGCGGTCGCGCGTGGCGACCAGCGAATCGTAGGTGGAGAGCGACATCGCCATGGTGGCGACGCCGCCCATGATCACCGCGGCGATCGCCAGCACCTGGCCGCGCAGGTGCCAGAGGTCGCGGAAGAGCTTGCGGTCGAGGGCCTTCACGGCGTCAGCGGGCTGCGCGAGCGTCCCAGCTCCGGTAAAACACGCGCTTCATCGCGTACACGGCGAGCAGGTAGGCGGTCGCGATGCCTGCGAGCACGGCGTAGAACGCGGCAGGCGGCGCGACGAATCCCAGCTGCGCGCCGAGGGGCGTCAGGGGCAGCGCGATCGCCACCGCGACCACCAGCAGGGACAGCGCGGCCAGCGCCGGATGCGGCCGGCTGGCGAACGGGTTGCCGCGGGTGCGGATGACGAAGATCACCAGCACCTGGGTCACCACCGACTCGACGAACCAGCCGGTGTGGAACAGCGCCTCGCCGGCATGGAATACGCCGAGCATGACGTAGAACGTCAGGAAATCGAACACGGAACTGACCGGTCCCAGGGTGAGCATGAAGTTGCGGATGAAATGCATGTCCCAGGTTCGCGGCCTGGCCAGCGCCGCTTCATCGACGCTGTCGAGCGGAATGGCGATTTCGGACAGGTCGTAGAGGAAGTTGTTGAGCAGGATCTGGATCGGCAGCATGGGCAGGAAGGGCAGCAGCAGCGTCGCGCCGGCCATGCTGAACATGTTGCCGAAGTTGGAGCTGGTTCCCATCATGATGTACTTGGTGACGTTGCCGAAGGTGCGCCGCCCCTCCCGCACCCCCGCATGCAGCACCTGCAGGTCGTGCTCCAGCATGATCAGGTCGGCGGCCTCCTTCGCCACGTCCACTGCGCCGTCCACCGAGATGCCGACGTCCGCCGTGTGCAGCGCGGGCGCATCGTTGATGCCGTCGCCGAGGAAGCCGACCACGTGGCCGCGCGCGCGCAGCGCGGCCAGGACGCGGGTCTTCTGCGCCGGCGTGATGCGGCAGAACAGATTGGCGCCCTGCACCCGCGCCTGCAGCGCCGCATCGTCGAGCTGCGCGATCTCGCCGCCGGTCAGCACGCCGCTGACCGCCACGCCGAGCTGCGCGCAGATGTAGCGGGCGACGAACTCGTTGTCGCCGCTGACGATCTTCAGCGCGATGCCGTCCTGCGCCAGCGCGGCCAGGGCCGGCGCGGCGCTGGCCTTGGGCGGGTCGAGGAAGGCGGCAAAGCCGCTGAACACCAGATCCGCCTCGTCGCCGAGGACGGCATGGTCGTGCTGCGGCGGCTCGCCGCGCCAGGCGATGCCGAGCACGCGGAAGCCGTCGCGGCTCAGCGATTCGAACAGGGCCTGGATGCGGGCACGGGCGGCGGCGTCCAGCGGATGCTGCCGGCCGTCCGCTTCGTAGCCGGTGCACAGGCGCAGGATGTCTTCCGGCGAGCCCTTGACCGCCAGGGTGCGCTGGCCGCCCTGCTCCAGCAGCACCGATACCCGGCGCCGCTCGAAATCGAACGGCACCTCGTCGATCTTGCGCCAGCTGCCGACGTCGACGTGGCGGTGGGCGAGGATGGCGTCGTCGAGCGGGCTCCTGATGCCGGTTTCGAAATAGCTGTTGAGATAGGCCAGTTCCAGCACCCGGCCGCTGTCCCTGCCGGCGGCATCGACGTGCCGCTCCAGCCGGATGCGGCCCTCGGTGAGGGTGCCGGTCTTGTCGGTGCACAGCACGTCGATGCCGCCCAGATCCTGCACCGCCGACAGCCGCTTGACGATGACGCGGCTGCGCGCCAGCCGCATGGCGCCCTGCGACAGGGTGACCGACACCACCATAGGCAGCAGTTCCGGCGTCAGCCCCACCGCCAGGGCGACGGCGAACAGGAAGGACTCCAGCAGCGGGCGCTGGAACAGCGCATTCACCAGCAGCACGAACAGCACCAGCAGCAGGGTCAGGCGCAGGATCAGGTTGCCGAAATCCCGGGTGCCCCGCTCGAAGGCGGTGCGCGGCGGCCGCCGCGCCAGGGTGTCGGCGATCTGCCCGAGCGCCGTATCCGATCCGGTGCGCGCCAGCACGACCCGGGCGGAGCCGCTGACGATCGAGGTGCCCATGAAAACGGCGTTGGTCGCCGCCGCGATGCCGCCGTCCGGGCTGCGCTCCGGCTCGAGGTCCGCCGCATGCTTTTCCACCGGATAGGATTCGCCGGTCAGCAGTGCCTGGTTGACGAACAGGTCGCGCGCCTCCAGCACTCGGCCGTCGGCGGGAACCAGATCGCCGGCCGCCAGCAGCACCACGTCGCCCGGAACCAGATCGGCCACCGCCGTCTCGTGCGCCTGCCCGTCCCGCACGACGCTGGCGCGCAGGGCAACCTGGCGCTTAAGGCGATCCACGGCGCGGCCGGCGCGGTATTCCTGGACGAAGTCGAGCGTCACGCTCATCAGCACGATGACGACGATGACGACGAAGCTGCGCATGTCGCCGAGAAAGCCGGCGATGGCGCTCGCCGCCAGTAGCACCAGCACCAGCGGATTGCGGAAGTGGGCGAAAAACGCCAGCAGCCAGGCCCGTTCGGCCCGCGGACGCAGCAGATTCGGGCCGCTGCGGGCCAGGCGGGCGGCGGCTTCGGCAGCGTCCAGGCCTGCAGGCCGCGTATTCAGCGCGGCAAGGAGCTCGGCCAGAGGCTGCTGCCAGAGACGCTCGGGAGGCTGTCCATCCGGCGTTGGCATGGCGTTACCAGCTCAATTCGCGCGCCGCCTTCCTTGCGGCGTTGGCGCGGATCTCGGCAATGCGGCCGTCCGACAGGCGGATCACGCGGTCGGCCATGTCGGCGATGCCGGCGTTGTGGGTGATCAGCACGGTCAGCGTGCCGAGTTCGCGGTTCACCTTTTCCAGCACCTCCAGCACCACCACCCCGGTGGCCGAATCGAGCGCACCGGTCGGCTCGTCGCACAGCAGCACCGCCGGGTTCTTGGCGACGGCGCGGGCGATCGCCACCCGCTGCTGCTCGCCGCCGGAAAGCTGCGCGGGGAAGTGATCGAGCCGCTTGCCCAGCCCCACCAGGGCAAGCGCGTCTTCGGGGCGCATTGGCGAGGTGGCGATCTCGGTCACCGCGGCGACGTTCTCGCGCGCGGTGAGGCTGGGGATCAGGTTGTAGAACTGGAACACGAAGCCGACGTGCTCGCGGCGGAAGCGGGTGAGCTCGGCCTCGGATGCGCCGGTCAGCTTGTGGTCGAGGTAGTAGACCTCGCCGCCGGAGGGCGCGTCGAGCCCGCCGAGGATGTTGAGCAGCGTCGACTTGCCGCTGCCCGAGGCGCCGAGCAGCACCACCAGTTCGCCGCGATAGAGCGTGAGGTCGATGCCGCGCAGGGCCTGCACCTCGACCTCGCCCATGCGGTAGACTTTGGCGAGGCCGCGGGCGACGAAGACGGCGCTGGCTTGAGCGTGATCCAGGGGCATGCGATTCATTCTTACATGGCCAGCAACGCGCGGCCAGCGCGCGCGCACGAAATTGCAGGAGGGCCGCCGCGGCCCGGTGCGGTGGTTATGCGGCGGCGCGAAAATCGCGGCGAGGCGCCGCTCCTACGGGGGAACTCCGTCGGCTCCCCCGAACATCGCTGCTGTCGTAGGAGGGCCGCCCCCGGCCCGATGCGGTGGCATGCGACGGCGCGAAAATCGCGGCGAGGCGGCCCTCCTACCCGGGCCGTTGCGCCGCCGGCAGATGCCGCGCAAACCACCCCGCCGCCTGGCGCGCCACCGCCTCCAGCGTGCCGGGTTCCTCGAACAGGTGGGTGGCGCCGGGAACGATCGCCAGTTCCTTTTCGCATTGCAGCTGGTCGTAGGCCTGCTGGTTGAGGTCGATCACGCCGTCGTCGAGGCCGCCCACCAGCAGCAGGGTCGGCGCTGTCGACGTGCGCAGGGCTTCGCGGCTCGCCAGATCGGGGCGGCCGCCGCGCGAAACCACGGCGCGGGCCTGACCGCCCAGAACGGCGGCGGCTTCGAGCGCGGCGGCGGCGCCGGTGCTGGCGCCGAAGAAGCCGAGCGGCAGCTCGCGGGTGGCGGGCTGCGAAACCGCCCAGCGCGCCGCTTCCAGCAGGCGCCGGGTCAGCAGCGCGATGTCGAAGCGGCACGAATAATCGCGGTCTTCTTGCGGCGTCAGCAAATCCATCAACAGGGTGCCGACGCCGGCCTGCCGCAGCACGCCGGCCACCTGGTTGTTGCGCGGCGAATGGCGCGACGAGCCGCTGCCGTGGGCGAACAGCACCAGCCCGGTGGCGCCGTCAGGAATCTCCAGCATGCCTTCGACGGCGGCATCGCCGGCCGGGATGCTGACCAGGCTGGAAGCGCTCATGCGCGGTCCTCGCGGTGCATGGCGACCGGGATGCGGCGGTTGCCGAAGGGATGGCCGAACGCGCCGAAACGGCCGGCGATGGCGCTGCCGCAATGCGGGCAATCGCCGTCGGGGGTGAGTTTGTAATCGTCGATGCGATACCAGTCGCGCACGATCAGCGGCGCATGGCAGCCGGGGCAGTACGTGGTGCCGCCCGTGGTGTCGTGCACGTTGCCGGTATAGGCGTAATGCAGACCGGCCTGCAGCGCGATGTCGCGCGCGCGGGTCAGCGTGGCGGCCGGCGTCGGCGGCACGTCGCGCATCTTCCAGTCGGGGTGGAAGGCGGAGAAGTGCAGCGGCACGTCGGGCCCGAGCTCGCGCAGGATCCACCGGCTCATCGCCTCGATCTCGGCGTCGGAATCGTTGTGGCCGGGGATCAGGAGCGTGGTGATCTCGAACCACGTATCCGTCTCGCGCTTCAGGTACGTCAGCGTGTCGAGCACCGGCTGCAGATGGGCGCCGGTCAGCTGGACGTAGAAATCGTCGGTGAAGGCCTTGAGGTCGACGTTGGCCGCGTCCATTTTCGCGAAGAACTCGCGGCGCGCTTCCTCGGTGATGTAGCCGGCGGTGACCGCCACGGTCTTGAGGCCGCGCGCATGGCAGGCGTCGGCCACGTCCATCGCGTACTCGGCGAAGATGACCGGATCGTTGTAGGTGAAGGCCACGCTCTTGCAGCCGCTCTTTTCGGCCGCGGCGGCGATCTCGTCCGGCGAAGCCCGGTCCATCAGCGTGTCGGTCTCGCGCGATTTGGAGATGTCCCAGTTCTGGCAGAACTTGCAGGCCAGATTGCAGCCGGCGGTGCCGAAGGAGAACACCGAGCTGCCGGGATAGAAGTGGTTGAGCGGCTTCTTCTCGATGGGATCGACGCAGAAACCGGACGAGCGGCCGTAGGTGGTGAGCACCATCTTGCCGCCTTCCATCTTGCGCACGAAGCACAGCCCGCGCTGGCCCTCGTGCAGCTTGCAGAAGCGCGGGCAGAGGTCGCATTCGATGCGGCCGTCCGGCAGCACGCGCCACCAGCGCGCGGGGTAATGCGATTCAGGAATGCTCATGGCGTCGCGTCTCCTCCTTCCACTTCGTGACGCTGTAGCGCGCCAGGCGCACGCTTTCGGACCAGAAATCCGCGGGCAGCCCGGCCTTGCGCTTGAGTTGGGCCAGAAAATCGGCGGGCTCGGGCAACTGTTCCCATACCTGCGGCAGGAAAGTGCTTCTGAAATGCCGGAACTCCAACACCACGCCGTCGACGTGCGGCCGCAACGCGGCCAGCGCCGAGGCTTCATCGCTCACCGCCAGCGTTTCGGCCGGCGACAGCAGCGACACCTCGACCCGGATTTCCTCGAACTCGTCGCGGCCCAGCGGCATGAAGCGCGGGTCGCGGAACGCCGCCGCCGCCGCATTCTCGCGCACGTCGATTTCCAGCGGGCGGTGCGCTTCCAGGGTGCCGATGCAGCCGCGCAACTCGCCCTGCCGGGTCAGGGTGACGAAGCTCGCGCCCGGTTCCTGCAGCCAGGCGGCCTTGACGGGATTCGCCGTCGCCCGCCCCAGCCGGGAGGCAATTTCCGAACGCGCCAGCTTCAGCAAGGCCGAGCCTTTTTCCGCATCCGGCCGGTCGGTGCCGGCTGCGGGCTCGAACGCGAAGGCGGCATAGCCGACCACCCGCTCGGGATCGCCGGCGGCGTCGCTGGAATTGCGCACGTCCAGCTTGACCGCATGCAGGCCATGCTTCCTGGCCGCCAGCAGCAGGCCGTTGATCGGCGTGGCCCCGCAGGCCTGTTCGTGATCGAGCTGCGTATCCAGCGCCAGGATCGCGTCCACGGTCTCGCCGTCCGCCTTGCGGGCGGCCGCATCGGGCAGAAAATGCGACAGGTCGGAACTGACCACGATCAGCGTCTCGTCGCCGCCCCATGCCCGTTCCAGCACCTCGGCCACCTCGGCCGCGGTCGCCGCGCCCACCACCAGCGGCAGCAGCAGGAAATCGCCCAGCACCTGCTGCAGGAAAGGCAGCTGCACTTCCAGCGAATGCTCCATCCGGTGCGCCGCGGCGCTTGCGCCCACCTGCGGCAGATCGGCGAGGCGCCGCATGCCCTCGCGATCCAGCAGGATTTCGCCGAGCGGAGTGGCAAAGCGCTCCGCCTCGGGCAGCGCCAGCCCGCGCACGTAGACGCGGTGGGCGGGGCCGAGCAGCACCACCCGGCGAATACGCCCGCGCCCATCGCCCAGGCGCGCATAGGCGCTGGCGGCGACGGCGCCGGAATACAGGTAGCCGGCGTGCGGCACGATCAAGGCCTTGGGCGCTCGCGGCGCCGCGCCCGACCGGGCATGCGCCAGCAGTTCGGCAAGCGTTTGCCGGAGCGCGACGGGGTTATCCGGATAGAACGATCCCGCAACGGCGGCAGGGCGGGTGGTGTGCATACGCAATCCTTCCAACTACCAGTTTAGTCAATGCGGGGAAACCGGCGGAATTTCAAGCCCGGCTGCCGGAAATCCGCGCCATCCGGTAACCTTGCCGGGAACCCGGGAATTCTCGCCATAATGGCGTGGGCGAGGCAGCCCGGATCGCCATTGTTTCGATCATCAGGAGGGATATGGGCTCACCCAGGCAAGCGACCGACGAAGGCGCGCTGTTGAAGGCGATCCTGCAGGAATCGGCCACCGAGCTTATGGTATTCGACGCGGACACCCTGCAGATCGTCCAGGCCAACCCGTCCGCGGCACACAACCTGCAGTATCCGCTCAAGTCCTTGCAGAAGCTGACGCCGCTGGACGTGCTGGCGCCCGAGGACACGCAGACGTTCCACACCCTGCTTGCCCTGCTGAAAAGCGGGAAGAAGCGCCGCATCGCGCTGAATGCGCACTGCCGCCGCCGCGACGGCAGCCGCTACCCGGTCGAGGCCCGGTTATCCTGCGCGACCCATCGCGGCCAGCCGGTTTTCATCTGCATTGCCGACGACATCAGCCAGCGCGAAGCAACGCGGCAGGCGCTGGCGCACTCGGCCTCCGACCTGCGCGCGATCGTGGCGCATATCCCCGGCATGGCCTATCAGGTGCTGCGCAAGCACGACGGCACCACCTCGCTGCGCTACGTCAGCGAGCAATCCGCGCAGCTGCTCGGCATCAAGGCGCCTGCCCTGCGCGCCCATCCGGAACGCTTCGCCGGGCTGATCCTGGAGGAAGACAAGGCCGATTACCTGGCCCGGCTGGCCGCAGCAGGCGGCAGCCACATGACCTTCAACTGGGAAGGCCGCATCTGGATGGAAGCCTGGAAGGACGTGAAATGGGTCAACCTCCGCGTCAGCCGGCGCGAAGCGCCGGACGGCCTGATCTGGGACGGCATCATGCTGAACGTGACGCACAGCAAACAGGCCGAGGCGGAAATCCGGCGTTCTCGGGCGCAGCTGAGTGCGCTGGCCGCGCACGTCGAGGCGGTCAAGGAACAGGAGCGCCTGCACCTTGCCCGCGAGGTGCACGACGACCTCGGCGGCAATCTCACCGCGATCAAGATCGGCCTCTCCTGGCTGAAGCGGCATCTGCCGCCCGGCGAGGCCGGCTTGATCGAACGCACCGCCTATCTGGACAACGTGGTCGACCAGACCATCGAGGCAACGCACCGCATCGCGTCCAACCTGCGCCCCGCCATGCTGGATTTCGGCATCGTGTCGGCCATCGGCTGGCAGCTGCAGCGCTTCGGCCGCAACACCGACATCGCCCATGAACTCAGCGCCCCCGACACGGCCATCCCGCTCGATCCGGAGCTTGCCATCGCGGTGTTCCGCATCGTCCAGGAAGCGCTGACCAACGTGGCCAAGCATGCCCGCGCCAGCAAAGTCAAAGTCAGCCTCGTCCGCGACCGCGACGGCCTGCGGGTGAGCGTCACCGACGACGGCCAGGGCATCCAGCCGCGCCGCGGCAAAAGCGGCCAGCACGGCTTCGGCATCCTCGGCATGCGCGAACGCGCCGCCGCGCTCGGCGGCGAACTCAGCGTGCAGCCCGCGCGGCGCCGCGGCACCCAGGTCAGCCTGCGCATCCCCCTGCCCGCCGCTCCGCCCGCCACGGCGAAATGACGGCATAATCCCCCCATCCCGCCTGCAACCCGAAAAACCCGTTCAAACCGTGGCCGCCGTCAAACCCTACCGCATCCTCATCGTCGACGACCATGCCATCGTCCGCGAAGGACTCAAGCAAATCCTCGCCGAAGTCGACGACATCGAGGTCGCCGGCGAGGCCGACTGCGCGAGAAACGCCCTGCAGATGGCCCGGCGGGAACCCTGGGATCTGGTGCTGATGGACATTTCCATGCCCGACCGCAGCGGCCTGGAAACTCTGGAGCTGCTGAAGAGCGAACATCCCGGCATCAAGGTGCTGATGCTGTCGATGCACCGCGAGACCCAGTATGCGGTGCGTGCGCTGAAGACCGGCGCCGCCGGCTACCTCAACAAGCAGAGCGCGCCGGATCAGCTGATCGACGCCATCCGCCTGGTCGCCTCGGGCAAGAAGTACATCAGCGCCGATGTCGCCCAGGAGATCGCCAGCGAAATCAGCGGCGAACGCGCCGGCCTGCCGCACGAAGGCCTCTCCAACCGCGAATACCAGACCCTGTGCATGATCGCCTCCGGGCTGACCGTCAGCCTCATCGCCGACCGGCTGGCGCTGTCGGTCAAGACCATCAGCATGTACCGCGCCCGCCTGCTGAAGAAAATGCAGCTCAAGAACAACGCCGAGCTGACGCATTACGCGATCAAGCAGGGGCTGCTTGATTGAGATGCAAGATGCGAGTTGCAAGTTGCAAGTTTCAAGATGCAAGGAAAACCTGACCGCTTGAAGCTTGAACCTTGAACCTTGAACCTTGAACCTTGAACCTTGAACCTTGAACCTTGAACCTTGAACCTTGAACCTTGAACCTTGAACCTTGAACCTTGAACCTTGAACCTTGTAACTTGTAACTTGTAACTTGTAACTTGTAACTTGAGTCTTGCACCTGTCTTCGGAATTGCCGGGGTTTTCCCGCCCTAATCCGCCCTTCAGCCCCCTTCGCCCCGCCTTAACATGCGAGGCATAGCGAATTGCCCGTTTCCGGGCCTGAGTGCCGACATGGCCGAGCCGACCGCCAAAATCAATCTTGCCAATCCGACCGAAGTCGCGCGCGAAACCTTGCGCCGCCTTGCGCTGCGCCGGATCGCGCCGACCCCGGACAACTACCAGACCCTGTACGAGGAAATCACCGGCGCGCCCGCCATGCCGGCGACGACGGCCATCGCCGCCACCGCCGCCAGCGCGCTGTCCGGCCTGGTCATCGACCTCAGCCTGCATCATCCCGAGCTGGCGGACCCGGTGGGCATCCTCGACCGCGCCATCCGCAAGGGCGACTGGGCGCAATGCCGCAAGCAGTTGAGCCAGATCGCGCTGCAGCTCAAGCAGCGGCAGGACGGCGGCGGCGGCGAGGAAGAGCCGGCCCTGCTGCGCGACCTGCTGGCCAAAACCCTGGAATTCGGCCTCATCCCCCAGCTGTCGCACCACCCCGCGCTGGCGGACAGGACGCAACAGCTGGCCTCGGCCGTGCGCGCGGCCGGCAGCGCCAGCGCCCTGCGCAATGCCGCAGCCAGCCTGAAATCGCTGTGGATCGACGTCGATCAGCACGCCGCGCACCTGCACGACCGGCAGGAAACGTTCCGGCGCATACTGCTGCTGCTGGTGGAAAACATCGGCGAACTGCTCGACGACGACACCTGGCTGCGCGGCCAGCTCGACATGGTGCAGGAAATCGTCGCCGGTCCGCTCAGGATCGAGTCGCTGCAGGAAGCGGAAAAGCGGCTCAAGGAAGTCATCTACAAGCAAGGCCTGGTCAAGCACGGCCTGCGCGAAGCCACCGCCACCCTGAAAGCCACCATGACCACCTTCGTCAGCCGCATGCGCGACGCGGTGGCGGCCAACGACGAGTACCAGGGAAAAATCGCCTCCCACATCGAACGCATCGGCAGCACCGAAGACGTGCGGGAGCTGAACCGCATCCTCGAAAGCCTGCTGGAAGAAACCCGCAGCGCGCAGTCGGACACCCGCCGCGCCCACGACCAGCTGATTCAGGAGCGCGACGCCGCCCTGCAGGCCGAAGGCCGCATCCGCCAGCTGGAAACCCAGCTCGCCGAAATGAGCGCCCTGGTGCGCGAAGACCCGCTCACCCGCAGCCTCAACCGGCGCGGCCTCGACGACGAGTTCGCGCGCGAGGCCTCGCGCGCCGACCGCTATGCCTCGCCGTTCTGCATCGCCGTGCTCGACGTCGACAACTTCAAGGCGCTCAACGACAAACGCGGCCACCAGACCGGCGACGAGGCGCTGATCCATCTGGTCAAGGTCGCCAAGGAAGAACTGCGCCTCACCGACCACATCGCGCGCATGGGCGGCGAGGAATTCCTCATCCTGCTGCCCAACACGCCGCTCGACGAGGCCATGGGTATCGTCGCCCGGCTGCAGCGCAGCCTCACCAAGAAATACTTCCTCGACAACAACGAGCGCGTGCTGATCACCTTCAGCGCCGGCGTCGCCGCGCGCGCCCACGGCGAATCGCAGGAAGCCGCCATCGCCCGCGCCGACACCGCCATGTACCGGGCCAAGCACGCCGGCAAGAACCGCGTCTGCCAGGCGGCGGCCGCGCCCGCAACCGCCGCAGAATGAAGACCATGCAAATTTTTGCAGCAGCAGCCTTAACTTTCTCCAACCCCCGACGATTCCTCTTTGTCGCACCGCGGACGAGGCGTGAAACGCGTGCATATTTTTGATTCCAAAGCCTTAACTTTCCTAGTGGCCCGACGATTCCTCTCACAACGGCGGTTCATGTAGCCCAGCGGGCAGACCAACGTTGACGGCACCAGAGCACCCCCTTAGGGCATAAAAGCCGGAATCATCGATCCACATAAGGAGAAATATCATGGCAGCAGTGATCAACACCAACATCGCCTCGCTCAACGCGCAGCGCAACCTCAACAGCTCGCAGTCGTCGCTGGCCACTTCCCTGCAGCGCCTGTCCTCCGGCCTGCGCATCAACAGCGCCAAGGACGACGCCGCCGGCCTGGCGATTTCCGATCGTTTCACCACCCAGATCCGCGGCCTCAACCAGGCTTCCCGTAACGCCAACGACGGTATCTCGCTGGCGCAAACCGCTGAAGGCGCCCTCGCCGAGACCGGCGCCAACCTGCAGCGTATCCGCGAACTGGCCGTCCAGTCGGCCAACTCCACCAACTCCGCATCCGACCGCAAGGCGCTTAACGCCGAAGTGCAGGAACTGCTGGCGGAAGTGCAGCGCGTCGGCACCACCACCGAGTTCAACGGCCTCAAACTGCTCGACGGCACCTTCAGCAACGCGCAGTTCCAGGTCGGCGCCAATGCCAACCAGACGATCTCCATGACCGTTTCCGGCGCCACCACCGACCTGATCGGCGCCTACCAGGCGACCGGCAACGCCGTGACTAGCACCGCATTCGACGGCGCGGGCTTCACCATCAACGGCGTTGAAGTCGGCGTGTCCGCAGGCACCAGCGCCGCCGGCGTGACCGCGGACAGCGCCACCGCCAAGGCAACTGCGATCAACGCGAAAACCGGCGAAACCGGTGTGACCGCCACCGCGAGCAGCAACGTCACCGGTTCCGGACCCACCGCGCGTTCGGGCCTCGCCAGCGGCGCCCTGCTGATCAACGGCATCGCCGTCGGTGCGATCGCCTCCGATACCAATGCGGTGACGCAGGGGCGCAATGCCGCCACCGCGATCAACGCCGTGTCCAACCAGACCGGGGTCAGCGCCGTTGCCGACGCAACGACCGGTGCGCTGACGCTGTCGACCGCCGACGGCCGCAACATCGCGCTGACTTCGGCCTCGGCCGATGCCGCCGGGGCTCAGGCAATCCAGAACGCCACCGGCCTGGACGTGTCGGCCGCTGGCAACGCGAGCGGCAACGAAGCCTCGACGCTGACTTTTGGCGTTGCCAACGCCAACGCCGCGGGCGGCATCACGACCGCGAACGGCGGCGGCGACACCATCACCATCGGTGAACGGACCTATCAGTTCACCAGCGACGGCGTGGTCGGTGCGGGTAACGTTGCCGTGACGCTGGCGGCGGGTGCCGCAGAAACCGTGGCGATCGCCAACCTGAAAACGGCGATCAATGCCGAATACGCAGCGGGCCGCACGGCCGTCCAGGGGGGCGCGACGACCGCGACCACGCTGGTGGTCACCTCCAGCAAACTTGGTACCGGAACGCTTAATATTACCGAGAACGCAACCAACGCCGCCGCCATCGCGGCTGGCGCGGCCGCCGGCGGCGTGGCGGCTGCCGACGGCGACGGCATGACTACGCGCGGCACGCTGACGCTCAGCTCACCCGAAAGCTTCACGGTCGGCGGCGCCGACGTCGCCTACGGCGGCCTCAGCTCGGTATCCGCCGCACTGACCAAGTTGAACACGGTCGACATCAGCACGGTGGCCGGCTCCAACGCCGCGCTTGCGGTGCTCGACGGCGCACTGAGCCAGGTCACGAGCCAGCGCGCCACGCTGGGTGCGGTGCAGAACCGCTTCGCTTCGACCGTATCGAACCTGCAGACGACCTCGGAGAACCTCAGCGCTGCACGCAGCCGCATCGTCGACGCGGACTTCGCGGCGGAAACGGCCAACCTGACGCGCGGCCAGATTCTGCAGCAGGCAGGTACGGCAATGCTGGCGCAAGCGAACCAGTTGCCGAACCAGGTGTTGTCGCTGCTGCGGTAAGCAGAGCAACCCGGCCGGGGCAACCCGGCCGGGGTTTTGAGACAGGAGAAGCGAAATGCTCATCCAGAACGCAAACAATCCGAACCAGGCTTTGCCGCCTGCCAGGCTCGCCGGAGACGGCGGGCCTGTTTCCGTTGTTTCCGCCTCAAATGTCCAGGCACCGCCGGCTGCCGCACCCGAGCTGCAGCACACCGCGGTCAATCCGGTTGTCGAAACGCAACCCTCCGCCGCACAACTAAAAAATGTGGTGGAAGCCATCAACAGGACGCTTCAACAAGCGAACAAAAATCTCGAATTCACCGTCGATAGCGAAACCCAGGATCCCGTGGTCAAGCTGGTGGATTCGGAAACCGGCGACGTGATTCGCCAGTTTCCCAGCGAAGAAGCCTTGTCGATCGCCAAGGCGATCGACGGCTTTCAGCAGGGACTGCTGATCAAACAGAAGGCCTGAGGGCAGCGATCATGGCGACGACAAGTTCGGTTCTCGATATCAACAGCATCGTCAGTCAGCTGATGGCGGCGGAACGCCGCCCGCTGACCAAGCTGGCAGCCCAGGAAGCCGGCTACCAGGCCAAGCTTTCGGCCTACGGCAGCGTCAAGGGCGCTGTCAGCAGTTTCCAGGCCGCGCTGCAGGCGCTGAACACGCCGAGCAAGTTCCAGTCGGTGACGGCGACCGCGTCGGACAGTGCGGTGTTTTCCGCCTCGGCCACCAGCACCGCGGTGCCGGGTACTTATTCCCTCGAGGTGAGCAGCCTTGCCCAGCCACAAAAGCTCGTTGCTGCCGGGCAGGCCAGCAGCAGCGCCGCGATCGGCGCCGGCACGGCGACCACGGTCACCTTCGATTTCGGCACCATCAGTGGCGGCGCGTTTGCCGATGGCGTGTATAGCGGCGCCAGCTTCGTTTCGAACGGCGGCGGCACCAAGAGCATCACCATCGACAGCAGCAACAATTCGCTGCAGGGCATGCGCGACACGATCAATGCCGCAAAATTGGGCGTTACCGCCACCATCATCAACGACGGCAGCGGCTCGCCTTATCGCCTCGCACTGGCGGCGGACCACAGCGGCATCGACCAGAGCCTCAAGATTTCGGTAAGCGGCGACGCCGCGATCGATAGCCTGCTTGAGCACAATCCAGCCGGCACGCAGAACCTTACCGAAACGGCAACTGCGAAAAACGCCAATCTCAAGATCAACGGCGTCGCCGTCACCAAGACTTCGAACACAATTTCCGACGTGGTCGAGGGCGTGACGCTGAACCTGAACAAGGAGACCAGTTCGCCTGCAAGCCTGACGGTCGCGCGCGATACCAACTCGATCAAGACCTCGATCAACAGCTTCGTCAAAGCATACAACGAGCTGTCTGGGACGCTGAAGAACGTTTCGGCCTACGATGCATCCGCCAAGAAAGGCGCGATCCTGCAAGGCGATGCCACGGTCCGCTCGCTGCAGACGCAACTGCGCGCGATGATCGGCACGCCGGTCGAGGGCGCGCCGGGCGAACTGAAAACACTGGCGAGCATCGGCGTCTCCTTCCAGAAAGACGGCACCCTGGCGGTGGACCAGGGCAAGCTCGGCGCGGCGATGAGCAATCACTTCGACGAGATCGCATCACTGTTCGCGGCGGTCGGCAGCAGCAGCGACAGCCTGGTGCGTTTCAGCGGCGCCAGCGGCAGCACCAGGCCGGGCAGCTACGCCCTCGATGTCACGCAGCTTGCGACCCAAGGCAAGACCGTCGGCAAGGCAATCGGCATTCCGGTTGTCATCGCCGCCGGCGACAACGACACGCTCGATCTCAGCATCAACGGCATCAGCGCGTCGGTCACGCTTTCACCTGGCAGCTACACGACTGCAGGCGCGCTGGCGGCCGAGTTGCAAGCCAAGATCAACGGCGCCGCGGCGTTGTCCGGCGCTGGCGTGGCGGTGGCGGTTTCCGAAAGCGGCGGCAAGCTTGCCATCACGTCGGTGAAGTACGGATCCGGCTCGACGGTGCTCGTCAGCGGAGGGACCGCCGAATTGACGCTGGGTCTCGATGGCGACACACCGAGCGACGGGGTCGACGTGGGCGGTACGATCGGCGGCGCGACGGCCAGCGGCTCCGGCCAGATCCTGACCGCGAGCGGCGGCGATGCGACGGGCCTGGCGGTCGCGGTCAACGGCGGGATACTTGGCAGCCGCGGCACGCTGCACTATTCCCAGGGTTACGCGGCGGCGCTCAACAAGTGGGCAGGCTCGATTCTCGACGGCGACAGCATCATTTCCGCTCGCACCGACGGCATCGACAGAAGCATCAAGGACATCGGCAAGCGGCGCACCGAATTCGAAGCGCGCCTCGTCAACATGGAGAAGCGCTATCGTGCCCAGTTCGTTGCGCTCGACTCCATGCTCGCGAGCATGAACAACACCAGCAATTACCTGACGCAACAGCTGGCCAATCTACCGGGCAGCCAGCAGAAATAAACACTCGCGAGGAGAAAGTCGTGTACACGAACCCCAGAAGCGCCACGCGCGCCTACGCCAACGTCGGTCTGGAAACCGGCGTGACCGTGGCCAGCCCGCATCAGCTGATCGTCATGTTGTACGAAGGCGCTGAGTTGTCGATCCGGATGGCGATCAAGCATCTGAGCGAAGGCGATGTCGCCAGGAAATGCGCTGCGATCAGCAAGGCGAGCCACATCGTTGTCGACGGCCTGCGTGCTTCGCTCGACCTTAAGCAGGGCGGCGAGATTGCGCAGCAACTCGACAGCCTGTACGAGTATATGAACCAGCGCCTGATGCTGGCCAACATCAACAACCAGCCTGCGCCGCTGGAAGAAGTACTGGGGCTGCTGCGCGAACTGCACGAAGCCTGGCGCCAGATCGGCGCGCCTGCACCCGTCCCGGCTCCTGTAGCCAGTACGCCCCGTCCGTCCATGCCGCCCATCACAGCCTGATCTGGAGACTCTCATGACCAGCAACGAAATGCTCACCACCTACGAATCGCTCTCCGCACTCACCGGCACCATGCTGGACGCCGCCAGCCAGGGCGAATGGGACCATCTGGCTGCGCTGGAGCAGCGCTGCCGGGGCTACGTCGGCAGCCTGATGCAGGCCGCGCCGGTGCCGCTGAACGAAACCGAGCAGCGCGCCAAGGTGGCGATCATCCGCACCATCCTGCAGAACGACGCCAAGATCCGCGCGCTCACCGAGCCGCGCCTGCACGAGCTGCAGCAGCGCCTGAGCATGGCGCGCACCGGCCAGCGCAGCGTCGACGCTTACGGAGCGCAGCGGGCGTAAGGCCCGCCCCGCATGTACCCGGCCCAGGCCCTGTCCCGCATTCTGGCCGTCCAGCCCGTGCTGGACGCGGTCGAGCGCGACCAGGCCGCGCCGCGCACGGCGTTCGAGCACCTGAAAATCGGCCAGACGCTCGCCGGCCTGGTGAGGAGCCAGGCAAAAGGCATTTCGCTGGTCGAAATCAACGGCCAGACCGTCGCCATGCGCCTGCCCCAGCAGGCCGCCGCCGGCGACACCCTGCGCCTGCGCTTCGCCGGCCACATGCCGCAACCGGTGTTTCTGCTCGAAGCCCCCGAAACCGCAGCCAGCGATGCGCCGCAACTGAGCCAGACCGCGCGCATGCTGAGCGAACTGATGCAGCGCCTGCCGCAGCACCCGACCCTGCCCACCCTCGTCCCGCCCGGCCCCCTGCTCGACCAGCCGCCCGCGCTGCCGGCCGAGCTGGCGCTCGCCCTGCGTACCGCGCTGGTGCGCAGCGGCTTGTTTTACGAGTCGCACCTGGCCAGCTGGGCGGCGGGCCAGGACAGCCTAGACGGCCTGCTGCAGGAGCCGCAAAACCGGCTGGCGGCGGCCGACGCCGCGCGTGCCGCCGGCAACCCGCCGGCGCTGCCCGACAGCGGCGAAGCGGCCGCGCAGAAGCCGCTCAACCCGATGCACGCCCTGCTGTCGCAGCAGCTGCAGGTGCTGGAGTCGCCCCAATTCGTCTGGCGCGGCGAGGTGTGGCCGGGGCAGACGCTGGAATGGCAGCTGCGCCAGGAAACGGACCCCGCGCCGGAGCAGTCGGCTGACGCGGCCGATGCCGGCTGGGAATCCAGGCTCAGGCTGACGCTGCCGCAACTCGGCACCGTGACCGTGCATATCAGGCTCGATGCGCAGCAGGCATTCAGCATCAGGATGGTGCCGGAGCAGCCCGAAATCGAGCCCCTGCTGCAGCAGCACCAGGGCATGCTGATCGAGCGCTTGAACGCGGCGGGCTGTACCCTCAACGCCCTCACGGTGCAGCACGATGCCGGCGCCTGACGAGCGGCGCGCCGCCGCCGCACTCGCCTACCGCAACGGCGACGCTGCGCCCCGCGTGGTCGCCAAGGGGCGCGGCGTGGTGGCCGACAGCATCATCGAGAAAGCCCGCGCCTCGGGCGTGTACGTCCACGAATCGCGCGAATTGCTGGCCCTGCTGATGCAGATCGACCTCGACAGCCACATCCCGCCGCAGTTATATATCGCAGTGGCCGAACTGCTGGCCTGGCTCTACCATCTGGAAGCCGCCGATCAAGCAGGACTTGCCGAACCCTAACAACGCCCAAGCCGAATGTCTTTTTCAGTCCCGCAACACAACCTTACCCATGCGGATCGCGACAAGGCGCTGGCGCCTTACGCCGTCCATTCGCGGGCGGAGATTCTTTTCCTGCTGCGCGCGATCCAGAAGCGCAAGCTGCTGGTCAACCTCGACCTGCCGGGCAGCCGGCAGATCGTCGTCACGTCGGTGCTCGCGGTCGACGAGGCGCGCAACCTGCTGATCCTGGACAGCGCCCGCGGCGATGCGCTCAACCAGGCGCTGATGTCCGGCACGGGCGCGGAGTTCATCACCCAGCTCGACGGCGTCTCCATCTCGTTTTCCAGCGGCCCGGTTGCCGCGTGCGTGTACGAAAACCTGCCGGCCCTGTGTATCGCCCTTCCCCAATCGCTGGTTCGCCTGCAGCGCAGGGAGCATTTCAGGGTGCCCATGCCGATTGCCACCCCGGTCAAATGCATCGTGCCGTCCCTGTCGGACGCGACCGCGGAGCCGATCGCAACCTGCATCGTGGACATCAGCTGCGGCGGCGTGGCGATCGCCGAAAACAGCGGGCGCCTCGGCTGCGACACCGGCAGAACGCTGCCCGACTGCCGTCTGCTGCTGCCCGAAGCCGTCACCGTCGTCACTTCGCTGGAAGTCCGCAATGCCGCCCAGATCCGCCTGCAGAACGGCGTCACCCAGACCCGCCTGGGTTGCCGGTTTCTGGATTTGCCCAACGACATGGCCGCCAGGCTGCAGCGCTTTGTCATGGATATCGAGCGCGCGCGACGAAACAGCCTATAGCGCGCCACCCCCCACATGAATGATTCAAGGAGACTCCGCCATGCAAACGATCCAGCAGGAAATTGACGAAAGAACCAACCTGACCAGTTCCAACAAGCTGGAGCTGCTGCTGTTCCGCCTGGGCGACGATGCGAATCTCGATCGCAACGAACTGTTCGGGATCAACGTGTTCAAGATACGCGAGATCATCCCGATGCCGACCATTACCGCCATGGCCGGATCGCATCCCCACATGATGGGCGTGGTTGACCTGCGCGGCCAGATCATTCCGGTCATCGATTTGCCGGCGGTGACGGGATGCACCCCGAAATCCGGGCTGAACATTCTGCTGATTACCGAATATGCCCGCAGCACCCAGGCCTTTGCCGTCGAATCGGTGGAGGACATCGTGCGCCTCGACTGGCGGCAGGTGCTGTCCGCCGAGGGCAATGCCGCCGGCGGGATGGTCACCAGCCTCGCCCGCCTGGACGGCGACAACAGCGACCGTCTGGCGCAGGTGCTGGACGTGGAGACCATCCTGCGCCAGGTCATGCCGTCGAGCGAGCCGATTGTCGATCCCGCCAGCATCGGCCCCATGGTGGACATCAAGCCCGGAACCGTCATCCTGGCGGCGGACGATTCGGTGATCGCGCGCACCATGATCGAACAGGGGCTGGAAGCGATGGGCCTGCCCTACCTCATGTGCAAGACCGGCAAGGAGGCCTGGGACCAGCTGCAGGCCATCTCCGCCAAGGCGCAGGACGAGGGCAAGACCGTGCACGACCGGATCGCGCTGGTGCTGACCGACCTGGAAATGCCCGAGATGGACGGCTTTACCCTGACCCGCAACATCAAGCAGGATCCGCGCTTCAGCGCCATCCCGGTGGTCATCCACTCTTCGCTGACCGGCTCGACCAACGAAGCGCACGTCAAGAAAGTCGGCGCCGACGCCTACGTGGCCAAGTTCGTCGCCGAAGACCTGGCCGACGCGCTGCGGCACGCGCTGGCTAAAGTGCATTGAAGTTACAAGTTGCAAGTTGCAAGTTACAAGTTGTTCGCGGCCATGCAAGAAGCCGCGCGCTTCGCTTGAACCTTGTAACTTGTAACTTGAAGCCCCCGCATCGCGGGGGCGCTCTCCTTAAACGCCCATGTTCATGATTTCCTGATAGGCGGACACCAGCTTGTTGCGCACCTGCACGGTCTGCTGGAAGGCGATGCTGGATTTCTGCATGGAGATCATCGCGTCGGAAAGACTGACGCTGTTGTCGCCCATGGCGAACCGTTCGGCCAGCTGTTGCGATTGCAGCTGGGCCGTGTTGACCTGGTCCAGCGATGATTTCAGGACCGACTGGAAATTGACCTGATTCGCGGTCTTGTCCGTTTGTAGCGGGCTTTCGCCCGCCGGCGTTGCCCGTGCCGCCGCTGCCTTCAGCTGCGCCACCATCGCTTCAATCCGGCCGGTATCGATCATGCCTACGCTCATCGTGCCCTCCTCCGCTCATCCAGCCGCCTGCACAGGCGGTTTTTCACGTGCTCACCTTATCAGGCCGGGGGCAAGCCATAAGCCCGATAAGCGCCTGAAACCGGCTTCTATTCCCCCGATTGAAACCAGCGGCAGTGCCGATAATTCGATCACATAGCGACACTCCCATGGAGCAACACGAATGAACACGGCAATCGGAAACCGGGCGGCCCATGACGCCGGCACGACGGAGGCAAGAACAATATGGCAGTAGCAGGTGAAATCGCGGTTCCGCCCAATGTCCTGGAATTCACCCGGACCGCCGGCGGGCGAAAAATCATGCTGGTGCTGGGCGTGGCCGCGGTCGTTGCGGTCATGGGCGCAGTCTGGATGTGGGGGCAGCAGCCCGACTATCGCGTGCTGTTTTCGAATTTCAGCGACCGCGACGGCGGCGCCATCGTCGCCGAGCTGGAAAAAATGAACATCCCCTACAAATACGCCGAAGGCGGCGGCGCCGTTCTGGTGCCCGCCGAGCGGGTGCACGATGCGCGGCTGAAACTGGCCTCGCAGGGCCTGCCCAAGGGCGGCAACGTCGGCTTCGAACTGATGGAAAAGCAGCGGCTCGGGTCTTCGCAGTTTATCGAGCAGGTCAATTTTCAGCGCGCCATGGAAGGCGAGCTGGCGCGCTCGATCGAATCCGTCTCCGCGGTGCAGGCCGCGCGCGTGCACCTGGCCATGCCCAAGGACTCGATCTTCGTTTCCGAGCAAAAACAAGCCACCGCCTCGGTGCTGCTCAATCTCCATCCCGGCCGCGCGCTCGATCCGCAGCAGGTCAGCGCCATCGTCCATCTGGTCGCCAGCAGCGTGCCCGGGCTGCCGACCAAGAACGTGACCGTGGTCGACCAGAACGGCAGCCTGCTTTCCGATACCAGCAAGGGAGCCAGTCTCAACGGCATGGACCCCAGCCAGACCAAATACGTCCAGGAGCTGCAGCAAAACGTCGTCAAGCGGATCGAGTCCATCATCACCCCGATCGTCGGCCCCGGCAATGTGCGCGCCGAAGCGACGGCCGACGTCGATTTCTCCCGCAGCGAGCAGGCCGTGGAGTCCTACAAGCCGAACCAGACGCCCGACGCCATGGCCATCCGCAGCCAGCAGACCAGCGAATCGCTGAACGGCACGGCCAATCCTGCCGGCGTGCCGGGCGCGCTCAGCAACCAGCCGCCGGCGCCGGCCACCGCGCCGATCAATGCACCCGGGCAGACGCCCCCCGCGCCTGCCGTGGCCGCCGCAGCCGCGCCGGCGGCCAACACGCGCAAGGATGCCACCGTCAACTATGAAGTCGACAAGACCATCCAGTACGTCCAGCAGGGCGGCGGCGGCCTGAAGCGGCTGTCGGTCGCGGTGGTCGTCAATTACCGGAAGACCGTCGACAAGTCCGGCAACAGCGTCATGCAGCCGTTGAGCGAGGCCGAGACAACCCAGATCACCAGCCTGGTCAAGGAGGCCATGGGCTACAGCCAGGAAAGGGGCGACACCCTCAACGTGGTGAACAGCCCCTTCGCCAGCACGGAACGGGAAGCGCTTCCCGAGCTGCCCTTCTGGAAGAAGCCCGAATATGTCGAATATCTCGAGATCGCCAAGGTGGCGGGCAAGTATCTGCTGATTGCGGTGGCGCTCGCCGTTCTGTACCTGAAGGCGGCCAAGCCTTTGCTGAAAAAGCTTTCCGAACTCCGCGCGCTGCCCGCGCCCGACCACGATGCGCTGCAGCATGCGGCCGGCGGCGCGCTGAAGGCGCTCCCGCCCGGCCAGCGCAGCTACCAGGAAAACCTGTCGCGGGCGCAAAAAATGGCCAGCGAAGACCCGCGCGTGGTCGCCAACATCGTGAAAACCTGGGTGGACAGCCATGAGTGAAAACGGCATCACCAAGGGGGCGATCCTGATGCTTGCGCTGGGCGAGGAAGGCGCGTCGGAAGTGATGAAATATCTCGGCCCGCGCGAAGTGCAGAAGCTCGGCGAAGCCATGACCACCATGAAATCCATCCCCCAGGAAGAAGTGGAGAACGTGCTCGACGACTTCAACAACGTGGCCGACCAGAATTCCTCGCTGGGCCTGGACTCGAACGACTACATCCGCACCGTTCTGAGACGGGCGCTGGGCGACGACAAGGCCTCGTCGCTGCTGAACCGGATCCTCGGCGGTGGCGGCGATGCCAGCGGCATCGAAAGCCTGAAGTGGATGGACGCCGAATCGGTGGCCGACCTCATCCACAACGAGCATCCGCAGACCATCGCGACCATCCTGGTGCACCTGGAGCGCGACCAGGCCTGCGAGGTGCTGGCCTGCTTCACGGACCGCCTGCGCAACGACGTATTGCTGCGCATCGCCACGCTCTCCGGCGTGCAGCCGACGGCGCTGCGCGAACTCAACGACGTGCTGACCAAGCTGCTGTCCGGCAGCGACATATTGAAGAAGCAGCCGATGGGCGGCACCCGCGCGGCGGCCGACATCCTGAACTTCATGAGCGGGGAAAACGAGGCCTCCGCCATGGAATACCTGAAAAGCTACGACCCCGACATGGCGCAGAAGATCATGGACGAAATGTTCGTGTTCGAGAACATCATGGAAATCGAGGATCGCGGCATCCAGTTGCTGCTGCGCGAAGTCCAGTCCGATTCGCTCATCATCGCGCTCAAGGGCGCGTCGGAGAATATGCGCGAGAAGATCTTCAAGAACATGTCGCAGCGTGCCGCCGAAATGATGCGGGAAGACCTGGAATCGAAAGGGCCGGTGCGCCTGTCCGAAGTCGAGGCGCAGCAGAAGGAAATCCTGATGATCGTCCGTCGCCTGGCCGACGAAGGCCAGCTCTCGCTGGGCGCGAAGGGGGAGGAGACCTATGTCTAGCTGCGTCATTCCCCGTGCCGATCAGCCGGCTTGCCAGCCTTGGGAGATGGCCAGCTTCGACGCCGATCCGCATCCCGTGAAAAATGCGGATTACGCAGGCATCACCCTGCCGACGATCGAGCAGATCACCGAAATCCAGGAGCAGGCCAGGCAGGAAGGCCATGCCGCCGGCCGGGCCGAGGGCTATGCCCAGGGCCAGCGGAAAGCCGCGCTCGAAGCGGCCAGGCTGCGCGGCCTGGCCGATGCCTTCAGCGCCGAGGTCGCCAAGGCGGACGAAACGATCTCCCGCCAGGTGCTCGACCTGGCGGTCGATCTTGCGCACGCCATGCTGAAAACCGCCCTGGCCGTCCAGCCCGAACGGGTCATCCCTATCGTCAAGGAAGCGGTCCGCTATCTGCCGGTCCTGCATCAGCCGGCCCTGCTCTTCCTGAACCCGGCGGATGCGGAGCTGGTCAAGGACAGGATCGGCGACGAACTCGCGAAAACCGGCTGGCAGCTGGCCGACGATGCCGGGCTTGAACGCGGCAGCTGCCGCGTGGAAACCGCCAGCAACCAGATCGATGCCACCTTGTCCACCCGTTGGCAACGCCTCGCCGCCGCGCTGGGCAATCAATCGGATTGGCTGGCACCCTGATGGACGCGCAGCCCCACAGCAGCCGCTGGAAAGCCTATCTGCAGGATTGCGGCGAACTGCTGGCGATCGCCGAGCCGATGCAGGTGTCCGGCCGCATCACGCGCGTGGCCGGGCTGGTGATGGAGGCGGTCGGCCTGAAGCTGCCGGTGGGCAGCGCCTGCACCGTCCCCCTGCCCAACGGTTCGCACCTGGAAGCCGAGGTGGTGGGGTTCGACGGCAACCGGCTTTTCCTGATGCCGCAAAGCGACGTCGAGGGCATCGTGCCCGGCGCCCGCGTATTCCCGGTCGAGGTCATCCCCACCCTGCCCGGCCTGGGCCAGGTGAACCATCCGCGCCGCCGCCCGAGCGACCGCACCCGCCACCTGCCGGTCGGCGACGCCCTGCTCGGGCGGGTGCTCGACAGCGGCGGCCGTCCGCTCGACGGCCTCGGCCCGCTGCACACCTCCGCCACCGCCCCGCTCAACAATCGCGCCGCCAACCCGCTGGGGCGCGCGCCGATCACCGACATCCTCGACGTCGGCGTGCGCGCGATCAACAGCATGCTGACGGTGGGACGCGGCCAGCGCATGGGCCTGTTCGCCGGCTCCGGCGTCGGCAAGAGCGTGCTGCTCGGCATGATGGCGCGCTACACCAGCGCGGACGTCATCGTGGTCGGCCTGATCGGCGAGCGCGGCCGCGAGGTCAAGGAATTCATCGAGCAGATTCTCGGCGAGGAGGGCCTCGCGCGTGCCGCGGTGGTGGCCGCGCCCGCCGACACCCCGCCGCTGATGCGGCTGCAGGGCGCGGCATATGCCACCTCGATCGCCGAGCATTTCCGCGACCAGGGCAGGAACGTGCTGCTGATCATGGATTCGCTCACCCGCTACGCCATGGCGCAGCGCGAGATCGCGCTGGCGATCGGCGAGCCGCCCGCCACCAAGGGCTATCCGCCGTCGGTATTCGCCAAGCTGCCGGCGCTGGTCGAGCGTGCCGGCAACGGCAAGCCGGGCGGCGGTTCCATCACCGCCTTCTACACCGTGCTGACCGAGGGCGACGACCAGCAGGATCCGATCGCCGATTCCGCGCGCGCCATCCTCGACGGCCACATCGTGCTGGACCGCTCGCTGGCCGAGAGCGGCCACTACCCTGCCATCAACATCGAGCAGTCGATCAGCCGCGCCATGCACAGCATCGCCACGCCGGAACACCAGCAGCTGGCGCGGCGCCTGAAGAAACTGTATTCGCGCTACGAACGCAGCCGCGACCTGATCAACGTCGGCGCCTATGCGGCCGGTTCCGATCCGCTGCTGGACGAAGCCATCAAATTGCAGACCGGCATCGAAGCCTTTCTGCAGCAAGGCATGCTTGAGCGCTCGGGCGTCGAGGAAAGCCTCGCCAGCCTCGAAGCCTTGTTCCAATAAACCTCACCGGACGATAGCGCACACCGAATGGCCACCCCTTCCGCACTCAATACGCTGATCGATCTCGCCCACAAGGAAACCGACGCGGCCGCCAAGCAGCTGGGCGCCGCGCTGCGTGCCGGCGAAGAAGCGGAGCAGAAGCTCGACCTGCTGATGCAATACCGCGACGACTATGCCTCGCGCTGCCAGTCCGACCTGAGTTCGGGAATCAGCACGACGCATTTCAACAATTTCCAGGTATTCATGCAGAAGCTCGACCGCGCCATTACCGGCCAGCAGAAGGTCGTCGACGAAGCCAGGCAGCGGATTGCCCAGGCGCGTGCCGTCTGGCAGTCCTGCGAGCAGAAGAAAATGTCCTTCGTCACGCTGGCGGACCGCGCAAGCAAGGAAGACCTGCGCCGCGAGTTGTGGCGCGACCAGAAACAGAACGATGAGCATGCCGCCCGGCGCGCGCTGCACAAGAGCAACCCTTCCTGAAACAGGACCGCCCCTTATGAACGCGACCCCCATGAACCTCAATCCGGCCCATGCCGCCCAGGCGCAATCCGGCGCCGCCAAGCCACAGGATTCCGCCGCCCCGGAGGTGCCGTTCAGCCAGGTGCTGTCGAGCGAAATGGCGCAGAACCGGAAAAACGACGCCGCCGGGGAAGGCGCCGATGCCGCCGCGGCCGAGGCTCCCGGCCAGGCGGAAGCTGGCGCGGATTCCGCGGCGGAGGCGGCGCCGGGCGAGGAGTCCGCGCGCGCGCCCCTGGCCGAGGACAGCGCGGTCGCGCCTGAAACCTTGCTGGCACTGGCGATCAACCCGGATCTGCTGAAGCCGGCCGCGGCCGCAACAGAAGGCGTTGCCGCGGAACCGCCCGTCCTGGATGCCCGCAAAGGGCGGACGCCGCCGAAAGCGCAGTCCGGGCAGCTTGCCGACGATGCGCGCGGCGCCCGCAAAACCGACCCCGCGCAGTCCGGCAAAGCCGATTTTCAGGCCGCCGCTGCCGCCACGGCTGCCGCAGCCAGCGCTTTTTCGGGCCAGCCGGCAGCCGCCCGGCAGTCCGACGCCATGAAAACCGGCGAATTCCTGTCCGACCTCATGAGCCATCCGGCCCTGCGCCCCGCCCCGCAGGCAGCGCTTGAAAGCATGCCCGCGCTCAACGATCCTGCGTCCCCCAAACTGGCCCCGACGGTAGGCACCACGGCGTGGGGCCAGGCCCTCGGCGAAAAGCTCGTGTGGATGACGGCGGGCGCCCAGCAAACCGCCTCGCTCACCCTCAACCCGCCCAACCTGGGCCCGCTGCAGATTGTCCTCAACGTGTCGAACGATCAGGCCACGGCCAGCTTCTTCTCGGCGCAGCCCGAAGTACGCCAGGCGCTGGAAGCCGCCATGCCCAAGCTGCGGGAAATGATGGACGAGGCCGGCATCCAGCTGGGGCAGGCGACGGTCAGCGCGGACACGCCACAGCAGAACGACACCTCCGACCAGCCCGGACAACGCATCGCCTCCCGCTTTGCCGTGCCGGACGAGGCCGCCTCTGCCGGCCTGCAGGCCGTCCAGCCGCCGCCCCCGCAATCCGGACGCGGCCTGATCGACACCTTCGCCTGACACAGGCCATCCGCCGGCATTGCACGATATGCGTCCCTTTTCTCCCTCTTTTCCCGGCATCGAAGGCAGCGCTTTCTTTCGATAATGAGCCCCATCTGCACGACATTGCCCCTATAGAGGAATTGCATCGATGGCCGTACCTGCCGCACCCGCCATACCCGCCGAGACGACGGAAGCCGCTCCTGTCAGGAAGCCCAGGAAAAAACGGCTCGCCATCCTCGGCCTCGTCGTGGTTCTGCTGGGCGGCGGCGGCGCGGGCGCCTGGTTTCTCAGCCAGGACGACGCATCCAAGGAAGCCCCGGCGCCGAAGGCGCCGGTTTTCCTGCCGCTCGAAACCTTCACCATCAACCTGCAGGGCGATGGGCATTATCTGCAGATCGATATCACGCTGCAGGTCGCCGACCAGGCCCAGATCGACACCATCAAATCCTACATGCCGCGCGTCCGCAGCCGCTTGCTGTCGCTGCTCTCCAGCAAGCAGGCCGAGGAGTTGGCCAGCACGGAAGACAAGAAAAAACTCGCGCAGGAAATCCTGGCGCAGGTGAAGCTGCCGTTCGATCCGAAGGGCAAGCCCCAGCAAGTAGACGATGTCCTGTTCACTTCATTCGTGATCCAGTAAACCGCTCATGGCCGACAACTTTCTTTCGCAGGATGAAGTCGACGCGCTGCTGAAAGGCGTGACCGGCGAAACCGACGATGCGCCGGCCGAAGCGGAGGATCATTCGGGTGCGCGTCCCTACAACCTGGCGACGCAGGAACGCATCGTGCGCGGCCGCATGCCCACGCTCGAAATCATCAACGAGCGTTTTGCGCGCCAGTTGCGGATCGGCCTCTACAACTTTCTGCGGCGCGGGGTGGAAGTCTCGGTCGGCCCGGTCCGGGTCTCGAAGTACAGCGAATTCATCCGCAATCTGGTGGTCCCCACCAACCTCAACCTGGTGCAGTTCAAACCGCTGCGCGGCACCGCGTTGATGATCTTCAACCCCGACCTGGTCTTTCTCATGGTCGACAACCTGTTCGGCGGCGACGGGCGCTTCCACACCCGCGTCGAAGGGCGGGATTTCACACAGACCGAACACCGCATCATCCAGCGCATCCTCAATATCGTTTTCGAGGCCTACTCGAAATCGTGGGAGCCGGTGTACCCGATCGAGTTCGAGTACATCCGCTCGGAAATGAACACCCAGTTCGCCAATATCGCCACCCCCAACGAAGTGGTGGTGGCCATCACCTTTGCCATCGAGCTTGGCCAGGTCAGCGGCGAAATGCACTTCTGCATTCCGTATTCGACGATCGAGCCGATCAAGGATCTGCTCACCAGCAGCCTGCAGGCGGAAAACCTGGAAGTGGATAAGCGCTGGGTGCGCCTGATGCGGCAACAGATCCAGCTGGCGGAGGTCGAGATCGTCGCCGACCTGGGTACCGCACAGGTCAGCCTGCGCGACATCGTCGACATGAAAGTGGGCGACATCATTCCGCTCGAAATTCCGCAAACCGTCGAAGCCAAGGTGGACGGCGTCCCGGTGATGGAATGCGCATACGGAAAATTCAACGGCCAATACACCTTGCGCGTCGAGAGGCTTTTGTCGAACAGCCAGAACGATACGCAAACAGGAGATCAGCATGCCTGAAGACACCACCCAAACCATAGACGAAAACGACTGGGCGGCCGCGATGGCCGAACAGGCGACGCCTGCGGCGCCGAGCCCGGAAATTTTCCCGGAGCTGTCCGGAACCGCCGCATCCGGCGGGCTGGCCAAGGATATCGATTTCATTCTCGATATTCCGGTGCTGCTGACGGTGGAGCTGGGACGCACCAAGATCGCGATCAAGAACCTGCTGCAGCTGGCGCAGGGATCGGTGGTCGAACTCGACGGCCTGGCGGGCGAGCCGATGGACGTGCTGGTCAACGGATGCCTGATCGCACAAGGCGAAGTGGTGGTGGTGAACGACAAGTTCGGCGTGCGCCTGACCGACATCATCACCCCCGCCGAGCGGATCCGGAAGCTCAACAAATGATGCGTCGCCCGCTCGCGTCCTGCCTGCTGCCCGGACTGCCGGCCCTGGCACAGGCGGCCGACGCCCCGGCCGTCTCCGCCGCCGGCAGCCTGCTGCAGGTATTCATCGGGCTGGTGGCGGTGCTGCTGCTGATCGCCGCCACGGCCTGGGTCGGCAAACGCTTCGGCATCGCCCGCGGCGGTTCGTCCGGCCTGCTTCAGGTAATCGGCAGCGCCTCGGTCGGCGCACGCGAGCGCGTCGTGGTGGTCGAGGTGGGCGAATCCTGGCTGGTGGTGGGCGTCGCCCCCGGCAGCGTCAATGCCCTGACGACGCTGCCGAAAGGCACGCTGCAGCCGCCGTCCCCCTCCATTCCCGGCGCGCCGTTTGCCGCGCGTCTGCAACAGCTGCTCGAAAACCCCCCATTCGGGGATAGACGCCGTGAAAAATAAGCCGCTCCGTCGCCTGGCGCATGCCGGCATCATGCTGGCCGCCCTGCTGCTGCCGTCGCTCGCGCTGGCCCAGGGCGCGGGCCTGCCCGCCTTCACCAGCACTCCGGCAGCAGGCGGCGGCCAGAACTACACCCTCAGCCTGCAAACCCTGCTGCTGCTGACCTCGCTGTCGTTCCTGCCGGCCGCGCTGCTGATGATGACCAGCTTCACCCGCATCATCATCGTGCTGTCGCTGCTGCGCCACGCGCTCGGCACCCAGTCGTCGCCGCCCAACCAGGTGCTGATCGGGCTCGCGCTGTTCCTCACGCTGTTCGTAATGGGTCCGACCCTGGACAAGGTCTACGTCGAGGCCTACCAGCCGCTTGCCGAGAACCGTATCCAACTGAGCGAGGCCATGGACAAGGGCGCGGTGCCGCTGCGCGCCTTCATGCTGAAGCAGACGCGCGAAACCGATCTCGCCCTGTTCGTGAAGATGTCGGGCTCGGCGGCGCCGAAAACCGCCGCCGACATTCCGATGCGCGTGCTGATACCGGCCTACATCACCAGCGAGCTGAAGACCGCCTTCCAGATCGGTTTTGCGGTATTCATTCCTTTCCTCATCATCGACATGGTGGTCGCCAGCATCCTGATGGCGATGGGGATGATGATGGTATCGCCCGCCATTGTCGCCCTGCCGTTCAAGATCATCCTGTTCGTGCTGGTCGACGGCTGGAATCTGCTGCTGGGCTCGCTGGCGCAAAGCTTTTACTAGTGTCGTGACTCGGAAACAGGGGAACGTAATGAAACGGATGGATTTTTTCGCAGGGCAAGGCGCGAGGAGAGCGTGGTTGTTGCCGATTTATCGGCTTTACAACCACGGCCTACCCCTTGCGGGTGGGCGACATGGCCGGCTCTATGGCAACGACGAACAACGCCGCCATGCGGAAAAAGACGCCGTTTCATGTTGCGATATTTCCGAGTCACGACACTAGGAGATCCGCCATGACGCCCGAAAGCGTAATGACCATCGGCCGCACCGCACTGGAAACGACCATCCTGGTGGCGTCCCCCGTGCTGCTGGTCACCCTGGCGGTCGGCCTGATCATCGCCGTGTTCCAGGCGGCCACCCAGATCAACGACGCCAGCCTCTCCTTCATTCCCAAGGTCGTCGCGGTGCTCGTCACCTTCGCCATCGCCGGGCCGTGGATGCTGACCGTGATGACCGACTACATGCGGCGCGTACTGACCGGCCTGCCCGGCATCATCGGCTAGCCCGAATGCCTCATCGATTGCCGCGCGTCCTCGCTGCTCGGCGGAGCCGGTGTGCCTTGACGTTTGCGCACACCACGGCATCGGGCCGGGGGCGGCCCTCCTACGCGGGACGACAGGCTTCACCTGTAGGAGCGGCGCCCCGCCGCGATGGTGGGCCGGTGCGGATACCACGGCATAAGCTTCCATGATCAGTTTCACCGACGCCCAGCTCAATGCCTGGCTGATCGGCTTCATCTGGCCGCTCACCCGCATCCTCGGCCTGCTCATGGTGACGCCGGTGTTCGGCCATCGCGCCGTGCCTGCGCGCGTCAAGATCGGACTCGGCGTCTTCATCACGCTGATCGTCTCCCCGACCCTGCCGCCGATGCCCGATGTGGGGCTGGGCTCATGGCATGGCCTGTTCATCCTGGTTCAGCAATTTCTCATCGGTCTCGCGATCGGCTTCGTCATTCGCATCGCGTTTGCCGCGGTCGACGCCGCGGGCGAAATCGTCGGCCTGCAGATGGGTCTGGGATTCGCGTCCTTTTTCGACCCGCAAAGCGCTGGTCAGACGCTGGTGCTCTCGCGGTTTTTCAATATGCTGGCGGTATTGGTGTTTCTGGCGGTGAACGCCCACCTGCTGCTGCTCGGCGTGCTGGTCGACAGCTTCCAGAGCCTGCCCGTCAGTCCGCAGCCGCTCGCGGCCGCGGGCTTCCACAACGTCGCCGCGTTCGGCTCCACCGTGTTCGCCGTCGGCCTGCAGCTGGCGCTGCCGCTGATCGCCATCCTGCTGATGACCAACCTGGCGCTCGGCATCCTCACCCGCTCGGCGCCCCAGCTCAATATCTTCGCGATCGGTTTCCCCATCACCCTGGGCGTCGGCCTGATCGTGCTGGATCTCACCCTGCCCTACTTTGCGCCCCAGTTCGAACAGCTGATCCAGAACGGGATCAAGGCAAGCTCCATGGTGATCCAGACGCTGCGACCGTAATGAGGTGCAAGATTCAAGTCACAAGTTGCAAGGAAAACCTTGTAACTTGTAACTTGTAACTTGAGTCTTGGGCCTGTCAGAACCCGAGGCTGTCGAGCAGGTCGTCGACCTGGCTCTGGTCGGCGACCACATCGCTCTTGTTCGCCGGATTGATCTGCGGGCCGTTGAGCAGGCCGCTGCCGGATTCCCGCTTCATCTCGGCCGGCGCATAGTCGATCAGCAGTTGCACCAGCTGCTGCTCCAGCCCATGCGCGAGTTCGGTCACCCTGCGGATGACCTGTCCGGTGAGATCCTGAAAATCCTGCGCCATCATGATGTCGAGCAACTGCTGCTTGGTGGCGCCGGTGTCGTTGCGCATGTCGACCAGGCACTGCATGGTCAGCGTCGCCATGTCGCGATAATTGGCTTCCGAAAAAGGGGCTTTCAGCGCGGCATGCCAGCCATTCAGTATCTCGTCGGCTCCCGCATCGATCCGCTCCTGCAGGGGAATCGCCGTGTCGGTGGCGTTCAGCACGCGCTGCGCGGCCTGTTCGGTCATGCGCGCCACATAGTTGAGGCGTTCGCGGACGTCGGGAATCTCGTGCGTCGCCTTTTCCACTACCTTGTCGAGTCCCAGCGCGCGCAGGCTGTCGTGCAGGTTGCGGGTGATCTGGCCGATCCGCGCCAGCATCTCGTCCTGCTCGCACACCCCGCCCTGCGGTTCCACACGGGCTTCGGCACGCAGCGGATCGGCCGGGGCGGCCACGGCGGAGCCGGCGAATAGCGTATCCACGTCAGGCTCCCGCTTTTTCAAGTTTTTCGAATATTTTCGCGAGCTTCTCGTCGAGGGTGGCGGCGGTGAAAGGCTTGACCACATAGCCGCTGGCACCTGCCTGCGCCGCGGCGATGATGTTTTCCTTCTTGGCTTCGGCCGTCACCATCAGGACGGGCAGCTTGGACAGCGCGGCATCGGCACGGATGGTCTGCAGCATGGTGAGGCCATCCATGTTGGGCATGTTCCAGTCGGACACCACGAAATCGAAATTCCCGGCCCTCAGCTTGGCCAGACCATCGACGCCATCTTCCGCTTCCTCGACGTTGGAGTACCCCAGTTCCTTGAGCAGATTGCGCACGATGCGGCGCATCGTGGAAAAGTCGTCAACAACCAGAAATTTCGTGTTTGGATCGGCCATACATAACTCCACTGATGCGGTTTGATTTGCTACTGGAATAATCGGCAGGATGGCGTCGAACTTGAGCCGAAAAACCGCCGGGAAGCCGCGTCGCGCGAAGAATCAGACCCGCATCGCGCGATTGCCGTGCGCCGCGAAAAACTCCAGCACCCGCCCCGGCAATTCGTGCAGGGGGGCGACATCATGGGTGGCGCCGATCGCGATGGCTTCCTTGGGCATGCCGAATACCACGCACGAGGCTTCATCCTGCGCCAGGTTGTAGGCCCCCGCCTTCTTCATTTCCAGCATCCCCGCCGCGCCATCCTTGCCCATGCCGGTGAGGATGACGCCGACCGCGTTCTTGCCCGCAGCGGCCGCGGCCGAGCTGAACAGGACGTCGACGGAGGGGCGGTGGCGGTTGACCGGCGGCCCCTGGTCGAGCCGGGTCATGTAGTTGGCGCCGCTGCGGACCAGCAGAAGGTGCGAATGGCCCGGCGCGAGATAGGCGTGACCCGGCAGCACGCGCTCGCCGCCTTCGGCTTCCTTGACCGAGATCCTGCACAGCTTGTCGAGCCGGTTGGCGAACGAGCGCGTGAAGCCTTCCGGCATGTGCTGGGTGATCAGGATGCCGGGGCAGTCCGGCGGCAGCTGCATCAGAAAGTCCTTGATCGCCTCGGTGCCGCCGGTGGACGCGCCGATGATGATCAGTTTCTCGCTGCTGGTAAGCGGATTGCGTACCGAAGCCAGGGCGGGGCTGGCCGGCTGGCCCTGCGTGCCGGGCAGCGTGCGCGGCTTGATTCTTGCGCGCGCGGCGATGCGGATTTTCTCCGCGATCAGCTCGGTGTACTCAAGCATGCCGCTCTGGATCGAGACCTTGGGCTTGGTCACGAAATCCACCGCGCCCATCTCCAGTGCGCGCATGGTGATTTCCGAGCCCCGCTCGGTCAGCGACGACACCATGACGACCGGCATCGGGCGCAGCCGCATCAGCTTCTCGAGAAACTCCAGGCCGTCCATTTTCGGCATTTCCACGTCCAGCGTGAGGACGTCCGGATTGGTTTGCTTGATCAGGTCGCGCGCCACCAGGGGATCGGGAGCGACGCCCACCACTTCCATGTCGGGCTGGCTATTGATGATTTCCTTCATCACGCCGCGAATCAGCGCCGAATCATCGACGATCAGAACCTTTATTTTCATCATGCTGACTTTCCGCGATCAAAACAGGTCGATATCGCCACTTACCGCATGGGTCTTGAGCCGGCTCGCGTAGTCCTGCTCTCGTTTCACCAGCGTGTAGTTGTTGAGTTGTTTGAGTTTCTTGACCAGCACCTTGCCGGTGTGCGGAAAGAAATACACCTTGCGCGGATGCACATCGTTCAGGTCCTCGGCCACGGTGCGGATGTTCTCGATCCGCAAAAAATCGCGCACGAACCGGGCATTGCGTTCGCCCACGTTGATTGCGGTAAAACCGCGCAGCACGTTGCCGCCGCCGAACACCTTGGCCTCCAGGTTCTCGCGCCGCGCACCCGCCTTGAGGATCTGGTTGATCAGCACCTCCATGGCGTAGGCGCCATAGCGCATCGATGCCGACATCGGGCTGCCGGCGTCGCCGCCGCCATCCGGCAGCATGAAATGGTTCATCCCGCCGATCCCCGACACGCGGTCGCGGATGCACGCCGCCACGCAGGAACCCAGCACCGTGACGATGAGCATCGGCTTGCCGGTGTAGTAGTACTCGCCGGGCAATATCTTGGCGGCTTCGCAATCGAAGGTGCGGTCGTAATACAGATTGGTCGCAAGCTGTTCCTCAATCGCAGGATTCATGCGAACTTCCTCGCGCCGGCATGGCGCGGCTCCAGTTCGTACACGGTCTTGCCGCGCAGCCTGAACGCATCCGACGCATACATGAAGTTTTCGGAATGCCCGGCAAACAGCAGCCCTTGCGGTTTCATCAGCGGCACGAACCGCGCAAGAATCCCGCTCTGCGTAGGCTTGTCGAAATAGATCATCACGTTGCGGCAGAAAATGACATCGAACGGCCCGCTGACCGGCCAGCTTGCGGCCAGCAGATTGAGGGGCTTGAATGTCACCAGCTGGCGCAGCTCGGGGCGCACCCGCACTAGTCCGGCGCGCTCGCCCTTGCCCCGCTGAAAGAAGCGCTTGACGCGATCCCGTGCCATCTTGTCGATCCGTTCGATCGGATATACGCCGTTCGCCGCGGTCTCGAGCACCTTGGTATCGATATCCGTGGCGACGATGCTGACCGGCGGCGTCAGGGTGCCGAACGCCTCGCATGCGGTCATGGCGATCGAATAGGGTTCCTCCCCGGTCGAACTGGCCGCGCACCAGATCGACAGCGGCGCTTTCATGCCGAGCAGGTGTTCGGCGAGGATCGGAAAATGGTGGGACTCACGGAAAAAAGAGGTCAGATTGGTGGTCAACGCGTTGGTGAAGGCCTCCCATTCTTCACTATCGCGCCCGCTCTCCAGCCTATCGAGATATTCCTCGAAAGTGCTCATTCCCTTCGCCCGCAGGCGGCGCGCCAGGCGGCTGTAGACCATCTCCTGCTTGCTTTCGGTCAGGGAGATGCCGGCCTGCCGGTAAATCAGGGCGCGCACCCGGGCGAAATCACGCGGCGTGAATTCGAATACCTTGATGCTGTCCGATGAATTCTTCAGTACGGGCCTCATGTCGAAATCACTTGCCTACTCAATGCTGTGTTCCCAACACGAACGCGCGTTTGATTCGAATCCGGCGTGACCATACTGTACAAACCCCATCGCGTCCATGAACCCGCCGCTCCCGCGAGCGGATCAACCGCTCCATGCCCCGGCCATCATCTGAAGCCCTGCACCTTCAGGCCCCTATCCTGGCTGCGGTCCGGTAGTCTGGTCTTGCCTGTGCCGGAAAGGGCGTCACCGCCTGGCGATCCAGGTTGTGCGCCGCTGGCCCCCCCTGCACCAGCTTGAAGGTGCCCACCAGTTCCGTAAGCCTGGCCGCCTGATCCTGCAGGCTCTCGGCCGCCGCCGCCGCCTGTTCAACCAGGGCTGCGTTCTGCTGCGTCATCTCGTCCATCTGGCCGACCGCCTGGTTGATCTGCTCGATGCCGGCGCTCTGCTCCTGGCTCGCGGTCGCGGTGCCGCTGATGATGTCGGCAACCAGCTGCACCGAGGTCACGATGTCGTCCATCGCTTCGCCCGCTTCGTCCACCAGCTTCCTACCGGCTTCGACCTGCTCCACCGAATCCTGGATCAGGGTCTTGATCTCCTTGGCCGCACCGGCGCTGCGCTGGGCAAGATTCCTCACTTCGCTGGCAACGACGGCAAAGCCGCGACCCTGCTCGCCCGCACGCGCGGCTTCAACCGCAGCGTTCAGCGCAAGAATGTTGGTCTGGAACGCAATGCCGTCAATGACGCCAATGATGTCGGCTATCTTCCTGGAGCTGTCCTTGATCGAGGCCATGGTGTCGACGACCTGGCCGACCACCTGGCCGCCCTTGGCCGCAACGTCGGCGGTGGAGACGACAAGCTGGTTGGCCTGGCGGGCGTTCTCGGCGTTCTGCCTGACGGTGCTGGTCAGCTCTTCCATCGAGCTGGCGGTTTCCTCAAGGCTGGAGGCCTGTTCTTCGGTGCGCGACGATAGATCGAGATTGCCCGCCGCAATCTGCGTCGATGCAGTCGCTATGGTGTCAGTGCCGATGCGTACCTGGCCGACGACCTTCACCAGACTGTCGCGCATGTCTCGCATATTGGCCAGCAGGCTGGTTTTATCGCCGGCTTTGATATTGACTTCCACAGCCAGGTTACCGGCGGCGATTTCACGCGCCACGGCGGAAGCATAGTCAGGTTCGCCACCCAGTTGGCGGGTGATGGAGCGGGTCAAGAACCAGGCAATTGCGGCGCCTGCGACAACGGCGATGACGGCAATCACCAGCATCAACAGGCTGGTGGTGGCAGCAATATCTTGCACACGCTTGGCTGATTCATGCATCAAGCCCACTTGCAGTTTGACCAGATCCTCCAGAGGCTGAGCGAGTGCACTCTGGGCCTGGCGGCCCTCGCCGCTCAAAACCACGCGCGCTCCCTCCATGTCGCCGGCAAGGCCGGTTTCAATCGCCCGGTTCATGGCGGTGTTGTAGGCATTGCGGGCGGCGAGCGCGCTTTTGAGTATCCGGGCGCCCTGTTCGGTATTGATCGTTTCCTCCAACTTCTTGAACATGGCACCAGTTTCGGCGCGCAACTCGCCGATGTGTTTCTTCTCGGCCTGCTTCACATTTTCGTCGTTGGCCAGGGCAATATCTCGTACGGCACGTGCCTGTAAATTCAGGTTGGTCTGAATGATGCGGACCCACACCACCTTGGTCATGCGATCATCGACCAGCTGTTTTGCTTCGTTGCTGGCCCGCTCCAGCTGGACGCGGGCGATAATGGCAATGGCCAGCCCCAGCAAGATGACCAGCGCAAAGCCCAGTCCCATAGCGGTGGCGACTTTCATGCGTGCGCCCTTGGTGTGGTTCATTTCTTTCTCCTTGGCGAATAGATAATCAGTAGTTCACAGGCAGGCCCCGCGATGGCAGTCGGAAGAGCCGCCACGAAGGCGAGAGGCAGTTTCTGGCCAAGTTTCATGATGTTTGCTCCTGAGGGCTAAATAATTGCGGGAATAGACAGTTCTTTTTCATTACGGAATGTCCCGGGCTCAGAATTCCCCCCACTCGTCGCTGTCGCCGCCGGCAACCGCCGCCAGCCTCTTCGAATGCGACGCCGGCAATGGCGCAGACGGCATCGCCTTCTTCGCCACCGGCTGTTCCAGCTTTTGAACGACCGCACGTTCGATTCGCGGATTCGCAATCATGCTGTCCAGCCGGAACACGCTGACCGCCTCGGCCAGCCTGGCCGCCTGCTCCCGCAGGCTCTCGGCCGCCGCCGCCGCCTGTTCAACCAGGGCTGCGTTCTGCTGCGTTATCTCATCCATCTGGCCGACCGCCTGGTTGACCTGTTCGATGCCGGCACTCTGCTCCTGGCTCGCCGTGGCAATCCCGCCCATGATGTCGGCCACCAGTTCAACCGAGGTCACGATGTCGTCCATCGCTTCCCCGGTCTCGTCGACCAGCTTGCTGCCGGCCTCGACCTGCTCCACCGAATCCTGGATCAGGGCCTTGATCTCTTTGGCGGCGCCAGCGCTGCGCTGGGCAAGGTTCCTCACCTCAGAGGCAACGACGGCAAAGCCGCGACCCTACTCGCCCGCACGCGCGGCTTCAACCGCAGCGTTCAGCGCAAGAATGTTGGTCTGGAATGCAATGCCGTCAATGACGCCAATGATGTCGGCTATCTTCCTGGAACTGTCCTTGATCGAGGCCATGGTGTCGACGACTTTGCCGACCACCTTGCCGCCATTCGCCGCAATGTCTGCCGTCGACATCACCAGCTTGCTCGCGTGATGGGCATGCTCGGCGTTCTGCTTGACGGTGCTGGTCAGCTCTTCCATCGAACTGGCGGTCTCTTCCAGGCTCGACGCCTGCGATTCGGTGCGGGCAGACAAGTCGGCATTGCCCGTGGCGATCTCGCGGGAAGCGACCCGGATGTTATCCACGTTCGATCCGATATCGGATACCACCGCCATCATGTTGGCATTCATCTGATTGAGTGCGCGCATAAGCTGCCCGGTCTCATCCCAGGCAGCCATCTCGAAGCGAAGCGACAAATCGCCTCCGGCGATTGCGTGCGCGACCTCAAGGGCGCTGTCGAGCGGCCGCAGAATCGTACGTGAGATGAAGTAACCGAAAAGTACCGACAAAACAGCCCCCACGCTGCCCGCGACAGCAATCAGTTCCGGTATCCAGCTCTGCCTGCCGGAGGCCTCGACCAAAGCGCTGGTTTCCCACCAGCCGAGCATGCCCAGGGCAAACATCAGCGCGGCGCCAAGGCCTGTGGTCAGCGTGATTCGCACGCTGACGGGAATCCTCCTGATGGAAGTCAGTCTGCTAATCAGGCTGGTGCTGGTCGCGTTGCCACGCACGATCACCAACCCACCCGCCTTCCCCTCTTTGATCGATCGATAAATGCGGTCGGCTTCTACGATCTGCTGTCGTGTGGGCTTGTTGCATACGGACATATATCCATTCGTGGCGCCGTTTTTCCGGATCGGTGTCACATTGGCGACCACCCAGTAGTAATCGCCATTCTTGCGCCGGTTTTTCAGCAGACCGGTCCAGGGAAGCCCCTCTCCCAGCGTGGCCCAGAAGTCGGCAAACAACTCCGCCGGCATCTCCGGGTGCCGCACGATGTTGTAGGTGCTGCCGACAAGCTCGGCTTCGCTGAAGCCGCTTGCTTCCATGAAGGCGGTGTTGGCATAAACGATCCGCCCCTTGAGATCGGTCTTGGTAACGAGCGACTCGCCTTCGCGCAGCTCGTATTCGACATTCGTCGACGCCAAATCGATTCGCCTTCCATTGTTCATCATTTTTGTCACCGTTAAATGTGCATTATTCCGGTCGTCAAACAGCATGGGCTTGCGAGGTAGTTGCCCATGTGAGCACGGTGCTTCACCCGCAACCGCGCTGGCTGCAGCACGCCGTTGCGCACATGGCTCAGAACTCTTCCCACTCCTCGTTGCCGCCGCCGGCCGCCGCGAGTTTCTTCGGCCGCGCGGCCGGGACCGCCCTCGGCCGCGACTGCGGCAGGGGC
>MKUE01000006.1 GCA_001897675.1 Thiobacillus sp. 65-1059 | reverse complement strand
GTCGGAACGCTGGATGGCGTTGACGCAGTCGTTCGGGCAGCCGGAGAACTTGAACTTGAACTTGTAGGGCAGGGACGGGCGGTGCATGTCGTCGAGGTTGTTGTTGATGACGGTGCGCAGGGCGCGCGCCTCGTCGTAGCAGGACATTTCGCAGCGCGCCGAACCGACGCAGGACATCGAGGTGCGCAGGGCGGGGCCGGCACCGCCGAGATCGAAGCCAATTTCGTTGAGGCCGTTGAACACCGCCTGCACGTTCTCGCTGCTGACGCCCTGGAACATGATGTCGCCGGACTGGCCGTGGAAGGCGATCAGGCCCGAGCCGCCATTGTTTACCCAGACGTCGCACAGCTTGCGCAAAAGGTCGGAGGTGTAGTGCATGCCTGCCGGCGGCTGTACGCGCAGGGTGTGGAATTCGGCGGCCTCAGGGAAGAGCGGCTTGCCGGCTGCGTCCTTCAGTTCGGTGAAGCGCGGAATGATGCCGCCGCCGTAACCGAATACGCCGACGGTGCCGCCTTTCCAGTAGCCCTTGCGGGTTTCGTAGGAGGTTTCGAGCTGGCCCAGCAGGTCGACCATCATGTCGTTGTCCTTGGCCAGGCGCTTGAGACCGGCCACGAAGCTGGGCCACGGACCGCTTTCGAGCTGGTCGAGCATGGGGGTGTCGCGGGGGATGCGGGTCGACATGGCCGTCTCCAATCAAGAAGGAAGACAAGCCTCAGTGTAGGCAATACCTGACCATTTTTATCGGGATTACCCAAATGGGTAGGTGGCCGCTCCGGCAGGATTTTCAATGGACAAAACGGACGGCGATCAAGACTCGCAAGAGTGCGGCCGAGGCCCGGGTTTGCGTTCGCAGGGCGGAGGAGGAGGGGAGCCCTGCCGCCGCCTACCTGCCCACGGCGAGATGGTTGATCACCTTGTCCACAGCGAACAGGCACCAGGCGTCCTGCTCGGCCCGGTCCTTTTCCGTTTGGCTGGCCACCAGCCCCTCCAGGGTAACGACGTAATTGCGGGTGTGGATACCGATCTGCTCAGGATGGGGAATCATCGGGTCCATTTCCAGCACCAGCGACAGGGCGTCGCTGACTTCGTCGTCGTTGTCCTGTTCCGGCGGCGCCACTTCCATCCCGTCCACCACGTCGCGGCAGCCCGGCACCCACCACGCCAGCACCCCCGCCAGCCGCTTGTGCGAAAGACTGATGGCCCAGCCATCCAGCGTCACCACCCCGTCCTTCACCGCGACCAGGATATCGCCGCTGGCGTCTTCGCCACCGGCTTCCTGCACCGTGATGGCCTGTCCCTTTTTCATCACGCGCAGCGTGCAGTTCTTCAGTTCGCGCGCATCAAGCAATAAGGCCTTGAGGCCATCCAGAATCTCGCCGTCGCTCTTGTGCTCGGAGGGCGCCACGTGCAGCCGGTCCACCACGCCGCGCACCTCGGGCGTCGTCCCCGCGATTTCCAGGACCCGTTTCTTTGCTGCCACGCTTTCCACGTCGCCTTCCACTACCAAGGCGTTGTCGTCGGTCATGTCGAGCCGGACAGGCCAGCGATGCAGATTGATATGCGGCTCGCGTTCAAGCGCCGCCCATACCGTTTTGAGGATGGGATTTCCATTTTTCATGTCGGAACACCTCCCAGTTCAACATAGCATCCTCACGATTCGTCGCTCGATGCGATTTTGGCTCTCCGCCTCGTCTCGTAGGCGTCCAGATCGATGCCGGAACGGCCGGGCGCGAGGATGTTGTTCGGGTCCAGGGCACGCTTGATGGCGTGTTCCACGTACCGTTTTACCGGGCCGTAGCTGCGTGCCACCCGCTCCTGGAAGCGGGTATTGACGCGGTAGACGGCGTAGCCTTCCTTCTCGAACTCGTCCAGCAGCTCGTTGAAGCAGGCATCGGCCCGCTTGATCTCCTCGTCGCTGGTGCGGTCATAGAGGACGTCGATCACATGGTGCATGTCCCGCGGGCCGACGATGAATTCGGCCACATAGTCCAGACCGTACTTGTGCAGGATGCGCTTGGCCAGCAGCGCCTGCTTTGCGCACTCGCTGCCGCGGGCCTCGCTGACCGGCGCGAACCACATCGAGCCGCCGCCGCCACGCCAGTTGTACAGGCCGAACTCCTGCAGGTTGGGCACGCCGGACATCAGTTCGGCGCGGTACTTGAAGGGCTGCTTGTCGCCGGCCTCTTCCTGGGTGACGATGCGGCCCTTGCCGTGCTTCCTGAATGCGTCGGTGACGATCTTCCAGTTCACATCGATCTGCTCCTGGGTGCCGTAGAGCGCGGCGTAGAGGTTCCAGGCGCCCATGCCGCTATCCTTCTGCATTTTTTCCAGGACGTGATCGGGGGTGTGGCCCGGCTCGGCGATATAGTCCCGGCGGCGCAGATGCGCGCTGCCCGCTTCCCACAGGATATTGGCGATCACCACCGCGTTGGGAATGATCTGGGCGATGCGCAGCGGGCGCAGAATGTCCACGATCTCGACGATATCCGCCTCGTTCTCGAAGATCACTTCGAACGGCTTGTACGCCGGCGGTCTGGGCATCAGCCAGAAGCCCATCTTGGTGGTGATGCCGTAGTTGGCCTGCGTGAACATGCCGTCCAGCGTCGGACCATAGCCCCACTTGAAGATCTGCCAGGTGTTGCTGCCTTTGACGCCGCCCATGCCGGTGCGGTAGATGTCGCCGTTGGCCAGCACCACTTCCATGCCGCACTGCATCATGAAGTGTTCGCCGTAAGGGGTGTAGCCCACGCCGCGATCCATGGTATTGCCCAGCGGACCCGCAATCGCCGAAGGCGCGGAGAAGGACAGCATCAGCGGCAGCTTGTTTTCTTCGATGTAGTCGTACAGCTGCTGGAAAGTCACCCCCGGCTCGACCAGGGCCGTGCACATGTCCGGATCGATCTTGATGATCCGGTTCATCTTCTTCAGGTCGAGAATCACCTGCCCGCGCTGCACCGGGGCCGCCGTGCCGTAACCGAAGTTGCGCCCGGTGGAGATGGTCCAGATCGGAATCCGGTACTGATTGCAGATTTTCACGATGCCTTGCACCTGCTCGACCGTGTTGGCGGTCAGCGCCGCCGAGGGTGCATGGGCGGCGCTCTCCACCGACATCATGATTTTGCTGTAGGGAATCAACTGCTCGGCCTTGACCAGCACGTTCTCCTCTCCCAGCAGGGCGCGGAATCTTTCCACTGCCGCATTGAATTTTTTCTGCGTCACGCCCCTTGGCAGTACGCCATTCATCGGTTCAGACATGGATCACCCCCCTCAGACCTCGATCGAAAAGGAAACGAAACTGCCGCTGGGCAGCGTGCCCTGCACGGAAACCCGCGGCGTCATGGCTGGGTGCGCATCCAGCGCGGCCAGCAGATAGCCGACGCCGGCTGCCCACTGCGCGGAGCCCGCGCCGTTGCGGGCCGGCCCCGCCAGCTGCCGGGCAGGGGCCACGCTGCCCTGGCGCTCCTCGTCCAGGGTGAAGCCGGCGCCGCAGGCATGCAGCAGGCGGCTCAGCTGCCGTGTGCAACCTTCGGCGAGATCGGTATTCAGCAGACGATGGCGGGTCGAACCGGCCTCGGCAGTGTGTTGCCCCAGCCAGGGGACGCGGGCGCCGGCGCTGCGTGCCAGATCCAGCACCAGCGTCGCCGCGGCATCGTCCAGCAGACCGATGACCCGCAGCGGCCGACCCGCGCGCAACCGCTGCTCGAAATCCAGCATGGAGCTCAGACTCTGGTCCAGCTGCTGCACCCGCAACTGCGCGCCGGCAGCAGCCATGGCGCCCTGCAGAAAGGCCGCTTCAGCCACGCCGCCGCCGACCAGCGCCAGTGCCGGGCGGATACCGCTGTGCGAAGGGGGCACCCCCGCCAGCAACGGCATCGAGCGGCTCAACACCACGCCGGCGGCACCGCCAAGGACCATGCTTTTGAGAACGAAACGACGATTGGCGTTCATGGCGAATCCCTCAAGGCTGAGTGGCCGGCGCCGGCAGGGTCGACAGGTACTTGACCAGCTGGGCGATGGATTCATCATCGACGTAGGAGGCGGGGAAGGCCGGCATGGCATTGAAGCCGTTGCGCACGATGGCCTTGACATAGACCTCCGGCAGGCCGCGGCCTTCCAGCACTGGGCCGACGCCGACCTCGGCTTTGTGGCAATAGCCGCAAAGCTTGTTGTACAGGTTCTGGCCACTACCCCACTGGCTTTCAGCCTGAGCGGTGGTGCCCAGCCAGCCCAGTGGCAGAGCCACGCACGCAGCGAACATCCGCTTCGCGATCGCACTACGCAAGAAAAACAACATGGCAAGCTCCTTTGCATCGATCCGTGATGGCAGGGCGACTGATGATGCTTTTCAATGATCGCCCCGTTCCTTCAGCCGTAATGGCCGGTTCCGGCTCAGAACGGATAAGCGCGCGGCGCGCTCTGCACCGTGATCCAATGGTCCGTGGTGAATTCCTCGATCGCCCAGTCGCCATTGAAGCGGCCTATACCCGAATTCTTCTCGCCGCCGAAGGGCGCGTTCGCCTCGTCATTGACGGGCATGTCGTTGACGTGGGTCATGCCCGCGCGAAGGCGCTGGGCGAATTGCACGCCGCGGGTGATGTCCCGCGTAAAGACCGCGCTGGACAATCCGTACTCGCTGCGGTTGGCCAGTTCCAGCGCATGCTCGGCATCGCGGGCCGATTGAATCCCCACCAGCGGACCGAAAATCTCCTCCCTGGCGATGCCCATCTCCGCAGTGACATCGCCGAACACATGCGGCGGCATGACATTGCCTTGCGGCTCGCCACCCAGCAGCACGCGCGCGCCTTCCTTCCTGGCCCTGGCGATCTTGTCCTTCAGGCCGGCCAGCTGCCGGTCGTTGATCACCGGCCCGATGACCGTTTCCGGTTTGCCCGGATCGCCGCAGGGCAAGGCCTTGACCCGCTCGACGAAGCGTTGGGTGAACGCCTCCAGCAGCGGAGCCTCGACGATGATGCGGTTGATCGCCATGCAGATCTGGCCCTGGTGCAGGAACTTGCCGACCACTGCCGCATCGACGGCCGCCTCGACGTCGGCATCGGCCAGCACCACGAACGGGCTGTTGCCGCCCAGCTCCAGGGCAACGTGCTTGAGATGCTCGCCACTGTTGGCAAGTCGGCCGATGTTGCGACCGACCGCGGTGGAGCCGGTGAACGACACGAAGGACGGAATGGGGTGCTCGACGAAGGCATCGCCGATGTCGGAACCGGCGCCGACCACCACGCTGAGCACGCCGGCCGGCAAGCCCGCCTCTTCGAACAGGCGCGCCAGCAGCAGGCCGCCGCTCACCGGGGTGTCGCTGGCCGGCTTGACGACCACGGCATTGCCCAGCGCCAGCGCCGGGGCGACCGAACGCGCGCTGAGGTGCAGCGGAAAGTTCCACGGACTGATCACCCCGACCACGCCCAGCGGCTGGCGGTACACCCGGCTTTCCTTGCCCGGCACGTCGGAAGGCAGAATGCGTCCGTGCATCCGCCCCGGCAGGCTGGCCGCCTCCTGGGTGATGGCCCGTGCCGCACCCCATTCGATTTCCGCCTTGATCCGGGTGCTGCCGGACTCGCGGACCAGCCAGCCGGTGATTTCATCCTTGCGCGCGTCGAACAGGGCCACTGCCCGGTGCATGACATCGCCGCGTGCAGTCGGGCCCATGGCCGCCCATTCGGGCTGGGCGTCGTACGCGCCACGATAGGCCTCATCCAGATCCTCGCGGCCGGCCAACGGCAGGCTCAGCAAGGTGGCCCCGGTGAAGGGGTCGGCAACATCCAGGGTGCGGCCCGAGGTGCCTTCGCGCCACTGACCGGCGATCGGCAGCAACTCGAGGTTCTGATAGGCGGGTGGGCTGCTCATGAAGGTTCTCTCGCTATGCATTCGAACTCAATACCTGACCGGGCCGACGCCCCTTGCTGAAGGTTTGACGAAGAATCCATCCGGTTCCGCGCCTTGAATTTGAGCATAGCCGGCCACGCGAGCAATGCCAGTTGTTCCGGGTCCGCTCCCTGCAGTCGCACGCAGGCGTTCAGGCCAGCTTGAGAACCGGCTTGACGGTCGCCCCCGACCTGGAGTCTTCGAAGGCCTGGTTGATCGCGCTGAAATCATAGAACTTGATCAGCCTGTCGAAGGGGAATCGGCCCGCCTTGTAGAACTCGATCAACTGGGGAATGAATACCCGCGGCACCGAGTCGCCCTCGATCACACCGATCATGCTCTTGCCTTCGGCCATCAGGTCGTTGTGCACATCGATGCTCATTTCCGGGGTCACCCCGACGATCGCCGCCTGCCCCAACGGGCGCAGTGCATTCAGGCACTGGCGCACGACCGGCGGCACCCCCGTGGTCTCCACGGCATAGTGCGTACCGCCGTTGGCGCGGGCCTTGATCTCCTTGACCACGTCGACATTCCTGCCATTCAGCGCATGCGTCGCACCCAGCTCGCGGGCCAGCTCCAGACGGTTGTCGTGGACATCCACGGCAAAGATCTGCGGGCAGCCGGCGATTTTCGCCGCCATGATCGCGCTGAGCCCCACTGCGCCGCAGCCATACACGGCGATGGACGTGCCGAACACGGGCTTGAGGCGGTTGAGCACCGTACCGGCGCCGGTCTGGATGCCGCACCCCAGCGGCCCGAGCAGCGCCAGATCCACCGCCTTGTCGACCTTGATCACGTTGCGCTCGTGGGCAATGGCGTAAGTACCGAAGGAGGATTGGCCGAAGAAAGTGTGCACATCGGCGTCGCCCTGGTGCAGACGGCAGGTGTGATCGTCCATGCGTCCGCCGAAATTCAGCTCATTGAAGGTCGCGCATACGGTCGGATGCCCGGTGAGGCAGTTTTCACATTGGCCGCAGTGCGCAAAGGACATCACCACGTGGTCGCCGGGCACCAGGCGGGTGACGTTCTCGCCGACCTGCTCGATGATGCCGGCCCCCTCATGGCCCAGCACGATGGGGTAGGGCGACACGCCCAGGTCGCGCCCCACTGCATCGGTATGACAGACACCCGTGGCGACGATCCTGACCAGCACCTCGTTCGCCTTGGGTCCCGACAGGGACACTTCCTCGATGGAAAAAGGCTGGCCTTGGGCATGCGTGACCGCTGCTTGGATTTTCATGGCTGGCTCCGTCGTGATGGGTTCAAGGACACTTCGTTTTTAGCTCATATCTGAATCCGCGTTCCCGCGATGAAAAATTTCTTTCGAGCCTCGTGGTAGTGCTGGGATGTTGGCCTTCTTGCAGATTCTGCCAAGCGCGACAGAAGCCGATCATGCTTGCGAAAGCGAATATCACTTATTTAACATAATATACATTATGTGCATATTAACGGGTCTTGATAAAGCCCCAAAGGGGCGTTCGCGCTGCTCAAGTAGACTCGTCTGGCCACATCCCTGACCCTACTAGGCCTCCATCAAACCTAAATTCTTTCAATTTGTCAATATCTCCGCGTACATACGAACTCGAAATCAAATCATTCGGCAAGCACCACAGGCTTTACTGGAGATCTCAGTACAGCGGTCAAGCGACAGCAATCACTAAATGTCCAAGAGGTTCGGCGGCAGGCTTCACCTTGATTTCGATGTCGTAGCCCAACCGATTCAAGCAGTCCATCAACTTGCGTTCGGACAGATTTGAAAAGTCGCCGCGCAGCATTCCGGACACCTTCGGCTGTGTGATGCCCATGCGACGAGCCGCCTCATCTTGGGTGAGCCCGAGTTTGCGCACGGCTTTGGTGATCTCAATCACCAAACCGGATTTGATTCTGAGTTTTTCGGCGTCGGGCAGACCGAGATCGGCAAAGACATTCCCCGAGCCCATTTCGACCTCAATGCCATCAATGATTCGTTTTGCCATTTC
>MKUE01000005.1 GCA_001897675.1 Thiobacillus sp. 65-1059 | reverse complement strand
CCCAAGGGCGCCACCGTGCAGCTGGACAGCGACATGGAAGGCTACCTGCGCGCATCCGAAGTCTCGCGCGACCGGGTCGAAGACATGCGCAGCCACTACAAGGAAGGCGACGAGATCGAAGCCATGATCATCAACGTCGATCGCAAGAACCGCGTGATCAACCTGTCGATCAAGGCCAAGGACATGACCGAGCAGGATTCCGCGATGAAGAAATTCGCCGCCGAATCCGCAGCGGCGGCCAGCGGCTCGACCAACCTCGGCGCGCTGCTGAAGGCCAAGCTCGACAACAAGAACGCCGAGCAGTAACCCATGACCAAGTCCGAGCTGATTGCTCAACTGGCGGCGCGGCATTCGCAGTTTTCGGTTGCGGATATCGAGATGGCAGTGAAGACGATCCTCGACGCGCTGGCGAGAAACCTGTCGCGCGGCGAGCGCATCGAAATCCGCGGCTTTGGCAGCTTTAGCCTGAGCTTCCGCCCCGCCCGTCTCGGACGCAATCCCAAGTCTGGCGAGCGCGTTCAGGTGCCGGCCAAGTATGTGCCGCACTTCAAGGCGGGCAAGGAACTGCGCGACCGGGTGGATTTTCCGCTGTGAGCGTGATGCAAGGCAGGTGAAAACGGCGCAATTTGCGCCGTTTTCTTTTTTTCGCCCGCCGCCGCGCTTTTTGAAGCCGGCCGGCAAAGGTAGAATGGCCCCAATCTCACGCGAATAACCATGAAAAATCTCACACGCTATCTGGCGCTGGCGGCGAAACTGCTGGTATTCCTGCTGGTGCTGGGTTTTGCCCTGAAAAACAGCCATACCACCATCTTCTATTCCTATCTGGATTATGTCTGGCAGGCGCCGCTGATCGTCATGCTGGGGCTGGCGTTCGTGCTGGGCGCGCTGACGGGGGTGCTGGCCTTGCTGCCGACCCTGTTCCGGCTGCGCCGCGAGCTTGCCCGTAAACCGCAGGCGGTCGAATCGGATACGGGTACGCACAACGACATGCCCGTCGTGTAACGCGCCATGGAATTCGAATTCTGGTGGTTGCTGGCGTTCCCCCTGTTTTTCGTGCTGGGCTGGCTGGCGGCACGGGTCGACATTCGCCAGGTGGTGACTGAGTCGCGTGCGCTGCCCAATTCGTATTTCCGCGGGCTGAATTTCCTGCTTAACGAGCAGCCTGACAAGGCCATCGAGGCCTTCCTCGAAGTCGTCAAGCTCGAACCCGAAACCATCGACCTGCACTTTGCGCTGGGCGGTCTGTTTCGCCGCCGCGGCGAGATCGATCGCGCCATCCGCATGCACGAAAACCTGCTGGAACGCGAAGGCCTGGCCGAAGACCAGCGCCTGCGGGCGATGAGCGAACTGGGGCAGGATTACCTCAAGGCCGGCCTGCTCGACCGTGCCGAACAGGTGTTCGGCAAGCTGCTGGAAACCCCGCAGCACGGGCAGGCGCGCACCTACCTGCTGGAGATCTTCGTGCAGGAAAAGGACTGGCAGAAGGCCATCGACGCGGCGCGCCTGCTGGAGAAAGACACCAGCAAACCGCTCAATGCCGACATCGCCCACTTCCAGTGCGAACTGGCGCTGCAGGAAGCGGCGAAAGGCAACCCCGACGCCGCGGCTGCCCATTTGCAGCAGGCGCTGGCAACCAATCGCCAGTCGGTGCGCGCCAATCTGATGGCGGGCGATCTCGACGCGGCGGCAGGGCGGCACGAGGCGGCGATTGCCGACTGGCGTCTGGTCGAAACGCAGAGCGCGGCGCACATGGCGCTGGTGGTGGATCGCGTACTGGGCAGTTATCGCCAGCTGGGCCAGTTGGATGCGGGGGTGCTGTGGCTGCGTGCGCTGTATGCGCGGCAACCGTCGCAGGACGTGTTCAACGCCTTGTATCTTGCGGTATCCGAAACCGAAGGCGCCGACGCCGCCAGCCAGCTCGCGCGCGAGGAACTGCGCCGCAATCCCAGCCTGCGCACGCTCGACCGTCTGCTCGAAGCCCGGCTTATCAATGCGGAACCGGAAGCACGCGAGCTTTTGCAGGTGGAAAAAAGCCTGGTGGCCTCGCACAGCCAGCGCATGATGCGTTACCAGTGCGGCAGCTGCGGTTTCAAGGCCAAGCAATTCTTCTGGCGCTGCCCGGCGTGCGGGCGCTGGGACAGTTTCGATCCCGAGCGGCGCGAAGGCGAAAACTGAGATGCAAGATTCAAGGTGCAAGTTTCAAGAGCAGGTGGCGGCGTGAATACGACAAAGATTATCGTGGCGCTGGATTATGCCGACGCGGCTTCGGCGATGGCGCTGGTGGAGAGGCTGGATCCGGCGCTGTGCCGGGTGAAGGTGGGCAAGGAGCTGTTCACCGCGGCGGGGCCGGAACTGGTGCGGGCGCTGGCCGCGCGCGGCTTCGAGGTTTTCCTCGATCTCAAATTCCACGACATTCCCAACACCGTGGCGGCGGCGTGCCGCGCCGCGGCGGGACTGGGCGTGTGGATGCTGAACGTCCACGCGTCGGGCGGACGGCGCATGCTGTCGGCGGCCCGCGAAGCCCTGTTGGACCTGCCGCAGCGGCCGCTGTTGATCGCGGTGACGGTGCTGACCAGCATGAGCGCCGAGGACCTCAACGAAACCGGGGTGGCCGGAGTGCCTGCCGATCAGGTGCTGCGGCTGGCACGGCTGACGCAGGCCTGCAAGCTCGACGGCGTGGTCTGCTCGGCGCAGGAGGCAGCGCTGCTGCGCGCCGACCTGGGTGCGGATTTCCGCCTGGTGACGCCCGGCATCCGGCCGGCAGGAAGCGAGGCGGGGGATCAGCGTCGCGTGATGACGCCGGCCGAAGCCCTGCGCGCCGGAGCGACCGATCTGGTGATCGGGCGCCCGATCACGGGCGCGGCCGATCCGCTGGCTGCGCTCAAGCAGATTCAATCCGATATACAGAATACTTAGGGAGGGGGCGCAGTGAAAATTACCGTGATCGGCACCGGCTATGTGGGCCTGGTGACCGGAACCTGTCTGGCCGAAGTCGGCAACGAGGTGCTCTGCCTCGACGTCGACCCCGCCAAGATCGAGATCCTGAAGTCCGGCGGCATCCCGATCTACGAGCCGGGCCTGGAGGACATGGTGAAGCGCAACGTCGCCGCCGGCCGCCTGCATTTCACCACCGACGTCGCCGAATCGGTCGCCTTCGGCCAGATCCAGTTCATCGCCGTTGGCACGCCGCCCGACGAGGACGGCTCGGCCGACCTGCAATACGTGGTGGCGGCGGCGCGCAACATCGGCCGCCACATGAGCGAGTACAAGCTGGTGGTCGACAAGTCCACCGTGCCGGTCGGCACCGCCGACAAGGTCAAGGCGGCGCTCGCCGAAGAGCTGGCGAAGCGCGGCACGGCCATCGAATTCAACGTCGCGTCCAACCCCGAGTTCCTCAAGGAGGGCGCGGCGGTCGACGACTTCATGAAACCCGACCGCATCGTCATCGGCACCGACAGCGAGCGCGCCACGGCCCTGCTGCGCCAGCTCTACGCGCCATTCCAGCGCAACCACGACCGCCTCACGGTGATGGACGTGCGCAGTGCCGAGCTTACCAAGTACGCCGCCAACGCGATGCTGGCGACGCGCATCTCCTTCATGAACGAACTCGCGGTGCTGGCGGAGAAGCTCGGCGCCGACATCGAGCAGGTGCGCCACGGCATCGGCTCCGACCCGCGCATCGGCTACCACTTCCTGTATGCCGGCTGCGGCTACGGCGGCTCGTGCTTCCCCAAGGACGTGCAGGCGCTGCGGCGCACCGGGCAAGAGAACGGCATCCCGCTGCGCGTACTCGATGCGGTGGAAGAGGCCAACGACGCGCAGAAGCAGGTTCTGGTCAACAAGCTGACCGCGCGCCTGGGCAGCGACCTCAAGGGCAAGCGCTTCGCCATGTGGGGGCTGGCGTTCAAGCCGAATACCGACGACATGCGCGAAGCGCCCAGCCGCAGCATGCTGGAAGCCTTGTGGGCGATGGGTGCGAGCGTGTCCGCCTACGATCCGGCGGCGATGGAGGAAACCCGCCGCATCTATGGCGAGCGCGCCGACCTCTTGCTGGTCGACAGCCCGATGGATGCGCTCAAAGGCGCCGATGCGCTCTTGATCGTCACCGAATGGAAGGTGTTCCGCAGCCCCAACTTCGACACCATGAAAGCGCTGCTGAAGACGCCGCTCATCTTTGACGGCCGCAACCTGTACGAGCCGCAGGCGATGCGCGGGATGGGCTTCGATTATCTGCCGATCGGACGCCAGTAAGACATGTACAAGACCATCGAAGACTGCGTCGGCAACACGCCGCTGGTACGCCTGAAGCGCATGCCCGGAACGACTAGCAACACCGTGCTGGTCAAGCTCGAAGGCAACAATCCGGCAGGTTCGGTGAAGGACCGCCCGGCGCTGTCGATGATCGAGCAGGCCGAGGCGCGCGGCGAGATCAAGCCGGGCGACACCCTGATCGAGGCCACCAGCGGCAACACCGGCATCGCGCTGGCGATGGCGGCGGCGATGCGCGGCTACAAAATGATCCTCATCATGCCCGAGCACCTGTCGATCGAGCGGCGCCAGACCATGCGTGCCTTCGGCGCCGAACTGCAGCTGGTGAGCAGGGAAGCCGGCATGGAAGGCGCGCGCGACCTGGCAGTGGCGATGGAGAAGCAGGGCATCGGCAGGATCCTCGACCAGTTCTCCAACCCCGACAACCCGGACGCGCACTACCGCACCACCGGCCCGGAGATCTGGCGCGACACCGAGGAAAAAATCACCCATTTCGTCTCCAGCATGGGCACCACCGGCACCATCATGGGCTGCTCGCGCTACCTCAAGGAGCAGAACCCCGCCATCCAGATCGTCGGCGTGCAGCCCACCGAGGGCGCGCAGATTCCCGGCATCCGCAAATGGCCGGAAGCCTATGTTCCGGCAATCTGCGACCCGAAGCGCGTCGACCGCATGATCTACGTCAGCCAGCAGGACGCCGAGGAAACCACCCGGCGGCTGGCGCGCGAGGAGGGCATCTTCGCCGGCATCTCGTCCGGCGGCGCGCTGTGGGCGGCGCTGCAGCTGTCGCAGGAGGTCGAGAACGCGGTGATCGTCTCCATCGTCTGCGACCGCGGCGACCGCTATCTGTCCACCGGCGTGTTCCCGGCCTGAATTGACGATGGCCCATGCTGGTGATACCGTGGTGTTACCGCGTTGACAGGAGACCGTCATGGCTGCCACCACCACGCTCAAATTGCCCGAACCGCTCAAGGCGCGGATTGCGCCCCTAGCCGAGGCTGCAGGTAAATCGCCTCACGCCTGGATGATCGACGCGCTGGAAGAGCGGGTCGCGCAATCCGAGGCCTACGCCGCGTTCATGGCCGAAGCGCTGGAGGCCGACCGCCAAATGACCGAGACGGGCGAGGGATACGACGCAGACGACGTGCATGCTTATCTGCAGGCGGTTCTTGCGGGTGAGACGCCAGCGTTTCCGAAGCCGGTAAAACTCTGAGTGTGGCGAGGCTGCGCTACTCGGCCAGTGCCGCACACGATCTTGCGCGCCTTGCGCGTTTCCTGCATGAAGCCGACCCGCAGGAGGCCGTCAAAACCATTCCGCTGATCGTATCCGCGCTGGATATGCTTCGCCTGCATCCGAACATCGGCAGGCGTTGCGGAAATCAGCTGCGTGAACTGGTCATCTCGCGCGGCAAAACCGGATACGTTGCACTGTATCGCTACGACGAAATCCGCGATCTGGTGCGCGTGCTGGCAATCCGCCATCAGCGCGAAGTCGGCCTGTGAACATTCATGAATAAACGCAAGCTCTGATGGCCAAAACCAAAACGATCTACAGCTGCACCGAATGCGGCGGCCAGTCGCCCAAGTGGCAGGGCCAGTGCCCGGCCTGCAACGCCTGGAACACCCTGGTCGAGACCATCGCCGAGTCGGCCAAGCCGCGCTTCGCCGCGCTGGCGGCGACCAGCCAGGTGCAGATGCTGCACGAGGTGGAGGGGAGCGAGGAATCGCGCATCGCCACCGACATCGGCGAGCTCGACCGCGTGCTCGGCGGCGGCCTGGTGCCGGGCGGAGTGACGCTGATCGGCGGCGACCCCGGCATCGGCAAGTCGACCCTGCTGCTGCAGGCGATGGCGGGGCTGTCCGGCCGCATGACGACGCTCTACGTCAGCGGCGAGGAATCGGCGCGCCAGGTGGCGCTGCGCGCGCGACGCCTGGGCCTTCCCGAAGCCAATCTGCCGGTGCTGCCGGAAATCCGCCTCGAAGCCATCCTGGCGCAGCTGGCTGAGATGAAGCCCGAGGTCGCGGTGATCGACTCGATCCAGACCGTGTATTCCGAGGCGCTGACCTCCGCCCCCGGCTCGGTGGCGCAGGTGCGCGAATGCGCGGCGCAACTGACGCGCCACGCCAAGCAGACCGGCACCGCGATCATCCTGGTGGGACACGTCACCAAGGAAGGCGCCATCGCCGGGCCGCGCGTGCTGGAGCACATCGTCGACACCGTGCTGTATTTCGAGGGCGATACCGGCTCGTCCTTCCGCCTGGTGCGCGCGTTCAAGAACCGTTTCGGCGCGGTCAACGAAATCGGCGTGTTCGCGATGACCGAGAAGGGGCTGAAGGGCGTGTCCAACCCGTCGGCGATTTTCCTGTCGCGCCACGGCGAGCCGGTTCCCGGCTCCTGCGTGCTGGTGACGCAGGAAGGCACGCGGCCGCTGCTGGTGGAAATCCAGGCGCTGGTCGATGCCAGCCACGCACCGAGTCCGCGCCGATTGAGCGTGGGCCTGGAGCAGAACCGCCTCGCCATGCTGCTCGCCGTGCTGCACCGCCACGCCGGCATCGCCTGTTTCGACCAGGACGTGTTCGTCAACGCGGTCGGCGGCGTGAAGATCAGCGAGCCCGCCGCCGACCTCGCGGTGCTCGCCGCCATCGTGTCTTCGCTCAGAAGCCAGCCCTTGCCCGACAAGCTGGTGATGTTCGGCGAAGTCGGGCTGGCCGGCGAGATCCGCCCGGTGCAGCGCGGCCAGGAACGCTTGAAGGAAGCCGCCAAGCTCGGCTTCACCCAGGCCATCGTGCCGGCCGCCAACCAGCCCAAGCAGAAGATTGCGGGTATGGAGATTCACCCGGTTCAGCGGCTGGACGAAGCGATCCGGTTTTTCAGGGAAAGCTGAGCGCGCCCGTTTCGATCGCTGCTCGCGGCAAGCGTTAGCGTTTGCGGGCTTTCCAGGTCGCGCGGCAGGTCTGCCTCAGGTATTCGAGGGCACGTTCCATGTGGGCGTCCGGCCAATTCGGGTCGCGATCGGCGAGCCGTTCTTCGGCTTCGCGTCGCAGATCGTCCATCCAGGATGCCTTTAAGTCTTCGCGGATCGCCTCAGGCGCATGGTCGTCGATGAACTTGACGACGGCCCGGGAATCAAATCCGCCCGCTCGAAAAATGCGGATGATTTCTCTGGCTTCCCGCAGCAGCATGGCGGCTTTGGGGGGGAGCCCGGTGGCAACGAAGAAGCACACCGTGGCCACGACCGCCGGGTCGTCCGACTCGCCGCGCGTCACGCGATCCCACTCCCTGGCAACCAGGCGATCGTATTCCCTGACGTCCTCGTCCAGGCTTTCGCGGACGAAATACGTTTCGCTCGACTCGCCATACAGCAATTTATCGGCCGTGCTGGAGGCGGAGCGAATCCGCGGCAAATCCTTTTCGATGAAGCGAGCCATCGCGCGTTGCGCAAGCTGCTGGAATTCCGTGGGAGCCTCCTTGAGGAAGGCCTTCATCCGGGCGTCATTCAACCTGGCTTTCGCCGGTTTGGCGGCCTTGATCAAGCCGACGAATGCGGTGCGGGTCGGCAGCGTCAGCTCAGCCTGGTCGACAAAGAACACCAGCATGGCGCTGCGGATCAGAGAATCGGCTTCATCGATGTCGTCGCGGGAAACGCCCATTTTCCCGGCCAGCCAGAACGCGAAATCGATGGTGTTCCGGTGCGCTTGACGCATGGCCAGCTCGGACCGGTATTCGGCAAGGGGGAGGGTGGCCGCAGCCGTCTTTGTATCGAGATAGGCACGTTGGTTCTCGGGTGAAACCGAGCGGCCGACGATCAGCGTGCTGTCCGGCATCGCATGGAGCCGCTTGAGCATGTCCGAGCCGGCCTTGGAGTGCGACAGCAAGGTCTTGTCGCGCAGGGAGGCCGCAGCAATCTGCAGGTCGCCCTCAGACAGATCCTCCAGGTAGAGGCTGATCAGGTTCACCATGCGGTGCAGCGCGAGTTCGAGTTCCGGCCGCAAATGCGCGGTGCCGAAAAAGTTGGCGATCTGGACGATGCCCTTCGAAAAGCCTTCCTGGATGCCTTGCAACTGCGCAGGCGCGAGCATCCCCTGCTGGGCACCGTAACGCAGGGCCTTGTCGAAAAACGGCCGGTTGTCGAAAGTCGTGAGTGCGGTGGCCATGCATCGCGCCCTTAAATAGCAGACTCTTCTTCGTCGCCCGCCGCCGCTTCGGAACCCGGTGCCCCGGGAGTCGACGCCACGTCAAGCTGTTCCAGCGTTTTTTGCGCACGGTCGCGCAGGATGATCATCACTTCCTCGAACGCATCGGGCACTTCGTAGCGAAGCACCCATGCGGTTTCCATCCAGTCGCCATCGGCGATTTCCGAACGGGAAAGCGCGGGCCGCGTATCTTCGATGAAGTTGCCGAAGGCCAGGCCATGGTCGATTTCCTCGATTTTTTCCATGAGCCAGGTGTTGTGGGTCTTGGCATCGGAATCGGGATCGAGCTGCGGCACAAAACTTCCGCTGGAGGCGAAGCTGAAGATTTCGTCGTAATGGTCGGCAAAATAGTCGGCCAGCGTGTCGCTGCCCCCCTCGATGTCGGCCATGGCTTCGAGGTACTCGTGGACGCTGTCGGCGTCGCGGTGGATGACGGCATTCATCATGGCACGCAGCCTTTCGCTGGTGCGATCGCCGTATTTCTTTTCCAGCACGATCGAACGGGCGAACTGCTCGGGCGTGACCAGCATGTTCACCACGGATTCCCTGGACGAATCGAATTCGCGCATGACCGCAAGCAGATCCTTGGGCGGCAACTCGTCGAGGATCTCCACCAGCGCGTGATCGCCCTGTTCGTCGGCGATGGTCGCGAGCGCGTTCTCGGCGCCGGCGATATCGCCGGCAAAAATCAGCTGCGAGGATTTCAAAACAACCGGATGCATGCCATGTCCTTCTCGATGAATAGTTGCGCTTAGCGATCCAGCGGATCGAATCCCTGCTCGGCGAGCCAGTCCGCGCCCGCTTCATTCAAGTCATCCATTCCCTCCTCGTCGCGGTTTTCGTCGCCGTCCCCCTGATCGGTTTCCGGCTCCGGCTCGCGCATCGGCGCAGACAGCGAATCCCTGCCGCGCATGAATTCCAGCGCAGCCGTGGTGACGAGGAAGGCGTCGCCCCCGTCCACCTTCAGCGACGATTCGATCAGGGGCCGGGCCCAGCTCGACACGGTCAGTTCGCTTTCCAGCTCGGACCAGGCGAAGAAAGCGCTATCCCCGGGTTCGCTCAGCACCACCTGCTGCATGATTTCAGCCGAGTTGAAATCAAACGCGCCGTAGAAGGCAACCGCGACCATTTCCGGGCTGAATTCGATCATCGGCAGGATGGCATCGATCTCCCGGCGCTTCTCGTTCAGGCGCTTCTGCAGCACCGACTTGCCTTCGGAGTCCGTCACCAGATCATCGATCTCGTCGATGTAGTTTTTGATGAGCTCGGAAAAATAAGGGGATTTTTTCACTGCAGGGCATCCTGGATGTATTTGCCTGAAATATCCCAGGCGACAGCCAAAGGGTCTTCGATCAGATTGCGCTGCCGGTATTCGTCGTAGGCCTTGCGGCGCGCGGGGTCGGAAAGCACTTCATAGGCTTCCTGGATTTCCCTGAAGCGCACCGGCGCATCCGCAGACGGGTTCTTGTCCGGGTGGTACTGCGCGGCCTTTTTACGGTAAGCGGCCTTGATTGCGTCCGCCGTTGCAGTGGGCGAGATGCCCAGTATTTCATAGCTGTCCTGCATAACGTCCTTTGTTGGTGTCCATTAACCCATCCGTGCTGGAGCGGGTTCGCATGATTGGCGGTCGACGGCTGTCGAGTGTCGCGACCCGCAAATATCGCAACATGAAACGACGCCTGTTTCCGAGCCGCGGCACTAGCCCATCACCTGCCCATGCTCCCGCGTGTCGTGGAACGCGACCTTGGGCCAGCGTTCCTGCGCCAGCGTCAGGTTCACCCGCGTGTCCGCCAGATACACCAGGTTGCCGTCGACGTCCTTCGCCAGCTTGAGCGAATTGGCCTTGGTGAATTCGGCCAGATGCTGGGCGTCGGGGCAGGTGACCCAGCGTGCGGTGTAGATGCCGGCGTTCTCGAAGCTGGCGTCGACGCCGTATTCGGTTTTCAGGCGATGGGCGACGACCTCGAACTGCAGCTGGCCGACCGCGCCGATCAGCAGGGTGTTGTCGGCGAACGGTTCGAACACCTGCACCGCGCCTTCCTCGCCGAGTTCCAGCAGGCCCTTGTTCAGCTGCTTGGCGCGCAGCGGGTCGCGCAGGCGCGGCTTGGAGAACAGTTCGGGGGCGAAGTAGGGAATGCCCTTGTACTGCAGGGCCTCGCCTTCGGTGAGGGTGTCGCCGATGTGCAGCTGGCCGTGGTTGTGGATGCCGATGATGTCGCCTGCCACCGCGTCTTCCATGCGGGTGCGCTCGTTGGCCATGAACACCACTGCGTTGGCGATCTTCATGTCCTTGCCGGTGCGGCGGTGGCGCACTTTCATGTTGGGGCTGTAGCGGCCGGAGCAGACGCGGAAGAAGGCGATGCGGTCGCGGTGCTGCGGGTCCATGTTGGCCTGGATCTTGAACACGAAGCCGGTGAACTTGGGCTCGGCGGGGTCGACCGTGCGCTCGACCGCCTCGCGCGGCTGCGGCGAGGGCGCCCAGTCGGCCAGCGCGCGCAGCACTTCGCGCACGCCGAAATTGTTGACCCCGGAGCCGAAAAACACCGGCGTCTGCCTGCCCTTGAGGAAGGCATCGAGGTCGAAGCTGGCGCCGGCGCCGCGCACCAGTTCGATTTCCGACAGCAGGGCGTCGGCTTCCAGCGGGAAGCGCTCCTTCAGGGCCGCGTCGCCCAGGCCCTGCAGCGATTCGAAGGGCTGGTCGGCGTTTTCCTCGCCGGCCCTGAAGCGCAGGATCTCGTTGTTGATCAGGTGGTACACGCCCTGGAAGCGCTTGCCCATGCCGATCGGCCAGGTCACCGGCGCACAGTGGATCTTCAGGATCGACTCGATCTCGTCCAGCAGCTCCAGCGGCTCGCGCACCTCGCGGTCCATCTTGTTGATGAAGGTGATGATGGGGGTGTCGCGCAGGCGGCACACTTCCAAGAGCTTGATGGTCTGCTCCTCCACGCCCTTGGCGGCGTCGACCACCATGATGGCGGCGTCCACCGCGGTCAGCACGCGGTAGGTATCCTCGGAGAAATCCTTGTGGCCGGGGGTGTCGAGCAGGTTGAACACGCAGTCGCCGTGGGAGAACTGCATCACCGAACTGGCCACCGAAATGCCGCGCTCGCGCTCGACCTCCATCCAGTCGGAGGTGGCGTAGCGGCCGCTTTTGCGCGCCTTCACGGTACCGGCCATCTGGATCGCGCCGCCGAACAGCAGCAGCTTTTCGGTCAGCGTGGTTTTACCTGCGTCGGGGTGGGCAATGATGGCGAAGGTGCGACGCTTCTTGACATCGCGCGCAAGGGGCGATGCGGACGTGGTTTCCATGAGGGGGGTGCAGGCAGGAAAACCCGGCATTTTACCGGAGCCGCCGCACTTGGCGAACCGGTATCGCTGCCGATATCAAACCTGAGCCGGCGGGTCATGTCGCCCCCGACGGGTTTGCCGTCATGGGGGGGCGGCATGGGATTTCCCCCCCGAGGGCGGAGGCTGCCGCCAGCAAAAAACCATTGTCGTTGTTCATAATAAACGTTACCTTTTACGTTAACTGTGAACGAAGGTGGATGACATGATGACGATTCCCATGCTCAATCTGTTTCTGGATAGCCTGGAAGAGGGGGTGCTGTTTCTGGACAAGAACCGGAAAGTGCTGGCGGCCAACCGGGCGGCCACACAGATGGTCGGGCGTGAAGGCGAGAATCTGGTCAATCTGCTCTGCCCCAGCATTTTCAAGGGGACGGGATGCGCCGAGGCGTGCGAAAACCGGGGGAGATGTGCGCTGACCCAGGACTGGAAGGCCGGCGACGTCATTCAGGATATTGTGCTGCAGCGCCCGGACAGCACCTCCGTATTCCTGCGGATGTGGGCCAGATTGCTGCCGCCGTCGGAAAACCTGCCGCTGTCCTGCGCGATCATTTTGCGAGACCGCTCGCACGAAGCGGAGCTGGAACAGAAAGTCACGGAACGTCTGCAGCTGGGCAGCATGGTCGGCCATGGCCCCGCGATGCAGAAGCTTTATTCGCAAATTCTGCGGGCGGCGCCGAGCAAAGCCAGCGTGCTGCTGACCGGCGAGAGCGGGAGCGGCAAGGAACTGGTCGCCAAGGCGCTGCACGACAATTCCGACCGCTGCAAGGGGCCTTACATCCCGGTGCATTGCGCGTCGCTTCCCGAAAGTCTTCTCGAATCGGAATTGTTCGGTTACGCCAAGGGCGCTTTCACCGGTGCGACCGTGGCAAAAATCGGCCGCTTCGAGGCTGCCGAGGGGGGGACGCTGCTGCTGGACGAGATCGGAGAAATTCCGCTGGGCACGCAAGTCAAGCTGCTGCGCGTGTTGCAGGAAAAAGAGGTGGTGCGATTGGGCGAGAACCACGCCCGCCCGGTGAATGTCCGCGTCATCGCGGCGACGCACCGGAATCTGGCGTCAATGGTCGAGCGCGGCGGATTCAGGGAAGACCTCTACTACCGGTTGCGCGTGCTTCCTCTCCATGTTCCGCCGCTGCGCGAGCGCAAGGAAGACATTTCCATGCTCGCCAACAAATTGCTTGGCGATCTGGCAAAGCGCTACAAGCGGGACAATATGCGGCTCGCCCATGAAGCACTGTTTGCCCTCGAAGCCTACGACTGGCCGGGGAATATCCGGCAGCTGTTCAATGCGCTCGAATATGCGCTGGTGCACGCGGATGGCCCGGTCATCCAGCCGCAGCATTTCCCGCCCGAGATCGAATATGTTGCGCCGCCCGCGCCCGGCGTTGCGGCGCCGGAGCCGTTGCTGGCGCGGCCCTATTACCGCCCGCAGCAGCAGCTTGTAAACGAAGCCGAAATCATTGCCCGGGTGCTCGCCGAAACCGGCGGGAACAAGGCCGAGACGGCACGCCGGCTGGGAATGTCGCGCACCACCTTATGGAAGCGGCTCAGGCAGATTACCGTCTAAACCGGCTGGCGCCGGTGCCACAACCAGTACAGGGCGGGGATGACGAAGAGCGATAGCAGCGGCGCGGTCAGCATGCCGCCCACCAGCGGTGCCGCAATGCGCTTCATGACATCGGAGCCGGCGCCGTCGCTGAACATGACGGGCAGCAGGCCGGCCACGATCACCGCCACCGTCATCATCTTGGGCCGCACGCGCAGCAACGCCCCCTGAACGATCGCCTGCCGCAGCGCGGCGTGGTCGGTCAGGCGCCCGGCCTGCCGCGATTCCTTGATGGCGTTGTCGAGATACAGCAGCATGACCACGCCGAATTCCGCCGCCACCCCGGCCAGCGCGATGAACCCGACCCCCACTGCGACAGACAGGTTGTAGCCCAGCCAGTAGGTGAGCCAGAAACCGCCCACCAGCGAGAAGGGCAGGCAGATGGCCACCAGCAGCACCTTGCCGGGGTGGCGGAAATGCAGGTAAAGCAGCAGCAGAACGAGCAGCAGGGTAAACGGGATGACCCATTGCAGCCGCGCCCTGGCATGCTGCATGTTCACGTACTGCCCCGACCAGGCGATGGCGTAGCCCGGCTGCAGCCTGACCTGCGTTTCGACGGCCCGCCTGGCGGCAGCGACATAGCCTCCCAGATCGCGCCCCTCCATGTCGACGTAGACATAGCCGGCAAGCCGCCCGTTCTCGCTCTTGATCTCGGCCGGCCCGTCGCTGATGCTCAGCTTCGCCAGGGTTCCGAGCGGTACCTGGATGCCGGCCGGGGTCGTGACCCGGCTGGCGGCCATGGCTTCCATGGAGTCGCGCAGGGCACGCGGATAGCGCAGGTTGACGGAATAGCGCTCGCGTCCGTCCACCACGGTGCTGATGTTTTCTCCGCCGATGGCGCTCTGCACCAGGCGCTGGACGTCGGCCACCGTGACGCCGTGGCGCGCGGCCTGGGCGCGGTCGACATCGATGTCCAGATAGCGCCCGCCGGTCACGCGCTCGCCGAATACCGTGCGCGTTCCGGGAACCTGCTTCAATACCCGCTCGAGCGTTTCCGCCAGCGCGGCAATGCCATTCAGGTCGGGGCCGGTGATTTTGATGCCGACCGCGGTGCGGATGCCGGTGGACAGCATGTCGATGCGGGTGCGGATTGGATAGCCCCAGGAATTGGTCAGTCCCGGCAGCCGCACCGTCCGGTCCAGCTTCTGGATCAGCTGTTCCACGGTTTCGCCGGCCGGCCACTCGCTTCTGGGCTTGAGCAGAATCGTGGTTTCCAGCATGGACAGCGGCGCCGGGTCGGTGGCGCTGTCGGCACGCCCGGCCTTGCCGAATACGCGCTCCACTTCGGGCATCTGGCGGATCAGGCGGTCGGTGATCTGCAGGATATGCGCCGCCTCGTCGACCGACACGCCGGGCAGCGTGGTGGGCATGTACAGCAGGTCGCCCTCATACAGCGGCGGCATGAACTCGCTGCCCAGGCGGGAAACCGGCCAGGCCACGCTGGCGAGCAGCAGCACGGCCAGCAGCAGCACAGTCTTGGGCCGCTTGAGGGAGGCCAGCAGGGCCGGACGGTAAAGCGCCTGCAGGATGCGGTTGAGCGGGTTGCGGTGTTCCGCCGTGATGCGGCCGCGGATGAAATACCCCATCAATACCGGCGTCAGCGTCACCGCCAGGGCGGCGCTGGCCGCCATGGCATAGGTCTTGGTGTAGGCGAGCGGAACGAACAGCTTGCCTTCCTGGCCGACGAGCATGAGCACCGGCAGAAAGGAAACCGTGATGACCAGCAGGGAAAAGAACAGCGCGGGGCCGACTTCCACCGCGCTCGCCCGCGCCACTTCCCAATGGTCGCAGCCGGGGCCGGCGCGCTCGAGATGCTTGTGCATGTTCTCGATCATCACGATGGCGCCATCCACCATGGCGCCGATGGCGATCGCGATGCCGCCCAGCGACATGATGTCGGCGGTGACGCCCTGTTGCTTCATGAGGATGAACGCGGCCAGGATGCCGACCGGCAGGGTGACCACCGCCACCAGGGAGGAGCGCAGGTGGAACAGGAACAGCAGGCAGACCAGGGCGACGACCAGCGATTCTTCCACCAGCTTGCTGCGCAGGTTGTCGATGGCGCGCTTGATCAGGCCGGAACGGTCGTACGTGACCACCAGTTCGATGCCGGGCGGCAGGCCCGTCTGGAGTTCCTTGAGGCGGGCCTTGACGCGCTCCACGGTTTCCAGCGCATTGTGGCCGTAGCGCATGACCACGATGCCGCCGGTGACCTCGCCTTCGCCGTCGAGGTCGGCCACGCCGCGCCGCACTTCCGGCCCGGTCTGGATATGCGCCACGTCCTGCAGCCGGACCGGGATTCCCTCGGCGTCCGTTCCCAGCGGAATCTGCCGGAAATCGTCCAGCGTCTTGAGGTAGCCGCGCGCCCTGACCATGTACTCGGCATGTCCCATCTCCACGATCGAACCGCCGCCGGACTGGTTGCTGTCGCGCACGGCCTGGCCTACCTTGTCCAGCGTGAGGTCGTAGGCCGCCAGCCGGTTCGGATTCACCTCGATCTGGAATTGGCGCGCCATGCCGCCCACGCTGGCCACTTCGGCCACGCCGGGCAGGCTCTGCAATTCGTATTTCAGGAAGAAGTCCTGGGTGGCGCGCAGCTGGTCGGCGTCGTAGCGGTGGTGCCGGTCGACCAGCGCGTATTCGAATACCCAGCCGACGCCGGAAGCGTCCGGCCCGAGCGTGGGGGTAACGCCCGGGGGCAGGCGCGACGCCACCTGGCTCAGGTATTCCAGCACCCGCGAACGCGCCCAGTAAGGGTCGGTGCCTTCCTTGAAAATGATGTAGATGTAGGACTCGCCGAACATGGAAAAACCACGCACCGCGGTGGAGCCGGGCACCGACAGCAGCGCCGAGGCAAGCGGGAAGGTCACCTGGTCTTCCACCGCCTGCGGCGATTGGCCGGCGTAGCCGGTCTTGACGATGACCTGCGTGTCGGACAGGTCGGGGATGGCGTCGAGCGCCATGTGCTGCGCGGAATAACCCCCCCATCCCGCCAGCAGCAGGGTGCCCAGCAGCACCAGCAAGCGGTTGCGCAGCGACCACTCGATCAGGCGCTGTACCATGCCTAGCGGTCGCCCTGCATGCGCTGCGCCGCGTCGCTCAGGGACGCGGCGGCATCCAGCAGGAATTGGCCGTTCACGGCAACCTGCGCGCCTTCCTGCAGCCCCTCCGTGATTTCGATCAGGTCGCCGCTTTCAATGCCGGTCTCGACGGGAAACGGGAGGAAGTGCCCGTTGCCGCGGGCGAGCATGACCATGTTGCCCTTGCCGGTTCGCATCACCGCGGAGCGCGGCAGCGCCAGCGCCTGGTGCGGGCGGGCGGCGACGACGACATCGACGAAGGAGCCGGGCCGCAGCCGTTGCCGCGCGTTGTCTGCGACAAGCCGCGCCCGCACGGTGCGGCTTGCATTGTCCAGCGTCGGGCCGGCGAATTTCAGGCGGCCCTTGAGCAAGGGCTCGTCGGAGTGCGGCAGCCTGACCGTCGCTTCGTCGCCTTCCCTGACCCAGGCCAGCTGATCGGGATACAGCACGATGTCGATCCAGACCGAGGCGGTATCCGCGAGCGAAAGCAGATTGGTCGCCGGGCCGACATAGCTGCCCTCGCGCGCGCCGATCTGGGTGACGAAACCGGAGGCGGACGCGCGCACGGCCACCACATCCACGGTGCGGTGGGTTTTTTCGATCCTGTCGAGGATGTCTGCGCCGACGTCGGCGTGGCCGAACCGTTCGCGGCTGCGAATCCGCTCCCGCGCCAGGCTGGCCGCCACCTGGGCGTTCTGCCCGGACAGTTCGGTCATGCGCTGCAACAGTTGATCGCGCCGCTGCAGCAGTTCGATGTATTCGCGCTGGCGCTGCACCAGCTCCGGCGAATAGATCTCGTACAGGACTTGCCCGGCGCGAACGGGTTGCCCCACGGCAGTGACGTGCAGCTTGCGGATCCAGCCATCGACCTTGGGGCTGACGTTGCGGATCGACGATTCGTCGATCGCCACGTTGCCGTAGGTTTGCACCTCGCGGCTGAGTTCCTGGGGCTCCACGCTCGCCAGCCTGACGCCCAGCCGCTGCAACGAGGCCGCATCCACCTGAACGCCGCCGCTGTCGTGCCCCTGCGTGCCGCCGGACTCGACCAGATCCATGCCGCAAACGGGACAGGAGCCCGCGTGGTCCTGGAGTATGTGCGAGTGCATCGGGCATACCCAAAGCTTCTTCGCGGGCACCCCCTCGTCCAGGCGGTCGAGGCCGCCCTCCGCATGGGCGGACGGCAGCGTGCGGACGGCGTCATGGTGCGGCCGTTGTCCGGCGTAATAGCCGCTGGCGGCCGCGCCGGCAGCCATGACCAGCAGCAGGCCGAAACGGCGCAGCCTGGCGAATGGCCTTGTCATGCGTCGCGCCCTGCGGAGTGCGGCGGCAGCCGGATGGCGTGGGTGAAGCGGTGGCCTGCCGTCGCCCGGGCGGCCCCGCTCGAACCGGGTTTGTTCATCACGCTAGCTGTTCTGGCTTTTCGCCTTCACCAGATTCATTTTGCATATCGGACATTTGCCCGGCTCGTGCTTGTGCACCTCGGGGTGCATCGGGCAGGTCCAGCCCTTCCCGGCGTTGGTTGGCGACAGCGGGTCCAGCCGGCCGTTGGCGGCAACGCCGGTCCTGCCGGCGGCGCTGCCGTCCGCTGCATGCGCGGCAGCGGGTTGCGCAGCGGATGCAAGGCCGATGCCCCCGGCATGCAACAAGCAGAGCGCCAAAATGCCCGTGAGCATCTTGTATATAAGTTTGCAATTCATTTCTTGGTTCCTGCCAGGCCGGCCGTGCGGCTGCACGGTCCGGCCAAGGTTGGGAAGGCCGCATGGCCTGAAGACGGCGGGGCAGGAGGAAGCGGCTTGCTTCCTCCGCTGGACCCGGCTTATCGCACGAGGATCTGCTCGCCGCGGCCCATTTTCGGATCGGCGTCATCGCTGTACATCAGCACCGCGATCGCGCCGGTCAGCGCGCCTTTCAGCGAATGCGTGACGATCGCGTTGGCGCCCTCCACCGGCGAAATCAGATCGAAGGTGGCGGCGTCGCCCGGGCCGACGGTGAAGCTTTGCAGGCCGTGCTGGACGTTTTTCGGATTGCCGCTCGCGTAGACCCTGTCCCAGATGCCGGCGATGGGGTGGAAGGAAGAGAACTCGTTGGGGCCAGCGTTCACGAAGTAAATGCGCACGCGCTCGCCGGGCTTGGCCTGCAGCCAGCGGGTCGCGGCCGGGTCATGCACCGGATCGTATTTGAAGATGCCGCCGTTGAACATGACGTTGCTCCACTTGTTCGCCATCATGTCTTCCTTGGCGTCCGGGTTGGCGTAGAGCTCGGACTGGACGATCACGTACTCGCGGTCGGCCTTGGGCATGGCTTTCGGATCCTTGGGATCGACGATGATCGCGCCGAACATGCCGCGCGCGATGTGCTGGATCATCGGATCGGAACCGCAATGGTAGAAGAACACGCCCGGGTAGTCCGCCGTATAGGTGAAGGTCTTGGATTCGCCCGGCTTGATGGAGCCGAAATCCTTGACCACATCCACCCTGGCCGCGTGAAAGTCCATCGAGTGGGAGTTTTTGCTGCTCTTGTCATTGATCAGCGTGAATTCCACCGTGTCGCCCTCGGTGACGCGCACCACCGGGCCGGGCACCTTGCCGTCGAAGGTCCAGGTTTTGTACATCGTGCCCTTGTTGTCGATCGGCAAGTCCACCTCCGTCGCATGCAGCGTGACCTTCACCGTTTTGGCCTGGGCCTGGAATGCCAGCAATGACAATGCCGTCAATCCAGCCAGGGCCAGGCCCATCAGTTTTCTTTGTTTCATGTGATCGAACTCCTTGTTTATTTACCTGAACCGCAGTTGCACACATGGCGCAGATACGCCGCCATTTCCCTGATTTCCGTGTCGCTCATCACATTGCCCCAGGCGGGCATGAGCACCGACTTGTTCACCGCCAGGCCGCCTTCCTTGATGACCTTGAGGATTTCGTTTTCCGGAATGTCGCCCATGCCCTTGGCGTCGGTGTGGTCGCGCGGCTGGACCGACATGTCGCGGCTGTTGATGCCGCGGCCGTTGCGGTTGATGCCGTGGCACTGGGCGCAATAGGTGTCGTAATTGCGCGCAGCCTTGGCGTACTGCTCGTCCGCGGCAGCGGCATTGGCCGGCAGCATGAAACAGGAAGCCAGGGCGAGCCCCGCCAGGGAAAACGTGGAAGCGAGTTGCCTGCTATTCGTCATCATTTGGCCTCCGTTGCGCCGAGTTGAAGGATGTAGCCCGTCAGCCGCTGCAGATCGGGCTCGGCAAGATTGAGCGTGGGCATCCAGATGCGCGGATCGAACTGCTGCGGGTTCTTGATGTAGCTGTAGATGTAATCCCCCTGCAGACGCTCGCCGGCGGTATAGAGCTCGGCGCCGGACGCGCCACCAAAGCCGGGTTTGGCCATATGGCACGCACCGCAGCCACGCAGCTTGCCAAAGAACATGCCCCCCATCGCCATGCTGACTTTTTCGCCCTTGAATGCCCCCTTGCTCACCAGTTCGGCCGGGGCGACAAGCGCCATGAGCGCTTCGGCAACCGCTTCGGCATCCGCCTTGGGCAGCTTGGGATGAGGCGCCATGCCCGACTCGTCCACCACGTCTTCCTTGGTGCCGCCTTTCACATGGCGGGCGTAAAGCTCGCCGGCCGGGCGGATGCGCACCGGGTTCTGCAGCCATTTTTCCAGCCAGGGCTTGTTGAACTTGCTGCCCGCGTAATAAAGGTCCGGCCCCTTCCGTTCCCACAGGCGGTCGAGACTGGTGTTTTCCGGTTTTGCGATGGCATGGCAGCCGATGCATTGCGACTTCAGGAGGCCGGCGCCGATGCCGTCGGCGGCAAGTGCCGGGCCGGCGATAAGCCCCAACCCCAATGCGGCCAGGAGGTGTCGATTCATCATTGATCCTTTCGCTTATTGAATGGCCTGTCCCTTGAACACGGCTGCGTCGTGCATGCCGTAGGGCTTTTTCAGCGATTCCTCATAGTAGAAATCGGGGACGAACTGCTTGCCTTTCCAGGCGTAGAGCGGGTCGTTGTGGTTGATTTCGTTGTATTCGATGACCGTCATCACGCCGCCCATCGGCTTGCTGCCATTGACGGTATGGACATCCACGTGGTCGTGAATCGCCCAGCGTCCGGGGTTGTCCATGGTGAGGATGAGGTCGTAGCGCTCGCCAGGACCGACCATGATGGTGTCGGCATCGTAGGGATAGGGCAGTGCGTGGCCGTCCTTGAACGCCACCTTGAAGACATGGCCGTGGATATGGATGGCGTGGGTCAGTTCGCCGGCGCCGATCAGGCGGATGCGGATCACGTCGCCCCGGCTCACGCGCAGCGGCTGGGAATCGGGAAAGGCCTTGCCGTTGATGGTGAAGTAGTTGAACACGTCCCCCGGCACCCCGCCTTCGCCCGGCTTGGACGCCCATTTGGTGTCCCAGCCCGACAGCATCATGATGAAATCCTTGGTGACTTTCTTCTCGATCGGATTGGGGTTTTTCGGGACCACGATGAAGGGGCCCCACATGCCGCGCATCGACACGTGCTCGTTGACGTTGACGTGGCAGTGGTACCACATGGTGCCGGAAGGCTCGGCCACGAATTTATAAGTGAAGCTGTCGCCGGGCTTGATCGCCATCTGCGTGACGTCCGGCACCCCGTCCTGCTGCCAGGTGCCGCGTTGCAGCAAGCCATGCCAATGGATCGTGTGCGGCAGGGTGGTGAGGTTGTTGACGTTGACCGTGACCTCGTCGCCTTCCTTGACGTGGACCAGCGGTCCGGGAACCTGGCCATTGAAGGCGAAGGTGTGGAACGCCTGCTTGTCCACCAGCATGATTCTGGTGTCTTCGATCGTCATGTCGAACGTCCGTTTTTCCGCCCAGCTCGCAGTGGGCGCCGCCAGTACGGCAAGGGCGAAAGCCATGTTCTTCAGATGGGATGCAGCGGTGAATGCGGTGGAGTTTTGTGGCATCGGCGTTTCCTTCTCAAGCGGTCGAGTGTTTTTCATGACATTGAATCGATCAGTTCACACGCACCCTGGTAAGCGATAGTCGTGCCAGTTTTTATGTTTTTGATTTTTAATGAGATTGTGTTTTTTGTGCGATGGGCGAGATGTTTTTTGTTAACAATAAACAGTTAAGTGTGCGTTTATTGTTAACGCATGGCCGTTAACCGCTATCGCGTCTGCCTGCGTGATTTCGCGCTGCCAAGGTGCGAAAGGCGCTTCCATGGAGCAAGGGGCGGATCGGGCGATCCGGCGGAAGCGGATTGCCGGCCGATGATCGGGGCGCGCACAGGGACGGTGAGCAGCCGTGCTGCGCGTGGCGCAAGCGTTGCCGTGCCGGAGGTTAATGAAGATTTAGGCCGTGCAAACGAACAAGACCCGCAACGCTGCGGGTCTTTTGAATGGGTGCGCCAGGAGATGAACTGCGGTGCCGGGCGTGCCGCAACCGTTTGCTGTGCGGGCGTTCCGCAAACACGCCTGGGCCGGTTCTGGTGGGGCGGTTTGCGTTTTCGATATCAGGCGTTTGGCGTCGGAGCCACTCCCCGCGGCCGCAATGCAAAAAGGCCGGCCCCTTGATGGAACCGGCCTTTCTGGTATTTTGGCGCGCCCGAAGAGATTCGAACTCCTGACCCCTTGGTTCGTAGCCAAGTACTCTATCCAGCTGAGCTACGGGCGCTTTGAAGGTTGCGCATTATACGCATTTTTTGCGTCGATGGCAGGTACAACAACTCATAATTTGGCGGAGACGGAGGGATTCGAACCCTCGATGCAGGTTTAAGCCCGCATGCTCCCTTAGCAGGGGAGTACCTTCAACCACTCGGCCACGTCTCCGAACCGCCGCGCATTGTAGCGGAATGCGCGGACGAACGCCACCTCAGGCCGTGGCTTTATCCAGCTCGAACGCCTGATGCAGCGCGCGCACGGCGAGTTCCATGTATTTGTCCTCGACCACGACCGAGATTTTGATCTCGGACGTGGAGATCATCTGCAGGTTGATGTTTTCGACCGACAGGGTCTCGAACATCTTGCGGGCGATGCCGACGTGCGAGCGCATGCCGACGCCGACGATGGAGATTTTGGCGATTTTGTCGTCGCCGGTGACCTCGCGCGCGCCAATGCCGGCGGCGGTTACCTTGACGATATCCATCGCCTTGGCGAAGTCGTTGCGGTGCACGGTGAAGGTGAAGTCGGTGGTCTGGGTGTGCCCCACGTTCTGCACGATCATGTCGACGTCGATGTTGGCATCGGCCACCGGGCCGAGAATCTGGTAGGCGATACCGGGGTGGTCGGGCACGCCGACCACGGTGATCTTGGCTTCGTCGCGGTTGAATGCGATGCCTGAAATGATGGCCTGTTCCATGGGGTTGTTTTCCTCGAAGGTGATGAGCGTGCCGTCGCCTTCGTCCTGAAAGCTGGACAGCACGCGGAGTTTTACTTTGTACTTGCCGGCGAATTCGACCGAGCGGATTTGCAGCACCTTGGAACCCAGGCTCGCCATTTCGAGCATTTCCTCGAAGGTGATGCTTTTAAGCCGGCGTGCCTCGGGCACGATGCGCGGATCGGTGGTGTAGACGCCATCGACATCGGTGTAGATCTGGCATTCGTCAGCCTTGAGCGCGGCTGCCAGCGCCACGCCGGTGGTGTCGGAACCGCCGCGCCCCAGCGTGGTGATGTTGCCCTGTTCGTCGACTCCCTGGAAGCCGGCGACCACGACCACATGGCCGGAGTCCAGATCGGCGCGCATCCTGGATTCGTCGATCGACAGGATGCGCGCCTTGGTGAAGGCGTTGTCGGTGAGGATGCGCACCTGCGCACCGGTGTAGCTTTTCGCTTTCAGGCCCAGGTCTTTCAGCGCCATCGCCAGCAGGGCGATGGTGACCTGCTCGCCGGTGGACACCATCACGTCCAGTTCGCGCGGGTCGGGGGTGGACTGGATCTGTTTGGCCAGCGCAATCAGCCGGTTGGTCTCGCCCGACATGGCCGAGAGCACCACCACCACCTGATGCCCGAGCATCTTGAATTTGGCCACGCGTTCGGCCACTGCGCGGATGCGTTCGACATTGGCGACCGAGCTGCCGCCGTATTTTTGTACGATGAGTGCCATGGTTTTCGATAATGAGTTAAGCGCGTGAGTTTAATGGATTAGCGCTGGAAAAGCGCAATCGACTCCACATGCGCCGTGTGCGGGAACATGTTGGCGATGCCTGCCGCTTCGAGCCGGTAGCCCTTGACGTGCACCAGCACCTCGGCGTCGCGCGCCAGCGTGGCGGGATCGCACGAGACGTAGACGATGCGCTGCGGCCCGCCGCTGTCGGGCAGGGATTTGACGACCTCGATGGCACCGGAACGCGGCGGGTCGATCAGCAGTTTGTCGAAATGCCCGAGGGCGGCGAATTTTTCCGGGGTCATCTCGAACAGGTTGTCGACCGCGAAGCGGGCGTTGGGCAGGCGGTTGCGCAGGGCGTTTTCGCGCGCGCGGGCAACCAGTTCGGCACTGCCTTCGATGCCGAGCACCTCGGCGCCGCTGCTGGCGATCGGCAGGGTGAAATTGCCCAGGCCGCAGAACAGGTCCGCGATGCGCTCGCCGGCCCGGGGCTGCAGCAGGCGCAGCGCGCGGCCGACCAGGGCGCGGTTGATGGCGGTGTTGACCTGGGTGAATTCGGTCGGCCTGAAAGGCATGACGAGGCCGAACTCCGGCAGGCTGTAGCTGAGTTCGGGCGCAATTTCCGGCCAGAATGGGCGCGCGGTGTCGGGGCCTTTTTTCTGCTCCCACACCTGCACGCGGTGGCGTTCGGCGAAGCTGCGCACTTTTGCGGCGTCCTCGTCGCTCCATGGCTCAAGCAGGCGGAACACCAGCACGGTGACGTGTTCGCCGACGGCGACCTCGATCTGCGGGGTGCGGTCGGCGTTCGACAACTGCACGATCAGCTCGCGCAGCGGCTGGATTAGCGCCGAGACATCGGGCGTGAGGATCTCGCAGCTCGCTATGTCGGCAATGAAGCTGGAGCGTTTTTCGTGGAAGCCGACCAGCACGCCGCCTTTCTTGTCGACCCGGCGCGACGATAGCCGCGCGCGGTGGCGATAGCCCCAGCTGGGGCCGTGCAGGGCGGGCAGGATGACGTCGGGGCGGACCTTGCCGATGCGGGCGAGGCTTTCTTCCAGCACGCGCTGCTTGGCGGCGACCTGGGCGCTGGCTTCCAGATGCTGCATCGAGCAGCCGCCGCAGCGGCCGAAATAGCGGCAGCGCGGCTCGGTGCGCTGGGCGCTGGCGTCGAGGATGGCGACCGCGTTGGCCGAATTGTATTTGGCATGCTTGCGGTAGACCGCGATTTCCGCGCGTTCGCCCGCCAGGGCGCCGTCGACGAAAGTGACCTTGCCGTCGATGCGCGCCACGCCATGACCCTCGTGGTCGAGGGAGAGGATGTCGACGATGGGGTTCATGCCCAGGCCGCCAGGAACTCCTGCCAGTGCGGGGCAGGGTGGGCCTGCACTGTGCTGCGTGCAAGTTCGATCTCGGCGGCGTAGGCCGACTCGGAGAGCGTGCCGCGTATTTTCTGGAAGCGTAGATAGACCAGCCAGGTGTTCATCACGTCGGTTTCGCAGTAATTGCGGATGGCGTCGATTTCCCCCTGCTGGAAGGCGTCCAGCACTTTCGAGCCGTCCATCCCCAGCTTGCCGGGAAAGCCGCACAGCTTGGCCATCTGGTCGAGCGGCGCATTGGCGCGCGGCTGGTACATCGCCAACACGTCCATCAAATCCAGATGGCGGGTGTGGTAGCGGCCCAGATAGTTATTCCACTTGAAATCCTTGTCGTCGTCGCCCCAGTCCCAGTAGCGCGCCGCCGTCACGCCATGGATCAGGCTGCGGTAATGCAGCACCGGCAGGTCGAAGCCGCCGCCGTTCCACGACACCAGCTGCGGGGTATAGCGCTCGATGCCGTCGTAGAAGCGCTGGATCAGTTCGGCCTCGCTGCTGCCTGGTTCGCCGAGCGACCATACCTTCAGTTGGTCGCCGCTCCTGAGCACGCAGGAGATGGCGACGATGAGGTGCAGGTGATGCGGCATGAAGTCGCTGCCGGTTTTCTGGCGGCGGTTCAACAGCGCCATTTCGGCGAGTTCCGCGTGCGGGAGCGCTGTTTCGGCTATGCCGTTGACCGCGGCGAATCCGGCGAGGTCGGGGATCGTTTCAATGTCGAAAACCAGGGTGGGATGCATGGCACGGGCGCGCGGACAAAAACCGCCATTTTACGCTGCTTCAATGCAATGCTGCGTCGAGCGCCGAGGCTGCGATCAGGGCATCCAGGTAGGCCACCGAAATCTGGTGCAGCGGGATATCCAGCTGCTGCGCATAGCGGGCCAGTACCCCGGCATCGTTGTTTTCGCAGGCGTGCGCCAGTTGCAGCATCGCGCCTTCGGGGGAGGGATGCACGCTCAAGGCCAGCGCACTGGCCGCCGGCAGCCCCAGCTTGCGGATCAGCGCCTCCAGCGGTAGCGACAGCGCATGGGGGGCGGCCGACAGCAGGCCGATCTCGAATGCGGCGGCGGCGCTCTCGGCCGGCGCGCCCAGACGCGTGACCTTGCCCATGAAGAGCGCGCGCGTGAGCGCGGTCACGGCATAGTGGCGCGTGGCCTCGGTGGGATGGGTGCCGGCCAGGGCCAGCAGTATCGCCACGCGCGCGGCGCGCTGGGGGCCCAGCATGACCAGGGCGTGGGCGGCCGATTCGGCGGGTCGGCTCAGGCCGCCGATCGGCGAGTTGGCGATGGCGAGCAGGCGTGGCGCCATGTCCGGGTTCAGCCGGAAAAACTGGATCAGTGTGTCGAGCGACTGGCGCAGCGCGATCGCCAGCAAGTCGAACTGCACGGCCTGCTCGCGGGTATTGGCGGCCGGCTGGGTGTCGCCCGAAAACAGGCTGCCTTTGAACCAGGCGTTGGCAGGCCAGCGTGCCTGGGTATGGGCGTGCCGTACCCCCTCCACGATCAGGCGCGCAGACACCGCGGGTGGAATGTCGTCGGCGCGGCAGGCCAGATAGCGCCAGGCGGAGACGCTATCCTGCATCACCGCGTGGTTGCTGTCGAAGGCAGGGCAGAACGTCAGCCCGGCGTCCTGCAGCGCGAGGGCGCGCGCCAGATGCTGTTCGTTATCAAGGCTTACGCACCAGATCAGCTGGCGGTGATCGAGTTGCTGCGGGATGTCGCTGAACAGCACGCCGGCGCTGATCCGCACCAGCAAGGGCAGCTCACCCGTCAGGCCGTCCTGCGTCAGGGAATACAGGCCAGTCAGCAACATGTCCTCGTCCATCTGCCGAAGCTCGGCTGGCGCATCGGCGGCAGCGGTGCGTCCGCGCAGCACCAGCTGGTGGGCGACCAGGCTGGAGGCGGCGTCGAACAGCGGATCGAACGACAGGAAACGCTCCCGCAGGACTTCCTCGCGAACCGGGTTGCTGCTGGCGATGCCCAGCATCTGCGTCACCACCACGGGCTGATCGGATTCGCGGGTATTGATGCCGCCGCCGACTATGCGGGATGGATGGAGGTCGTCTGCGCTCATGACAGTCACTGCAAAATGGGTTCGGCCATTCTAGCGCCGCGAACCATTTTTCGCGTGCATCGGGCATCATGCCCGTTGCCGCAAAACGCGAAGGAGACGACATGACGAAGAAGGAACTGCTGAATGCGCTGCTGGGCGGCCTGCTCTTTGCCTCTCAACCCGGCTGGGGCGCGCCGCGCGACGAGACCGGCAGCACGGCAGCCGACCAGCAAGGCGTCGCGGTCACCATCTACAACGACAATCTGGCTTTGGTGAGGGATGCGCGGCGGGTCGGGCTCGCGCGCGACTTCAACCGGCTGGCATGGCGCGAAGTCGCGGCGCAGATGCACCCGGAGACGGCGCAGCTGCGCAATGTGTCGAGCCCCGCCGGATTCCGCCTGCTGGAACAGAACTTCGATTTCGACCTGTTGACGCCACAAAAGCTGCTCGAAAAATACGTCGGACGCGAGGTCGGCGTCATTCGCACCCACCCCGCCAGCGGCGCGGAAACCCGCGAAACGGCGCAGGTGCTGGCGACCAACGGCGGCGTGGTGCTCAAGTTCGCCGATCGCATCGAAACCGGTGTGCCGGGGCGGCTGGCGTTTGCGGGCGTGCCCGACAGCTTGCGCGACAAGCCCACGCTCGTCATCTCGCTGATCAACCCGTCGGCGGGCGCACAGGATCTGGAATTGTCCTATCTGACCGGCGGGCTGTCGTGGCGGGCCGATTATGTCGCCGAGCTGAATGCCGCTGACGACCGGCTGGATCTCAACGGCTGGGTGACACTGACCAACCAGAGCGGCGCAGCCTATCCCAATGCCAAGCTGCAATTGGTGGCGGGCGACCTCAACCGGGTGCGCGACGCCCAGGCGGTGCCGCGCGCGACGATGGCGATGGCGGCGAAAGCGGCCGACGTGGCCGAGCTGCAGCAGGAATCCCTGTTCGAATACCACCTCTACACGCTGCAACGCCCCACCACGCTGGCGGAAAACCAGACCAAGCAGGTGGCGCTGCTGTCGGCCGGCCGGGTGCCGCTGAAGAAGACGTTCCTGCTCGAAGGCGCGGCTTACTACTACTCGGGTCAGCATGGCGAGCTGGGGCATAAAATCAAGGTGGGCGTGTTCGTCGAATTCGACAACAAGGGTGAAGGTCTGGGCGTGCCGCTGCCCAGGGGAGTCGTCCGGGTTTACAAGAAGGACAGCCAGGGCAACGCGCAGTTTGTCGGCGAGGATCGCATCGATCACACGCCAAAGAACGAAACGGTGCGCCTCAATCTCGGCAATGCCTTCGACCTGACGGCGGACAAGAAACAGACCGCCTTCCAGAAGCTGGCCGGCAACGGCCGCACCGGCTACGTGTTCGAGTCGGCGTATGAAATCGTACTGAAGAATGCCAAGCCGGAAGCGGTAAGCGTCACAGTGCGCGAGCCGATACCGGGCGACTGGACGATGCTCTCCGAATCGCAGCCGCATACCAGGGTGGCGGCCGGCACTGCCGAATGGCGGGTGCGGGTGCCCGCCGAGGGCAGCGCGACGCTCAGCTACCGCGTGCGGGTCAAGAGCCTGATGCAGTAGAAATCATGCGCTAAGTGCTGAGGCCGCGGCGCCGGCGGATGTCGGTGATCAAGCCGAGGGTGGAGCCGTCGTGTTCGCCGATCGCACGCACCGAACTCAGCGCGGCGCGGATCGGCGGCGCCAGCTGCTTGCCGAGTTCGACGCCCCACTGGTCGAAGCTGTTGATCTGCCAGATCACGCCCTGCACGAACACCTTGTGTTCGTAGAGCGCGAGCAGCATGCCCAGCGTGTGCGGGTCGAGTTTCTGATAGAGCAGGGTGTTGCTCGGGCGGTTGCCCGGGAAGACCTTGTGCGGCGCCAGCGCCTTGGCGGTTTCGCGGCTCATGCCCTGGGCGATCAGCTCGGCTTCGATCACCGCGCGCGACTTGCCCTTCAACAGGGCCTCGGTCTGCGCCAGGCAGTTGGCCAGGAGCCATTCGTGCTGGTCGGCCAGCGGCGTGGGGTTGACCGCTGCCACCAGGAAATCGGTGGGGATCAGACGCGTGCCCTGGTGCACCAGCTCGAAGAAGGCGTGCTGGCCGTTGGTGCCGGGCGCGCCCCACAGGATCGGCCCGGTGTTGTAGTTGACCAGCTTGTTGCCGCGGTTGACGTTCTTGCCGTTCGACTCCATGTCGAGCTGCTGCAGGAAGGGCACCAGCAGGCGCAGGCGCTGGTCGTAGGGGAACACGCCGTAGGTGTCGGTGCCCCAGAAGTTGGCGTACCAGATGCCGAGCATGCCGAGGATGACCGGCATGTTGGCTTCCAGCGGGGCTTCCTTGAAATGGATGTCCATCGCATGCGCGCCGGCCAGGAGCGCCTGGAAATTGCCCCAGCCGATCTGCAGCGCGATCGACAGGCCGATTGCCGACCACAGCGAGTAGCGCCCCCCCACCCAGTCCCAGAAGATGAACATGTTGTCGGGGTCGATGCCGAAGGCCTCGACTGCCTGCGCGTTGGTCGACAGCGCCACGAAATGCCGCGCCACCGCGGCGGGGGCGCGCAGCGCAGCCAGCAGCCAGGCCTTGGCCGAGTTGGCGTTGGCCAGGGTTTCCAGGGTGGTGAAGGTTTTCGAGGCGACGATGAACAGCGTGGTCTCGGGATCGAGCTGCCTGAGCGTGCCGGCCAGATGCGCCGGGTCGAGGTTGGAGACGAAATGCACCCGCACGCTTTCCAGCGCGTAATGGTCGAGCGCCGCACACACCATCGCCGGCCCCAGGTCCGATCCGCCGATACCGATGTTCACCACGTCGCGGATCGGCTTGCCGGTATGGCCGCGCCAGCTGCCGTTGTGGATCGATTCGACGAAGCGCTGCATGCGCTTGAGCACGGCTGCGACTTCGCGCTCGACGTCCATGCCCTCCACCACCAGCGGCGGGCGCACCGGCGCACGCAGAGCGGTGTGCAGCACCGCACGCCGCTCGGTGAAGTTGATGCGCTCGCCGCTGAACATGGCATTGCGCATGCCCTCCAGATCGGATTCGCGCGCCAGTTGCATCAGGTGCCGCATGGTGTCCGGCGTGACGCGGTTCTTCGAGTAGTCGAGCAGCAGGTTGCCGCAGCGCAGCGACAGGTGCTCGAAGCGATGGGCGTCTTCGCGGAATGCGCTGCGCATGTCGAATGCGCGCATGTCCTTGAAGTGCTGTTCCAGCGTTTTCCAGGCGGGCAGGTGTTTGAGTGGCTTCATGGCGGGCGGTGTGCGGAGCAGGCTTCGAAGGTATCATAAGCAGCAGGCGGCGTAGGCGCCAGTCAGGCCGTGGCGCGGCGCTTTCTTTGACGGTTCGGGATGGGACAGCATGGTTACCGTGACACGCAACAAACTTGTATATATCACCTACTCAATACTCGATGCGCGCGGCATGGTCGTCGAGCAGCACGACATTCCGGTCGGCTTTGTGCACGGCGCCAACAGCGGCATTTTGCCGGCGATCGAATCGGCGGTAGCGGGCCGCAAGGTGGGCGACCGGGTCGAGATCACGCTGGCGCCCGAAGAGGGGTACGGGTTGCGCGACGAGAGCCTGGTGTTTGTCGAGGAGCTCGATAATGTGCCGCCGCAGTTCCGCCGGGTTGGCGCCGAGGTCCTGTTTGAAAACGAGTCGGGCGAGACCAAGGCCTTTTACGTCACCTCGATCGAGGACGGCAAGCTCAGGCTGGACGGCAATCCCTCGCTGGCCGGGCAGAGCGTGACCTGCCTGGTGAATGTGATGGACATCCGCGATGCCACGCCGGAGGAAATCCGTAATGGCCGGCCGCTCGACGCGGCCCAGGGCACGATGCATTGAGGCGACGGGGCGAGGAGAGAGGGATCGCCCGGGATTTCCGGCCCGGCCGGGCCGGAGGTGCTTGATTGCGCGGGTATCTTCGAGCAGTAGCGGGTATCGGCTGACGCGCCGTCATTCCCCCGCAGGGCCGAAGCGGAAGCTTGATGCCGTCACGCCGCCGAAGAAGCCCTGCTCGTGGTAAATGCAGGCGGCCGCTTCGTCCTCGGCGGCGCCGACTGCCACCATCAAGGGGATCAGATGGTCTGCCTGCGGATGGGCGCGCCGGGCCGACGGTGCATGGTCCCATTGCAGCAGGCGTTGTGAACGCTGGCCGGGCGGCGTGCGCAGGAGGGTCTCCTGCAGCCATTCATCGAATGCCTCCGATGCTGTCTTGGCCTGCTCGCCGAACTCCCGCAGATTGTGATAGCTCAGACCGCTGCCGACGATCAATATGCCTTCGTCGCGCAGGGGCGCGAGCGCCCGGCCCGCCGCAAGATGGGTTTGCGGGTCGTAGCCGGCCTTCAGCGATAGCTGCACGACGGGGACGTCGGCTTCCGGATACATCACGGCCATCGGGGTGAAGCAGCCGTGATCGAAGCCGCGGTCCGCATCGAGCCGGGCTCCGAGCCCCGCCGTTTCGAGCAGGCTCTTCACGTGGTCGGCCAGTTCGGGCGAGCCGGGCGCGTCGTAGCGGACATGGTAGGTGTGCTCCGGAAATCCGTAATAGTCGTAGACCATGGGCGGGCGCGGGTTCGCCATCACGGTGAATTCGCTCGCCTCCCAGTGGCCCGACACCATCAGGACCGCGCGCGGCTTGGCGCCGAGTTCCCGCGCCAGCGCCTGCAGCGACGCTTCGAGCAGGCGATAGTGCGCGCGGAACTCACCCGTGAGGTACGGCCACGGGCCGCCGCCGTGGGACAGGAAGTAGCTGGGCAGTCGTTTCATGTCGAACTCCTTTCGGCACAGGACGGAGGGTTGCGGCCGCATTCGCGACGGCGCGCATGCGCAGGGTACGACGACGCAGGCGCGGGCGGAACTTACTGCCAGCCGCCGCCCAGTGCCTTGTACAGCGCCACGCGATTCACGGCCTCGGATAGGCGCACGCCGATCAGGTCCAGTTCGGCGCCGTAGAGTGCACGCTGCGCGTCGAGCAGTCCGAGGTAGCTGTCGACGCCGCCCTTGTAGCGTGCTTCCGACAGGCGAAAGCCGGCTGCGGTGGCCTCGACCAGGCGCCGCCGCGCGTCGAGCTGCTCGGCGAGGGTGGCGCGTTCGGCGAGGGCATCGGCCACTTCGCGGAACGCGCTCTGGATGGCCTTCTCGTACTGCGCCACGTTGATGTCGCGCTGCACCGTGGAAACGTCCAGGTTCGCCTGCAGCCGGCCGGCCTCGAAAATCGGGATGCGGATCTGCGGCACGAAGCTCCAGGTGCCGGAACCGCTGCCGAACAGTTCGTCCAGCGTGTTGCTTGCGCTGCCGCCCGCGGCGGTCAGCGTGATGCGTGGAAAGAAGGCTGCGCGCGCGGCGCCGATGCTGGCATTGGCCGCACGCAGCGCGCGTTCGGCCTGCAGGATGTCGGGACGGCGGGCGAGCACGTCGGAAGGTACGCCGGCCGGCAATTCGGCGACCGCGCTGACGCTGTCGGTGAGCGTGGCAGGCAGCAGTTCGGCGGGCACCGGGGCGCCGGCGACGAGTGCGAGCGCGTTCTCGTCCTGCGCGACGAGGGTACGGTAACGCGCAACGTCGGCACGGGCGCTTTCCAGCAGCGTCTGCGACTGGTGCAGATCGAGCGCCGAGACCGCGCCGGCCTCGAAGCTGCGGCGGGTCAGATCGTAGGATTTCTGCCGCGTTTCGTAGGTGCTGCGCGCCAGCGCCTGGCGCTCGCGGTCGGCTGCGAGGATCAGCCAGGCACTGGCGACTTCCGCCACCAGGCTGATCTGCGCACTGCGGCGCGCTTCCTCGGTGCCAAGGTAAAGCTCCAGCGCCTGCGCATTGAGACTGCGGATACGGCCGAAGAAATCCAGTTCGTAGGCGGAGAAACCCACCGTGGCGCTGTACTGGCGGGTGACGTCGGCCTCGCCGCTGGAGGTCAGATCGCCCGGCAGGCGCTGCGCGTTCTGGCTGCCGCTGGCGCCGATCGCGGGGAACAGGTCGGCGCGCTGGATGCGGTATTGCGCGCGCGCCTTTTCGATGTTGAGCGCGGCGGTCCGCAGATCGCGGTTGTTGGCGAGCGCCAGCGCGATCACCTCGCGCAGGCGGGCATCGGCGAAGTAGTCGCGCCAGGCGATGGCGTCGGCCGTCGGCGTTGCCGCCGCAGCCTGCGCGGCGCCAGGAAAGCTTGCCGGCACCGGCGCCGCGGGCCGCTGGTAATCCGGGATCAGGCTGCAGGCGCTCGCCAGGACGGCGGCGAGGGCGACGGTCAGGGTGCGTAACGGGAACATCATTCGGCCTCCGGCGGGGCGGCAGCGGGGGCGGTGCCCGCCGCCTGCGGCTTGTCCTTGAATATCCGCTTGATCACCACGTAGAACAGCGGGATGAAGAAGAGGCCGAGCAGGGTGCCGGCGATGGTGCCGCCGAGCACCCCGGTGCCGATCGCGTTCTGGCTGCCCGAGCCGGCGCCGCTGGCGATCGCCAGCGGCAGCACGCCGAGGCCGAAGGCGAGCGAGGTCATCAGGATCGGGCGCAGCCGCATGCGTACCGCCTCCAGCGTTGCTGCGATGAGATCCTTGCCTTCCTGTTCCATCTGCGCCTTGGCGAATTCCACGATCAGGATGGCGTTCTTCGACGACAGGCCGATGGTGGCCAGCAGACCGACCTGGAAATAAACGTCGTTCGACAGGCCGCGCCCGGTCGCGGCGAGCAGCGCGCCGAGCACGCCGAGCGGCACCACCAGCATCACCGCGAACGGCACCGACCAGCTTTCATAGAGCGCCGCCAGGCACAGGAACACCACCAGCAGCGACAGCGCATACAGCGCCGGGGCCTGCGAGCCGCTGCGGCGCTCCTCGAACGAGGTGCCGGTCCATTCGTAGCCGATGCCGGGCGGCAGCTTGGCGATGAGTTCCTCGACGACCGCCATCGCCTCGCCCGACGACAGGCCGGGCGCGGCCTGGCCCTGCAGCTCGACCGACGGCTGGCCGTTGTAGCGCTCCAGCCGCGGCGAGCCGTAGGTCCAGTGCGCGGTCGTGAACGCCGACAGCGGCACCATGTCGCCCTGCTTGTTGCGCACGTACCATTTGGCCAGGTCCTCCGGCTTCATGCGCGCCTCGGCGTCGGCCTGCAGATACACCTTCTTGATGCGGCCGCGGTCGATGAAGTCGTTGACGTAGGTGCCGCCCCAGGCGGTGGCGAGGGTGTCGTTGATGTCCGCCACCGCCACGCCGAGCGCGCCCGCCTTGGCATGGTCGATGTCGAGCTGGTATTCGGCGACGTCGTCCTGGCCGTTCGGACGCACGCCCACCAGGCGCTTGTCCTGCGCCGCCATGCCGAGGAACTGGTTGCGCGCCGCGATCAGCGCGTCGTGGCCGAGGCCGGCGCGATCCTGCAGCTGGACGTTGAATCCACTGGCGGTGCCGAGTTCGATCACCGCCGGCGGCACGAAGGCGAACACCATCGCCTCGCGGATCTGCGAGAACGCAGCCATCGCGCGGCCGGCGACCGATTTCACGTCCTGCCCCGGCTCACGGCGTTCGTCCCAATCCTTCATGCCGACGAAGCCGAGGCCCATGTTCTGGCCGCTGCCGCCGAAGCTGAAGCCGGCCGCGGTGAAGATCGACCTTACGCTGTCTTTCTCGTTGACGAGGAAATGATGCTCGACTTTCTTCAGCACCTCGACGGTGCGCTCCTGGGTCGCACCGGCCGGCAGCATGATCTGGGTGAACATCACGCCCTGGTCTTCCTCCGGCAGGAAGGAAGTCGGCATGCGCATGAACAACAGCGCCAGCACGCCGATGATCGCGGCGTAGATCGCCAGGAAACGGATGCTGCGCTGCAGGATCTTGCCGACCGCCGATTCGTAGCGCGCGGTGTTGCGGGCGAACGCGCGGTTGAACCAATGGAAGAAGCCGGCGAACCAGCCCCCCTCGCCGTGTCCGTGGCCCTTTTCGATCGGCTTCAGCATCGTTGCGCACAGCGCCGGCGTGAACACGATCGCCACCAGGACCGACAGCCCCATCGCCGCCGCGATGGTGATCGAGAACTGGCGGTAGATGACGCCGGTGGAACCGCCGAAGAAGGCCATCGGAATGAACACGGCCGACAGCACCAGGCCGATGCCGACCAGCGCGCCGGTGATCTGCCCCATCGATTTCTTGGTCGCCTCCTTCGGCGACAGGCCTTCCTCGCTCATCACGCGCTCGACGTTCTCGACCACCACGATGGCGTCGTCGACCAGCAGGCCGATGGCCAGCACCAGGCCGAACATGGTCAGGGTGTTGATCGTGAAGCCGAACGCCGCCATCACGCCGAAGGTGCCGAGCAGCACCACCGGCACGGCGATGGTCGGAATGACGGTGGCGCGGAAGTTCTGCAGGAACAGATACATCACCAGGAACACCAGCAGGATCGCTTCGGCCAGCGTCTGCACCACGCCCATGATGGAGAGTTTGACGAAGGGCGTGGTGTCGTAGGGCACCACGACCTCGATGCCGGCGGGGAAGTAGGGCTTCATCTGCTCGACCTTGGCGCGCACCGCATCCGCCGTTTCGAGCGCGTTGGCGCCGGCGGCGAGCTTGATGCCGATGCCGGAGGCGGGCTGGCCGTTGTAGCGGCCGACGATGCCGTAGTTCTCGGCGCCGATCTGGACGCGGGCGACGTCCTTGAGGCGCACTTCGCCTCCCTGCGCCGAACTGCGCAGCAGAATCTGCTCGAACTGCTCCACCGTCTGCAGCCGGCTCTGCGCCGTGACCGAGGCCGTGAAGCCCTGGCCCTTGACCGCCGGCGTGCCGCCGAGCTGGCCGGCCGAGACCTGGGCGTTCTGCGCCCGCAGCGCGGCCTGCACGTCGGCCGGGGTGAGCTTGAAGTTGGTCAGCTTGGCCGGGTCGAGCCAGATGCGCATGGCGTACTGGGCGCCGAACACCTGCACCTCGCCGACGCCGGTCACCCGCGACAGCGGATCCTGCACCGTGGCGGTGAGGAAGTCGGCGAGATCCTCCCGACTCAGGCTGCCGTCCTTGGCGACGAAGCCGAGCACCATGAGGAAGTTGCGCGTCGATTTCGCCACCTGCACGCCCTGCTGCTGCACCGCCAGCGGCAGCAGCGGCAGACCGATCTGCAGCTTGTTCTGCACCTGCACCTGGGCGATGTCGGGGTCGGTGCCGGCGTCGAAGGTCAGCGTGGTCGTGGCGCGGCCATAGGAGTCGGACGACGAGCTCATGTAGAGCAGGTTGTCCAGCCCGGTCATCTTCTGCTCGATGATCTGGGTAACGGAGTCTTCCACCGTCTTCGCCGAGGCGCCGGGATAGAAGGCGTTGATGGCGACGGTGGGCGGCGCGATGGCCGGGTACTGCGATACCGGCAGCGTCAGGATGGACAGCCCGCCGGCGAGCATGATGACGATGGCGATGACCCACGCGAAGATGGGCCGGTCGATGAAAAAGCGGGCCATGGTCCGTTACCTCACTTCGCCGCCGCCGCGGGCGCCGCAGCGGCGGCGGCTTCCTGTGCCTGCACCGGTGCGCCCGGTTTCACCTTTTGCAAGCCTTCGACGATGACGCGGTCGCCGGCAGCCAGGCCGCCGGTCACCACCCATTTGTCGCCGATCGATTGCTCCGCCTTGACGCTGCGCGCCTCGACCTTGGCCTCGCCGTTCACCACCATCACCTGCGCCTCGCCGCGCGGCGTGCGGCTGACCGCCGCGTGCGGCACCAGCACGGCATCGCGGTTCACGCCCTGCGTCAGCCGCGCGCGCACATACATGCCGGGCAGCAGTTCTCCCTTGGGGTTGGGGAACACCGCGCGCAGCGTCACGCTGCCGGTGCCTTCGTCGACCGTCACTTCGGAGAACGCCAGCCTGCCTGCGGCGCCGTAGAGGCTGCCGTCTTCCAGCACCAGTTGCACCGGCACCGTGTCGCCCCCCGAGCGCTGCAGCCTGCCGGAATCGAGGTTGCGTTTCAGGCCCAGCAGCTCGGCGCTGGATTGGGTCAGATCGACATAGATAGGATCGAGTTGCTGCACGGTGGCGAGCGCCGCGGCCTGGTTCGCGGTGACCAGCGCGCCCGCGGTCACCGCCGAGCGCCCGATGCGGCCGGCGATGGGCGAAGTGACGCGGGTGAAATCGAGATCGACGCGCGCCTTGTCGAGCGCCGCCTTCGCCGCGCCGACTTCGGCTTGCGCCTGTTTCTGCGCGGCCTGCGCGTCGTCGTTGGCCTGGGCGCTCACCGCCTCGATCTTCACCAGTTCGGCGTAGCGCCCGGCTTTCAGCCGCGCCACCTCCAGATTCGCCTCGGCCCGCGCCAGATTGGCACGGGCGCTGTCGTAGGTCGCCTGATACGTTGCCGGATCGATGCGGTACAGCACCTGGCCCGCCTTGACATCGCTGCCCTCCTTGAACAGGCGCTGCTTGACGATGCCGCTCACCTGCGGCCGCAATTCGGCCACCAGATAAGGCGAGGTGCGCCCAGGCAGTTCGGCTGTCACCGGCACCGGTTCGGGCTGCACCGTCACTACCGTCACCGCGGGCGCTACGGCACCGGGGGCGGCGCCAGGTTCCGTCTTGCCGCCGCAGGCCGCAAGCAACAGGGCACCCAGCAGCACGAGGCTGGTCGGTCTGGACAGGGATAATCCTTGCTGGAGAGGACTGAGGGCGGGCTCGGGACGGGTTATCATCAATCTTGGCCTTGGTGGACGTTGGATATTTAGGATAAAGGATAGAGCGTATTCGTTCATTCGTGCTGCCGGGCTTGAAACAGGGCGGCGAATCGGCGTACCTGTCCGGGTCCTGGCATTGATGGCAGCTTCAACCTATGAAGCATATTGCATTATTATCTATCTAGCAAGATAATTAGCAGCGTAATCGCTCCATGAGCAAGCGCCCCGACATGGCCGAAAGAATCGCCAATCCTCTCGATATGCATCGCCAGCATTGGCCCGAATCCTACGATGCGCAGGTGCTGCCTTTGATGCTCGCCCTTACGCAGGCCTACACGGCGCAACATTCCCGCGCGACCCGGATCATGGCCGCCACTGGCTTGAGTCCGGCTGAGTTCGATGTGCTGGCCAGTCTGCGCCGTACCCCGCCGCCCCATGCGCTGACGCCGTCGGATATTCAGCGCGCGGTGTTGATCACCTCCGGCGGACTGACCAAAGTGTTGCGGCAACTGGAAGCGCGAGGCCTGGTCAGCCGCTCGATGCAGGATGCCGACCGCCGCGTCAAACCCGTTGCGCTCACCGCTCAGGCGATGCCCGTTCTGGAGAAGGTGATGTCGGAACTGCATGCGGTTATAGGCGACTGGATGCGCCGGTCGCTGACGGATGCCGAAGCCCGCCGACTGGCCTCGCTACTCACCAAGCTGGTGAATGGAGCCTCCTCAACTTGAGCGAGCGGTGAAGGATCTGCCGAACCGGTTTCCGGTCGTTTGCCTGGCAACATCCCCTGATGTAGCGACGTAAAAAAGCCGGGAGTCTTCCCGGCTTTTTTACGATTGCGGCAAGCTTAGTGGGCAGGGCAGGCCTGGTCGCCGGGGATTTTTCCCGGCAGCCGCAGGAAGGCCTCGAACGGCCCCATCACGCTCATGGCTTCCATTTTCGGGCCGGTGAACTTGAGGCGGCCGAACATCATTGCCTTCATCGGGCCGTATTCGCCCGCACCCATTTCATTCCAGCGCTCGGTGGTGGCGTGCATGGTGTAGTCGACCGCGTGATCCATCTTGGCGTTCTGCACCGCGCCGCCGTAGACGCACATGGCTTTGCCGTCCTTGTGGACGATCTTCAGTTCCGTCTGGGTTGCCTCGCCGCAGTCGGTGCGGTACAGGTGAATGATCTTGTAGCCGCGCTCCCTGTCGTTCTTGATCCACTTGTCGCCCAGGCCACCGGTCAGGGCAGCGTCCTTGTTCCAGGCGTCGCAAGCCTGCGCGGTCCACTCGGCAGACATCATGGCGGGCGCAGCGTGCGCAGCGGTGGCGAATACTGCCAGGGCGGCCAGTGCGATTGACGTGTATTTCATGGTACCTCCTCCTTTATTGATTGAATGTTGGGTTACAACTTATTTGTATGTACGAAGAAGAAATTCTCCGAGGCTGCACGTTAATCATGCCGTGCAGGCTTGTCAATGCGGCCCGGCAGGCATGCCCGCCGGGTTGCCGCGCAAAGCCGGCGTCGTCCGGGCCGGCGCCCGATGCGGCGCAAGAATGCGGTCGAGGAATGCAACGATGGTCCGCGTTTGAAGGCGGGTTTTATTTGTCGCCGGGCGCGAGGCTCTGCTCGACCAGCTGGATGCGTCGGGCAAGCCGGGCCTGCTCAGCGGTGTCGCCCCGGGCCGCGGCCTGTTTTTCCTGCAGTTTCAGGTAGGTCAGCAGGGGCTGCCGCCAGCCCTGGGCGGAAGCGGTTTCCGTGGCCAGCACCAGCGTGGCGGCATCGGCTTCCCGGCGCATCACCAGCAGGCTGGCATCGAGCAGACGCGCCAGCGGATCCTCGATTCTGCCGAGTACCTCGTGCCGCTTGCCGGCCGCCGCGCTCACCAGGTCGCGGTGCTGGCTGGGCAGCTGGGCCGTTGCGACGGCTTCCCAGCGCAGGGTGACGAAATGGTAGTAAACCTGATCGGCGGCGTTGGGTTCGAGCGGCGCCAGTTCGGCATACTCGGTGCAGGCATCGTCGATCAGCATGGCGCGGCGGGTGGCGCAGCGCACCAGCCACAGGCGCGCCGTCTCGGCGACGCGGCCGGCGCCGCCGGTGGCGGCGACGGCCTGCTGGAAATAGCGTTCGGCCAGGCTGTTTTCGCCCCTCAGCGCATGCTTCTGATAGCGTCCGATCAGGTCGGCTGCATCGGTTTTCCAGTCGGGCGGCGGCGGGCCGCCGCTGCCGCAGGCGGCGAGCGCGAGCAGGCCGGCGAGCGCAAGCAGGGTCTTCATGGCAGTTTCACCTCGGGATCGCGCGCGAACGGCCATTTCCTGTTGATCTCGTTGACCAGCGCGTTGGCCTTGCGCACCGCATCGTCGATCTCCGCGCGCAGCCTGGCGATATCCTGCGTGCCGTCCTTGAGGTTGGCGGAAATCGCCACCGCGTTCGTCATCAGGGCGTCGGCTTGCTTCAGGCTGGATTGCGCATCGTTCAGCATCAGCCGCACCTGGGCCAGCGATTCGCGCGTGTGTTCGGCCACGCCGTCGGGCGCAAACAGCCATTGATCGGTCTTGCCGGCCATGCCGTCCACCTTCAGGGCCAGGCTGTCGAGCTTGCCGATGAGGGCGCGGGTCTTGTCGAGCGAATCGGTGACGGCGCGGGCTTTCTCGGGACTGCCGAGCACGCCTTCGAGCACGCCGTATTCGCCGGTCATGCGTCCGGTCACGGTTTTCACGTTGGCCAGCGTGGCGTTGATTTCGCCATCCTTGCGGGTGAGATGCTCGACGTTGGCCAGAATCGCCTTGACCCGTTCGACCAGCAGCGGAATCTCCTTGCTGATGTCGGAAGTGAGCAGCAGCATGGTGGAATGGTCGGGCAGGGCGGGCGCGCCGAGGTCGGGCGAGTCGACGCGGATCCTGGCGCCGCCGACGAGGGGCTTGTCCAGGGTGAAGGTGCTGTCCTGCTTCAGCCATTTGGCGTTGCGCCCGAGGAATTCGGCATGGATGACGATGCCGCCGTCGTCGTTCAGCCCCAGCGCGGTGACGCGGCCGATTTCGATGCCGGAAAACACGATGGGCACGCCGGGCGCGACGCCGTCGGCGCTCGACGCCGCCAGTTGCAGGTGGAAGGTGTCTTCGAAAAACCCGCGCGCATGCAGCAGATAAACGACGAAGGCGCCCGCCAGCAGCAGCGAGGCCGCCGCAAACAATCCCACTTTGAAATGCAGTTTGTTCATTCCGGATGAAGTGCCTGGTTGTATAGAGCCTGGTTCCAGCTGAAGTCGTAAATTTCCCAGGTGCCGGCCATCTCCTGCTGCGCCGCCAGTTGCCGGATGAAGTCCGGGTAGGGCACATCGTAAAGCATGGCGCCGGGGCGGTCGATGACCAGGCGGGGACGCCCGAGGATGAGCGCGCGCGCCAGCTTGGCGATGAAGCGCTGCGCCGGCGTCATGTCGGGATCGCGCAGCGGCGCGATGTCGGCATGGCCGAGCTGCGCCAGCAATTGCTCGGCCTGGCGGTTCGATTCCGCTGCGCTGTAATGGCGCTGATAAAGCGGGATCAGCGCGATGTTGTCGAGCGCGGACAGGTTGGCACGCAGCGGCAGGTCGGGCGCAACGCGCGCCACGTCGTCGGGCAGGGCGGCGGCCGCTGCCAGCAGTGCGGCACGGTCGGCAAACGGGATCAGACGTATTTGAGCGCTAATGACACCACCTCGATCGCCACGATCGCGAAGAACACCCGCATCATGCCGCGCAACACGGAGACCGGAACCATGAAGAGCTTTTTCGGCGTTTCCAGGCCGGCGGTGACCGGGATCAGGGTGACGGCCAGCCCGAACAGCGCACACTTGGCGAGCAGTCCGGCCATGATCTTGAAGTCGAAAATCTTGGCGATGGTCTGGGTGAAAGGCGCAAAGCCCGCCGTGTTCATGCCGTAAATCGCGAGGTAGCCCATCAGCAGCGCGAGCAGGCCGGCGAGGCTTGCCAGGGTGACGACCGAGATGACGCCGCCGATCAGCCGCGGCAGGAACTCGAACTGCATCGGCGGAACCTTGCAATGCGCCAGCGCATCCAATTCGTTATTGACCTGCATCAGCGCGACTTCCGTGTTGATGGCGCTGCCTGAACGCAAGGCAATAAAGAGTGCGGTGAGGAAGGGCAGCAGTTCCAGCACCAGCACGCGAATGGTCATTTCGCTGGCGAATTCGGTGAGGCCGAAGTCGCGCGCGGTGGACAGGATGATGGAGATGATGAGCCACGAAATGACCAGCGCGTAGCCGAGGAAAACATGCAGAATCTGCACCGCGGTAAAGTAGACCTGCTTCACCACCACGTCGAAGGTGGCACGGTTCCAGGTGGCGCGTTCCAGCAGCAGCGAACCGGCCTGGGCCAGAAAGGCGAACATGCCGTAGCCGACGCTGAACCAGCCGGCGACCTTGGCGCCGAGCGATTCGATGGAAGCCGCAAGGAAATTCATCGCGGCATCATAACGTCATCGCAGGCGCTTGCGCCATCGGGTGCCAGGCCATACAGTTTTGCTTCATACGGAGAGGACGCACGATGAAAAAATTCTTGATTCCGTCGGCCGCGCTGGCGCTGTGCATTGCCGCAGCCGCCGCCTGGGCTGCGCCCGGCACGGTCCTGCGCAACGACAAGCTCTACAGCGAACCCAGTGCAACAGCCAGGGTGGCGGGAAGCGCGGCCAAGGGTGCCAGCGTCGACATCCTCGCCAAGCAGGGCGGCTGGCTGCGCGTGAGCTCGGGCAAAACCACCGGCTGGATCCGCCTGCTGTCGGTGCGCGCCGGGGCAGGCGGGATCGGCGGCGCGGGGCTGGGCGACGTGGTGGGCGCCGCCACCACCAGGTCGGACCCCAGCCGCGTGGTCGCGGTGGCCGGTTTGCGCGGCCTGAATGACGAAGAGTTGAAGCAGGCTAGGTTCAATGGCGACGAACTGGCGCGGCTGGATGGCTGGGCGGTGACGACCGCGCAGGCCAGAAGTTTTGCCGGCCAGTCCGGCCTGGCGGCGGTCAATGTGCCGGGCTTGCCCGGGCCCAAACCGCAGCAGGCGTCGTCGCCGTGGGAGAACAACTGATGAAAATCAAGCTGATGGTATTGGCGTTGTCGCTGGCTTCTTTCAGCGGGGTGTCCGCCGGGCTCGATCTGGGGAAATTGCTGGAGGAGCGCGTCAAGCAGGAGTTGAACAAGGACAAGCAAAGCCAGCCGGCGCCCGCACAGCAGCCGGCGCAGACGCCCAGCCAGGCGCCCGCGACGGCGCAAGGCGCCGCCGCCTCCCCGCCTCCGGCCAAACAGAAAATCGATGCCCGGCAGTTGGGGTTTGCCTTGTTCGGCGACTACACCCCCGAAGAGGAAACGCGCATCGGCAAGCAGATTTCGGGCAACCTGCTGGGCGCGGTGCCGCTGGTGCGCGACGACAAACTGCAACGCTACGTCAACCTGGTGGGCAACTGGGTGGCGCTGCAGAGCGGGCGCAAGGATATTGGCTGGCACTTCGGCGTGCTCGATACCGAAGACATCAACGCCTTCGCCGCGCCCGGCGGCTACGTGTTCGTGACCAAGGGCCTGTACCGGCGTCTCAACAACGAGGCCGAACTGGCCGGCGTGCTGGGGCATGAAATCGCCCATGTCAGCCAGAAGCATCATCTCAAGGTGCTGAAACAATCCAGCCTCATCGGCGCGCTGGGGCAGGTTGCCAGCAGCAAGGCGAAGGACAGCGATCAGGCGGTGCAGAACCTGATCGGCAACGGCGCCGAAATCATGGCGCGCGGGCTCGACAAGAATGCCGAATTCGAGGCCGATCGCATCGGTGTCGTGTATGCCGCACGCGCGGGCTATACCCCGTGGGGCCTGCCTGAAGTGCTGCAGGACATGGCGGGGCTGCCCGCCAAGGACAACCGCACCAGCCTGCTCTACAAAACCCATCCGCATCCGGCCGATCGGCTCGCTGCGCTGGGTGAAGCCGTGGATGGGCGTTTCGATGCCGTTCGCGGCAAGGAACTGGCCGACCGTTTCTACCGCATTCGGTGAAGCGCGGTTTGTCCAGGCTGGCGCAGGCCGGGCTGTCTGCGCTGTTTGTCCTGCTGATGGCCGCGCATGTCGCGGGGCTGATCCACATCGCGCCGATGCAGCGCGCCGAGGCCTGGCTGTATGACGCCTGGCTGAAGCGCACCGCGCCAAGCGGGGCGGACGACCGCATCGCCATCCTCGACATCGACGAGGCCAGCCTGAAAAGCCTCGGCCGCTGGCCGTGGAGCCGCGACACCATGAGCGCGCTGGTGGGTCAGCTGTTCGACCGCTATGGCGTGGCGGCGGTCGGCTTCGACGTGGTGTTTGCCGAGCCGGACACCAGTTCGGGGCTCGCTACCCTCCAACAGCTGGCGCAGCGCGATCTGGCGGGTAGCCGCGACTTCAGGGCCGCGCTCGAACGGCTCGCGCCGCGCCTCGATTACGACGCCCGCTTTGCGCAGATGCTCGCCGAACGCCCGCTGTCGCTGGGCTATTACTTCATTCCGCAGGGCTACGGTAACGACAAAACCGGCGCGTTGCCGCCGCCGTCCCTGCCAGCCGCGGCGTTCGCGCCGCTGCAGCCGGGCATGCCGGCGCCCACGGGCTACGGCGCGAACCTGGCGGTTTTCCAGAACGCGGCCCAGGGCGCGGGATTTTTCAACATGCGGGCCGACGCGGATGGCACGGCGCGCCAGATGAATCTGGTCAGCCGCTATGGCGCGGGCTACTACCTGGCGTTGTCGGCCGCCACCCTGCGGGTGGCGTTCGGCGGCGATCCGCTCCAGGCCGGCGTCGACCGGCAGACCTTGCTGGGGCGGCAGTATGCTGCGCCGTGGGTGGAAGTGGGCGGCCTTCGCGTCCCGCTCAGCGCGGACGGCAGCGTGCATGTGCCGTACCGTTCCGGCGCGCCTTTCCCCTACATTTCGGCGGCCCGGGTGCTGGAAGGCAAGGCGCCGCTGGAGCAGCTGGAAAACCGCATCGTGCTGCTGGGCTCGACCGCGCCGGGACTGGCCGACCTGCGCGTGACGCCGTTTTCCAACGCCTTCCCAGGGGTCGAGATCCATGCCCACCTGATCGCCGGCATGCTCGACGGCACCACCCGCGCCACGCCGCCGTGGGCGGACGACGCGCGGCTGGTCGCCGTGCTGCTGCTGGGCGCCTTGCTGACGGCGGTGCTGCTGCGGTTCGGGCCGGCCATCGGGCTGGCTGCCAGCATTGCGCTGCTGGCATTGTTGCTGGCCGCCTATGGCGCAGCGTGGTCGCGCTTCATGGTGGTGCCGATGGCGGCGCCGATGCTGACGCTGTTCGGCCTGTATGCGCTCAACACTGCCTACGGTTTTTTTGCCGCCACCCGCAGCAAGCGCCAGATCACCAAGCTGTTCGGCCAGTACGTGCCGCCCGAACTGGCGGCCGAAATGAGCCGGAACCCCGCGCACTACACGATGGAAGGACAGTCGCGCGAGATGACGGTGCTGTTCTCCGACATCCGCGGCTTCACTAACTTCTCCGAAAAGCTGCCGCCGGCCGAACTCGCCGAAGTGCTCAACGCCTACCTGTCGACCATGACGCGCATCGTGCAGCAGCAGCGCGGCACCATCGACAAGTACATCGGCGACGCCATCATGGCGTTCTGGAACGCGCCGGTCGATTTGAGCGACCACGCCTGCCGCGCGGTGCAGACCGCGCTCGACATGCAGGCCGCGCTGCCGCAGCTCAATCGCGAGTTCGCCGCGCGCGGCTGGCCGGAAGTCAGGATCGGCGTCGGCGTCAACAGCGGGCGCATGAGCGTCGGCAACATGGGCTCCGAGTTCCGCATGGCCTACACGGTGATGGGCGACGCGGTGAACCTCGGCTCGCGCCTCGAAGGCATCACCAAGCAATACGGCGTCGGCATCCTGGCCACCCAGTCCACGGTCGACGCCGATCCGGCGCACGCCTTCATGAAGGTCGACGACGTGCGCGTCAAGGGCAAGGAAAACCCGGTGGCAATCTACGAACCGCTGGGACTCGACGCCGAGCTTGCCGAATCGGTGCGCCGCGATGCCGCCGATTTCGAGGCCGCATTCGCGCGCTACCAGGCGCAGGACTGGGCTGCCGCCGAGGCAGCGCTCGTCGCGCTCAACGCCCGCGCGCCGCGCGCGCTGTACGATGTCTACCTTGAGCGCATTGCGCATTTCCGCACGCAGCCGCCCCCGGCCGACTGGGACGGCGTGTTCGTCTACACAAGCAAATAGCCACGGTCAAAACAGCGATGAAACTCACCGTATTGGGCTGCAGCGGCGGCATCGGCAGCGGGCGCCACACCACCAGCCTGCTGGTTGACGACGACGTACTGATCGACGCCGGCAGCGGCCTCACCACGCTCGACTTCGAACAGTTGCTGAAGATCGACCATGTGTTCCTCACCCATGCCCACCTCGATCATGTGCTGGGCCTGCCGCTCCTGCTCGACAGCGTCGGCGACCTGCGCGGCACGCCGGTGACGGTGCATGCGCTGCCTGCGGTGCTGGACGTGTTGTCCGACCACCTGTTCAACTGGCGTCTGTGGCCGGATTTCCGGGAAATTCCGCGTGTGGAGGCGCCGTGGCTGCGCTTTTCTCCGCTGGATTTCGGCGCGGCGCTTACCCTGAAGGGACGCACTTTCAGGCCGCTGCCGGCGAATCACGTGGTGCCGGCGTGCGGCCTCCATCTGGCGACGGCGGCGGGCAGCCTGGCGTTCAGCGGCGACACCACGCACAGCGAGGCCTTCGTCGCCGCCCTCAACGCGATTCCCGACCTGCACCACCTCATCATCGAAACCTCGTTCGAGAACGCGCTGGCCGGCATTGCCCGGGTATCGAAGCATCACTGGCCGGATTCGCTGGCGGCGGAATTGCAGGCGTTGCAGGGGCGGCCGGACGTCTGGATCACCCACCTCAAACCCGGCAACGAGGCGGCGATCATGGACGAACTGCGCGCCGCGGCGCCGGACTGGGGCGTGCAGGCCTTGCGGCAGGGGCAGGTGATCGAGCTGTAGACTCCGGCGACCCGGCTCAGGGCGCAAAAGCCGCCAGTTCCGCTTCAAACCCCGCCTCGCTCAAGCCTTCAAACGCCTCCCGGCTGAACAGCGTGACGGCACCGGCCATTTCGCTCCAGCCGTAGCCGGCCGACTGGACGCTCAGTTTTTCGCTGTCCTGCGGCACGCGGGCGACGAGATGCAGGCATGCCTGGCTGTAGACGAGGTTGTAGGGCGTGTTCTGCCGGTGCAGCCGGTCGAGTTCGCGCCAGGCGTCGGTGGGGTCGGTGAAGCGCCGGCAGGGCAGCGGGTAGGGCTTGTCGCCGCCGTTGTGGGTAAAGCACGCATGCTGCAGCGGCAGCGGCTGCGCCTGCACGAAACTCTGGAAATGCAGATGGTTGACCGAGGCGCCGGCGCCGTAGCTGTTGTAGCCGAGGCACAGGCCGGGCACGCCGGATTGCGCGCAGACATCCCAAGCCCAGCCGTGCAGTTCCGGCGCGAGGAACTGCGGCGCCTGGCGCAGCGGTTCGGGCGCCAGCAGGCCGTGCAGGCGGGCAAAGGGAAACTTGTTGTAGAGGATGCGGGCCGGCCTGCCGGCCAGTTTGCCCTCCCAGAAGATTTCCTTGGCAAGAAACGGTTTGTTGAAATGGAAGCCCGCCGCATCGAAAGGGCGCTGCAGGCTGTCGAATTCCATCCCGCTGATGCGCGGCGGGCGCAGGGCGCGTAGCGGGTTGAACATCACCTCCCAAGGCCCTGTACGGCGGTTTTCCATGGTTCCCAGGCGGGCAAAGCCGATGGCGTGCAGCTTGAGAAAGACCAGCACGTCGTCGTCCGGCTCGCTCAGTTTCCGGCCGTGCCGGAGCGCCGCCGTGAGGGCGGCGGCATGTTCGGCATGGCGCGCCGACAGGGCGGGCGCGAGCAGCGCCCACAGGCGGGCGTCGTAGGCGGCATTGGCCAGCACGAGGATGTAGACGCCCAGCCCGGAATGCTTTTCCAGCAGCGCAGCCAGTCCGTCGGCAAAACCTTGTTCCAGCGAGGCTGTGGAGGCGAACGGATGGCGGGGCAGTGACATTCAGGGCGTTGAGAAACTCAAAGTTCGCCGTTGGCGCCGGCGCGCATCACGTTTTCCATCTTTTCGCGGATTTCGATGGCATCTTTGCGCAGTTCCGCGGGGATGCCCTTCTGGTTGCCTACCAGCTGCAGCGCGGTCACATCCCAGTCCAGCATCATCACCCAGATGTTCTTGTCGGCGTCTTCCATCACTGCGATGCGGCAGGGAAGAAAAACCACCATTTCCGGAATGATCTTCAGCAATTCGCGGCCAATCGCGATGTCGCAGAAGCTGAACACTTCGACGCGTGGCGCGTTGTCGTCTCCCAGGACGGTCTGAAAATCCTTCCACATCAAATTGCTGCCGACGAACTTCAGGTTCACCTGGTTGGCGCGCAGCATCATCGATTCGACCACTTCATCGAACGATACGCCCGGTTTGGCCTTGTATTTGACGGCGAAATAGTTCATCGCTTCGCGCGGATCCATCTGCGCCATGTTGGCCATCATGGGCATCACCATTTGCCGCCAGCGCTGCTTTTCCTCGGGCGTCAAAATACGATTCATCTGGTAGTCCCGATAGGGCGGGGGTGACGCCTGCTGGATCAGCATCGGGCCGTAGGGCGTGGGCTCGACGCCGATCCAGCCTTGCGCTGGCGCGCCCTGCGGATCGCGACCGACGGGGACGGCGGGCGGCTCGGCAGCGAGCGCCGGCAGGCTGCAAAGCCAGGCGAGTACGAATGAAAGGATGCGCATCATGGCGTGTCTCCTGGGCTGTAATTTTTCCATCCTACGCACGCTGCGGCGCGTGCGTCAATGCGCGCTCAGGCATCAGGCATGCCTGCGAAAGGTGTTTTCCAGCGTCGCCAGTTCGGCGGCGGCGCCGGCGAAATCGCCCTTTTGCACGCTGCTCTCGATACGCGCGGCACCCTGCTGGATGGCCGTGGCCATCACGCTGGCTGCGGCGCCTTTCAGGGCATGGGCTTCCCTGCGGCACGATTCGGCATGGCCTTGCCCGATCGCGCGCTTCAGCGCCGCCAGGCTGGCTTCGGTGGTGCTGGCGAAGACCGCGGCCAGATCGTTCACCAGCCCCGGATTGCCGGGGTAGCGCGCATGCAGGGCGGGCAGGTCGAGCAGCGGAACGCGGGGGGCGGCAGGCCCGGCTTGCGGCAGCCACTGCTTCAGCAATGCCGCCAGCGCAGCCTCGGTATAGGGCTTGCTCAGATAATCGTTCGCTCCGGCGGTGAGGCAGACTTCGCGAAAATCGGCGTTGGCATTGGCGGTCAGCGCGACGACGGGAATATGGCGGACGTCGGTCGGCAGCCGGCGGATCTGCCGGGTGGCGTCCAGGCCGTCCATTTCCGGCATTTGCCAGTCCATCAGCACCAGATCGAACGTCTCCTTCTCCAGCATCTCCAGCGCCTGCGCTCCGCTGGCGGCAACGGCATGTTGCAGGCCCATTTCGCGCAGCTGGTGCGCCAGCATTTTCTGGTTCACCGGATGGTCTTCCACGACCAGAATACGCCCCTGCAGCTGGATGGCGGCCTGCTGCGCCGGCAGCTCAACCAGCGGCAGCGTCGTTGCCGGCAGGCGCAGCGCCAAGGTGAAGCGGCTGCCCGCGCCGGGTTCGCTCTCGACCGTGAGCTGACCGCCCATCAATTCAGCGAGCTGGCTGCTGACAGCAAGCCCCAGGCCGGTGCCGCCGTAACGCCGCGTGGTCGACGAGTCGGCTTGTGAAAAGGCCTGGAACAGGCGCGCCTGCGTTTCGGCGCTCATGCCGATGCCGCTGTCCTGGACGCTGAACAGGCAATTGACCGCACCTTCCACCGTCTCGAAGGCCGAGCGCAACTCGACTTCGCCCTGGTGCGTGAACTTGATGGCGTTGTCGACCAGGTTGAGCAGGATCTGGCGGATGCGCGTCGGGTCGCCCAGCAGGGCGGCGGGCGGCGCATCGGGCAGGGTCAGCCTCAGGTGCAGGTTCTTTTCCAGTGCGCGCGCCTGAAACAGCGTGGCCACCCCCTGCGCCAGCGCTGCGGGCGAGAAGGCGACCTGTTCGATGGCCAGTTTGCCGGCCTCGATTTTGGAAAAATCGAGGATGTCGTTGATGATGGTAAGCAGACCTTCCGCCGAGCTTTTCAGGGTTGCCACGTATTCGCGCTGTTGACCGTCGAGCGGGGTTTTCAGCAGCAATCCGCTCATCCCCAGAATGCCGTGCATGGGGGTGCGGATTTCATGGCTGACGTTGGCGATGAACCCCGATTTGGCATGCGCCATTTGCAGGGCGGCTTCGCGCGCCGCTTCCTTGGCGGCCTCGGCGGCGCGGCGTTCGGACACGTCGCGCATGATCGCCTGGATCACCGGCCTGCCTTCCAGTTGCATTGCGTGCATGGCGATCTCGGCCGAGAACACCGAGCCGTCCTGGCGCCGCCCCTGCCAGTCCATCACCGCATGGCCCTGGCTGCGTGCCTGGCGGATCGCCTGCATGGCGTGATCGTGGGCGCTCATGCCATGGGCCTGGAGCGGGGTGCCAAGCTGGGAAATGGAGCTGCCGAGGAAGGTGGCAACCGAGTCCATGCCGAACAGCGATAGTGTGGCGGGGTTGCAGTCGGTGAAGCCTTGGTCGTCGAGAATGACGACGGCGTCGGAGTTGCTTTCGAACAGGGTCTGGTATTTTTGCTTTTCGGTTTCGAGCTGGCGCGTCTGCGTCAGCATGCGGCGGCTGACCAGCACCGCAACCAGGATCGCCAGCAGGGTTGCGCTGATGCCCAGCACCAGCATCAGGTTGCGGGTGGCCTGGTAGGCGGTGAAGGTTTTGCCGAGCGCCGCTTCGTTGGCCTCGCGCTGCAGGCTGGTCATGTTGTTGAGCGACTCCATCAGCTCGTTTTGCAGGGGAATGGCCTCCTCCTGCAACTGCTTGAGGGCGGCGTAATTGTTTTCGTCGAGGGCCGCCTGGACCACGTTGAACATGATCGGCTGGTTGAAGGACGTGAGGACGTCGAGTTCATCCATCAGCAGCTTCTCGTCCGGCGTGCTGAGCATGGTGCCCAGCTGGCCGCGGTCCTTGGCGTAGCGTTCGCCGTATTCCTGGAACAGCATGAAGAGCGCGTCCTTCTCCCAGGGATCGTTGGAGATCACGATGTTGTGCATCAGCATCTGCCGGTCGCGAATGGAGTCGCGCATCCGCGAGGCCAGCCGGGTCTTGACGTTGTTGACCGAAACCACATTGGCCAGTTCGGCGTTCAGATGCTCCATCTGGGTGACCCCCAGCCCGATCACCGCCAGCATCAGCAACAGGGCGGAGGTGAAGCCAAGCCCCACATTGAACATCAAGCCGCGCAGCGGAGAGGGCAGCATGGGTGGGCGGTTATTCGCGCCGGAACGCCACGACGTGGTCGACCGCCAGCTTGATGCCGATCTTTTCGCCAATGGCGTGGTTGTGATGCGAGGGCACCAGCGACAGTGCGTGCTGGCCGCTCGGCAGTTTCAGCGTATAGAGGAAGTCGGCACCGCGGAAGGCCTTGTTTTCGACCTCGGCCAGCAGCAGGCTGTCGTCGTCGTGGATGATGTCGTCCGGCCGCAGCAGCACGTCGACGTGGCAGTTGCGCACGCATTCGTCGCAGCCGCTGGCGTCGCACTCGACCGGGATGTGTCCTTCCAGCACGCCGAGCTCGATTTCCACCTGATGGTCGTTGATCACCTCTCCCGGCACCAGCGCACCCTGGCCGACGAAATCGGCGACGAAGCGGTTGCCTGGCTCGTGATACAGGTTGTAGGGCGTATCCCATTGCTGGATGCGGCCCTGGTGCATCACGCCGACCCAGTCGGCCAGCGCAAACGCTTCGTGCTGGTCGTGGGTGACGATGAGCGCGGTGGTGGCCTCGCGCTTGAGGATGTCGCGTATCTCGATCGACAGGCGTTCGCGCAGTTCCACGTCGAGGTTGGAGAACGGCTCGTCCATCAGGATCAGGCGCGGCCGCGGCGCCAGCGCGCGCGCCAGCGCGACGCGCTGCTGCTGGCCGCCGGATAATTGGTGGGGATACTGATCGGCGTGGGCCGTCAGTCCGACCAACACGAGCAGTTCGTCGATGCGCGCCTGGCGTGCGGCCTTGGATTCATTGCGCAGGCCGAAGCCGACGTTGCCCGCCACGGTGAGGTGCGGGAACAGCGCGTAGTCCTGGAACACCATGCCGATGCGGCGTTTTTCGGCGGCCAGCATCCAGCCGGGACGGCTGACGACTTCGCCGCCGATACGGATTTCGCCGCTCTGGATCGGCTCGAAGCCGGAGATGCAGCGCAGCGCCGTGGTCTTGCCGCAGCCCGACGGGCCCAGCAGGCAGCCAATCGCGCCTTCCGGCAGGCTGAAGCTGAGATCGGCGATGATTTGTCGTTTGGCGTACGACTGCGAAACCGAATCGAGGATCAATTCAGCCATGGGAGTGCGCTCCGCGCCAGGTCATGAGAATGATGGGGATGATACCGGCAATGACAATGGCGAGCGAAGGCAGCGCGGCACGCTCCCATTCGCCTTCCGAGGTCATCTCGAACACCCGCACCGCCAGCGTGTCCCAGCCGAACGGGCGGGTCATCAGGGTGATCGGCATTTCCTTCATGATGTCGACGAAGGTGAGCGTGGCGGCGGTCAACAGGCTGGCGCGCAGCATCGGCAGATGCACCCGCGTCAACAGGCCGGCCGCGCCGGTGCCGAGGTTTTTCGCCGCTTCGTCGATGTTGCGGCTGATCCGGTGCAGGCCGCTGTCGATGGGGCCGAAGCCTACTGCGAGAAAGCGCACCAGGTAGGCCAGCAGCATCACCAGGAGCGTGCCTTTGAGGATTTCGTTGCCGTCGAAACCGAACCAGGCGTGGCCGGCGTCGATCAGCCAGTTGTCCAGCGCCGCCACCGGAATGAACAGGCCCACCGCCAGCACCGCGCCGGGAAAGGCATAACCGAGGGTGGCGAGGCGCTGCGTCCACATCATCGCCGAGCCCGGGCGCTGGCGTCCGGCATAGGCGAGCAGCAACGCCACGGCCACCACCATCAGCGCGCCCATGCCGGCCAGCAGCACCGAATGCCAGGCAAAAGCCCAGTAGCGGGCGTCGAGATCGGCGGCGACGACGTCGCGCGTCCACAGCGCCAGTTGCGTGATCGGAATGAGGAAAGCCGCCGCCAGCACCGCACCGGCATACAGCAGGGCCAGCCCGGCCAGCGCGGGCGACAGCTTGATGCGTCGCGAAGCGGCGCCGCGGCCGACCGCGCCGTAGCGCATCCGGGTGCGCGAGCGCTGCTCGAACACCACCGCGACCAGCACGAACAGGATCAGGATCGAGGCCAGCTGCGCCGCTGCCGGCAGCGAGAACAGGCTGTACCAGGCCTTGTAGATGGCGGTGGTGAAGGTGTCGTAGTTGAAGATCGCCATGGTGCCGAAATCGGCCAGGGTTTCCATCAGCGCCAGCATCATCCCGGCGGCGATCCACGGCCGCGCCATCGGCAGCGCCACCCGGAAGAAGCCCTGGGTGCGGGACAGCCCGAGCGACTGCGCCGCTTCCAGCGCGATCGCGCCCTGGGTGGCGAAGGCGTTTTTCGCAATCAGGTAAACATAGGGATAGAGCGCCAGCGACATCACCAGGATGACGCCGCCGCGCGAGCGGATCTCGGGCAGGCCGGTGAGGCCCCAGCTTTCGCGCAGCCAGCTCTGCAAGGGGCCGGTGAAGTCCAGGAGGCCGATCGCGACGAAGGCGGTGACGTAGGCGGGCAGCGCCAGCGGCAGCAGCAGCGCCCAGTCGAACAGGCGGCGGCCGGGGAATTCGCACATCGCCGTGAGCCAGGCCAGCGACACGCCCAGCACGCCGACGCCGACCGCCACCCCGAGCACCAGCCACAGCGTGTTGCCCACCAGTTCGGGCAACACGAATTCGGTCAGGTGGGCGAGGATGTCGCCCTCGACCCGGGCGAACGACGAGAAGGTGACCGCCACCGGCACCAGCACCAGCGCGGCCACCGCCAGGGCGAACAGCATCCAGCCGCCGATGCGGGGGCGGGCGTCAGGCAAAACAAAAACGCCCGCGGAGGGCGCTTTTGCCGGAACTGCAACAGTGTCAGACAAGATGGATGCTTATTTGTAGCCGGCGCGATCCATCAATTTTACGGCCTTGGTCTGCAGGCTGCCAGCCTCTTTTACGTTGATCAGGTTCTGCTTGAAGCCGCCCCAGGCTGCGACCGTCTTGTCGGGCGACACTTTCGGGTTGACCGGGTATTCCAGATTGACGTCGGCGAACAGGTTTTGCGCCTTGTCGGACGACAGCCATTCGATCAGTTGCTGCGCGCCGGCCGGGTTCTTGGCATGGCGTGTGACCCCGGCGCCGGAGATGTTGACGTGCACCCCGGCCGCCTTGTTTTTCAGGTTCTGGTTGGGCCAGAAAATCGCCAGCGGCAGGTTGGGGCTCTTCTCCATCAGGCGGCCGAAGTAATAGGTGTTGACCAGCGTGACGTCGCACTGGCCGGCGGCCACCGCTTCCATCGCCTTGGTGTCGTCGGGGAAGGGTGCGGTCGCGAGGTTGCCGACCCAGCCGTGCACCATGTCCTCGGTTTTGCCTTCGCCGTATTCGGTGATCATCATCGCCACCAGGCTCTGGTTGTAGACCTTTTTCGAGGTGCGCAGACAGAGGCGGCCTTTCCATTTCGGGCTGGCCAGGTCTTCGTAGGTCGACAGCTCGGCCGGTTTCACCTTGCCCGTGTTGTACACGATGGTGCGGGCGCGCACCGACAGGCCGAACCACTCGTTGTCAGGGTCGCGCAGATGGGCCGGCACGTTGGCTTGCAGGGTTTGCGAGCGGATCGGACGCAGCAGGCCCTCTTCGGATGCCTGCCACAGATTGCCGGCGTCGACGGTCAGCAGCATGTCGGCCGGAGTGTTCTTGCCCTCGGCTTTCAGGCGCGCCATCAGCGGCCCTTCCTTGTCGGTGATGAACTTGACCTGTACGCCGGTTTCGCGGGTATAGGCGTCGAACAAGGGCTTGATGAGTTGCTCGTTGCGCGCGGAATACACCACGACTTCCTCGGCCAGCGCAGGCAGGGCGGCGGCGCTGAATGCCAGGGCGGCAAGCAGTCGGGTCAGGGTCGGTTTCATCACGGATTCTTTCTCGGTTGGGGCGATGTTTGCAATCGTACTTAAAATGAGAACGGTTATCAATACATGGAAAGCATAATAATTCCGGCGTCGATCAGCGACGCTCGAACTGGAGCAGGAGGCGCAGCTCGCCTTCGAACAGGGTTTCCAGCCGGATGTTGCCGGGACGTTCGTCGAAACTCAGTCCGGGTTGCGGTGCCGGGCTGACGTCGATCAGCTGGAGCGACTCGGCGGGATAGTCGACCTCGAGCGTCACCCGCATGGGGTAATAGCCGTCGAGGAATTTGCGCATGTAGGGTCCGTTGAACAGGCTGAAATAGCCGTTTCCGGTGTTGCGCAGGGCGCGGGTTTGCGCAGACAGGCATAGCCGCGCACCGGGTTCGACATTGCGCAGCTGCACGCTGGCGCCTTCGACCCGGGCGTGCCCGATGCCGCTGGCGAGGTCGATTTTGAGATCGCGCACATAGCCCTCGCGGAAGGTGATCTGCAGCAGCGGTACGGCGTCCAGCCGGTCGTGACATTGATACAGCCCGACCCAGCCGCTGGCCAGGCTGTCGGCATCGATGCGGATGCGGTTCTGGTGATGGTGGAGGGGTTTGGCAGGCGGCGTTTCGAGGAAGTGCAGCTGCCCCTCGTTGACGGCATCCGCGCTTTCCAGGCTGAGATCGGTTGCCGCATGCGCAAAATGCATCAGCAAGGCCGCTGCCAGCACGCCGTGCCGCAGCGCACCCGGGCCGCGCTTATTGCAGCGCGGCAATCGCGGGCGGAATGTCGCCGGCCGCGACGACACGGCGGGCGCCGTCGAAGCGTTCGCGCCAGTAACGGTCGCCGAGACTGGAGACCGTGACCGCCCCGGTGCGGCTGCTCGCGGCGTGCACGAAACGGTCTTCGCCCAGATAAATGCCGACATGGGAGAACGCGCGGTTGAGGGTATTGAAGAAGACCAGATCGCCGGGCTGGAGTTCGGCCGGCGCGAGCGGCTGGGTCGCTTCGCTGATCGCTCGGCTGTCGCGCGGGAGCTGGATGCCGGTCGTCTGCCTGAATACGTGGCCGACGAAACCGCTGCAATCGAGTCCGCTGTCGGGCGCGCTGCCGCCCAATCGGTAGGGGCTGCCCACCAGGCTGACGGCATACATGTGGACATCGTCTTGCGGCGCCGCGAACGCGTGAGACGTCAGCAGCAAGGCCAGCAGGGACAGCAGTACAGGCTTCATCGAATGACAATCTGCTCTATAGTTGAAACGAGAATTACGACCATGCGTAGCGAATCTTGACCCGAGGACAGCACCATGAACGACGCGCAACCCCCCGTTCCCGACCGGAGCAGTATCCCCGACAACACGCAACTGGTGCAATTGCACGACGAGGCGGCGGCAGCCGTGTCCACGCCCGACCTGCGCGAACGCGTGCGCGAATTGACCGCGCGCGTCCTGCATGAACGCCGCATGGCGCTCAGCGAGTTGCGCGAGGTCGTCGCCGCGATTGCCTCCGGAGTGGGCAGCGGCCTGACTGCGCGCGGCGGTGAAATGAAAGACGGCCTCAAGCAGGCCGTATCCGGCCTGGACGACGCCGTCGGCAGCGCTGCGCAGGCTGCCTCCTATGCCCTGCAGGAAGCCGCCGAACAGGGGAAGGCCTTCAAGGACAATGAACTGAAAGCCAGCCTGGAACAGCTCCGCGATCTGGAAGCGCAGATTGTCGACACCCTGAAGCAGACCGCCAGCCAGTCCGGCGGCAAGCTGAAGGAAGAGCTCGAAACCCTGAGCGACCACCTGAAACACAGCGGCACCCGTACCGGCACGCAGGTGCGCGAGGCGCTGGAGCAACTGGCCGGCGGAATGAAGGCCAGCGGCGCAGCGGGGCGCGCCGGGCTGAGCGAGTCGGCCAGCGCCGCCACCGCGCGCCTGTCGCAGGTGGCGAGCGGCATCCTGGCTGCACTGTCGGAGTCGCTCAAACGGCAGAGCGAGCGCCTGCGTTCCTGAGGCCCGCTACCCCGGTGGCGGGAAGCGCGCCCACTGCGCCGTTTGCAGCTTGCGATTCCGGCGTGCCCCTTGCGGGTACAGCGGAGTCGTTGTCGCTTTAGCGGCTTACGAATCCGGCGTGCCCCTTGCGGGTACACTCTCGGCATTGCCGATTCCGACAACCAACGATGCTCTGGGAAACCATTTCGGTCGTGCGCGACCTGCCGCGATTGCATGAAATCGCCTCGGTGATGATTCGCTATGGCTGGGGCGATCTGGTGCGCCTGCTGGGTATCAGCGGCGTCCTGGAACGCGCCGGACGGGTGCTGCACTGGCACAGCACCAGCGAAATCAGCCAGCTCGATGCGCCCGTGCGCATCCGCCGCGCGCTGGAAGAGCTCGGCCCCACCTTCGTCAAACTCGGGCAGTTGCTGGCGACCCGAGTGGACATGTTTCCGCCGCACTGGATCGCCGAATTCGAGAAACTGCATAGCCAGGTGCCTGCGGTGCCCTATGAAATTCTGCATGCCGATCTGGTCGCAGCGCTCAAGGGCGAGCCCGCCGACGTGTTTGCCGGATTCGATCCGCTGCCGCTGGCGGCCGCGTCCATCGCGCAGGTGCACCGCGCCACGCACAAGGACGGCACGCCGGTCGTCGTCAAAATCCGCCGCCCCGGCATCGAGGCGGTGATCCGGGCCGATCTGCGCATCCTCGAACATGCCGCCAGGCTGCTGGACAGCGAAGTGCCGGATTTCCGGCGCTACGATCCGGTGCATATGGTGTCGCAGTTCCGCCGCTCGCTGAACCGCGAACTCGATCTGGCCAAGGAGGCGCGCAACATCGACCAGTTCGCACGCCACTTTGCCGATGATCCGCTGGTGAAGATCCCCCGGGTGTATTGGGAATTCACCAGCGACCGCGTCAACGTGCAGGAAGAAATCGTCGGCATGGCGGGCGTGGCGCCCGACAAGCTGCGTGCGCGCGGGCTCGACCCCGGGCTGCTGGCGGCGCGTGGCGCCGATACGGTGCTGCGCATGGTGCTGGAACACGGCTATTTTCATGCCGACCCCCATCCGGGCAATGTGCTGTTCCTGCCGGATAACCGCATCGGCATGATCGATTTCGGCATGGTGGGGATACTGACCAATTCCCGCCGCAACCAGATTGTCGACCTGCTGCATGCGCTGACGCGCAAGGACGTGCAGGGCCTGCTGCAGATACTGCTGGACTGGAGCGGCGAGTCGGTGCTGGATGAGGACCGCCTGGCCTACGACGTCGCGGAACTGCTGCAAAGCTACGACGACCTGCAGCTCAAGGATGTCAAGATCGGTGCGTTGCTGAACGACATCACGGCGCTGATGCGCGACAACAACCTGGCGCTGCCGGCCGATCTGACCCTGCTATTCAAGACCTTGATCACGCTGGAAGGGCTGGGGCAGCAGCTCGACCCGGAGTTCCACATGATCGACCACGTGACGCCGTTCGTGGAACGCGTCATTCAGCGGCGCTATACCCCGCAGGCGCTGCTGGCGCGCGGGCGCAAAAGCATGCGCGAAACGCTGGACGTGCTGGCCGACTTGCCGCGCGACCTGCGCCACCTGCTGCGTGACATGAGGCGCGGACGGGTGAAGGTCGATCTCGACCTGAAACGGCTGGACCAGTTCGGCCACCAGCTGGACCGCGCCAGCAACCGGCTGACCATGGGCATTCTGACCGCCTCGCTGGTGGTCGGCTCCAGCATCATCATGACGGTGGAAGGCGGCCCTCAGCTGTTCGGCCTGCCGTTTTTCGGATTGCTGGGGTTCCTGATCGCGTTTTTCAACAGCCTGTGGATCATCTTTTCCATCTGGCGTTCAGGCAAACACTGAGCCGTCATCGTCAAGCGGAGCAGGCGGCGCGTCCAGGCCGGCGGCGCCGGGCTGGACGGCCAGCTGCGACAGGGGGGCCGGACGCCCCAGCAAATAGCCCTGCACATGGGCAAAGCCCAGGCTTTCGACTTTCTGCAGCACGGTTTCGGTCTCCACGCCCTCGGCCACCAGCGCATAGCCGGCGTCCTTCATCATGCGGGCGAAATCGGCCACCACCTGGCCGGCGCGGTTGTCCTGTCCCAGCTTGTTCACCAGCGAAATGTCGAACTTGACTACATCCACCGGCAAATCCACCAGATAGCGCAGCGGCGAATAACCGGTGCCGAAGTCGTCCATGGCGATGCGGTAATTGACGGTGTGCAGCAAATCGAGATAGGTGCGAACTTCGATCATCTGGGTGATCAGCGAGGTTTCCGTGATTTCCAGCATCAGGGGATGGCGTGTGCCGTGGCGCGACAGTTCCAGCAGGTGCGACACGATTTCGGGACGTGAAATGCTTTGTGCCGACAGGTTGATCGAGACGCCGCTTCCCGGCGGAATTTGCTGCGACGAGAGATCGGCGTCGACCTGGTGCAGCACCGCCAGATCGAATTCGGTTTCCAGGCGGCGGCTGCTGACCACCGGCAGGAATGCGCCCGGCATGATGAGCTCGCCGTTGTAGCGGATGCGCGCCAGCGCCTCGTAATACGCCACCTTGCGCCCGGGCAGGCCATGGATGGGTTGGTAATGCAGCTCGACCATGCCGGGCGTGGCCAGCGCCTGGAACAGCGCGCTGGTCTCGCGGCTTGCCACCAGCGCCTGCGCGGCACGCTCGGTGTCTTCGCCGTACAGTGCGATGCGGTTGCGCCCCGGCTGCTTGGCGGTATACATGGCGATGTCGGCCTGTTTGGGCAGTTCGTCGAGGTGCGCCAGCTGGTCGGCCGCGCAGAAAGCGATGCCGATGCTGATCCCGACCGGTTCGCTGATTCCCAGATCGCTGAAGACCGAGGCTTCGAGCAGGCTCTGGCAGCGCTGGGCGATCTGCTTGGCATGGGCGGGCGTGGTGTGCGACAGAAAGGTGGCGAATTCGTCGCCGCCGAGGCGATACAGGCGATCGTTGGCGCGCAGCGCCATCACCAGCGCATCGGCGACGATGGTGAGTACGCGGTCGCCCTTGGCGTGACCGTAGGTGTCGTTGATGGTCTTGAAGCGGTCGCAATCGAACAACAGGAAAGCCACGCCCTGCGGCGCGGCTTGCAGTTGCCGGCGGAAATCCTCCCAGTCTTCTTCGTAGGCGCGCCGGTTGTGGCAGCCGGTGAGCGCATCCTGCCGTGCCTGCGAGTGAAATTCGCGGTTCTGGTGCTCCAGCGAGCCATGCAGCTCGCGCAATTGCAGCTGGTAGTCGTGCAGCGAACGGCGGATGTTTTCGAGTTCGCTGATGCGCATCGGCTGCGAGCGCGCCGGATTGTGGTTGAAACGGCCGTGCTGCATGGCGTCGATGTCCTGTGTCAGGCGCCCCAGCGGGCGTATCAACAGACGGTTGTATGCCACGAAACCCAGCAGTGCAGCGCTTACCAGCAGTACAAACAGCGCGAGCAGGGTGCGCGACAGAATCGTCTGGAACCTGAGTTGATCGGGATCGGGGCGGGCGCTGAAACTCAGGCGCGAAAACAGCTGCGATGCGGCCAGCGTTTCGCCCGGCTCGAGTGCCAGTTTGACGCTCGGCGTATCCGTGAACTGGAATTTTGCCTGCCGCAGCAATGCCGGCATGAAATCGATCCGGATCAGGCCGTGGCCGAGCAGGGCTTGCCGACGCTCGTCGCTGTATACCGGGAATGCGTGATAGAGGGCAATGCTGCCTGCCTGGTTGCTCAGCCAGCTGGCGTTCTGCTGCAGCGGCAAACCGACGGGCAGCTTCGACGGCAGGCCGCTCTTTTCCGGACTGGGGGCAAGCAGCGTGCCGGCGCGGGTATACAGCGCCGCCCGGGCAAAACGGCTGTTCAGCACGCCGCTTTCGTATACCCGCTGGTCTCGCCAGTAGGTGTAATACTCGGGCGTCACCAGCTGTTGCCGGGTTTCATCCCAATGCGCCAGATTGTTCGCAAGATCCCCTGTCTGCGCCAACAAGCGCTCGACGCCGCTGGCAAGCTCGGACTGCGCGGCTTCCCAGTTGTGCTGTTCCAGGCTGCGCGTGACGGCGCGCGTCTGGTAGGCGGCAAAGCCGCCGATCAGGCTCACCAGCACCAGCAGCCCGGTGACGAAAGCGAGCGCGATCTGCTTGATGGAGATGGATTCAGACCATTTCATCGAGGCAGGGGCGGCTGTGCGGGTTCCATCGATTTGAGGGTGTGCTCCAGCAGATCGAACTCATGTTCGCCATCCATGAAATGGTTGGCGCCCTTCACGATCGCCATGGGCGTTTGTAGGTGCTGCAGTGCCTTGAGCCAGCCATGTCCGAGCATGTCGTCGGCATCCCCCATGACGAGTTTCACGTTGACCGGGGATTGCCTCAATGCCGCCAGCGTGCGCGCCTGATCCCAGCGCACGTACGACAACAGGGCTTCCGGCGTCGAACGGTATTTTCTGCAATAAGACACATGCTGGGTGACCAGGTCGCGCTGCCTGCGCTGCACGCGGCTTTCCAGCTGGGCGATCAGCGCTGCACGCGGGGTCGTGCCGATCTGGACTTCGATCAGCGAGGCGCCGACATAGCCTTTTACCGCCGCACTCGGCCCGGCTGCCAGATAGGCCAGCAACTGCATGCTGCCGAAACTGTGGCCGATCAAAACGATGGAGCGGTGGCCATGCGATTTCAGCCAGTCCACCCAGCGCGCAATTTCGGCGACATCCTCGTCCAGGCTGTGGCGGTGCACCGCTTCGCAGGCCAGGCTTTGCGCCCGGTTGGGAATGCCGAGGCTGAGCGTGGGGGTCAATACGGGATAGCCTGCATCCTGCAGGCCGCGCGCCAGCGTGGCGACGGTGGGAAACTCGCGCGTCTGCAAAAAACCGTGCAGCAGCAGTACCGCGGGCTTGTTGCGCAGCCCCGCAAGATATTCGGCGCTGGCATCAATCCCGGGGCGCATCTCCAATCGGACGATCGCAGCGTGGGCCGAGACCGGGGCCAGCGCTAGTGTCAGGCAGAGCAGGAATATGCGCATAAGCAGGATTGGGTAGACGGCACCGGTGAGACTAACGGCAGCAATACGCGCAAACTTGAGGCGAATGCAGCCGATGCAGCCTGTTCCGGGTGTTACACTGCGCGCCGAAGTCGATCTCGATATGCTTGATCTGGAAAACATTTTTTCATCCGCAGGGGCGTGTGCCGCCGTTCTGCAGGGCTGGCGTTCGCGTCCGCAGCAACTCGCCATGGCCGAAGCGGTCGAGCGCGCAATCGCCGGCAACAGCGTGCTGCTGGCCGAAGCCGGCACCGGCACCGGCAAGACCCTGGCGTACCTGGTTCCCGCGCTGCTGTCGGGCGGCAAGGTGGTGATTTCCACCGGCACCAAGGCCTTGCAGGACCAGTTGTTCCATCGCGACCTGCCGGCGGCGCGCCGCGCGCTCAAGTTGCCGGTCAAGGTGGCCTTGCTGAAGGGTCGCGCCAACTACGTCTGCCACCATCACCTGCGGCGCAACTTGAGCGATGGCCGTTTCGCCCACCGCGACGATGCCGCCTGGCTGGCCAGGATCGCCCGCTTTGCCGAAACCAGCGCCAGCGGAGATCGCGCCGAGGCCGACGGCATTCCCGAAGACGCCACGGCCTGGCAGTACGCGGTTTCCAGCCGCGACAGCTGCCTCGGCAGCGAATGCAGCCACTTCAAGGATTGCTTCGTGATGGCGGCCCGCAAGGCCGCGCTCGACGCCGAGGTGGTGGTGGTCAACCACCACCTGTTCTTCGCCGACCTGTGGCTGAAGGACGAGGGCGTCGCCGAACTGCTGCCCGCCTGCAACACCGTGATCCTCGACGAAGCCCACCAGCTCGCCGAAACCGCCGCGCAGTTCTTCGGCGAAACGCTGTCCACCGCGCAATTGCTCGATCTGGCGGGCGACACCAAGCGGTTGGCGGCGGTGAAGGCAGGCGATTTTCCGGCGCTGCGCCGCGCGGCGGAAGACCTGACCAAGGCCACGCGCGACCTGCGCCTGGCGTTTCCGCAGAACCCGGTCAAATCCACGCTCGCCGAACTGGTGCGCTACGACAAATGGCCGGATGCGCTGAAGACGCTGTCGGCGGCGCTGGACGAAACGGCCGGGCTGCTGGAAACCCAGGCCGAACGCGACGCCGACCTGAAGAACTGCTTCGAGCGCGCGTTGGGCGTGCAGGCCACCCTCGCCAGCTGGCAGCGCGACGACGATCCCGAGCAGCCGCGCGTGCGCTGGCTCGAAACCACGCTGAGTTCGCTGCTGCTGCACGCGACGCCGCTGTCGGTCGGCGCGATGTTCGGCGCCAAGCTGACGGAGCGCGCGCAGGCGTGGATTCTCACCTCGGCCACGCTGTCGGTCGGCGGCGATTTTACTCACCTCAAAACCCGCCTGGGGATAGACACGGCGGAAACGCTGTGCGTCGACAGCCCTTTCGACTACCCGCGCCAGGGCGTGCTCTACGTGCCGCAGGGCTTGCCCGCGCCGAACACCCCCGAGTTCACCGAAGCCGTCGTCGACGCCGCCCTGCCGGTGCTGGAAGTCAGCCGCGGCCGCGCCTTCATCCTGTTCACCAGCCTGCGCGCGCTGGAGAAGGCGCGCGGCCTGCTGACCGATGCCTTCAAGTTTCGCGGCTGGGACTACCCCTTGCTGGTGCAGGGCGACGCGCCGAAGAACGAACTCCTCGCGCGTTTCCAGAAAGCCGGCAACGCCGTGCTGCTGGGGAGTCAAAGCTTTTGGGAGGGCGTCGATATGCCGGGCGAGGTGCTCTCGGTCGTCATCATCGACAAGCTGCCGTTCCAGCCGCCGGACGACCCAGTCGTCGCCGCGCGCATCGCCCAGGCCGAGAAGAACGGCGGCAAGCCGTTCATGGATTACCAGTTGCCGCATGCGGCGATCAGTCTGAAGCAGGGCGCCGGGCGGCTGATCCGCACCGAGACCGATCGCGGGGTGCTGATGATCTGCGACACGCGGCTGGCGGACAAGCCGTATGGGCGCTTGTTGCTGAATGCGCTGCCGGCGATGACGCGGACGCGGAAGCTGGAAATCGTAGAGCGGTTTTTTGCTTCGCATGAGGCTTTGCCTGTCATTGCGAGCGAAGCGAAGCAATCCAGTTGAGTTTAGGCACGAAGCACCACTGAGTAGTTACTGGCTTTGCGGGACCACTGGCCGTTGGCCGGGGGTTGCCCGGCGGCAAGTTACTTTTCTTGTCTCGCCAAGAAAAGTGACTAGCTGCCGGGCAACCCCCGGCCAACGGTCAGTGGTTAAGCGAACACCCCACTACAGCGAACAGGCCCTTCGACAAGCTCAGGGCGAACGGCGCTTCTTATAGCCCCTGCACAAACCCCAGCACCTCCGCCGCATGCCCCGGTGCTTTCAGCCCGCGCCAGCTCTTTACCAGCCTGCCGTCCTTGTCGAACACGAAGGTGCTGCGCTCGACTCCGCGCACCTGCTTGCCATACATGTTCTTCATCTTCATCACGCCGAACAGTTCGCAGACTTTTTCATCGGTGTCGGCGAGCAGTTCGAACGGGAAGCCGTGCGCGGCCTTGAAGCCTTCGTGCGATTTGAGGCTGTCGCGCGAGACGCCGACGACGAGGGTGCCGGCCTTGCCGAAGTCGGCGTGCAGGTCGCGGAACTCCTGGCCTTCGAGGGTGCAGCCGGAGGTGTTGTCCTTGGGGTAGAAATACACGACGACATTCCTGCCGCGATGCTCGGACAGCTTGAAGGTCGTGCCGCCGGTGGACGGCAGTTCGAAGTCGGTGATGACGGGTTCGCTCATGGCGGGCCTTTCTTCTTTAACGTGGCGAGGATTTGAGCAGCACGACAACGGCGCCGGCGCCGCCGTCGACGGTGCGCGCCTGGCAGAACGCGAGCACGTCCTCGCGCTGCGTCAGCCAGTGGCGCACCTTGTTCTTCAGCACCGGCAGGCGGTTTTTCGAGCCGTGGCCCTTGCCGTGGATGATGCGCACGCAGCGCCGGTCTTCGCGCATGCAGCGGTTGAGGAAGGCGGCCAGCGCGAGGCGCGCCTCGTCGCCGGTGTGGCCGTGCAGGTCGAGTTCGCCCTTGATGACCCAGCCGCCGCGGCGCAATTTTCTCAGCGCGGCGGCGGGCACGCCGGGGCGCACGAACAGCAGTTCGTCGCCGGTGACGAGCGCGTCCTCCCAGTCCCATGGGTCGGACAGGGCGTCGATCAGGACTTGCCGCTCGTCGGCCCGTCTTTGATGGGCGACGGGCTTGGGGCGCGGGCGCGGTATGTCAGCGCGATTGGACGGAGGCAGCGGCACGGCGTCGGCGACAGCGCGGCGAAACAGCACGGTGCCGTCTGCCGGCGGCCGGGGCTTGTGCGGCGCCTGCTGGCGCGCGCCCGGAGCGGCGGCCTGCTCGCGCAACGCGCGGCGCACGCGCGCCAGCGCCTCAAGCGAGGCGGGTGGCAGCGCCGTGACGCGGCCGCGCTTCATGGCTCAGCTCAAGCGGTCTTGCCGAGCGCGTCCAGATAGCGTTCGGCGTCGAGCGCGGCCATGCAGCCGGTGCCGGCGCTGGTCACGGCCTGCTTGTAGATGTGGTCCTGCACGTCGCCGGCGGCGAACACGCCGTCGATGCTGGTGGCGGTGGCGTTGCCGACGCGGCCCGAGCGGGTGACGATGTAGCCGCCTTCCAGTTCGAGCTGGCCTTCGAAGATGCCGGTGTTCGGCTTGTGGCCGATGGCGATGAAGATGCCGGTCAGCGCGATGTCCTTGGTCGAGCCGTCCTTGGTGCTCTTGATGCGCATGCCGGTGACGCCGGTCTGGTCGCCCAGTACCTCGTCCAGCGTGCTGTCGAGGGCGAGGCTGATCTTGCCTTCCTTGACCTTGTCCATCAGGTGGTCGACGAGGATTTTCTCCGACTTGAAGGTGTCGCGGCGATGCACCAGGGTGACGTGGCGCGCGATGTTGGCGAGATAGAGCGCTTCCTCGACCGCGGTGTTGCCGCCGCCGACGACGGCGACGTCCTGGTTCTTGTAGAAGAAGCCGTCGCAGGTGGCGCAGCCCGACACGCCCTTGCCCATGAAGGCCTGCTCGGACGGCAGGCCGAGGTACATGGCCGAGGCGCCGGTGGCGATGATCAGCGCATCGCAGGTATAGGTGCCGGAATCGCCGATCAGGGTGAACGGTTTTTCGGTCAGCTTGGCGGTGTGGATCTGGTCGAAAATGATTTCGGTCTTGAAGCGCTCGGCGTGGCGCTGGAAGCGGTCCATCAGTTCGGGGCCCTGCACGCCGTCGACGTCGGCCGGCCAGTTGTCGACGTCGGTGGTGGTCATCAGCTGGCCGCCCTGCTGCAGGCCGGTGATGACGACAGGCGAGAGATTGGCGCGCGCGGCATACACGGCGGCGGAATAGCCGGCGGGACCGGAGCCGAGGATGATGAGTTTGTGGTGTGTGGTGCTCATGGTCTGTACTCGGGTGACGGAGAAAGCGAACTATTCTAACCAAATATGGCGACGGCATTTCCATGCCGCACGCCCGGTATAATCGGAAGCCTTCCCACCCGATAAGTTCCTGCTCAACCGTTTCCATGGCGCGCCCCGCTCCCCGTTCGTCCCCGCCCCTGCCGCCCCGCATGCAACGCCTGTTGCGCGAAGCGCGCGCGCTGCTGGTGGGGTTTGCCGCGCTGTTGCTGGCGGCGATTCTGCTGACCCACGATGGCGCCGACCCGGGCTTCAGCACCACGGGCGACAGTGCTGCGATGCACAACCTGGGCGGCAAGAGCGGCGCCTGGCTATCCGATTTGCTGTTGATGCTGTTTGGCGTATCGGCCTGGTGGTGGGTGGTGCTGGCGCTGGCCTACGTCATTCACACGTTCCGCCATCTGAACGAGGCCCCGCTGGCGGGGGGGCGGCAACGCTGGCTGAAGCTGGGCGGGTTCGCCCTGCTGCTGCTGGCCAGCACCGGCATCGAGTGGCTGCGCACCTGGCACTGGGACGTGGCGCTGCCCGATGCCCACGGCGGCGTGCTGGGTGCGGGCGTGGGCACTGCGGCGGGCGCGCTGCTGGGATTCACCGGCGGCTCGTTGATTCTGCTGCTGCTGATGGCCGTGGGATTCAGCCTTTTCACCGGCGTGTCCTGGCTCGGCATGGCCGAGCGCACCGGTGCGTGGGTGGAGCGGGCATACTGGAAGACGATCCAGGCCTGGCAGGCGTATCGCGACCGCAAGCTGGGCGAAGTGGCGCAGCAAAAACGCGAAGCCAAGGTGTCGGTGGAAAAGAAGAAACGAGTCGAAGCGCCGCCGATCCGCATCGAACCGGTGGTGAAGGAGGTGCCGCAATCCGAGCGCGCGGTCACCGAGAAGCAGGCGCCGCTGTTCTCCGATCTGCCGGATTCGCCGCTGCCGCCGCTGCACCTGCTCGACCCGGCGGACGAGGCGGTGGAAACCGCGAGCCCCGAAGCGCTGGAGTTCACCTCGCTGATGATCGAGCGCAAGCTCGCCGAATTCGGCGTCGAGGTGAAAGTGGTGTCGGCTTCGCCCGGCCCGGTGATCACCCGCTACGAGATCGAGCCGGCAGTAGGCGTGAAGGGCAGCCAGATCGTCAATCTGGCGAAGGATCTGGCGCGCACGCTGTCGGTGATCAGCATCCGGGTGGTCGAGGCGATTCCCGGCAAGCACACCATGGGACTGGAAATTCCCAACCCCAAGCGGCAGATCGTTCGCTTGAGCGAGATCCTCGGCTCCAGGGCCTACCACGACAGTGCCAGCCCATTGACGGTCACACTCGGCAAGGACATCGCCGGCAATCCGGTGGTGGCCGACCTCGGCAAGATGCCGCACCTGCTGGTCGCCGGCACCACCGGCTCGGGCAAGTCGGTCGGCGTCAACGCGATGATCCTGTCGCTGGTGTATAAGGCCGACCCGAGCGCGGTGCGCATGATCATGGTCGACCCCAAGATGCTGGAACTCTCCATTTACGAAGGCATCCCGCACCTGCTGGCGCCGGTGGTCACCGACATGAAGCAGGCCGCCAGCGCGCTCAACTGGTGCGTCGGCGAGATGGAGCGGCGCTACAAGCTGATGTCGGCGGTCGGCGTGCGCAACCTCGCCGGCTACAACCAGAAGGTGCGCGATGCGAAGAAGGCCGGCACGCCCTTGACGCATCCGTTCAGCCTGACGCCGGACAATCCCGAGCCGCTGGAAACCATGCCGATGATCGTGGTGATGATCGACGAGCTGGCCGACCTGATGATGGTGGTCGGCAAGAAGGTCGAAGAGTTGATCGCGCGGCTGGCGCAGAAGGCCCGCGCGGCCGGCATCCACCTGATCCTGGCGACGCAGCGGCCGTCGGTCGACGTCATCACCGGCCTGATCAAGGCGAACATCCCGACCCGCATCGCCTTCCAGGTGTCGTCCAAGATCGACTCGCGCACCATCCTCGACCAGATGGGCGCCGAGGCGCTGCTGGGGCAGGGCGACATGCTCTACCTGCCGCCCGGCACCGGGCTGCCGCAGCGCGTCCACGGCGCCTTCGTGTCGGACAACGAGGTGCACCGCGTGGTCGATTACCTGAAATCGCTGGGCGAGCCCGAGTACATCGAGGGCGTGCTCGAGTCGCCCGAAGAGGCAGGCGAGGGCGGCGGCGAATTCGGCGAGGCCGGCGCGGAGGCCGATCCGCTGTACGACCAGGCCGTCGCCTACGTGCTGAAGACGCGCCGCGCGTCGATCTCGTCGGTGCAGCGCCAGCTGCGCATCGGCTACAACCGCGCCGCGCGCATGATCGAGGACATGGAACGCGCCGGCCTGGTGTCGTCCATGCAGTCGAACGGCAACCGCGACGTGCTGGCGCCCGGAGGCGAGGCATGAGCTTCTACGCGCTGATTCCCGCCGCCGGCTCGGGTTCGCGCATGGGCGGGGCCATCGAAAAGCAGTACCTGGACCTCAATTCGCTGCCGATGATCGCGCACGCAATGATGGTGCTGGCGCGCGAGCCGCGCATCGCCAGGATTTTTGTGGTGCTCTCGCCGACCGACAAGCGCTGGAACAACTACGCGTGGCAGGGCTGGGAAGAGCGCATCGAAGTGCTGCGCTGCGGCGGCGCGACCCGTGCCGAAACGGTGCTGAACGGTCTCGACGCCATCTCCCGGGTCTGTGCCGCCGACGACTGGGTGCTGGTGCACGATGCCGCGCGTCCCTGTTTGCCGGACGAGATGCTGGCGAAGCTGCTGGACGAGGCCGCTGCCGACCCGGTGGGCGGCCTGCTCGCGGTGCCGGTGGCCGACACCCTCAAGCGCGCCGCTGCCGAGCCGGCTTCCGGCACGCGGGCCGAGGCCACGGTGCCGCGCGCCGGCCTGTGGCAGGCGCAGACCCCGCAGATGTTCCGCCATGGCACGCTGGTCCAAGCGCTGCGTGCGGCCGGCAGCGACATGACCGACGAGGCTTCGGCCATTGAGCAACTCGGCCTGCAGCCGCGGCTGGTCGAATCCGACAGCCGCAACCTCAAGGTCACGTATCCGCAGGACCTGGAGCTGGCAGGCCTGATTCTGAGGAAGCTGCATGAATGAGATCCGAGTGGGGCACGGCTTCGACGTGCACGCCTTCGTCGCCAACCGCAAACTTATCGTCGGCGGCGTCGACATTCCCTACGAACTGGGCCTGGCCGGCCATTCCGACGCCGATGTGCTGCTGCACGCGATCAGCGATGCGCTGCTGGGGGCGGCCGGGCTGGGCGACATCGGCCGCCATTTCCCGGATAGCGACGCCGCGTTTGCCGGTATCGACAGCCGCATCCTGCTGCGCCGCGTCGCCGAACAATTGCGCGAGCGCGGCTGGCGCGTCGGCAACGTCGACGCCACCGTCATCGCCCAGGCGCCGAAAATGGCGCCGCATATCGCGCGGATGACGGCGCACATCGCCGACGATCTCGGCATCGCCATCGACCGTGTCAACGTCAAGGCCACCACCACCGAAAAACTCGGTTTCACCGGGCGCGGCGAGGGCATCGCAGCCGAGGCGGTGTGCCTGATCGGGCGTGACTGAACCCGGCCCTGCCGCAGCAGCCAAGCCCGCCACGCTGCGGCTGTTTTTCGCGCTGTGGCCGGATGACGCCACCCGCGCCGCACTCAACCGCACCGGCAAATGGCTGCACCAGCACTGGGGTGGCCGGCGCATGCGCGCCGACACCCTGCATCTCACCCTGGCGTTTCTCGGCAGCACGCCGGCCGGACAGCTTGGCGAGCTGGCCGCCTGCGCCGATACCGTCCAGGCCGATGCCTTCGAACTGGTCCTCGACCGCCCCGGTTACTGGCGGCACAACCGCATCGGCTGGCTGGGCGCGAACCGGACGCCGCCGCACTACGTCGAACTGGCCGGTGCCCTGAATGCCGCGCTGCAGGCTGCCGGCTATGCCGTCGACGCCCGCCCGCACGTGCCGCATGTCACCCTGTTGCGCAACACGGCGGGCGGCGAACCGCCGGCGTGTGTGCCGGTAGGCTGGCCTGTAGGCGAGTTCGTGCTGGTGGCCTCGCGCACCGAAGCCGAGGGTGCGCGGTACGAGGTGATCCGGCGGTGGAGCCTGGGGTGAAATGCCGGCAGGGGAAGGCGGCTTCGCATGACTGTCAGCATTCGATAAATGAGCGCGCTGATCCTGTCGAGGATCGCGGGCACCAAGCCTTGCTGGCCACGGATTCGCGGTTCCCTTCAACCAGGCCCGTCAACGCCAAGATGTTGCGGAGCCGAGGCCGCGAAAATAACGCGAAAAAAAGCCGTTCCGGCTCGACACGCGCGTGACGTTTCGGTTATGATTCGCCCCGCATTAGGCGCGTAGCTCAGCTGGTTAGAGCACCACCTTGACATGGTGGGGGTCGTTGGTTCGAGTCCAATCGCGCCTACCAACGGTAGGTAAAACAGGACGGGCTTTTGCCCGTTTTGTCGTTTCTGCACGGCGCGCTTTCGGCGTGTCCGCCTCATCCCTGCAGTTTGTTCCTGCAGCCTGAACTTGGCCGGCCGGCAAGAAATTCGGCCGGGAACGCCCCACTCGTTTAAACCAGCCGTTGCGTGCCGCTTCTGCGCCAGTCTTTGCGCGGGCCGCGGCCGGCCTGCGGCACGGCTGCCTGCAGCTCAGTCGCGGCCGCGGAAGACGGCTGCGCGCATCAGCAGCATTGCGGTGACCGGCGATGTCAGGAGGATGAATACGGTAATGAGGACTTCGTGGATCACCGGCCGTTGGGCCAGTGCGGAAGACACCAGGATCGAAGCCAGCAATACGCAGCCGGCGCCCAGCGTGTTGCCCATGGTCGGGGCGTGGATGCGGGCGTAGAACGTATCGAGGCGGAGCAGGCCGAGGGAGCCGACCAGGGTCAGCAGGCCGCCGCAGATCAGCAGCAGTGCCGCCGGCAGGGCAAACCATGGCGAAATGTCGATGGCCATCATGGCTCGATCACCTCGCCGCGCAGCAGGAATTTGGCCATCGCGGTCGAAGCGACGAAGCCGAACAGGGCGATCAGCAGGGCAATGTCGAAATAGACGGCAGAGCCGATCCCTATTCCCAGCATCAATATCGTGAGCATGCCGTTGATGTACAGGGTATCGAGGGCCAGCACGCGGTCCTGGGCGGAGGGTCCCCGCA
>MKUE01000004.1 GCA_001897675.1 Thiobacillus sp. 65-1059 | reverse complement strand
TGCCGACGCCATCAAGGGCACGGTCGGCGACAACCTGCGCGCCGCCCGCGACTGGCTGCCGCAGGCGCGCGCGCTGATCACCATCAAGACCGATGTGACGCTGCCCTTCGAGTTCGACGATCTGGTCCTCGGGCCGCGCGACCGGGACGCGCTGCGCGCGCTGTTCGAGCGCTACGAATTCCGCACCTGGCTGCGCGAGCTCGACGCCGCCGCCACCGGCGCGGCCTCGACGCCCGAGCAGGACTGCAGCGGCGAGCATCGCGCCGGCTACGAAACCATCCTGAGCGAGACCCGGCTCGACGCCTGGATCGCCAGGCTGGAAGCCGCGCCGGCGTTTGCGCTCGACACCGAAACCACCAGCCTCAACGCGATGCAGGCCGAACTGGTCGGCATCTCGTTCGCCACGGCCCACGGCGAAGCGGCCTACCTGCCGCTGGCGCATCACTATGCCGGCGCGCCCGCGCAGCTTGACCGGGCCGCCGTTCTGGCCAGGTTGAAGCCGCTGCTGGAAAACCCCGAACCCAGGATCATCGGCCAGCACCTCAAGTACGACCGCCATATTTTCGCCAACTACGGCATCGCGCTCGGCGGCGTGGCGGACGACACGCTGCTGCAGTCCTACGTGCTCGAAGCGCACCAGTCGCACGAGCTCGGCAACCTGGCGACGCGCCATCTGGGGCTGGCGACGCTCAGCTACGACGACGTCACCGGCAAGGGCGCAGCGCGCATCGGCTTCGAACAGGTGGCGATCGAGCGCGCCGGCGAATACGCGGCGGAGGATGCCGACATCACGCTGCGGGTGCGCGATGCGCTGGCACCGCAGATCGGCGCCTCCGACACGCTGACTTTCGTGTACAGGCGCATCGAGCTGCCGGTGGCGCAGATCCTGTTCCGCATGGAACGCGCCGGCGTGCTGCTCGACCGCAACCTGCTCGCGGTGCAGAGCGGCGAGCTTGGCAGGAAGATGCTGGAACTGGAGCAGCGCGCCTACCAGGAAGCCGGGCAGCCATTCAATCTCGGCTCGCCCAAGCAGATCGGCGACATCCTGTTCGCCCAGAAGGGCCTGCCGGTGCTCAAGAAAACCCCGGGCGGCGCACCCTCCACCGACGAGGAAACGCTGGAGCAGCTGGCGCTCGACCACCCGATCGCGCGGGCGATCCTCGACTACCGCGGGCTGGCCAAGCTGAAGTCGACCTACACCGACAAGCTGCCGCAGATGATCGACCCGGCCACCGGACGGGTGCACACCAGCTATTCGCAGGCGACCGCGGTGACCGGACGGCTGGCGAGCTCCGACCCCAACCTGCAGAACATCCCCGCGCGCACCGCCGAGGGCCGCCGCATCCGCGAGGCCTTCATCGCGCCGCCCGGGCACGTGCTGGTGTCGGCCGACTATTCGCAGATCGAACTGCGCATCATGGCGCACCTGTCCGACGACGCCGGCCTCTTGAAGGCCTTTGCCGAAGACCGCGACATCCACACCGCCACCGCTGCCGAAGTGTTCGGCGTGCCGCTGGCCGAGGTGAGCAGCGACCAGCGGCGCATGGCCAAGGTCATCAACTTCGGCCTGATCTACGGCATGTCGGCGTTCGGCCTGGCGTCGCAGCTCAACCTCGAGCGCGCCGCCGCGCAGGCCTACATCGACCGCTATTTCGCGCGCTACCCCGGGGTGGCCGACTACATGCAGCGCACGCGCGAGGCCGCGCGCAGCCAGGGCTACGTCGAGACCGTGTTCGGCCGCCGGCTGTACCTGCCGGAAATCAACGCCAGGAATCCGCAGCGCCGCCAGGGCGCCGAGCGCGCCGCCATCAATGCACCGATGCAGGGCACCGCCGCCGACCTGATCAAGCTGGCGATGATCGCGGTACAGGACTGGCTCGACCGGGAAAAGCTGGCCAGCCGCCTGCTGCTGCAGGTGCACGACGAACTCATCCTCGAAGTGCCCGAGCGCGAACTCGACCGCGTGCGCGCCGAACTGCCCGCGCACATGTGCAACGTCGCCGCGCTCAAGGTGCCGCTGCGCGTCGGCGTCGGCGCGGGCGGCAACTGGGAGGCAGCGCACTGATTGCTGCGCCCATGAAAAAGGGCAACCCGGCCTCGCCGCGTTGCCCTATCCGCTTGCCGGGTCCGGCGCCCTATTTTTTCAGGCTGTCGCGGATCTCGCGCAGCAGCACGATGTCCTCCGGCGTGGCGGCGGGGGGGGGCAGGCGGCGCTTCCTTCTTCAGCCGGTTGATCTGCTTGACGAGGATGAAGACGATGAAGGCCAGGATGATGAAATTGAGCAGGATGGTCAGGAAGCTGCCGTAGGCGAATACCGGCACCCCGGCTTTCTTCACTTCCACCAGCGTCATCGCCACGCCTTCCGGCACGCTCTTCAGCGGCAGGAACAGGTTGGAAAAGTCGAAGCCGCCGAAAACCGCGCCGACGATCGGCATGATGAGGTCATTGACGATCGAGTCGACTATCTTGCCGAAGGCCGCGCCGATGATGACGCCAACCGCCAGGTCCATGGCATTGCCCTTGACCGCAAATTCCTTGAATTCCGACATAAAACCCATGTTTTCCCCCTGTTTTTCGATGAAACGCGATCTCATGGATGGTAGCCGCTAAGGCCGCATGCCTCCAGCCCGAAATGTAAATTCTCTCCGGCTTGGTCGGGGCCCGCGACGCGGGTAAAATGCGATCCCTTATGCGTATCGGCAGCCACCACCTCAAGAACCGCCTGATCGTCGCCCCCATGGCCGGGGTGACCGACCGGCCTTTCCGCCAGCTTTGCAAGAAGCTGGGCGCCGGCATGGCCGTGTCCGAGATGGTGACGTCGAACTCGCTCTTGTACGGTTCGGCCAAGACCGCGCGGCGCGCCAACCACGAAGGCGAGGTCGACCCGATCAGCGTGCAGATCGCCGGCGCCGACCCGGCGATGATGGCGGAGGCCGCACGCCACAACGTCGACCGCGGCGCGCAGATCATCGACATCAACATGGGCTGCCCGGCGAAGAAGGTGTGCAACGTGATGGCGGGCTCCGCCCTGCTGCAGGACGAGGCCCTGGTCGGCCGCATCCTCGACGCCGTGGTCAAGGCCGTCCCCGAGGTGCCGGTGACGCTGAAGATCCGCACCGGCTGGGATCGCGAGCACAAGAATGCGCTGAACATCCTGAAGATCGCCGAGAGCGCCGGGGTGCAGGCGCTGGCGATGCACGGCCGCACCCGCGCCTGCGGCTACAGCGGCGAGGCCGAATACGACACCATCCGCGCGGTGAAGGCGGAAGCGCGCATTCCCGTCATCGCCAACGGCGACGTCACCACCCCGGAAAAGGCGAAATACGTCCTCGAATACACCGGCGCGGATGCCGTGATGATCGGCCGCGCCGCGCAGGGACGGCCGTGGATCTTCCGCGAAATCGCGCATTACCTGGCCAGCGGCGAGCATCTGCCGCAGCCCGAAGTGGCGGAAATCCACGCCGTCCTGCTCGAGCACATCCACGATCTGCATGCGTTCTACGGCGACGTCACCGGCGTGCGCGTGGCACGCAAGCACATATCCTGGTACACCCGCGGACTGGTGGGCAGCAGCGCTTTCCGCCACACCATGAACCAGCTCGATTCGGTGGCCGAGCAGCTCGCCGCGGTCAACGAATACTTTGCCCAGGCGGCGCGCGCCGACAGCCGCCTGCGCTACGAAACCAGCCACGAAAACAATAACACGCAAGACATGCCGCCCGCTTCAAGGCTTGCGGCATAAAGGGGAACTTCAATGATAGAAGAAAACGAAATCGCCGCCTGCATGCGGCGGTCGCTCAATCGCTATTTCAAGGACCTCGACGGCGAGACGCCGAGCGAGATCTACAACATGGTGGTGAGCGCGGTGGAAAAACCCCTGCTGACCTACATCCTCGACCGCGCCGCGGGCAACCAGACGCGCGCGGCCGACATGCTCGGCATCAACCGCAACACCCTGCGCAAGAAAATGCGCGAGCATGGCCTTTCCGACTAACCCTTTCCGCTCCCGCCTCATGAAAATCCAGCGCGCCCTGCTCTCCGTATCGGATAAAACCGGCCTCGTCGATTTCGCCCGCGCCCTCGCCACGGCCGGCGTCGAACTGCTGTCCACCGGCGGCACCGCCAAGGCGCTGCGCGACGCCGGCCTCGCGGTGATCGACGTCAGCGAATACACCGGCTTCCCCGAAATGCTCGATGGCCGCGTCAAGACGCTGCATCCGAAAGTGCACGGCGGCATCCTCGCCCGGCGCGACCTGCCCGAGCACGTGGCAACGATGAGCGAGCACGGCATGCCTTACATCGACCTGGTGTGCGTCAACCTGTATCCCTTCGTCGCCACGGTGTCGAAGCCGCACATCCTCGACGACGCGATCGAGAACATCGACATCGGCGGCCCGGCGATGGTGCGCTCGTCGGCCAAGAACTACCGCTTCGTCGCCATCGTCACCGACCCGGCCGATTACCCGGCACTGGTCGCCGAGATGCAGGCCAACGGCGGCGCGCTCACGGACGCCACCCGCTTCGGCCTCGCGAAAAAGGCGTTTTCCCACACCGCCGAATACGACAGCGCGATCTCCAACTACCTCACCGCGCTGAACGACGCCGGCAAAAAGGCACAGTTCGGCGAGCGTCTCAACCTGAACTTCACCCGCGCGCAGACCTGCCGCTACGGCGAGAACCCACACCAGGCCGGTGCCTTCTATGTCGAGGCGAATGCCCCGGCAGGCACCATCGCCACCGCGCGCCAGATCCAGGGCAAGGAACTCAGCTACAACAACATCGCCGACACCGACGCCGCGCTCGAATGCGTCAAGCAGTTCGACGCCGCGCCGGCCTGCGTCATCGTCAAGCACGCCAACCCCTGCGGCGTCGCCTACGGCGCGAGCCTCATGGAAGCCTACGACCGCGCGTACAAGACCGACCCCGAGTCGGCCTTCGGCGGCATCATCGCCTTCAACGGCCGGCTCGACGGCGCCACCGCTGCGGCCATCGTCGAACGCCAGTTCGTCGAGGTCATCATCGCCCCCGAGGTGAGCCCGGAGGCCTCCGCCGCCGTCGCCGCGAAGAAGAACGTGCGCCTGCTCGAATGTGGCCATTGGAGCGGCGCCGTCGCCCAGCTCGACATGAAGCGCGTGGCCGGCGGCCTCTTGGTGCAGGACGCCGACGTGCTGCTCAACGCCGAGCTGAAGGTGGTGACGCAACGCGCGCCGACCGAGAAGGAAATGGACGACCTGCTGTTCGCCTGGCGCGTCGCCAAGTTCGTCAAATCCAATGCCATCGTCTACGCGAAGGATCGCATGACCGTCGGCGTCGGCGCCGGCCAGATGAGCCGCGTCAACTCCGCGCGCATCGCCGCGATCAAGGCCGAGCACGCCGGCCTGCCGGTGCCCGGCTCGGTGATGGCCTCGGACGCCTTCTTCCCCTTCCGCGACGGCATCGACCAGGCGGCGGCGGCTGGCATCCAGGCGGTGATCCAGCCCGGCGGCTCGATGCGCGACGATGAAGTCATCGCCGCCGCCAACGCGCACGGCATCGCGATGGTGTTCACCGGGACGCGGCATTTCCGGCACTGACGTGCCGGTGAGGCGTGAGGAGCGAGGCGTGAGGCGAAAAGCGCGAACGTCAGCTCCCGCGCCACACCGCGCCTAACCCCTAACGCCTCACCCCTCACCCTCACGCACCCATGAAACTCCTCGTCATCGGCTCCGGCGGACGCGAACACGCACTGGCATGGAAGCTCGCGCAATCGCCCAAGGTTTCCCAGGTCTACGTCGCACCCGGCAACGGCGGTACGGCAACCGAAAGCGGTCTCCTCAACGTGCCCATTTCGGGCATCCCGGCGCTGGTCGAATTCGCCCGCCGCGAAGAGGTTGCGCTCACCGTGGTCGGTCCCGAAGCGCCGCTGGCGGCGGGCGTGGTCGACGCCTTCCGCGCCGCCGGGCTGAAGATTTTCGGCCCGAGCGCCGCCGCCGCGCAGCTCGAAAGTTCGAAGGATTTCGCCAAGCAGTTCATGGCGCGCCACGGCATCCCCACTGCGGCCTTCGGCACCTTCACCGATGCCGCCGCGGCGCACGCCTACATCGACAGGCACGGCGCGCCCATCGTGGTGAAGGCCGACGGCCTGGCCGCCGGCAAGGGCGTGGTCGTCGCGACGAGCGCCGACGAGGCGCACGCCGCGGTCGACGCCATGCTCGCCGGCAACAGCATGGGCGAAGCCGGCCACCGCGTGGTGATCGAGGAATGCCTGCTGGGCGAGGAAGCCAGCTTCATCGTCATGGTCGACGGCGAGCACGTGCTGGCGCTGGCATCCAGCCAGGACCACAAGCGCCTGGGCGACGGCGACACCGGCCCCAACACCGGCGGCATGGGCGCCTATTCGCCGGCGCCGGTGGTCACGCCGGAACTGCACGCGCGCATCATGCGCGAGGTGATCCATCCCACGGTCGAGGGCATGGCTGCCGACGGCATCCGCTACACCGGCTTTCTGTACGCCGGCATCATGGTCGGCGCCGACGGCGCGCCCAAGGTGCTCGAATTCAACTGCCGCATGGGCGACCCGGAAACCCAGCCGATCATGATGCGGCTGAAATCCGATCTCGTCGCCTTGCTGGAAGCCGCCGTCAACGGCAGGCTCGACCAGGCCGAGGCCGAATGGGACCGCCGCACCGCGCTTGCAGTGGTGCTGGCCGCCGCCGGCTACCCCGACGCGCCGCAGCAGGGCGCGCTCATCGGCGCACTGCCCGCCGCCGCCGCCGACCTGCACGTGTTCCACGCCGGCACGGCCGCGCAGGATGGGCGGACCGTGGTGAGCGGCGGCCGCGTGCTGGCGGTGACCGCGCTCGGCGACAGCGTGCGCATGGCGCAGAAGCGCGCCTACGAGGCGGCGGCCTGCATCCACTTCGAAGGCATGCAATACCGCCGCGACATCGGCTGGCGCGCGCTCGACCGCAAGAAGTGAGGCGCCAGGCGTGAGCTGCGAGGCGACGAACCTGCGCGCGTACCTGCGGCGCGGCGGCCTGATCGCCTACCCGACCGAATCCTGCTACGGCCTCGGCTGCGACCCGCGCAATCCGCGTGCGCTGAAGCGCCTCATCCGGCTCAAGGGCCGCAGCGCCGCCAAGGGCCTGCTGCTGATCGCCGACCGCTTCAAGCGGCTGCGAACCTTCGTGCGTCCCCTGAGTGCGCCCGACCGGGCGCGGATGCAGCGCAGCTGGCCCGGCCCCGTCACCTGGGTGGTGCCCGCGTCCGCCGCCTGCCCCCCCCTGCTCACCGGCGGACGCCCCACCATCGCGGTGCGCGTCACCGCCCACGCCGGCGCCGCACGGCTGTGCCGCAGCCTCGGCATGGCGCTGGTTTCCACCAGCGCCAACAAAAGCGGCAAGCCGCCCGCCAAAAGCGCAGCCGAATGCCGCAGAATATTCGGCGCGCAGGTACGCGTGATCGATGGCCGCATCGGCCGGCGCCGCCGTCCCTCCACCCTGATCGACCTTGCCACCGGAACCGTTTTGAGACCCTGATGCCATCCGACGCCTTCGACACCGCCACGTTTAATACAAGCGCAGTCAAAACCTGGCTGCTCGACCTGCAGGCGCGCATCGTCGCCGCGCTGGAAGCCGCCGACGGCCTGCCGTTCCGCACCGACGCCTGGGAGCGCCCCGAGGGCGGCGGCGGCATCTCGCGCCTGATCGAGGAAGGCAATGTGCTGGAGCGCGGCGGGGTGAATTTCTCGCACGTGCTCGGCAGCCAGCTGCCGCCGTCGGCGAGCGCACACCGGCCGGAGCTCGCCGGGCGGCGCTGGGAGGCGATGGGCGTCTCGCTGGTGCTGCACCCGAAGAACCCCTACGCGCCGACGGTGCACATGAACGTGCGCTGCTTCGTCGCGATGAAGGACGGCGAGGCGCCGGTGTGGTGGTTCGGCGGCGGCATGGATTTGACACCCTACTACGGCTTCGAGGACGACGCGCGGCACTTCCACGCCACCTGCAAGGACGCGCTCGATCCGTTCGGCGCCGGCTTGCATCCCCGCTTCAAGGAATGGTGCGACCGCTATTTCTTCCTCAGGCACCGCAACGAGCCGCGCGGCATCGGCGGCGTGTTCTACGACGACTTTTCCGAGGGCGGCTTCGAGCATGCCTTCGCCATGACGAAAAGTGTGGGCGATGCCTTCCTCACCGCCTATCTGCCGATTCTCCAGCGCCGCCGCGACACGCCCTACGGCGAACGCGAACGCGACTTCCAGGCCTATCGGCGCGGCCGCTACGTCGAATTCAACCTGGTTTTCGACCGCGGCACCCTGTTCGGCCTGCAATCGGGCGGGCGCACCGAATCGATCCTGATGTCGCTGCCGCCGATCGTGAAATGGCGCTACGACTGGCATCCCGCGCCCGGCACGCCGGAAGCGGCGCTCTACACCGACTTTCTCGGCGCGCGCGACTGGGTCTGAAGCATGCACAAGGTCCCGCGCCGCATCCTGATCGGCCTTGGCATCCTGCTGCTGCTGATCGGGCTGATCGGGCTGATCGCCTGGGAACTGCTGTCGTCGGCGCTGGAAGCGAAGTATCTCGCCAAGACCGCGCAGAAAATGACCTGGCAAATCCGGTCGGGACCGTCCGACCGCATCCGTTACCCGGGCCAGGGGCCGTACGACGTGCGCCTCGGCTACAACAAGCTGCCTGAATACCTGGCACGGCTCGACCGCGCAGGCTGGCAAATCGACCGGCAGGCCCGGATCAGCATCCAGATGGCGCGGGCAGACGATCTCGGCCTGTTCCTGCCGTATCACGAAAAGGATCAGGCCGGCCTGACTCTTTTCGACAGCGACGGCAAACCGCTCTATCAGGGGCAGCATCCGACGCGGGTGTACCGCCGCTTCGAGGAGATCCCCAAGGTGCTGGTCGACGCCCTGCTCCATATCGAAAACCGCGAACTGCTGACCGAGCAGTTTCCCACCCGCAACCCGGCGGTGGAATGGGACCGGCTCGCCCAGGCCTTGCTGGAAAAAGGCATCAGCCTGGTCGACACGGATCGCAACGTGCCGGGCGGCAGCACCCTGCCGACGCAGATCGAAAAATACCGCCATTCTCCGGAAGGCCTGACCGGCAGCATGAGCGAGAAGCTGCGCCAGATGGCCACCGCCAGCCTGCGCGCCTATCTCGATGGCGCCAACACGCTGCCGATGCGGCGCAAAACCGTGATGGCCTACCTCAACACGGTTCCGCTCGCCGCGGCGCCGCGCTTCGGCGAAGTCAACGGTGTCGGCGACGGCCTGTGGGCGTGGTACGGACTGGACTTCGCCGAGATCAACCGCATCCTGGCCAGCAAGCCGGCTGCCCGCGACACGGCCTACGCCAGCGCGCTGAAGCATGTACTGTCGCTGATCGTGGCGGAGCGCCGCCCGTCGTATTACCTCGCCGCCAACCGCAAGGCGCTGGACGCCCTCACCGACGACCACCTCGATCTGCTGGCCGGCGCCAATCTGATTTCGCGCGAACTCGCCAGCCGCGCCAAGGCCGTCAAGCTGCGCAGCACGCGCCTGCGCATCGACCCGCCGGCGCAGCGTTTCGCCGACCAGAAAGCCACCAATGCGCAGCGCATCCGCGTCGCCGCGCTGCTCGCCGAGCAGCGCCTGTACGATCTCGACCGGCTCGACCTGGCGGTCGACACCACCATCAACCAGCCGGCGCAGAAGATCGTCAGCGGCTACCTGCAAAGTCTGGCCAAATCGGAAGCCGCCGCCGCATCGGGGCTGATCGGGTTTCGCCTGCTGAAACCGGAAGACCCGCTGAGCCAGGTGATCTACAGCTTCACCCTGTATGAAAAAGCGCCGTCCGGCAACGTGCTGCGCATCCAGGCCGACAATCTTAACCAGCCGTTCGACATCAACAGCCAGGCGCGCCTCGATCTCGGCTCCACCGCCAAGCTGCGCACCCTGGTCACCTACCTGGAAATCATCGCTCGGCTGCACGCCGACTACCGTGTGCTCGATGCGAAAGTGCTCGCGCAGAAAGCCCAGCCGCAGCGCGACATACTGGCCCAATGGGTGGCGGCGCGCCTGCTGACGAACCGCAGCGAGACGCTCGCCGTCACCCTCGACGCGGCAATGAGCCGCCCCTATTCGGCATCGCCGGAAACCTTTTTCACCGGCGGCGGCCTGCACAACTTCGCCAACTTCGATTCCCGAGACAATGGCCGCGTGATGGATGTATGGGAGGCCACCAAGAACTCGGTCAACCTCGTCTACATCCGCATCATGCGCGATATCGTGCGGCATTACGCCAGCGCCTCGCCGGGGGCGGCGGCGCGCATCCTGGACGACGCCAGCAACCCGATGCGCGCAACCTATCTGATGCGTTTTGTCGACAAGGAAGGCCGCGTCTTCACCCACCGCTTCTACCAGCGCCACCAGGGCCGGACGGCGGCGCAGATGGCGGAGGACCTGTACGCCCGCGTGCGTGCCAACCCGCGCCGCTTCACCTCGGTGTTCCGTTATCTGGAACCGAACGCGAGCTTCGATGCGTACGTCGCCACGCTGCACCAGCAGGTTCCTGCCAGCGCCAGCCTCAGCCGGAAGACGCTCGAATCGCTCTACAAAACCCACGCGCCCGACGCCTACAATCTGGCCGACCGCGGCTACGTGACGCAGATTCACCCGCTGGAGCTGTGGGTGGTGCAAACCCTGCGCGCGGCGCCGAAGACCGACCTCAAGGCGCTCTATGAACAGGGCGCCGGGGTGCGCCGCGAGGTCTACAACTGGCTGTTCAAGACCAGCCGCAAGAATGCGCAGGACATCCGCATCCAGAGCCTGCTCGAAGTCGAGGCCTTCGACGGCCTGCTGCACGACTGGAAACGGCTGGGCTACCCGTTCGACAACATCACGCCGTCGTACGCCACCGCCATCGGCAGCTCGGGCGACCGCCCCGCCGCGCTGGCCGAACTGATGAGCATTCTGGTCAACGACGGCGTGCGCGCGCCGATGACGAGCCTCGTCGGCCTGCATTTTGCGGCCGACACGCCTTACGACACCCGCCTGTCGCCCAAGCCGGCCCGCGGCGAACGGCTGATGCCGGCCGAGGTGGCGCACACCGTGCGCCGCGCGCTGGCACGCGTGGTGGAGGGCGGCACCGCCGCGCGGCTGGCTGGCGCGCTCAAGGATGCAGCCGGCCAGCCGCTCGCCATCGGCGGCAAGACCGGCACCGGCGATCACCGCTTCGAGCGTTACGGCAAGGGCGGGCAACTGCTCGAATCGCGCGTGGTCAACCGTACCGCCACCTTCGCGTTCTATCTGGGCGACCGCTATTTCGGCACCCTCACCGCGCTGGTGCCGGGCGAGCAGGCCGGCCAGTTCGGCTTCACCAGTTCGCTCACCACGCAGATCCTGAAAACCCTGCTGCCCGCTTTGCAGCCGCACCTGTATCCGCAGCCGCCGGCGCCGCCCAAGCCGGCGGCGGCTGCCGCACCCGTCGCCGAACCGGCGCCCATCGCCCCGCGCATGCCGCTGAAGGACAAACCCGACGGCGCCACCAGCCAGGCCGACCCGCCCGCCAAGGAACCTTCGGCCGAAGGCGGTTTTCCGGAAGACCTCGAGCCCAGCGTGGTGGTGCCGGTGCCGCCCGCCCCCGCGCCAGCGGCCGACGCGCCGTGACGCGGGGCTTGGGATCGCGCACAAATCGGAATATGCTAAAAAGCTGCTTCTTCTGACTTGGCCATGAAAGACATTCATCCCCTGATCCAGCACCACGCCTCCACCGACCCGGACAACGTCAGCATCCCGGCTCTGCGGGTGCTGTCGGAAATCACCACCAGCCTGTCCAGCGACGCCAACGTCGAACAGCTGCTGGGGCGCTTCCTGTCGACCATGATCCGCCTGGCCGGCGCGCAGGCGGGCGCGGTGCGCGTCATCACCGACGACCGCACGCATCTGCGCCTGATCGGCTCGGTCGGCCTGCCGCCGGAACTGGTCGAACACGAGAGCATTGTCAGCGTCGATTGCGGCGTGTGCGGCAAGGCCGCGCGCGAGGTGACGGTGAGCAGCTGGAACAACGTCGCCTTCTGCAAGCGCCAGGCCAACGACACCTATTTCAGCGACACCTGCAACACCGTGGTGGCGGTGCCGCTGATGCACAAGAACCAGGTCATGGGCGTCTACAACCTGTTTCTGGACGAGGGCCACAGCGTCCCCGAGGACGTACGCCTGCTGTTCCGCTCGATCAGCGAACACCTCGGCATCGCGCTGGAAAACGCGCGGCTGACGCGCGAGAACATGCGCATCTCGCTGATGAACGAACGCCAGATGCTGGCCAACCAGATCCACGACTCGCTGGCGCAGACGCTGGCCTACGCCAAGATGCGGCTCACCGTTTTGAGCGACGCGATGCGCCACGAGGACTACTCCAAGGCCAGCCGCTACCTGGGCGACGTCGAGGAGGCGGTCGATCTCGCCTATGCCGACCTGCGCGATCTCATCACCCAGTATCGCGACCGCATCAATCCGCGCGGGCTGGTGCCGGCGATCCAGGAACTCGCCAAGAGCTTCCGCAAGAAGGCCAATGCCGACGTCGATTTCCTCAACCTGGTGCAGGACGTCTCGCTCACGCCCGACGAGGAAATCCAGGTCTTCCACATCATCCAGGAGTCGCTCTACAACATCGCCAAGCACGCGCGCGCGCGCCACGTCGTCATCACCTTCGACCTGGAAAACGGCCAGTACATCGTCAACGTCGCCGACGACGGCGTCGGCGTGCAGAAGAAAAACGACGAGTCTTCCACCCTCGGCAAGAGCTTCGGGCTGACCATCATGCGCGAACGCGCCGCCAAGCTGAACGGCAAGCTCACCGTGGAATCCCGCCCCGCCGGCGGCACCGTGATCCGTCTGGTCTTTCCCCAGCGCGCCGCGTCCCACCAACACAGCGAGCATCCCGCATGAGCCTCACCCGCATCATTCTCGTCGACGACCACACCCTGTTCCGCAAGGGTCTGGCCGAACTGCTCGAACAGAGCGGCAGCATCGAGGTCACCGCCTTTACCGGCAACCCCGACGACGTCGCCATGCTGCTGAAAGCGCACCGCCCCGACGTGCTCATCGTCGATCTCAACATGCCCGGCACCGACGGCATCACCCTGATGCAGCAACTGCGTGGCGACGGCTTCGCCCTGCCCATCCTCATCCTCACCCTCTCCGAAGCCGAAGACGATCTCGCACGCGCCCTGCGCGCCGGCGCCAACGGCTATCTGCTGAAAAGCATGGAACCCGACGAAGTGGTCGACGCCATCCTGCGCGCCCAGCGCGGCGAGACCGTGGTCGCTCCGGCGATGACCGCCAAGCTCGTCAAGCTGTACGACCAGAAAGGCCAGGACGCCGGCTCTCTGCTCGACGCGCTGACCCCGCGCGAACGCGAAATCCTCACCCACCTGGCGCGCGGCGAGTCCAACAAGGCCATCGCCCGCACCCTCGACATCAGCCACGACACCGTCAAGCTCCACGTGCGGCATATTCTCGCCAAGCTCAACCTGTCGTCGCGGGTGGAGGCGGCGGTGTTCGCGGTGGAGCACCGGGTGGCGCCGGGGGGGCGCGGCGAGGGGCGCTAAGGCCAACCACCCGCCGGGAAAACGGACTATCAATCGAAACAGGAAACGACATGAGCGACTTGCCCCCCTGCCCGAAATGCGGCTCGGAATTCACCTACGAGGACGGCGACCGATATGTCTGCCCGGAATGCGCGCATGAATGGCCGCAAGCAGCTGCAGCGGAGAGCGCCGAGCATGCGCGCGTGGTGCGCGATTCCAATGGCACCGAGCTGCGCGACGGCGACACCGTCAGCGTGATCAAGGATCTGAAGGTGAAGGGTTCATCGCTGGTGGTGAAGGTCGGGACCAAGGTGAAGAACATCCGCCTGGCCGAAGGCGACCACGACATCGACTGCAGGATCGACGGCATCGGCGCGATGGGCCTGAAGTCGGAGTTCGTGAAGAAAGTAAGTTCCTAGGACCACACCCCCGGCCGCGGCGAGAAGCTGTCCAGCACCCGCAGGTAGCTGGCACGCGCCATGGCGGACGGATCGGACAGGTTCTTCTGGCTCATGCTGCCCTTCAGCTGGGCGACCGACGCGTATTCGCGCTCGGCCATCCAGCCTTCCATGGCGTGCAGGATTTGCGTCAAGCGGCCCGCTCCATGCTGCAGCAGACAGGAAGCCAGATGCACCACGTCGGCACCGACCAGCAGCAGCTTCATGGCTTCCTCATGGCTGTGGACGCCGCCGGTGGCCGCCAGGGTCAGCGAGGTGCGGCCGTGCAGAATGGATAGCCAGCGGATGCGCAGCAAGGCCTCTTCGGGGTGCGACAGATGCAGCCGGTCCACCACGTAGAGCTTGTCCAAGTCGATGTCCGGCTGATAGAAGCGATTGAACAGGGCGACGCCGTTCGCGCCCGCGAGCTCAAGCTGTTTCACGAAATGCGGCAGCGATGAAAAGAACGGCGACAGCTTCATGGCGATGGGAACGCTCACCGCCCGGCGCAGCTCGGTGAGCAGGCTGAGATAACGCGCCTCCACCGCCTCGCCGGGTTCCGTCATCTCCGCCGCGACGTGGTAGACGTTGAGTTCCAGCGCATCGGCGCCGGCCTGCTGCAGTTCGCGGCCCAGTTCCACCCAGCCGGACGGGGAGATGCCGTTGAGGCTCGCCACCACGGGAATTTCCAGGCGGCATTTGAGCTGATGCAGATGCGTCAGGTAGTGATCGAGGCTGCTGCGGAATTCACCATGATCGGGCAGAAAGCCGTCCTCCGCTTCGCAGCTCCCGAGGCCGGCATGCAGCAGAAAGCGATCCATCATCGCGTCCTCCGCCTGCAGCTCCTCCTCGAACAGCGAATACATCACCAATGCGGCGGCGCCGGCATCCTCCAGCCGCAGCGCCGTGTCGAGGTTGCGCGACAGCGGCGATGCCGAGGGCACCAGCGGGTTCTTGAGCTTGAGGCCGAGATAGTCGGTGGAAAGATCGATCATGTCAGGTTTCCGGTTTGGATTGATCGGCAGGCTTTTGCGCCAGTTCCCGATAGGCCTTGAAGCGCCGCTCGGCATCCTGCTGCGCCTGTTCCAGGAAGCGCTGCGCCGCCTCGGGATGGCTGCGCGCGAGCATGGCGAAGCGGGTCTCCGATTCCATGAAGGCCTTGATCGGCTGGGTCGGCGCGGCGGAATCGAGCTTGAAGGGATTGCCGCCCGTCGCCTCCAGCCGCGGGTCGAAGCGGAACAGCGGCCAGTGTCCGCTCTTCACCGCCATGTCCTGCTGGCGCTGGTTGTAGAGCATGTCGTAGCCGTGGGCGATGCAGGGGCTGTAGGCGACGATCAGCGAAGGGCCGGGATAGGACTCGGCCTCGTGGAACACGCGCAGGGTCTGCACGTCCTTGGCGCCGTAGGCCACGGTGGCGACGTAGGCGTGGCCATAGTTGCTCGCCAGTCTGGCCAGGTCTTTCTTCGCGGTGGCCTTGCCGCCGGCGGCGAACTTGGCGACCGCGCCGAGCGGCGTGGCCTTGGAAGTCTGGCCGCCGGTGTTGGAATAGACCTCGGTGTCGAGCACCAGGATGTTGACGTCGTAGGGCAGCGCCAGCACATGGTCGAGGCCGCCGTAGCCGATGTCGTAGGCCCAGCCGTCGCCGCCGATGATCCACACCGAACGGCGGATCAGCCATTCGGCGACGCTGGCGAGTTCCTGCGCGCGCGGGTGCCTCGATGCCGCCAGTTTCCGCAGCAGCACCGCGACGCGGCCGCGCTGCTCGACCAGGCCGGCCTCCTCGCGCTGGCCGGCATCGACCAGCGCGGCGGCGAGGTCGCCGCCGATCTCGCCGGCCAGTTCCCGCACCAGCTGCTGCGCGTAGCCCATCAGCTGGTCGGCGGCCAGCCGCATGCCGAGGCCGAATTCGGCGTTGTCCTCGAACAGCGAATTGCTCCACGCCGGGCCGCGTCCGGCGCCGTTCACGGTGTAGGGCGTCGACGGCAGGTTGCCGCCGTAGATCGAGGAGCAGCCGGTGGCGTTGGCGATCAGCATGCGGTCGCCGAACAGCTGGGTGGCGAGGCGGATGTAGGGCGTCTCGCCGCAGCCGGCGCAGGCGCCGGAAAATTCGAACAGCGGGTCGAGCAGCATGGCGCTGGGGATGGTGCCGTGCTTGATCGCGCTGCGGTCGAACTCGGGCAACCTGAGGAAGTAGGCAAGGTTGTCGCGCTCCTGATCGCGCAGCGGCGCGATCGGCGCCATGTTCACCGCGCGCCGGCTGACGTTGGACTTGTCGTGGATCGGGCAGGCCTCGACGCAGTCGCCGCAGCCGGTGCAGTCCTCTGCCGCGACCTGGTAGCTGACGCGGGTGCCGGCGGGGAAGTCCTTGCTTTTCGCCGCAACGTGCTTGAAGGTCGGCGGCGCATCCGCAACGGACGCTGCGCTGAAGGCGCGCGCGCGGATGGCGGTATGCGGGCAGACGAACACGCACTTGCCGCACTGGGTGCACAGATCCGCGTCCCACACCGGGATTTCCAGCGCGATGTTGCGCTTTTCGTATTGCGCGGTGCCGAGCGGATAGGTGCCGTCCGCGGGCAGCAGCGACACCGGCAAGGCGTCGCCTTTGCCCTGGTAGATCGGCAGGGTGAGGTCGCGCACGAAATCGGGAATGCCGACTGCCGCCGCGGCAGCGGGTTCGGGCTGCTCGCCGCTGGACGCCGCTGCCGGAATGGCGACCTGATGCAACTCCGCCAGCGTCATGTCGATGGCGCGGTAATTCAGTTCCACCAGGCGCCGGCTCTTCTTGCCGTAGGTCTTGTCGACCGCCTGCTTGATCGCGGCGATCGCGGCGTCCTTCGGCAGGACGCCGGCAATGGCGAAGAAACAGGTCTGCATGATGGTGTTGATGCGCCGCCCCATGCCGGCCGCGGCGGCGACGGCATAGGCATCGATCACCCACAGCTGCAGGCGCTTGTCGCGTATCTGCATGCGCAGTTTTTCAGGGAGCGCGTCCCACGCCTGACCGGGCGGCGCCGGGGTATTGAGCAAAAACACCCCGTCCGGCGCGGCATGTTCGAGCAGGTCGTAGCGTTCGACGAACACCGGCTGGTGGCAGGCGACGAAGCCGGCCATACCCGCTTCCACCAGATAAGTGGAACGGATGGCCGCCGGGCCGAAGCGCAGGTGCGACACCGTGACCGCACCGGACTTCTTGGAGTCGTAGACGAAATAGCCCTGCGCCATGAGGCCGGTGGCCTCGCCCACGATCTTGATCGAGTTCTTGTTGGCCGACACCGTGCCGTCCGCGCCCAGCCCCCAGAACACAGCATGTTGCAACTGGCGGGCGGCATCGGTGCGGAAAGCCGCGTCCCACGGCAGCGACAGGTGGGTGAGATCGTCGTGAATGCCGACGGTGAACTGGCGTTTGGGCGCGGCCAGCGACAGTTCGTCGAACACCGCCTTGACCATGCCGGGGGTGAATTCCTTGCTGGCGAGGCCGTAGCGGCCGCCGCTGACGCGCGGCATCGCGCGCGCGCCGTCCGCCGCCGCCTGCGCCAGCGCGGTCACCACGTCCTTGTACAGCGGTTCGCCGTCGGCGCCCGGTTCCTTGCAGCGGTCGAGCACGGCGACGGCTTTGGCGCTGGGCGGCAGCGCGGCCAGCAGCGCCGCGGCCGAAAACGGCCGGTACAGCCGCACCTTCAGCACCCCCACCTTTTCGCCGCGCGCAAGCAGGTGCTCGACCGTCTCGTGCACGGTCTCGGCGCCGGAGCCCATGAGCACGATGACGCGCTCGGCATCGGCCGCACCGACGTAGTCAAACAGCCGGTAACGCCGCCCGGTGAGTTCGCCGAAACGCTCCATCGCGTCCTGCACGATCTGCGGAAAAGCGTCGTAAAACGGATTGGCGCGCTCGCGCGACTGGAAGAAGACATCCGGATTCTGCGAGGTGCCGCGCAGCACCGGATGTTCCGGCGACAGCGCGCGCGCCCGGTGCGCCGCAACCTGGCTGTCGTCGATCATGGCACGCAGCGTTGCCGGCTCCAGCACGGCAATTTTCGCCACCTCGTGCGAGGTGCGGAAGCCGTCGAAGAAATGGATCAGCGGAATGCGCCCGGCGAGCGTGGCCGCCTGCGCGATCAGCGCAAAATCCTGCGCCTCCTGCGGCGAGTTGGCGGCGAGCATGGCGCAACCGGTGGCGCGGCAGGCCATGACATCGGAGTGGTCGCCGAAGATCGACAGCGCATGCGTCGCCACCGCGCGCGCCGCCACGTGCAGCACGCAGGGCGTCAGTTCGCCGGCGAGCTTGTAGAGATTGGGGATGAACAGCAGCAGTCCCTGGCTGGCGGTGAAGCTGGTGGCCAGGGCGCCGGAGGTGAGCGCGCCGTGCAGCGCGCCGGCCGCACCGCCCTCCGACTGCATCTCGATCACGCCCGGTACCGCGCCCCACAGGTTGGGCCTGCGCTGCGATGCCCACTCGTCCGCCCACTCGCCCATGTTGGACGAGGGCGTGATGGGGTAGATGGCGATCACCTCGTTGCCAAGGTAAGCCACCCGGGCAACGGCTTCGTTGCCATCGATGGTAAGCGTGCTGGTCATGGCTACTCTTTAGCGGACAAAGATGTCTTTTAGTTTAGCCGTGAGTTGCGCATGCAACCAATCCTCCTGCCGGCGCGGAGAGCGGCGGCGGGCAGGATGGCGCACCATGCGCGCACGCCGCCGCGCAAATCCGGGGCGGATCAGGCTTTGGCGCGGACGCAGCGCGCCACGAGCCTGCGCACCAGCGGCGCCACCACCATCACGGCAGGAAACGCCACCAGCCACGAATTCAGCCAGGCCGACAGCCACTTATCGGTAAATTCCGCATACAGGCCGACCGCATTCCAGGTCGCCACGCCCGACACCAGCAAGGACATCAGGCCGGACAGCAGCAGTGCAAAGAGGGGCAATTCAAAACGTGCGGGGAGTCTGCTCATGATTCGGGGTCGGGTACGGGCAGGCCAGCGGCCTGCCGCGTTTGTCAGGGCAGGTGATCCGCTTCTTCGAGCGGAGTGCGGCGGGCCTGCTCGCCATGCTGTTCGGGCTGGTACCAGCCGAGCTTTTCGCGCAGCTTGACGACGTTGCCGACGATGATGAGGGTGGGCGCCTTGAGCCCGGCCTGCTCGGCCAGCGCGGGCAGCGTGGCGAGGTCGCCGGTGATGACGCGCTGGGTCGGCAGGGTGCCGTGCTGAATGATGGCCGCCGGCATATCGGCGGTGAGGCCGTGCTTGATCAGCGCCTCGCACAGCAATGGCAGCCCTTTCAGTCCCATGTAGATGACGATGGTCTGATCCTTGCGCGCGATGCCTTCCCAGTTCATGTTGAAGGTGTTTTCCTTCAGGTGCCCGGTGACGAAGGCGACCGACTGCGCATAGTCGCGGTGGGTGAGCGGAATGCCCGCGTAGGACGCCACGCCGGCGGCGGCGGTGATGCCGGGCACCACCTGGAACGGCACGCCGTGCTCGACCAGGGTTTCGATCTCCTCGCCGCCACGGCCGAAGATGAAGGGGTCGCCGCCCTTCAGGCGCAGGACGCGCTTGCCCTCCTTGGCCAGGCGCACCAGCATCATGTTGATTTCCTCCTGCGGCACCGCGTGGTCGTCGCGCTCCTTGCCGACGTAGACGCGGTCGGCGTCACGCCGACACATGTCGAGAATCGGCTGCGAGACGAGGCGATCGTAGACGATGACGTCGGCCTGCTGCATCAGGCGCAGGGCGCGGAAAGTCAGCAGGTCGGGATTGCCGGGGCCGGCGCCGACCAGATAGACCTCGCCGCGGCTGGTGGTGTGGGAGGCCGGCTCCCTGATCATGGCATCGAGCTGCTGCTCGGCTTCGACGTCGCGTCCGGAAAACACCATTTCGGCGACCGGCGAGAGGAACACCTTTTCCCAGAAGGCGCGGCGCTGCTCCGGCTTGATCGCCGCGCGCACGCGGTCCTTGTAGCGTGCAGCGAGCGCGCTCAAACGGCCGTAGGCGGCCGGGATCAGGGTTTCCAGCCGCGCGCGCAGCATGCGCGCCAGGACCGGCGATTCGCCGCCGCTGGAGACCGCCACCATGATCGGCGAGCGGTCGATGATCGAGGGCAGGATGAAGCTGCACAGCGCAGGCTTGTCCGCCACGTTCACCGGAATGTGGCGCGCGCGCGCGGCGTCCGCGACGACCTTGGCAGCCGCCGCATCGTCCTCGACCACGATCACCGCGTCCTTGCCGTCGAGCAGGTCGGGGGTGAAGGCATCCGCCACCCGCTTCAGACGTTCGGCGTGCGGCAGGCGCGCGAAGCCTTCGTGCAGGTCAGGCGCGGCGACCTCGACGCAGGCCCCGGCGCGCAGCAGCAGTTCGCTTTTGCGCGCCGCGGTTTCGGAGCCGCCCACCACCAGGCAGTGGCGGTCGCGCAGATCGAGAAAAATGGGCAGGTAATTCATGGAGTTTACTCGGTGGGCGCAGCGTCGTCGCCCGATTCGGCGGGCCCGTCTTCTGCGGAATAGGGCGGGATGAAGATGAAGCGCATGTCGCCCGGGCTCATTTCGACGAAATCGAGCGTCACCCCCTGCAGATAAGGCGTGCTCGAGGCCGCGATCAGGATTGCGATGCCATTGACGACGAGGTGTTCGTCGGCTTCGCGCTCGATGTCGAAGCCCATGCCGTAGTTCACGCTGCCGTCGTCCTCCTGGTAGGCGGCGACACGCAGCACCATCTCGAACACGTCGGGATTGTTGTTGGCGACGCGAATCTGCGCGGCGGCGGCATCGGTGATCTTGATCATGCGCGGGTCCTTACAAAATTAGGCGGCAGCGCGCGCCTTATGCGCGCGCACCTGGTTCAAAAACGGGGCGATCCAGCCCTGAGCGCCGCTGCCCCGGCGATGCACATAGGCGGCCAGCAGATTGTGCTGCTGATAGCCGTCATGCCGGCCATCGATGCCGTGGCCGCGCTGCACCTGATAGGCGTATATGGAGTCGGCGGGCAGATTTTCCAGGCTCGAATAATGAAATTCATGCGCCGGAATGGGGAACGTTTCCTGCCAGCGGTCCTCACCGGTTGGCTGCAGACGCGCATAGCCGCGCCCGACCGGGCGCTCGTGCATCACGGTATTGCCCGGCACCACGCCGACCATCTCGCACGTCCGCCCCCGCCAGTCGAGACTTTTCGACAGGTACATCAGCCCGCCGCATTCCGCATAGGTCGGCAGTCCGCCTTCGATGGCGCTGCGGATGTTGCTACGCAAGGCCGTATTGGCTTCGAGTTCCGTCATGAACATTTCGGGGAAGCCGCCGCCGATGATGAGACCGTCCACCTCGGGCAGAGCCTGTGCATGCAGGGTATCGATGTCGACCAGTTCGACATTGGCGGCGTGCAGGCTGTCGATATCTTCGCTGTAATAAAAACCGAAAGCCTGGTCGTGCGCAATGCCGATGCGCACACGTTCGGCGGGCTCTGCCGCCTCGGCCGCCAGCGGAACATTCAGTTCGGGCGCACTGTCGGAAATCGCCAGCAGCCGGTCAAGATCGACCTGCGCCGCCACGCGTTCGCCGACGTGTCGAATCCGCGCGCGCGCAGCGTCCTGTTCGTTGGCCGGCACCAGCCCCAAGTGGCGCTCGGCGATCTGCATGCTGGCGTCGTGCTGTACCGCGCCGATCACCTCGACGTCGGTGTAATGCTCGATCACCGCGCGCAGCTTGGATTCGTGGCGGCTGCCGCCGAGGTTGTTGAGGATGACGCCGGCGATATGAATCCCGCGATCGAACACCTGGTAGCCCAGGATCAGCGGCGCCACGCCGCGCGTCATGCCGCGCGCGTCGATCACCAGCACCACCGGCGCGCCGAGCAGCTTGGCCAGTGCCGCATTGCTGTTGCTGCCGTCGAGATCGAGGCCGTCATACAGGCCCTTATTGCCTTCGATCAGGCTGATGCGGGCGCTGGCTGCAGCGCGGGCGAACTGTTGCTCGATCTCGTCGCGCCGCATCATGTGGAAATCGAGGTTGTAGCAGGGGCGCTGCGCCGCCATCCCCAGCCACAGCGGATCGATGTAATCAGGGCCTTTCTTGAAAGGCTGCACCGCGTGGCCGCGCACATGCAATGCGGCGCACAGGCCTAGCGTGAGCGTGGTTTTGCCCGACGATTTATGCGCGGCAGAAATGAAGACACGGGACATGCGATCCTTCATGGGGCTTCAACCGCATGGAAAGCCGGCGTCCGCTTGCGGGGCATACGGTCTTTCATGGGCTGGTATGCCGCTGAAAGCCGGACTCCCCTTGCGCGGCATGCAAGCCCCGCGCCTGGAGGAATCGCTGAAATGGCTTGCCGGTTCATGCCTGACGATCCCCCGCCAGGCTCTCGCCTAGCAGGTTATGCGATCAATGTTCCAGCTTGGCGACGGTGGCGTCGTCCAGGCTGGCCGGCAGCAGGCGCAGCACCTTGACCGCGAAGGTGGTGGCCAGCAGCGCGACCGCCACGCCGCCCAGGCCGAGGAAAAGCTCGGGCATGCTGGGTGCGTAAGCATGGATCTCGCCGTCAAAGAAGCTGCTCTTTTCGGTCAGGCCGGGGAACATGTCCAGCGGATAGGCCTGGGCGCCGATGATGGTGACATACATCTGCGCGACCCCGCCCAGGATGACGAGGGCGCAGGCAATCATGATCCACGTGCGCTGTCTGCCCAGGCTGCTCAGCAGGATCACCAGCGGAACCACACAACCGATGACGATCTGCCCCACCCAGAACAGGGTGGTCAGGCCACCGCCATCGCGCAGGATGAAAGCCTCCACCGCGTGGAACTTGGTGAAATAAAGACTGGTCATGTGCTGGACGACGACGAAATACAGCACCGCCGCGACGAACACCACGAGCAGGGTCTTCAGGCGCATCATCACGGCATCGCCCAGCGCCCGGCCGGTCCAGGCATAGGCCGCGGCCAGCACCATCAGGTAGATCGCCAGGCCGTAGGCAAACGACATGATGATGAACATCGGCGCCAGCATGGCGGTGCCGTACAGCTCGCGCGCGACCAGGAAGCCGAACAGCGAACCGGTGCCGGTCGTCAGGGTCAGGCGCCAGATGAAGGCCGCGGTGCCGGCCGCCTTGGAGTAGGACTTGACGCTGCGGTCCAGCATGGTCCACAGATAGATGCCCACCAGCACAAAAAAGCCGGAATACAGGAACACGTTCCAGGTGAACATCGACTTGAAGTTGAAGTTCGTCATCGCCACGATCAGGCGGTCGGAGCGGCCCAGGTCAAGCACCAGCACCAGCAGACCGCCCAGCAGCAGCGCCAGCGACAGAACCGCCGACAGCGGCGCCAGCGGCTTGTACATCGGCTTGTTGAACACCGAGGCGATCGAGGCGACGTTGAGCGCGCCGGAGGCGGCGACGATCAGGAACACCGCGAACACATGCGGCAGCCCCCAGACGATCTGGTTGTCCATGCCGGTCACGACGTGGCCGTGGTGATGCATGTAGTTCCAGGCCAGCGCGCCGAACAGCACGAAAAGGCCAAGGAACCCGAACAGCATCCAGTACTTCGGGCTGCTGCCTTCTACTTCGCGGAAAGTAATGCTTGCCATGTTGATTTAGATTCCGTGATAGCGAACGCCGAGGTTGAGATTCAGGTCGGCCCGCACCTGCTTGGTCGGCAGTTCGCGCAGGCGCTTGGAAATCTCGCTTTCGGGGTCATTCATGTCGCCGAACACCAATGCATTGTGCCCAGCGGCGGTGCAGGCCTCGGCGCACGCGGTGTTGCCGTCGCCGCGATCCACCTTCTGCACGCAGAAGGTACAGGCCTCGACGCAGCCGATGCCGCGCGGCACATCCGGCTTCTGGGTGTCGTTCAGCGGCTCGTGTACCAGTGAACGCGCCTTGTAGGGGCAGGCCATCATGCAGTAGCGGCAGCCGATGCAGGTGTGGCGGTTGACCAGCACGATGCCGTCGGCGCGCTTGAACGAGGCACCGGTCGGACAGACGTCCACGCACGGTGGCTCCGCGCAGTGCTGGCACATCATCGGCAGATTGGTCTCCATCTGCGTCAGCGGATCCTGCAGTTCCAGCTTGCGAATCCACTGCGGCGCCTGTTTTGGATGCTTGCTTTCCGCCACCGGCGTCCAGCCGTTTTCGGTGCTGCACGCGCTCACGCAATCATTGCAGCCGGTGGCGCACTTGGTGGCGTCGACCAGCATGCCCCAGCGCACGGCACTGCTGGCGGCCTGATCTTCGGCACGACCGTGAGCCACTTCGTACAGCATCACGCCGGGAGCAATTGCCAGACCCGCTGCGGTTGCCGTGGCGGCGCCGACAAAGCGGCGACGCTCGGGCGATGCCGGCGTGGAATCAGACCTCGGTTTCATATCGCTCATTGGGCAACCCCAGCCATCTCTTCTGCACTGACCTTGCTTGTCGCCTGGGCGGCAAGCTTGTGTTTGTAGTGCGCCGTTTCAGCATTCAGCGGATGCATCGCCATCGGGCCCTGCGGCTTGGTGGAATGACAATCGAAGCAGTCGATCTTTACTGCTGCGTAGCTGTGGCAACTCACGCAAAAATCGTCCTTGGCGGCGGCAACACTGCCCGTCTTTTCGCTGGCATGGCAATTGATGCACTCCTTGAGGCTGTACTTCTTGGTACGGATGCCTTCAAGCACAGTTTCATCCCGGTGATGATTCAGAACCTTCATGTGATTGCGCCGCATGTAGTCGTTGTCTTCCACACACTGCTCGCCCTTGACGGCCTTCGCAATCACCGGCTTGGGCGCACCCCCGGTCCTGGGCTGGGCCTCGGACCCGGCCCAGGCCAAGGCCGCGGTCGTCAGCACCACCGCGCCCAACGCCAGCAGACGTTTCATCTTGCCTGCCATGTTCAGTCGCCCATACCCATGATGATGTAGCCAGTCGGGCAGACGTCGGCACAAATGTGGCAACCGATGCACTTGGAGTAGTCGGTGTCGACGTAACGGCCGACCGTCGGGTTGTCCTTCTTCTTGACCTTGAACACGGCGGTCTGCGGGCAGTAGACCACGCAGTTGTCGCACTCGAAGCACTGGCCACAGGACATGCAGCGCTTGGCCTCATCCACGACCGCCTTCTCGGACAGCGCATGCAGACGCTCTTCGAAGTTGCCGAGCGCACCTTCCTTGTCGAGCACGGTGACTTCGCGGATGTTGCGCGCCACGTTGGGGAAATGGCCGAGGAACAGGTCGTTGTGCGGAATGATGTGGCGCTGCGAGCGGTCTTCGAAGTTGTGCAGGATGTCCTTGCGCTCCGACGTACCCCAGGCCTCGCCATGGATTTCGCAGTTGTACTCATGACCGGCTTCGAGCCACTTGCGGATTTGATCGAAGTGGTGCACGTCCACTTTCGGGCGCTTGTCGAGTTCCTGGCCCTTGAGGAAGGCATCGATGCCGTCGACTGCGATGGACGCATGGCCGATCGCGGTGGTCAGCAGGTGCGGGCGCAGCACGTCGCCACCGACGAAGATGTGCTCTTTGCCGGGGAAGCGGTAGTTCTTGTCGGCCTTCATCAGGCCGTTGTTGTTGTTGAACTGCTCCAGGCCGGTGAAGTCGACGCCCTGGCCGATCGCGGAAACGATCAGGTCGGCTGGCAGATCGCGCTCGGTGCCTTCGACGATCTTGGTCTCCTTGCCCTCCATCACGAAATCGGCCACGCGCAGCGCGGTTGCACGGCCATTCGCGTCGACCACCACGCCCACGGGGGTCACGCCGCCGATGATTTCGATGCCTTCCTGCTGGGCATGTTCGACTTCGTGCTTGTTGGCTGCCATCTTGTCGATGGTGGCACGCGACACCAGTACCACCTCGGCGCCTTCGCGGGCCGAGATCGAGGCGACGTCAGATGCCATGTGGCCGGCAATGACGTTTTCCGGGCGGTCGTCGTGCGAACCGGTCTTGGTGACATTGCCCAGACGGCGGGCAACGGTCGCCACGTCGATCGAGGTGTCGCCGCCGCCGATGACCACCACGCGGTTGCCGACGTGCTGCAGGCGGCCTTCGTTGAAGGCGCGCAGGAACGCCACGGCGGTCACGCAGTTGGGGGCTTCGGCGCCGGGAACCGGCAGCGGACGGCCAGCCTGGGCGCCCATTGCCATGAAGATGGCGTCGAAATCCTTTTCGATCTGCTCGAAGCTGATGTCGGAGCCGATGCGGGTCTTGAGGCGGGTTTCCACGCCGAGGGCGATGATGCGGTTGATTTCGGCGTCGAGCATCTCGCGCGGGGTGCGGAAGCCGGGAATGCCGTAGCGCATCATGCCGCCGAGTTCTTCGTGCTCGTCGAAAATGGTCACGCCATGGCCGCGCAGGCGCAGCTGATAGGCGGCGGCCAGGCCGGCAGGGCCGGCACCGATCACCGCCACTTTCTTGCCGCTTTCAGGGGCCGTGGAGGTGTAGGCCATGTTGTTTTCGATGCCCCAGTCGCCGATGAAATGCTCGACCGAGTTGATGCCCACGTGGTCTTCGACCATGTTGCGGTTACAGCCGGATTCGCACGGCGCAGGACAGACCCGGCCCATCACGCCGGGGAAGGGGTTGGCTTGGGTGACGCGGCGGAATGCATATTCCTGCCAGGTCACGCCAGCCGGCGGCTTCTCGATGCCGCGCACGATGTTGAGGTAGCCACGGATGTCTTCACCGGCCGGGCAGGAACCCTGGCAAGGCGGCGTGGAGAGCATGTACTCGGGGCACTTGTGCGTCCAGCTCGCCTGGAAAATGCGCTCCTGCGAAGAACGATAGTCCTGCTCGGACTCGCCATCCTTGTAGCGACGCCATGAAACGCCTTCGGTTTTTGCTTTGTTCGTCGTGACAGCCATGTTGGTTCTCCTAACGTCTGTGTAACTAAAATAGATAAATCGCAATCAGCCCGCTGGATTTCAGTCCAGCTTGATCGCCTTGCTGACCAATTGATGCACTCCGCCCACCATGCCCATGTCGAAGCCATACTTGGGCAAAACCTTGGTGAACTGCGCCTTGCAGATAGCGCAGATCGTAGCCATGAAGTTGACCTGATGCTCCTTCACGACATTATTCAGCGCCGTAGCACGCGGTAATGCGCCCTTGACGCGGACTTCCATCAGATCGTCGGTCAGCAGGCCGCCGCCGCCGCCGCAGCAGAAAGTAGACTCGTAAATCGTGTCGTCGGCCATATTGTGGAAGTTGTTCGCCACCGACTTGATCAGCTCGCGCGGGATGGCGAACTGGCCGCCGGGTTCGGTGCCCATGCGCGACGCACGCGCGACGTTGCACGAGTCGTGATAAGTCACCACCAGATCGTCGTTGGCCGAGGGGTCGACCTTGATCTTGCCGGACTTGATCAGGTCGTTGGTCAGTTCGCAGATGTGCTGCGGCTGCGGATAAGTCGGGTCGAGCTGTTTCTGCAGCTCGATCGAGAACGGGTCGTTGCCGCCATAGCCGATGCCTGTCAGCGTGTTCCAGAAACTGTAGGCGACACGCCAGGCGTGGCCGCATTCGCCGACCACGATACGCTTGACCCCAAGCTCTAGCGCGGCATCGCGGATCCGCATGGCGACCTTGCGCATGACGTCGTAATTGGCGTCGAACAGGCCGAAGTTGCCGGCTTCCGATGCGTGCGAAGACAAGGTCCAGCTAATGCCCGCGGCGTGGAACACCTTGGCGTAGCCAATCAGCGACTCGACATGCGGCTCGGAGAAGAAGTCGGCGGACGGCGTAACCAGCAGCACCTCGGCGCCCTTCACATCAAGCGGCATTTTCACCGCCACGCCGGTGTCCGCTTCGATGTCTTCGGCCAAGCCCTCGAGCGTGTCTTCCAGCGCGGGGCCGGGCAAACCGAGGTTGTTGCCGATCTTCTGGACCTTGCCCAGAATTTCGTTGGAATATTTCTGCCCCATGCCGACGTGGTTGAGAATCTCGCGCCCGGCCATGGTGATTTCGGCGGTGTCGATGCCATACGGGCAGAACACCGAACAACGGCGGCATTCCGAGCACTGATAGTAGTAGCTGTACCAGTCGTCCAGCACTTCCTTGGTCAGATCCTTGGCGCCGACCAATTTGGGGAACAGCTTGCCCGCGGGGGTGAAATAGCGGCGATAGACCTGGCGCATCAGATCCTGGCGCGCCACCGGCATGTTCTTGGGATCCGAGGTGCCCAGGTAATAGTGGCACTTGTCGGTGCAGGCGCCGCAATGCACGCAGGCGTCGAGGAAAACCTTCAGCGAGCGGTACTTGCCGAGCAGATCGCCCATCTTGTCGAGCGCGCGCTCCTTCCAGTCCTCGCCCAGCTCATGCGGATAGCCCATGAAAGACTGCACCGCCTCGCCCGCAATAAAGGACTTGGCATGCGCCATCACGCCTTCGCGCAACCTGGGAACCTCGATGTCGTCCTTGATTTCTGGGATGTCAAATTCAGCAGCAGCCACTTGAGAGTCCTTTTTCCGTACTTAATGTTCGTTAATCGATGTCAACGAATCAGTTGTTCTGATCGAGGCGGGCCGCCCACGCCGCGACATGGCGGTGCTCACGCGGGTTGTCCACCTGATTGCGGGTGGGGCTGAAGAACACGCCCGGCGCATGCAACAGTTTGCTGATCGGAAAAATCACCATCAACAGGGCCACCAGGGCCAGATGCACCAGCAGGATCGGATCCTGCGGAACCGGCTGCACGTCGAGATACATCAGACCCATGAAGAAGCCCTTCAGCGCCACGATGTCGGTATGGGCGACAAAGGTCATCAACATGCCGGAGAGGCCGATTGCAATCAGCAGCACCAGCATCAGATAGTCGGACGGAGTCGAAATGTAGCGCACGCGATCAACCAGAAAACGCCGCGCCAGCAAGCCCGCCAGACCCGCCACCATCATGATGCTGGCGTACTTGCCGAACGGCTGCACGATGCCGACCCAGAACCAGACAGGCTCGGTGAAGTAACGCAGATGACGCGCCAACACCAGAAACAGGCCGAAATGGAACAGATAACCGAATACCCAAATCCATTTATTGGATTTGAACAAGGACTCGAACAACACCACTTCCTTCGCCATCCGGTACACAACGCCCTTTTGCGTCGTAGGCGCAGGGGTGGTCGGGATTTTCAGCGGCGCAGGTGTGCGGCTGTAATCAAAAATCTTGTAGGCCAGGCCGACCACCAACAGCAAGGTGGCGATGTAAAACATCCCGGCATAAATCATCGTCACAGTAGACAAACCCTATCTCCTATTGGACTCCGATCCGCCCGTGCTGGAGCGTGTGCGGAATCGTATCCTCTAACAACGTTCTGTTTACGAATCAAACGCAAAACTCGGCATAGCCCAGCCACATTCGATTGGGAAACACTGTTAAATATCGAAGTCACCCCGGAATGCCTCCGGGGTGATCCGAATTTTTTAGAACTTAGATACAGCCGGTCGGCTTGGGCAGGCCAGCGATCTTACAAGCCTGCTTGGCGGGGCCGTAGGGGAACAACTCGTACAGGTACTTGTTGTTGCCTTTTTCAGGGCCGAGTTTCTTGCCGATAGCCTTGGTCAGCACGCGCACAGCCGGCGCGATCTGGTATTCGGCATAGTACTCACGCAGGAAGTTGACGACTTCCCAGTGGCTTTCGGTCATTTCGACCTTCTCTTCAACCGCCATGTATTTGGCGACGTCTTCGTTCCACTGCGACAGATCGACCAGATAGCCTTCTTCGTCGACTTCGACTTCCTTACCGGCGATATTCACCATGGGCATAGCAATACTCCTTCTGTTAAAAGTTACAGCCAAGACTGACAGTTGCTGTGCTCTGCGACCAGATCCACAAAACCGCCGTAATCCACGACATTGACTCCGTCCAGCACGCGCCCAGCCATGCCGCGCGCCGCCAGATCAGGACCGAGTGCGTAAATCTTGAGGTCAGCCGCCGCCGCCTGGATTTTCGCCGCTGCCGCGTTGCCGCTCGTTGCCGCGCACACCGCGTCTTCGATCAGCAATACAGCAGAACCTTTGGTGGCCATGCGCAGGCAGCTTTCCAGCGAACTGCGCTCTGTGGCCGATTTATTTACAATATGCAGCATGTCTGGTCCCCTTAGAAGCTGATCACGACGTCTTGCTCGGCCATGAGATTCGCCATCTCATCGACGGGGAGCACCGTCACATCCACAATCAGGTCGTCTTCGGTCAAACCGCGCGCATCCATCGACGCCTGGTCGACATACAGCTTCTCGATGTCGTAGCCCTCCAGGGCACGGTAGGTCTTGGAGAAATCCTTGACCTCGATGCCCTTGGTGTCGATGCCCTTCATCAACTGGTAGACCCCATCATCGGTGAACACCATGCTCACGTCCTGATCGAAAGCGGCGGTAATCAGCACCACTTCCAGGCCTTCCAGCGCGTACACGGTACCGTGCGGCGCCTTGCGGTTCAGGAACATGAATTTCTTGACGATGCCGGAGCCCTCGTCCATTTCGTCCATATCGCTCATCTCGCTATTCCTCAATCACCGAACGTCACGAGACGATCGTACTGAATACCCATCTCCACCAGCTGGCCCAGACCGGAAATCCGGAAACCCGGCGCCAGAACGTCATCGTTGATGCCGCGACGCTGCGCAGCGGCAACACACACGACCAGGTCAATGCCATGATCCGCGGCCAGCTTGGACCAGCGCGCCGAGACATTGCGGTCGTCCTGGGGGGGCGTTGCCAGGCGCGTGGAATTGTTCACGCCATCGTGGTAGAAAAAAATCCGCGGTACTTTGTGGCCCCTCTCGATCGCCGTACGGGCGAAGAGATAAGCGGAGTCACTGGCCTGATGGGTGTAAGGCCCTTCGTTTACAAGAATGCCGAATTGCATGGCTAGCTCAAACTCCGAAAAATCCAGTCATTTACCATCAGCGCCGCCGCAATCAAGCCGCGGCGGTCGCTGACAGGCTCCCAAAAGCTTAGAAGCGGATGTGCGCAGAAGCGTTCAGGTTGGCACGGCTGCCACGCCAGTTATCGATGTGATACTTGGTGAAAGGCAGACCGGTCTTCTCGAAGAACGCGGGCCAACCGATACGCTCGATCCAGTCGTTCATGCGCTCCCAGGGCTTGCCGTCAGCCTTGTAGGTCGCCAGGATCTTCTTGACCACTTCGGCCACTTCGGGCCAGCGCGGCGCACGGTTCGGCAGACCGGACGCAACCAACTTGTGGAAGGTCGGCTTGGAGCGAGCGTTCGAGTTCTTGCCACCCACCCAGATCGCAATCTTGGAATGCTCGGGATCGTTGATCTGCATCGGGGGGCAGGGCGGGAAGCAGGCGCCGCAGCAGATGCACTTCTTCTCGTCCACTTCCAGCGAGGGCTTGCCGTTCACCAGGGCGGGACGGATCGCCGCCACCGGGCAACGGGCAACGACGGAGGGACGCTCACACACGTTGGCGACCAGATCATGGTTGATCTTCGGCGGCTTGGTGTGCTGAACGATGATGGCGATGTCGGCCTGGCCGCCGCAGTTGATCTCGCAGCAGGAAGTCGACAGCTTGACGCGGTTGGGCATCTCGCACTTGACGAAGTCGTCGTACAACTCATCCATCAGCGCCTTGACCACGCCGGAGGCGTCGGTACCGGGAATGTCGCAATGCAGGAAGCCCTGGGTATGGGCGATCATCGACACCGAGTTGGCGGTGCCGCCGATGGGGTAGCCCTTGTCGTTCAGCGCCTTGATCAGCGGCTCGACTTTGGAACCGTCGGCCACCATGTATTCGATGTTGGAACGCGCGGTGAAACGCACGAAACCGTCTGCGTATTGATCGGCAATGTCGGCCAGCTCGCGCACAGTGTAGTGGTCCAACTGACGCGCCGTACCGGCCTTGACCGTCCAGATCTCATCGCCGGAATCGGCACGATGATAGAGAACACCCGGCTTCGGATGGCTGTGGAAAGCCCACTTGCCATAGTTCTTCACCATCACGGGGTGCATGTAGGGCATCGGATCCGGTGCACCGGACTCGATAGGCGGACGCAATTCTGCCATTTCTTTTCTCCAACTGATTTAATGCACGGGCCCCGGCTCTCACCAAGACCCGCGGTAAACGAAAGTTAAGCGGCTGACGACTGCTTGTACTCGTTCCACTTCTCGACTTGCTCGTCCCAGTCATCGGAACGGAAGTAGGGGTTGGAACGCGGCTGGCTGATCATGTTGGGATCAACCGGGATGTCCATACCCTCGAGGAAGTTGGCCAGACCGATACGCTCGATCATTTCACCGGTGCGCTCATGCTCAAGCGCATTTTCCGCGAAGAAGTCGATGATGTTGCGCGACAACTCGTTCAGCTTCTCGAAATCCTCGTCGGACTCGAGCTTCATGAACGGGATCACCACGGTACCCATGGTTGCGCCAATCTTCAGCACGCCCTTGCCGCCAACCAGGATGGTGACGCCCTTGTCCACGCCAGTCCGCAGACCGCCGGGGATAACGTTCAGGCAGTGCATGCAGCGCACGCAGTTCTTGTTGTCGATGCACAGGGTGTTGCCGTCGCCCAGGTTGGCAGCGGAAACATGCTCGCTGGCCTGGAACTTATCGGTGGACACCAGGGTAATGGCCTTGGTCGGGCACTTGCTGACCACGTCATTGACGAGATCGTTCATGCCGTGGGCCTTGAAGTAGTCCTGAACCAGGGCTTCGTTGACGCGGATGTTGTCGCGCCAGGTGCCGATGGTCGCCATGTCGGAACGCTGGATGGCGTTGACGCAGTCGTTTCCGCAACCGGAGAACTTGAACTTGAACTTGTAGGGCAGGGACGGGCGGTGCATGTCATCGATGTTGTTGTTGATGACAGTGCGCAGCGCCTTGGCTTCGTCAAAACAGGAATGCTCGCAGCGGGCCGCACCAACGCAAGACATCGAGGTGCGCAGAGCCGGGCCCGCGCCGCCGAGGTCGAAGCCCATTTCGTTGAACTCGTCGAAAGCGCGCTGCACGTCAGCCGTCTTGACACCCTGAAGCATGATGTCGCCGGACTGGCCGTGAAGCCCGATCAGACCCGAGCCGCCGGTGGCCGACCAGGCGTCGCACATCTTGCGCAGCAGATCGGAGGTGTAATGCATGCCGGGGGGCGGCTGGATGCGCAGGGTGTGGAACTCGGCTGCCTCGGGGAACAGCGGCTGATGGTTCTCATCCTTCAGCTCGGTAAAGCGGGGAATCACGCCGCCGCCGTAGCCGAACACGCCAACCGTACCGCCCTTCCAGTAGCCCTTCATGTGCTGGTAGGACGTTTCCAGCTGACCCATCAGGTCAACCATCATGTCGTTGTCATTGGCCAAACGCTTCAGGCCGGTCACGAAACTGGGCCACGGGCCTTTCTCGAGCTCGTCCAGATTGGGCGTATCAATCATCTTCTTTGCCATAGTTTTCTCTCCTAGAACATTTCGAAATGCCCGCTTAAGCCGACAGCTCAACGGTGTCCCGCCATCCTATTGAGTTGACAGCCTTGCCACCATCATTCTCATGGGTAAACCGGTTACTCCATCGCGGTAGGCCGCAACCTACCCAAAAGGAGTAGATCGTTTTCCCCAACGCGGGAATGCCCCACCCAAGCAAAGAGTGAGACATTACGTGCCCGCTACCGGAATCAATTAGAGTATTAAAATATTGTTGCGAACGCAAGTCCACGTACGGAGAAGGGTTGAAACCCTGCTCCCCTCCCCAATTTAAATTAACGCCTGGTTGCATCGCCCGGCAACGCAACCCTATCAACGAGCTGTAGCTACACGGATTGAGATTCCATGCCTGAGATTACGCCCCTGGATAAATTGCGGCTGCCATTCGGCGGCCAGGAAATCGAGTTTCAGCACCTGACGCACGAAGCGGGCGGTGTGCCGTTCCTGCGCATCCGTATCCGCGAGAACAAGCGCTTCACCATATTCGACGTCGATCCGGCCAGTGCGCAGAAATGGGGCGAACTGATGCAGGCCTGGGCCAGGGACCACACGGGAGACGCGCCATGAACTGGGCGGGCTGGCCTGAAAACAAACCTGAGGAGTACGCGCCGCGCATGATCGACCTGCAGTTCGATCTGGTCGGCACCACCATCCCGACCGAGAATGCGCAATTGCTGTCCGTCGCGCTGCAAGAGCTGGTGCCGTGGCTGGGCGAAGAGCCGGGCATCGGCATTCAGCACCTGAAGGGCGCGGAAACCAACAGCGGTGACGCCACGCTCAACATCAACCGGCGCACCAAGCTGTTTCTGCGCGTGCCCAGGGCGCGGGTGGACGCCATGCAGCGGCTGGTCGGCCAGACGCTCGACCTGGCCGGCCACGTCTTGCAGATTGGCGACTTCAAGACCCGCGAATTCAGCCCGTTCGCCAACATCTACGCGCACTTTGTTGACACGGGCAGCGCGGGTGAAGAACAATTCGTGCAGGATGTGATGCGCGAACTGGACGGCCGCTTCCAGTTGCGTTGCGGTTTCATCTGCGGCAAGCAGCAAACCCTGCAAAGCACCTCAGGCCCGCTGTATGGCTACAGCCTGATGCTGCACGACGTCCCCCCGCACAAGTCCCTGCAGCTGCAGGACGAAGGCCTGGGACGCAACCGCTTGTTAGGCTGCGGGATATTCATCCCGCATAAATCCATCGCGCCGGTCATTCCGGCGATTCTTTAGTGACCACCCCGAAAGGAGAAAACATGTCTTATGTTGTAAACGGCGAAGAGCTGGAAACCGGTGAAGAGGACTTTCTGCTGGAGGCCAACTTCAGCGACGACGTTCCCCCGGTCATCGCCGCGGCCGAAAAAATCACGCTGACCGACGAGCACTGGACGGTCATCAATTTCATGCGCGACAAGTACAAGGAAGACGGCCAGACCCCCAACTTCCGCAACATGCTGTCCGAGATGGAAGACCTGTACCCGGGCACCGACTGGAAGAAAAAGCTGTACGAGCTGTTCCCCAACCAGCCCGCGCGCCAAGCGGCTCGCGTCGCCGGCCTGACCAAGCCGTACGGCAAGGGCGGCTACTAAGCAGGACTCAGGGGCGGCAACAGGTTCAGGGCGTTGCGCGGTCGAGCCGCACGCCCTGATCCCGGCCCCACCTTAATTATTATGTCTTCTACTATTGTCTCTACCGAACAACTCGCCGCCCAGCTCGGTCGTCCGGACTGGGTGGTCGTGGACTGCCGCTTTACGCTGACCGACCCTGCGGCCGGTCAACGGGCCTATGCTGCGGGGCACATTCCGGGTGCGCGTTACGCGCATCTCGACGACGACCTGTCTTCGCCGATCACCCCGCAATCGGGGCGCCACCCTTTGCCCGACCGCGCCGCGCTGTGCGCCCGGCTCGGCGAGTGGGGCATCGGCGCCGAGACGCAAGTCGTCGTCTACGACGACAGCTTCGGCTCGATGGCAGTGCGGCTGTGGTGGTTGCTGCGCGGACTCGGGCATGCCAAGGTCGCGCTGCTCGACGGCGGCCTGCCGAAATGGACGCGCGAAAAACGCCCGCTGAGCGACGCGCTGCCCACGGTCGTGCCGCAGCACTTCCCCTGCCCGGACGAGCCCGCCTGGGGCGTGGATGCCGCCACGGTCGAAGCCATACGCCTGGCGCCCGGCCACCGGCTGATCGACGCCCGTCCCGAGCAGCGTTACAGCGGCGAGCGTGAACCGATCGACAGCGTCGCCGGTCATATCCCTGGCGCCGTCAACTGGGTCTTCGAGGAAAACCTCGACCTGGACGGCACCTACCTGCCGGCCGCCGAGTTGCGCGACAACTTCCTGGGCATCCTGAACGGCGTGGCACCCGAAAACGTCGTCCACACCTGTGGCTCCGGCGTCACCGCCTGCCACAACATTCTGGCGATGGAAATCGCCGGCCTGCCCGGATCGAAATTGTATTCCGGCTCATGGAGCGAGTGGATTCGCGACCCGCAACGCCCCGTCGCCACAGGAGACGTCGCCTAGGCGACCAACAGGAGAACAGCCATGGTCAAACCCGTCAGAGTCCGTACCGTCTGGTTCAAAAGGGACGGCGAACGCAGTGCCGAGGAAATCGCCAGCTCGGTGGCCTCCACCATCTGGCGCGTCACCGACAAGGCGATAGACAACCTCGGCCACGAGAACTACGACATCATCACTCCGGCGCGCGGCTTCAAGCTGATCGCCGAATGCCTCGCCTTCCTGGTGCATTACTGCGACCGCATGGCCTACGCCTCGCTGACGCCGGAACGCCGTGTCGCAGTACTGCAGGCGATCGCCAACCGGCTCGGCGAAGTGATGGAAGAGAACATCATCAGCGTGGTCGGCCCCGATCCCGGCCGCAACTTCAAGGCCGAACTCATCGATTTCCTCAACCGCCGCTTCGCCGACTACGCGGAATTCGAATTCCCCGACGACGAGAAGGCCAGCTTCCCGGCTTTGCGCTTCCTCGGCCTGCAGATCCGCGACGAGATGGGCGAGGACGACAAGACCTGGATCATGGACCAGATCATGGACATCGAAATGCCCGAAATGATGGGCACGGTGCGCAAGAGCTTCCAGGGTCTGCTGTCCGATGCGCCGGTCAAGCGCGGCTTCGGTTCGCCCGACATGCTGCCGCCGGAATAAGGCGCGGCATGGCGAGTTCGCCTTTCGACCTGGCCAACGAAAGCGGCTATCGCGCCTGGCGCGACGCCAAGCTCGCGGCATACCCGCGCAGCGCCGACGCACTGGTCGTGCCGCTGGCCGATCCGCGGTGCCTGAGCGCGGATGAATTCGGCGCCCTCGAATCGCGCTGCGCACGCGCAAACATGGCGATCTACAGCGCGCCGCACCTGCCCGCCGCCGACAAGTCGATCCCGCATCAACTGGCGCGCCAGCTCGGCCTCGTTCGCCTGGAAGGCAACTATCTCGCCGACGAGGACGGGCTGTCCAGCATCACGCCGGCGGGCGACGCCGGCAACGCACGCGGCGACTTCATTCCCTACACGCACAAGCCGATCAACTGGCACACCGACGGCTATTACAACGCGCTCGACCGCCGCATCCTCGGCATGACGCTGCACTGCGCGCAGGATGCCGAGGCCGGCGGCGAGAACGCGCTGCTCGACCACGAAATCGCCTACCTCCAGCTGCGCGACGTCAACCCCGATTACGTCGCCGCGCTGATGCGGCCCGACGCGATGACGATCCCTGCGCGCATGGACGAGGACAGCGTGGCCCGGCCCGAGCAGAGCGGCCCGGTGTTCGCGGTCGATCCCGTGCAAGGCTTTCTTTACATGCGCTACACCGCGCGCACCCGCTCGATCATCTGGAAAGGCGATGCCGTCACGCAAGCCGCGGTCAAAACCCTGGCCGACATCCTCGCCGGCTCCGAATACCTCCTCACCGCCCGCTTGCGACCGGGCATGGGGCTCATCTGCAACAACGTGCTGCACACCCGCAACGCGTTCTCCGATTCCCCCCGGCACCGCCGCCTGCTCTATCGCGGCCGCTATTACGACCGCCTGAGCTTTCCCGCGCGCGCGCAGTAGCGGGGGAGCGGGTAAAATAGCGGTCTTCTTGTTTCGGCCATCTGCCGTCATGCAGCTTCTCACCCTCGGGGTCAACCATCACACTGCGCCACTCGCGATCCGCGAGCAGGTGGCATTCGGCCCCGACAAGCTGGTGCAGGCGCTGCACGAACTGACCCAGAGCCAGCGCGCATCCGAAGTCGCCATCCTGTCGACCTGCAACCGCACCGAGTTGTACGTCAACACGCCGTCCGCCGATGCCGTGGCGCAATGGCTGGCGGATTTCCACCACATCGAGCGGCGCGAACTCGCTCCCTATCTGTATACGCTGCCGCGCGAGCAGGCGGCGCAGCATGCCTTCCGCGTCGCTGCCGGACTCGACTCGATGGTGCTCGGCGAAACCCAGATCCTCGGACAGATGAAGCAGGCGGTTGCCGCCGCCGAGGAAGCCGGCACCCTCGGCCTGCTGCTGCACAAGCTGTTCCAGCGCACTTTCTCGGTCGCCAAGGAAGTGCGCACCAGCACCGAAATCGGCGCCAATTCGGTGTCGATGGCCGCCGCCGCAGTGCGCCTGGCCGAACGCATCTTCCCCAGCGTCAAGGACCAGGCCTGCCTGTTCATCGGCGCCGGCGAGATGATCGAACTGTGCATCACCCACTTCGCCGCGCAGCATCCGCGCCGCATGACGGTGGCCAACCGCACCGCCGAACGCGCCCGCCCGCTGGCCGAGCGTTTCAACGCCGGGGTCATCCCGCTCACCGAATTGCCGGACGAACTGCCCAGCTACGACATCATCATCACCTCGACCGCGAGTCCGCTGCCCATCCTCGGCAAGGGCATGCTCGAGCGCGCGATCAAGCAGCGCCGCCATCGCCCGATTTTCATCGTCGACCTGGCGGTGCCGCGCGACGTCGAGGCCGAAGTCGCCGACCTGGCCGACGTCTTCCTCTACAGCGTGGACGACCTCGGCCAAGTGGTGCGCGAAGGACTGGACAACCGCGTGGCGCAGGTAGCGCAAGCCGAGGCGATCATCGAAACCAGCGTGGAAAGCTTCGTGCACTGGATGGAAGGACGCGAACTGGTGCCGCTGATCCGCTCACTGCGGGATGCCGCCGAACGCCACCGCCGCCACGAAATCGAAAAGGCCGACAAGGCGCTGGCGCGCGGCGACGACCCGCGGGCGGTGCTCGACGCGATGAGCCACGCACTCGCCAACAAGCTGCTGCACGCCCCCACCCACGCGCTCAACCACGCCACCCGCAGCGAGCGCGACCAGTTCGTCCGCCTCATCAGCCAACTCTACGGTCTGCATCACGAATGAAGCCCTCCCTGGCGGACAAGCTCGCTCGCGCCGACGAGCGACTGGAGGAACTCGACGCCCTGCTGTCGCAACCGGAAATCGCCGGCGACATGGAAAGCTACCGCAAGCTCACCCGCGAGCACGCCGACCTCACGCCGGTGGTGGCGTTGTATCGCCAGTACCGGCAAGTCGAGGCCGACCAGAAAACCGCCGGCGAGATGCTCGCCGATCCGGATATGCGCGAGCTCGCCGAAGCCGAACTCGCCGACGGCGCCGCCCGCATCGCGCAGCTGGAAACCGAGCTGCAGACCGCGCTGCTGCCGAAAGACCCCAACGACGAACGCAACATCTTCCTGGAAATCCGCGCCGGCACCGGCGGCGACGAATCGGCGCTGTTCGCCGGCAACCTGCTGCGCATGTACACGCGCTACGCCGAGCGCTGCGGATGGCGCGTCGAAGTGGTGTCGGAGAACCCTGGCGAAGTCGGCGGCTACAAGGAAGCCATCGTGCGCATCGTCGGCCACGGCGCATACTCGCGGCTGAAGTTCGAATCGGGCGGCCACCGCGTGCAGCGCGTGCCGGAAACCGAATCACAGGGCCGCATCCACACCTCGGCCTGCACCGTCGCGGTGATGCCGGAAGCCGACGAAGTCGGCGAAATCGACATCAGCCCGGCCGATCTGCGCATCGACACCTACCGCGCCTCCGGCGCCGGCGGCCAGCACATCAACAAGACCGATTCCGCGGTGCGCATCACCCATCTGCCCACGGGCCTGGTGGTCGAATGCCAGGACGACCGCTCGCAGCACCGCAACCGCGCGCAAGCGATGAGCGTGCTGGCGGCGCGCTTGAAGGACCGCCAGCTGCAGCAGCAGCAGTCGGCCGAGGCCAGCACCCGCAAGAGCCTGATCGGCAGCGGCGACCGTTCCGACCGCATCCGCACCTACAACTTCCCGCAGGGGCGCATCACCGACCACCGCATCAATCTCACGCTGTACAAGATCGACGCGATGATGGATGGCGATCTCGCCGAACTGCTCGATGCGCTGGCGGCCGAGCATCAGGCCGAACTGCTGGCGACGCTCTCCGGCGAAAGCTGAGCGATGACCGTCGCGGCCTGGCTCGACGCGGCCACCGTCCGGATTGCCGCGGCGCAGGGACTGGAGAAGCGCGAGGCGCGGCTGGAGGCGCGTGTGCTGGCGGCGTTTGCCTGGAAGGTTACCCCGGCCTGGCTGATCGCGCACGACCGCGACACGCCGACCGACGCGCAAATCGCAGCGGCCGACGCCCTGCTGACCCGCAGGCTGGCAGGCGAACCCATCGCCTATCTGGTCGGCGCCCGCGAATTCTATGGCCGTCCGTTTGAGGTTTCGCCCGCGGTCCTGATCCCGCGCCCCGATACCGAGTTGTTGGTCGAACTGGCGCTGGCGCACGCGCCGCCCGGCCAGGCCGTGGAGGTGCTCGACCTTGGCACCGGCAGCGGCTGCATTGCCGTTACCCTGGCGCTGGAACGCCCGCTTGCGCAGGTGACTGCGCTTGATCGCTCCCCGGCCGCGCTGGCCGTCGCACAGCGCAATGCCGCCCGCCTCGACGCTCATGTCGAGTTTCTGAGCAGCGACTGGTTCGCCGCGCTCGGCGGGCGGCGCTTCGACCTCATCGTCGGCAACCCGCCCTACATCGCCGCCGGCGACCCGCATCTGGGGCGCGGCGACATCCGCTTCGAACCGCTCGCCGCGCTGGCCGCCGGCGGTGACGGCCTGGACGATCTGCGCCGGCTGACCGCAACCGCCGGTGCCCACCTCAAGCCCGGCGGCGCGCTGCTGCTGGAGCACGGCTACAATCAGGCGGACGCCGTCCAGGCCTTGCTGCAGGCCAGCGGCTTCCAGCGTCCCCGGAGCTGGACGGACCTGTCCGGGATTCGCCGCGTCAGCGGCGGCCATCTGTCGGAATAATTTACACGCCCGTGCCGTCCGGCAACGCGCGACATGGCGGCGGCCTGCATGTGGTGGGCGTTTCAGGCTGGCCGATGTAATATTGGTGCGATTCTTGCTGTAATTAGCGGGACGAATCCAAACAATGATCGAGGCTTGCCATGTCTGACCGCACACCCGAAACCCACGACACTCCGCCCGAGGCGCCCCAGAACGACGCGATCGATCAGTCCCGCCGCAGACTCGCCGGCGCCGCGCTGGGCGTGTCGGCGGTGTTCACGCTGGCCAGCCGCCCAGTATGGGCCAGCCAGTGCAGCATCTCGGGCATGGCTTCCGGCAACCTGTCCGCGCCCAAGGGACCGGCCTGCGCCGGCTGCACCCCGGGTTACTGGAGCAAATGCCAGCATCTGGATTCCTGGGCCGCGACCGGCTACAGCCCGAACGATTCGTTCAATACGGTTTTCGGGGTCACGCAATACATCAACCCGAAAAACAACCAGCCTTACACCCTGCTCCAGGTACTCGGCCTGCAGGGCAGCGGCAACTGCACGCCGGACACGGTGCAGCCGAATTGCAGCGCCAAGCCCAACGGGCCCGCCATCGGCAACATGGGCTGCGATCCCGTTTCCGTCAACCTCGGCTTCCATGCGGTCGCCGCCTTGCTCAATTCCGCGCATCCGGACGTCAACTTCGGCTACACCCCGGGCGAATTGACCGAGCTCTTCCGCAACAACCTGCATCGCGCCGCCGAACTCAAGGATTCCCTCGCCATGCTGAACGAGCGCGGCTGTCCGCTGAACTGATGCGATGGCGCCCGCTACCCCCCTCCCGCCGCGCCTGCTGAAAAGCTGGGGAGACGAAGCGGTCGTCTACGATACGGCGTCGGGCGACACCCATTACCTGAAACCCCTGACGCTGGCGTTGTATCAGCTCTGTCACGACCATCCCGGCTATACCTCGGTCGACCTCGCCGCGGCATTGGCGACGCGCCTCGATGCGGCGAACACACCGCAATTCCAGGAATCGATTGAAGACACCCTCGCCAGCCTGCGCGCAATCGGTCTGCTGGAACCCGCATGAAACTGCTGCAACTGCCCCCTGCCGAGTTGCGCCGGCAATTGGCCGGGGCCGGCGTATGGCTGCGTACCGGGCCGTTCTCGCTCAAGGTGCAGTCGCGCGTCCCGCACGTGGCGGAAGGCTTGGCTGAGCTCTACGGCCAGTTCGAGGTGCGCAGCGTGCACGAGGCCTTTGCCGATTTCCACGTGGCGGTCAATCCGCCCGCCAGTCTGCGCCGCTGGCTGCGCCCCCAGGTCGATTTTTCGTTCGATGGCCTGCGCCCTTTCAAGCCGCTGCCGCGCGACCAGGCTTTTCCGATGCTGGAATGGGGCCTCAACTGGTGCGTGTCGACGCAGGCGCATCACTGCCTCGTCATCCACGCCGCCGTCGTCGAAAAGAATGGCCTGGCGGCGATTCTGCCCGCCCCGCCGGGCTCCGGAAAAAGCACGCTGACCGCCGGCCTGGTGCTGTCAGGCTGGCGTCTGCTGTCCGACGAGCTCACCCTGATCAACCGCAAAACCGGCCTGATTCAACCGCTGCCGCGCCCGGTCAGCCTGAAAAACCAGTCGATCGAAGTCATTCGCCAGTTCGATCCGGAAGCCTACATCAACCGTGCCTCGCACGACACCGTCAAAGGCACGGTGGCGCACATGCGGCCGCCGCGCGACAGCGTGTTGCGCCAGCACGAAGCGGCACGCCCCGGCTGGGTGATTTTCCCCAAGTGGCAGGCCGGTGCGCCTGCCACCCTCAGCCCGCGCTCGCAAGCCCAGACCTTCATGTTCCTGGCACAAAACGCATTCAATTACAGTCATTTGGGCGCAGACGGCTTTCGCGTCGGCACCGCCTTGATCGACCAGACAGAGTGCTACGATTTCCGCTACGGACAATTGCGCGAGGCCGTCGCCGCATTCGATCGCCTGGCCGAGCGCCGCACTTCCTGAACCGCATGAAATCCACCTCCCGCGATTTGCTCGCCTGCACCCTGCGCTCGCCCGATTCCGTCAGCCGTTTTTCCAGCAGCGAATGGGACACCCTGGTGCGGCAGGCCCGCGCGGCGGGGCTGCTGGCACGCCTGGCGCACCGTTTTCATCAGCACGGTCTGACGGCCACGATACCGGGCGTGGCGCGCTGGCATTTCGATGCCGCCAGAACGCTGGCCGACAAGCAGCGCACAGCCGTGTGCTGGGAGTTGCAGCAGATCCGCGCTGCGCTGGCCGACCTCGACGGCCCGCTGATCGTGCTCAAGGGTGCGGCCTACGTCGCCGCTGGCCTGCCCGCCGCCGAAGGGCGGCTGTTCAACGACATCGACATCCTGGTGCCGCGCGAGCATCTGCCGCAGGCCGAGTCCTCGCTCATGCTGGCCGGCTGGCACGCCAGCGGACTGTCGGAATACGACAAGCGCTATTACCGCCGCTGGATGCACGAGATCCCCCCGATGCAGCACATCCAGCGCGCCACCGTGATCGACGTGCACCACGCCATCCTGCCCGACACTGCGCGCTACCATCCCGACTCCGCCAAGCTGCGCAGCCGCGCCGTCGCGGTGAAAGGCCTGCCCGGCGTCTATGTGCTGGCGGCGGAAGACCGCATTCTGCATTCCGCCGCCCATCTTTTCCACGACGGCGAACTGCCGCATGGCCTGCGCGACCTGACCGACCTCGATCTGCTGCTGCGCGACGCCGCCGCGGACCGCGAATTCTGGCCGCGCCTGGCCGCACGCGCCGGCGAGCTGCAGTTGAGCCGACCTTTGTTCTACGCGCTGCGTTATCTGCGCCACTTTCTCGACACGCCCATTCCCGCCGGCATGATGGCCACGCTGGATGGCGCCGCTCCCAATCGCGCCACGCTCGCCCTGATGGACGGCATTTTCAAACGTGCGCTGGCGCCCGCGCACGCCAGTTGCGCGGATGCTTTCACGCCAGCCGCGCGCCTGGCCGCCTTCATCCGCGCCCACTGGCTGCGCATGCCCCCGCGGCTGCTGATCCCGCACCTGCTCCACAAGGCATTGGTCAGTCCCCACCAGCGCGCCCCCAAACCGGCTTGACGCCGATTTCGCCGCGCGTATAATTCCCGAGCATTCCAGTCAAGTATTATCCAGGAGCCTGCCATGACCCCCCTCGATCGCATTCGTGACCAAGTCACCAACAATACCGTCGTGCTGTACATGAAAGGCACGCCGCAGTTTCCGCAATGCGGTTTTTCGTCGCGTGCGGCGCAAGTGCTGCAGGCCTGCGGCCTGAAGGATTTTCTGGCGGTGAACGTGCTGGCCGATCCGGAAATCTTCGAAAACCTGAAGTACTACGCCAACTGGCCGACCTTCCCGCAGCTCTACGTCAAGGGCGAACTGATCGGCGGCTCCGACATCATGATCGAGATGTACCAGAAGGGCGAGATCCAGAAGTTGCTGGAAGAAGCGCAGGCCGCCTGACGCGCCGTCCGCGCCACGCAAAAAGCCGACTGCGTGTCGGCTTTTTTGTTGCCGCTTCAAGCCCCCGGCGAGTCATCCGGCCTCGTCCGCCCCGGCTGCGTCGTCCATCCCCAGTTCGTGGATCTTCCGCGTCAGGGTATTGCGCCCCCAGCCGAGCAGATGCGCGGCTTCGATGCGGCGCCCGCCGGTATGGCGCAGCGCCACTTCGATCAGCGTTTTTTCGTAGGCCTGGGTGAGTTCGTCGAGAATCGCCGCTTCGCCGCGCGCCAGCCGCGCGCCCGCCTCGGCGGCCAGCCGCTGCAGCCAGTCGCTGCCGGCCGGCACCGCCATGCCCTGCATCAGGTCGGCCGGCAGGTCGCCCGCTTCGACCACCTGACCGGGCGCCATCACGGTCAGGTAATGGCTGACGTTTTCGAGCTGGCGCACGTTGCCGCTCCACGGCAGATTGACCAGGATCTTGAGCGCGGCTTCCGACACCCCCTTGACCTCCACCCCGAGTTCGCGCGCGCTCTTCTGCATGAAATGCCGCAGCAGCAGCGGGATGTCCTCGCGCCGTTCGCGCAGCGGCGGCAGGCGCAGCCGGATCACGTTGAGGCGATGGAACAGATCCTCGCGAAACAGGCCATCGCGCACCCGCACTTCCAGATCCTGGTGGGTGGCGGCGATGACCCGCACATTAACCTTGATCGGGGCATGCCCGCCGACCCGGTAAAACTGGCCGTCGGCCAGCACGCGCAGCAGGCGGGTCTGCAGTTCGGCCGGCATGTCGCCGATCTCGTCGAGGAACAGCGTGCCGCCGTCGGCCTGTTCGAAGCGGCCGCGCCGCTGCGCCGCCGCGCCGGTGAAGGCGCCGCGCTCGTGGCCGAACAGCTCGGACTCCAGCAAGTCCCGGGGAATGGCGGCGGTATTCAAGGCGATGAACGGCCCGCCGGCACGCGGGCTGTGACGGTGCAAGGCGCGCGCCACCAGTTCCTTGCCGCTGCCGGATTCGCCGGTGATCAGCACGGTGGCATGCGACTGCGACAGCCGCCCGATGGCGCGGAACACCTCCTGCATGGCGGGGGCCTGGCCGAGGATTTCCGGCGCCGGCGCGTCACTGCTGGCGGGCACGTCGCGGCTGGCGTTTTCCGCCAGCGCGCGGCGCACCAGGTCGAGCGCCTGATCGACATCGAAGGGTTTCGGCAGGTATTCGAACGCACCGCCCTGGAAGGCCGCCACCGCGCTGTCGAGATCGGAATACGCGGTCATGACGATGACCGGCACCTTGGGCAGCCGCTCTCTCAGCGCCTGCAGCAACTCCAGGCCGGACACTCCCGGCATGCGGATATCCGACAATACCGCGCTGGGCTGGCTGCGCTCCAGTTCGCGCAGCGCATCGCTGGCCGAACTGAAGGTCATGCACGGAATGTCCTCGCGCAGCAGGGCTTTTTCCAGCACCCAGCGGATGGAACGGTCGTCGTCGATGATCCAGACACAGCTTCGCTTCGACATGATGTTCAGGCAGGAAAGGGTAGAAAAATCGCGAACACGGTATGTCCGGGACTGCTTTCGCAGTCGATGGTGCCGTGGTTCTGCACGATCAGCGTCTGCGCGACCGCCAGCCCAAGACCACTGCCGCCTTCGCGTCCCGACACCAGCGGATAGAAAATCTGCTCGCGGATATCCTCCGGCACGCCGGGGCCATTGTCGATGATCTCGACGCGCAGGCCCAGGCGGTAACGCCGGCTTTCCAGCGTAATCTGGCGCGCCACCCGGGTCTTGAAAACGATCTCGCCCTGGCTCTGGCCGTGCCCGTTACCGTGCCCATGCCCGTTACCGTGCCCATGCCCGTTACCGTGCCCATGCCCGTTACCGTGCCCATGCCCGTTACCGTGCCCATGCCCGTTACCGTGCATTGCCTGCACGGCGTTGCGTGCGATATTGAGCGTGGCCTGGATCAACTGTTCGGCGTCGGCACGGATTTCCGGCAAGCTGGTGTCGTAGTCGCGCCGCAAGGTCACGCCCGGCGTTTCAGCCAGGATCAGGCTGCGCACCCGTTCCAGCACCTCATGGATATTCACTGCACCAAAACGGGGCGTGCGGTGCGGCGTCAGCAAACGCTCAGTCAGCGATTGCAAACGGTCGGATTCCTTGATGATGACCTGCGTGTATTCGCGCAGGGACTCGCGCGGCAGTTCGCGTTCCAGCAATTGCGCCGCGCCGCGAATGCCGCCGAGCGGATTTTTGATCTCGTGCGCCAGGTTGCGCAGCAATTCGCGGTTGGCCTCCTGCTGCAGGCGCGTCTGCTCCAGCCGGGCGATGCGCAGATGCGGATCGACCGCGCGCATTTCGATCAATACGGCATGCGCCGGTGCATCCAGCGGTGAAATGCTGCAGCCGAGGCGAATCGGCGGATGGCCGCTCGCCGCCACATCGAGCTCGTATTCGATGACCGTTTCCAGTTCGCTGCGCGCGGTCCGGATCGCCGCCAGCAGCTCGGGGCTGCGCTCGAACACCCGCTCGACATGATCGCCCGCCAGCAATGCGCCCGACACGCCAAGCAGGCTCTCGGCAGCCGGGTTGACGTACACGATCCTGCCGTCGGCACCCAGCACCAGCGCGCCGGTGGACAGGCAGTCGAGACCGGAAAAGTCGGGGGCAGTCGGGGACATCATGCTCATACGCACAGTGAAGCACCGATTGTGCCAGAGCGTAGCTGTTGGTGCTTTAGCGCCTTACAGCCACGGCCTGCTCCGTGCGGGTGGAGCGTGGCTGTTGGTGCTTTAGTCTCTTTGCAATCAGGCCCCGCGCCGGCTTACTTCAGATTGGCCAGCTCGCGCTGGATGGAGGCGATATTCTGTTCGTGCTGCTGCACGCTGGCACGCAACTTGTTCACGCGATTGAGATAGGTGGCGTCGGTCGCGCGCTCGCCCGGCTGCAGGCGCTCGCCCAGCGCCAACTGGCGGCGCGCCTCGTCGGCGTTGCGGCGCTCGCCGGAAATTTCGTCCTGCAATACCTGGCGGCGGATGTCGTCGCGGCGTTTCTGCGTGCCCGCGTCGATGCGCGGAAAATCCGCCGGACTGGGACTGTAGGAGGCGCGCCGGGACGCTTTGCCGCCCCCCGGCAGCGGCGCCGGGGCGCCAGGCAGATCGATGCGCTTGGCGCCCTTCTTGTAGACGTCGGTAAACGTCACCTGGCCGTTTTCGTCGACGTACTTGTAGATTTCCGCCTGCGCGGACGCCGCCGGAATCAAGCACAACAGAAAGAAAAAGCGGGCAGTTTGCATAGGGCCGAGTGTAGCGTACCCGTTCGTTAACGGCCCAAACCGGGCAATCTTGACCGCCCTGCCGGACAACGCAAAAGGGCGGCCGCAGCCGCCCCTCTCACTGCATGCAGCGCATTTACAGCGAGTAGTACATCGCGAACTCGACCGGGTGCGTGGTCATGCGGAACCTAGTGACTTCCTCCATCTTCAGCGCGATGTAGGCATCGATCATGTCGTTGGTGAACACGCCGCCGCGGGTGAGGAACTCGCGATCCTTGTCGAGCTCTTCCAGCGCCATTTCCAGGCTGTGGCAGACTTTCGGGACCTTCGCGTCCTCTTCCGGCGGCAGGTCGTACAAGTCCTTGTCCGACGGATCGCCGGGGTGGATCTTGTTCTGGATGCCGTCGAGGCCGGCCATCATCAGCGCGGCAAAGCACAGGTACGGGTTGGCGGTGGGATCCGGGAAACGGGTTTCGATGCGGCGCGCCTTTTCGCTGGAGGAAATCGGGATGCGAATCGAGGCCGAGCGGTTGCGCGCGGAATAGGCCAGCATCACCGGGGCCTCGAAGCCGGGCACCAGACGTTTGTACGAGTTGGTCGACGGGTTGGTGATCGCGTTCAGCGCCTTGGCATGCTTGATGATGCCGCCGATGTAGTACAGGCTCAGTTCGGACAGGCCGGCATAGCCGTTGCCCGCGAACAGGTTCTTGCCGTCCTTCCACAGCGACATGTGCACGTGCATGCCGGAGCCGTTGTCGCCGACGATGGGCTTGGGCATGAAAGTCGCGGTCTTGCCGTAGGCATGGGCGACGTTGTGCACGATGTACTTCAGGATCTGCGTCCAGTCGGCGCGCTTGGTCAGCGTGCTGAACTGGGTGCCGATTTCGCACTGGCCGGCGGTCGCCACTTCGTGGTGGAACACCTCCACCGGGACGCCGGCTTCTTCCAGCGCCAGCACCATGGCGGCGCGGATATCCTGCAGGCTGTCGACGGGGGGTACCGGGAAATAGCCGCCCTTGATGCCGGGGCGGTGGCCGGTGTTGCCGTTCTCGAATTTCTCGGCGGACGACCACGACGCTTCCTCGGAATTGATTTTCACGCCGCAGCCCGACAGGCCGTCGTGCCAGGTGATGGAATCGAAAATGAAGAACTCGGGTTCCGGGCCGAAGTAGGCGGTATCGGCGATGCCGGTCGACTTCAGATACGCTTCGGCGCGCCTGGCCACCGAACGCGGGTCGCGCTCGTAGCCCTTGCCGTCTGACGGCTCGATCACGTCGCAGGTCAGGATCAGGGTGGGCTCGTCGAAGAAGGGGTCCATATAGGCCGTTTCCGGGTCGGCCTTCAGCAGCATGTCGGACGCCTGAATGCCTTTCCAGCCGGCGATCGACGAGCCATCGAAGGGATGGCCATCCTCGAACCATTCTTCGGTGACGAATCGCGAGGGAATGGAAACATGCTGTTCCTTGCCGCGGGTATCGGTAAAGCGCAAGTCAACGAATTTCACTTCGTTGTCCTGAATCATCTTGATCACATTGGCCACGGCCATGCTGAACTCCTCAAACTGAAATGGATTGAATGACAGCGTTGCGCGCCGCCCGCAGCAGCCACGCCAAACGCCACACGGAAGACTGTTAGCAGCAACCGTGCCATGCGAAAAATCAGGGTCGAACCATTGTGCCATAAGGCCTATGCAGCAGGATAGTGCAGAATCAGCCGGGATTCACGCACCGAAAAAACGCATAGCCATCCTGTTGCGCACCACATTGGTGCAAATTGCATCGGACACCGGCTTTCATATACTTGAATCAAGAAAAAAGGAGTCCGTCATGGGACGCATCACCGAGTTGCTCGACGCCGCCCACAGCCGCAGTCAAACCCATGCCTGGTCTTTCGCCGGCGCCCTGCTGCCACATGAAGCGCATGAATTGTTGCAACGCGCGCCGGGGGCACGTCTGATCGACGTGCGTTCGCGGGCCGAACTCGAATTGAACGGCGTCATTCCCGCGGCGCTGCACATCGAGTGGCAGTCCTGGCCGGGCTGGGTTTCCAACCCCCATTTTCTGGTTCAGCTGGCGCAGGCCACCGACCCGGAATCCCTGCTGCTGTTCATCTGCCGCAACGGCGCGCGGTCGCACCGGGCGGCCGCCGCCTGCACCGAAGCCGGCCGCAACCATTGCTACAACGTGCTGGAAGGCTTCGAGGGCGACCTCAACAAGGCCACCGGCCACCGCAACGAATTGAACGGCTGGAAACGACGCGACCTGCCCTGGGCGCAAACCTGATCGCCGGCATCGCGGCAGGAGGCAATGCGCGCATCAACAGTTAGAATACGGCCGCCATGACCGACCGTTACGCCGTATTCGGGCACCCGATTGCCCATTCCAAATCCCCGCTGATCCACGCCGCGTTTGCCCGTCAAACCGGGCAGGACATGACGTACGAGGCGATCCTCGCGCCGAAGGACGGCTTTGCCGACAGCGTGGCGCAGTTCGTGGCGGCGGGCGGGCGCGGCGCCAACGTCACGGTGCCGTTCAAGGAACAGGCGTTTGCCCTGGCGAACCGCCGCAGTCCGCGCGCCGAACGGGCCGGCGCGGTGAACACGCTGACGTTCGATGCCGGCGGCATCCGCGGCGACAACACCGACGGCGCCGGACTGGTGGCCGATCTCACCCGCAACCTGCATTGCACGCTCGCCAGCAAGCGCATCCTGCTGCTCGGTGCCGGCGGCGCGGCGCGCGGCGTGATCGAACCGCTGCTGGAGCAGGCGCCCGCCGCACTCGTCATCGCCAACCGCACCGTCAGCCGGGCACAGGAACTCGCCGGGCTGTTCGGCCGCGGCGTCGCCGCCTGCGGTTTCGACGGCCTCGACACCCCATTCGACCTCATCATCAACGCCACCGCCGCCAGTCTGGCCGGCGAGTTGCCGCCGCTGTCGCCGCGCGTGTTCGCCGCGGGCGCCCTGGCCTACGACATGATGTACGGGCGCGACACGCCTTTCCTCGGCTTCGCCCGCGCGCACGGCGCAGCGACGGCCGACGGCCTCGGCATGCTGGTGGAGCAGGCGGCCGAAGCGTTTTACCTGTGGCGCGGCGTGCGGCCCGACACCGCGCCCGTCATCGCGAACCTGCGCCAAGACCGCCTGGAAGGCGAGAGTCTGGCGGCGTCCCCCCTGCGGGGGCTCCGCACGTGATCCGCACCGCATTGCGCTGGCTCGGCAAGGGCATCGCCGCGGCGATCGCGCTGGTGCTGCTGTATCAGGTGTGGATCTTCGCGCACGTGCTGTGGTGGATCGATCACAACCCCACCTCCACCTCGTTCATGGCGGCCGGCCTGGCGCGCCAGCAGGACAAGAATCCGGACGCCGAGCTGCGCCACCAGTGGGTGCCCTACGAGCGCATTTCCATCCATCTGAAGCGCGCCATCGTCGCTGCCGAGGACGCCAAATTCATCGAACACGAGGGCTTCGACGTCGAGGGCATCCAGAAAGCGGTCGAAAAAAACCTGAAGAAAGGGCGCCTCGTCGCCGGCGGCTCGACCATCAGCCAGCAGCTCGCCAAGAACCTGTTCCTCTCCGGCGAGCGCAGCTTCATCCGCAAGGGCCAGGAAGCCGTCATCACCCTGATGATCGAAGCCACCTGGAGCAAGCGCCGCATCCTCGAGGTGTATCTGAACGTCATCGAATGGGGCAACGGCATCTACGGCGCCGAAGCCGCCGCCCGCCGCTACTACAAGACCTCCGCCGCCAACCTCAGCCGCGACCAGGCCGCCCGTATGGCCGCGATGGTGCCCAACCCGCGCTGGTACGAGAACCACCGCAGTTCGCGGGCGTATCAGAAGCGCGTGGCTGCGATCAAGCGGTATATGGGGTATTCGCAGGTGCCGCGCTGACTCGACTCAACAGGCCGATTCAGGCTCACCATTTCTGGGCAAGAACGGACACTTGGAGTGACCTAGACTGATCGCCCGATGCTCGACCAAAGGTGACGCTAGTCTGGATGCCCCTCATCGGCCAATGTCATCCAAGACTAGGCATTGGATATTCTGTGTTCTGGCCGGATGCTTCCATTTTTTCGGGTGTAAGCCCGACCTGAATCGACCTAAGCATTTTTGAGTTCACCACGTTAACCAATGGACGGAAAAAAGCCCGCGCAATGGCGGGCCGTAGAAACCCGCTATCGCGGGTAGGGAGAAAAGTGCTGGTTTAGGGTTTCTTCTTGCCCTTACGGGGAAAGATGGTCGCCACAACCACACCAGTGTTCGGCCCAGCAAGCGCCGGCAGGCGATCGAGGAACGGTAAAGCCTCGGGCGCACGAGGTTTGAAGTACGCCGCTGCCTGGCGGGGCATCCACTCTTCGCGCAGGAACTTCCGGAACGCCCCGAGAATTTCCTCGGGGTAGAGCTTCGCGGGAACCACCCGGCCGTCCTGATACCGGTGCATGTACTGCGGCAGCGCGTTGGTGTCGATGCCGTGCACGTCACGCAGGTGCTTGCAGAACATGCGGCCCTGAGAAATGTCCGGAACCAGCTTCTCGGGCAGCGTGTAGCCGGCCTGCTCAAGCGGCGCGATCAAGGTGAGGGTCATCTCCTGCAGGATGCTGAAATAGCCAGCCGGCACGGAACCCTGGTTCAGCAAGTGACGCTCGATATGGTACGGGAGCGACGGGCGCATCTGCGGCGCCCCACCTCCGCTCACCCAGTCATATACCCACTCCGTCACCTGGACGGCGAAATCGGCCGACAGCCACTGGGCCAGATGGATCGCCACCTTGGGGTGCACCCACGTGCTTTTCACCCCATCTTCACTGATAACCTCTTGAATTAACTCCATAACGCGAATTCGCGTTTTGGCCTCAAGGGCGCGCAGGAAGTGCCCGGTGGTCTCGTTCCGAACATAGTTGTGCCAGCGTTTGCCGGCGACCTGGCAGAGCTGAGTGGCGTTGATGTACCCGTCGCTCGCACGCTGCTCGATAACGGAACCGTTGGACTCGTGCTGGATCAGAACGAGGGAGTACTGGTGTTGCGGCATCGAAATATCCTTTCATCATGCCTGCAGCAACGGAAACCCCCAGCAATTGCTGAATTATTAGCGTGTGCTAATATTATTTACAGATAGCAATAAGCCGGGTAATAATCCGCGCCGCAATTCAGAAAAACGCAACGGCCGTTTCGTGGTAGGAGCCAACCGTTGCGGACTCAGGTCGAAGACCTCACTAAGCCTCGCGTCGCAACCGCGGGGCTTAATTTTTCGACCTGAAAATATTTTATCATTGCGCTCGAAGTTATCCACAGGGAAGCCGGGGTTGTACCGCGCAACAACGTCGCAAGCCATTGAAATTGCTAAACTTTAAAAATGAATGTACTTTTTCATCACCTGCAATAGGTGTCCGTAATCGGACTGTCAGGATTCCTCAAGCCCAAAGAAAGTCAGCAGCACCCGGCTGTTGCCATCGTGCAGACATGATGGTGCCGCTGGAAACTAGCGGCACAATTTATCGGACCGCAAGGTCATTCAGTTTTTCCATTCTTATTTCTGACCGCTGCCCGCTACTCCCATGGCGGCACCGGGTTTAAGTCCGACCACAGTCCTCTGGCTGCGTGACGGGCTTCGCCCTGCAGTGGATGCAGGCTGTGCGGTCCTTCACATAGCGGCGAACACCCAGGCCATGTCGCTTCGCACCTGGTAACTCACTCACGTCCCGCCCATCACACCTGACGCGCACAATCGTGCGCTAATAGTGATCTGTAGTCTGCGGTGTGACCTCGGCCTGCTTACCGAAACACACAAAAAAGCTGGGGGTAGGTCTTTCAAAATCACATTCTCCTACCCATTTGTGGGCGTCAGTTCCGGTTCCAAAGCAGACCATCACGGCGTTCCCCATGACAGTCTGCAAAGGCCGAGAACCGGACGCTTGGCTCCGCCAGCCCGCCCCCTCCCCTTGGGGCAGCTTGCGCCCGTGCCGCTCTGAGCCGACCGCCTCGGCGCTGCAGGACCGGGGCCAGCCAAATCAGCAGCGTGCCGCCCGTCCGCAACCCATAGCGCGTTACAATCGCGGGGCTTTTTGACATCCGCCCCATGACCGAAAACCTCGAAAACCAGTCGCAGGACAACCTGGAAACCAGCCTCGCGCAGGTGCAGGCGCTGCTTGCCAAGATGCAGCTGGTGGAGGAGCTCGTCCACAAGCAGGGCGGGCCGCGCCAGGATCTGGTCGAGAACCTGGTGCACAAGCAGAACCTGACCGAGTTGCAGCGGCATCTGGAAACGCTGCACCCGGCGGACGTGGCCTACATTCTGGAAGCGCTGCCGCTGGACGAGCGCCGGCTGGTATGGGACCTGGTCAAGGCGGAGCACGACGGCGAGATCCTGCTGGAAGTCTCCGATTCGGTGCGCGAATCGCTGATCCAGACCATGGACAAGGCGGAGCTGCTGGCTGCCGCCGAATCGCTCGACACCGACGAGATCGCCGACATCGCGGCCGACCTGCCGTACGACGTGATCCAGGAACTGCTGACCACGCTGGACGCGCAGAAGCGCGCGCACCTGCAATCGGCGCTGGCCTATCCGGAGGACACGGTGGGCGCGCTGATGGACTTCGAGATGGTGACCATCCGCGCCGACGTGACGCTGGAAGTGGCGCTGCGCTACCTGCGCCGTCTCGGCGAACTGCCCGACCAGCTCGACAAGCTGTTCGTGGTCGACCGCGATGACGCGATCATCGGCGTGCTGCCGCTGAAAAGACTGCTGACCACCGACCCCGAGGCCTCGGTGGCGGCGGTGATGGTCGAGGATTTCGTCAAGTTCCACCCCGAGGACGAGGCGCACGAGGCGGCGCAGGCGTTCGAGCGCTACGATCTGGTGATGGCGCCGGTGGTCGACGTCGCGGGGCGGCTGATCGGCCGCCTCACGGTCGACGCGGTACTCGACTACATCCGCGAATCGGCCGACGCCGACATGTTGTCGATGGCCGGCCTGAAAGAAGAGGAAGACCTGTTCTCCACCGTGTGGCGTTCGGCGAAGAACCGCTGGATGTGGCTGGCAATCAACCTCGCCACGGCTTTCATCGCCTCGCGCGTGATCGGCGCATTCGAGGGCTCGATCGAAAAGCTCGCCGCGCTGGCGGCGCTGATGCCGATCATCGCCGGCATCGGCGGCAACACCGGCAACCAGACCATCGCCCTGATCGTCCGCGGCCTGGCGCTGGGCCAGATCACCCAGGCCAACGCGCGCCGCCTGATCGTGAAGGAACTCGGCGTCGCCCTGTTCAATGGCCTGTTGTGGGGCTCGGTGGTCGGCGTCTTCGCCTGGCTGCTGTACGACAGCCCGGCGCTGGGCGGGGTGATGGCGCTGGCGATGCTGCTGAATCTGCTGGTTGCGGCGCTGGCCGGCATCTTCATTCCGATGACGCTGGAACGCCTGAAGCGCGACCCGGCCGTCGGCTCGTCGGTGCTGCTCACCTTCACCACCGACAGCATGGGCTTCTTCATCTTCCTCGGGCTCGCCACCCTGCTGCTGCTGTGAAGCCGATCCCCGACAGCCGCGCCCTGTACCTGCGCCTTCTGGGTTATGTGAAGCCCTACTGGCGCATGTTCGCGCTGTCGCTCGTCGCGCTGATCCTCACCGCCGCCACCGAGCCGATGCTGCCGGCGCTGTTCAAGCCCTTGCTGGACGAGGGCTTCGTCGCCAAGGACCGGGACTTCATCCGCTGGGTGCCGCTGCTGCTGCTGGCGCTGTTCATCGTGCGCGGCATCACCAGCTTCGTCAGCACCTACTGCATGGCGTGGGTGGGCAGCCGTCTGGTGATGGATTTGCGCGCCGCCATGTTCGACAAGCTGATGACGCTGCCGACGCGCTATTTCGACCAGCACCCGAGCGGTCAGCTGATCGCGCAACTGGCGTTCAACGTCACCCAGGTCACGCAGTCGGCCACCAGTTCGCTCACCACGCTGGTGCGCGACACGGTGACGGTGCTGGGACTGCTCGGCTACCTGCTGTGGCTCAACTGGCAGTTGACGCTCATCGTGTTCGCGCTGGTACCGCTCACGCTGGGCGTGGTGCGCATCGCCAGCAGGCGGTTGCGCGGCCTGTCGCGCAAGGCGCAGCAGAACATCGGCGACCTCACCCAGGTGGTCGACGAGGCGGTGGGCGGCCACCGCGTGGTCAAGCTGTATGGCGGCGAGGAGTACGAGCAGGGGCGCTTCCGTCAGGCCGCCAATCTGGCGCGCCTGTTCGAGATGAAGCGCGTCGCCGCCAACGCGGTGTACGAGCCGGTGATCCAGTTCATCGCCGCGGTCGCACTGGCGATCATCGTCTACATCGCGGCCGGGCAGGCAAGCGAAAACGCCACCACGGTCGGCGGCTTCGTCGCCTTCTTCATGGCCATGCTGCTGCTGTTCGCACCGCTGAAGCGGCTGACCGCGGTCAACGACCAGCTGCAGCGCGGACTGGCGGCGGCCGAAACGATTTTTTCCATGCTCGACCAGGACGCCGAGCGCGACAGCGGCAGCCGCATCCTCGGCCGCACCGAAGGCCGGCTCGCGCTTCGCGGCGTGACGCTGACCTACCCCGGCAAGACCGTTCCGGCGCTGGCTGGCATCACCCTCGACATCGCCCCCGGCGAGACCGTGGCGCTGGTCGGCGCGTCGGGGTCGGGCAAGACCACGCTGGCCAATCTGGTGCCGCGTTTTTACGACCCCGATTCCGGAACCATCCAGCTCGACGGCATCGACGTCCGCGACATCCGCCTGCAGAACCTGCGCAGCCACATCGCGCTAGTTTCGCAGGACGTGGTGCTGTTCAACGACACCCTGGGGCACAACATCGCCTATGGCAGCAAGCGCGATGCCACCCCCGACGAGATCCGCAGCGCCTGCGTCGCCGCCCACGCCTGGGACTTCATCCAGGCGCTGCCCGACGGCCTCGATACGCTGATCGGCGAAAACGGCATGCGGCTCTCCGGCGGCCAGCGCCAGCGCATCGCCATCGCCCGCGCGATCCTGAAGAACGCGCCGCTGCTGATTCTGGACGAAGCGACCTCGGCGCTCGACAACGAATCCGAACGCCACGTGCAGGCCGCGCTCGAAGCCCTGATGAAAAATCGCACCACACTGGTCATCGCCCACCGCCTGTCGACCATCGAGCGCGCCGACCGCATCGTGGTGCTGGAAGGCGGCCGCATCGTCGAAATCGGCAGCCACGTCGACCTGATCGCCAGACAGGGCCGCTACGCCCAGCTGCACGCGCTGCAGTTCTCCGCATGAATCAAGACCTTCCCAACGGCTGGATCAAGCCCTCCCGCTCGCTCGCCGCCGCCGCCGGGCGCGCCATCGGCGACTACCGCATGATCCGCGACGGCGACCGCATCCTGCTGGGGCTGTCGGGCGGCAAGGACTCGCTGTCGCTGCTGCACACCCTGCACCACCTGCAGCAGAAGGCGCCGGTGAAATTCGAGCTGCTGGCCTGCACGGTCGATCCGCAATCCGACCAGTTCGACCCCGCGCCCCTCAAGCCTTATCTGGCCGGGCTCGGCGTGCCCTATTTCCTCGAATCGCAGCCGATTCTGGCCGAAGCACAAAAGACGCTGACGAAAGACAGCGATTCCTATTGCGCATACTGTTCCAGGATGCGCCGCGGGATCCTCTACCGCGTCGCCCGCGAACAGGGCTGCAACGTTGTCGCGCTGGCGCAGCATCTGGACGACCTCGCCGAAACGCTGATGATGTCGATGCTGTTCGGCGGCAAGCTCAGGACCATGTCGCCGCATTATCTGAACGACGCCGGCGATTTGCGCATCATCCGCCCCTTCGCCTACGCGCGCGAACGCCAGACCCGCGCCTTCGCCGCCGACGCCGGGCTGCCGGTGATCTTCGAGAACTGCCCGGCCTGCTTCGCCAAGCCGCAGCAGCGCTACGCGATGAAGCAGATGCTGGCCGAGCAGGAGAAAGTCCATCCGCGCATTTTCAACAGCCTGCTCACGGCGATGAAGCCGCTGATGGGCGAGCCGCCCGCCTGATTCTCCGCGCCGCCGTTTCCCCGTAGAATCAAACCTTTGTTTTAGTTGATGTTTTCCACACAGAGACCAAGGTTATGACGGCTTCCTTTATTCCCCCCAAACGCATTCTCATGGGGCCCGGCCCCTCCGACGTGCCGCAGCGCATCCTCGACGCCATGGCGCGTCCGACCATCGGCCACCTCGACCCCGCCTTCGTCGACCTGATGGAGCAGATCAAGACGATGCTGCGCATGGCGTTCCAGACCGAAAACGCGCTGACCTTCCCGGTATCGGCGCCCGGCTCGGCGGGGATGGAAATGTGCTTCGTCAACCTGGTGGAACCGGGCGACAAGGTGATCGTGTGCAGGAACGGCGTGTTCGGCGGCCGCATGCTGGAAAACGTCAAGCGCACCGGCGGCGTGCCGGTGATCGTCGACGACGCCTGGGGTGCGCCGGTCGACCCGCAGAAAGTGCGCGACGCCTTCAAGGCGCACCCTGATGCGAAGGTGCTGGCGTTTGTGCATGCCGAGACTTCGACCGGTGCGCAGAGCGACGCCGCGACGCTGGCGAAGATCGCGCAGGAGCACGGCGCGCTGACCATCATGGACTGCGTCACCAGCCTCGGCGGCACACCGGTCCTGCTCGACCAGTGGGGCATCGACGCGGCGTATTCCGGCAGCCAGAAATGCCTGTCGTGCACCCCGGGGCTGTCGCCGGTGTCGTTCTCCGAGCGCGCCATCGCCCGCATCAAGGCGCGCACGGCCCCGGTGCAGAGCTGGTTTCTCGACCTGAATCTGGTGCTCGGCTACTGGCAGTCCGCCGGCAAGCGCACCTACCACCATACCGCGCCGATCAACCCGATGTACGGCCTGCACGAAGCGCTGGTGATGCTGGAGGAAGAAGGCCTGGAAAACGCCTGGGCGCGCCACCGCGCCATGCACGAAAAGCTCAAGACCGGGCTCGAGGGCATGGGCCTGCGCTACGTGGTCGAGGCGTCCGCGCGCCTGCCGCAGCTCAACTCGATCTACGTGCCGGAAGGCGTCGACGAGGCTGCGGTGCGCGCTCGCCTGCTGAATGAGTTCAACCTGGAAATCGGCGCCGGCCTCGGCGACATGGCCGGCAAGATCTGGCGCATCGGCCTGATGGGCTATTCTGCCAAGCAGGAGAACGTCGACTATTGCCTGAAAGCACTCAAGGCCTGTTTGCCCTGACTCCCCCAACAACCGGAAAGGCCGCGCCATGAAAGCCTATTTGATCGATGCCAACCGGAAAACCGTCAGTCCGGTCGAGCTGGCTGACGGACTGGCCGGGATTCGCCGGCTGATCGGCTACGATTCGGTCGACTCCGAAGAAATCGACGCCAGCGGCGACCGCCTGTTCTTCGACGAGGGCTGCTTTCTGCGCGACCAGACCGGCAAGGGCCGCTTCAAGCTCGACAGCCTGGTGCCGGTCGCCGACAAGGCGGTGGTCGCGGGGTCCGGCGACGACGGCGCCACGCTCAAGGACGTGGCGGCCGATCTGGCCGCCTTGCAGCAGCGCATCGCCTGGCTGTAGGCGCTTCAGGCACTGCAGGCCGCATCCGGACGAGCGGCGAGCTTCATATCTCGATTTGCGCGCCCAGTTCGATCACCCGGTTGGCCGGGATGCGGAAAAAGGTCATGGGACTGGCGGCGTTGCGCGCCATGGTGGCGAACAGATGCTCGCGCCAGGGCGACATGCCGGCGCCGCGGGTGGGGATCAGGTTTTCCCGGCTGAAGAAGAAGGTGGTGTCCATCAGCTCGAACTGCATGCCGCAAGCGCATTCCGACAAGGCCAGGGGAATGTCGATGTCGTCCATGAAGCCGTAGCGGACGACGACGTGATAAAAGCCTTCGGCCAGTTTCTCCATCTCCAGCCGCCTGTCGGCGGCGACATACGGGACTTCCGCATAGCGCACATTCAGGATCACCACCCGTTCGTGCAGCACCTTGTTGTGCTTGAGGTTGTGCAGCAGGGCCGATGGCGCGCCATGCGCGTCGGCGGTCATGAATACGGCGGTCCCCGGCACGCGGATCGGCGGATGCGCCAGCAGCACGCCCACGAAAGGCGCGAGCGGCTGCGCAGTCTCCTGCAGGCGCTGTTGCACGATCTCGCGGCCGCGCTTCCAGGTCACCAGCAGGGTGAAAACCAGCATCGCCACGGCCAGCGGGAACCAGCCGCCGTCCGGTATCTTGACCGCATTGGCGCTGAAAAAGGCGAGATCGATGGTGAGGAAGGTCAGCATGCCGGCCAGTGTCGCGCCGAGGCTGAGACCCCAGCGCACGCGCATGACCATGCACACCAGTATGGTATCGATGGCAAAGGTGCCGGTAACGGCGATGCCGTAGGCGGCGGCCAGGTTGCTCGAACTCTGGAAGCCCAATACCAGCAGGGCGACGCCGGCCATCAGGGTCCAGTTGACGAAGGGGATGTAGATCTGGCCGGCCTCGGCGGCGGAGGTATGGCGAATGATCAGGCGCGGCGCATAGCCCATCTGGATGACCTGGCGGGTCACCGAGAAGGCGCCCGAGATGACGGCCTGGGAGGCGATCACGGTCGCCACGGTGGCCAGACCGACCATGGGGTAGAGCGCCCATTCCGGCGCGAGCATGTAAAACGGATTGCGCACCGCCTCCGGACTGGCGAGCAGCAGCGCGCCCTGCCCGAAGTAGTTGAGGACCAGGGCCGGCAGCACGCAGGCGAACCAGACCAGCTGGATGGGGCGGCGGCCGAAGTGCCCCATATCGGCATACAGGGCCTCGGCGCCGGTGATCGCCAGCACCACCGCGCCGAGGATGAGGAAGCCGGCGACGCCGTGCGCGGCGAAGAAATGCAGGGCATACGCCGGCGACAGGGCGGCGAGCACCTGCGGATTGCGCAGGATGCCCAGCAGCCCGAGCAGGCCCAGTACCGTGAACCAGAGCAGCATGACCGGGCCGAACAGCTTGCCGATGGCGGCCGTGCCGTGACGCTGGATGACGAACAGCCCGACCAGAATCCCCAGCGCCAGCGGCACGATGAAGGGATGCAGCGCCGGCGCGCCCATTTCCAGTCCCTCGACGGCGGACAGCACGGAAATGGCCGGGGTGATCAGGCTGTCGCCGAAAAACAGGGATGCCCCGAGGAAACCCAGCGACATCAGCACCCAGCGGATGCGCGAGCCCAGCGGGGCCTGCCCTTGGGCGAGCGTGAGCAGGGCCAGAATGCCCCCCTCTCCCTTGTTGTCGGCCCGCATCATGACGCTGACGTATTTCAGCGAAACCACCAGCATCAGCGACCAGAACACCAGCGAGAGTATGCCCAGGACGTTGTCCTGGGTGAGCGCCAGGTGGTGCCCGCCGAAGACCTCCTTCATGGTGTAAAGCGGGCTGGTGCCGATATCGCCAAAGACGACGCCGAGCGCGCCGAGCGCGAGGGCGCTGGATTTGCTGTGTACCGGCTGGGGCGGGTTCATTGTTTTCCCGGCGGCAATGCCTCAGTCACGCGCCGCAGCCCGGCAGCGCGCGTCTTGCGGAACGAGGCTTGCGCAAGGCGTCACAGCCCCAGCCGCTGCCAGATGACGGTGCTCGGCCCCGCCTGGTTCATGGTGTAGAAGTGCAGACCCGGCGCGCCGCCGGCGAGCAGGCGGTCGCACAGGTCGGTCACCACGTCGAGGCCGAAGGCGCGGATCGACGCCAGGTCGTCGCCATAGCTTTCCAGCTTCTTCCTCAGCCAGCGCGGAATCTCCGCGCCGCAGGCATCCGAAAAGCGCGCCAGCTGCACATAGTTTCCGATCGGCATGATGCCGGGAACGATGGGGATGCCGACGCCGAGGGCGCGTGCGTCTTCGACGAAGCTGAAGTAAGCGTCGGCGTTGAAGAAATACTGCGTGATCGCGGCATTCGCGCCGGCGTCGACCTTGCGCTTGAAGTTGATCATGTCTTCAGTATAGGAACGCGCCTGCGGATGGACTTCGGGGTAGGCGGCGACTTCGATCTCGAACCAGTCGCCGGTTTCCTTGCGGATGAAGGCCACCAGTTCGTTGGCGTAGTTGAATTCGCCGGCGTCCATGGTGCCGGAGGGCAAATCGCCGCGCAGCGCGACCAGATGGCGGATGCCCTGGCTTTTGTATTCGTTGAGGATGTCGCGGATGCTCGCTTCGGTCGAGCCGATGCACGACAGATGCGGCGCGGCCTCCGAACCGTCGGCCTGGATCTCGCGCACGGTTTCCAGGGTGCGGTCGCGGGTGGAACCGCCGGCACCGAAGGTGACGGAGAAGAACTTGGGATTGAGCTGCGCCAGCTGCTTGCGGGTGGCGCGCAGTTTTTCGGCGCCTTCCGCCGTCTTCGGCGGAAAGAATTCAAAGCTGTAAGTACGAGCGCTCATGTTTCAACCTTTTGCATTGGGGACGAGCGCGGACAGCGCCCAGGCGATCACGCCGTAGAGGAGCGCGCCGACCAGCGCGGAGACGAAGCCCTGCACCTGGAATCCGGGCAGCAGCGCGCTGGCCAGCCAGAACAGCAGGCCGTTCAGCACCAGGTAGAAAACGCCCAGCGTCAGCAGCGTGATCGGCAGGGTCAGCAGCGTCAGCACCGGCCGCACCAGCGTGTTGATGAAGCCGAGCACCAGCGCGGCGGCGAGCGCCGTGCCGAAGCCCGATACCTGAATCGAGGGCAGCAGCCAGGTCACCGCCAGCAGGGCGACGGCATTCAGTATCCACAGCAGCAGCAGACGCATGGCGCGCTCCTTCGGACGGATCGATCAATAGCGGTAATGCTCGGCCTTGTAGGGGCCGCTCTTGGCCACGCCGATGTAGGCGGCCTGCTGCTCGGTCAGCTCGGTCAGCTGCGCGTTGAGCTTCTTCAGCTGCAGGCGCGCGACCTTCTCGTCGAGATGCTTGGGCAGAGTGTAGACGCCGACCGGATACTTGCCGGAATCGCGCTCCTGCCACAGCTCGATCTGGGCGATGGTCTGGTTGGCGAAGCTGGAGCTCATCACGTACGAAGGATGGCCTGTGGCGCAGCCGAGGTTCACCAGGCGGCCCTTGGCGAGCAGGATGATGCGCTTGCCGTCCGGGAAGATCACGTGGTCGACCTGCGGCTTGATCTCCTCCCACTGGTACTTCTCGATCGAAGCGACGTCGATTTCGTTGTCGAAGTGGCCGATGTTGCAGACGATGGCCTGGTCCTTCATCTTCGCCATGTGGTCGTGGTTGATGACGTGGAAGTTGCCGGTGGCGGTGACG
>MKUE01000003.1 GCA_001897675.1 Thiobacillus sp. 65-1059 | reverse complement strand
GTTCTTGGCCCAGTTGATGAAGTCGGCCACGATGAGGAAGTAGCCGGGGAAGCCCATCTGGATGATGGTGCCGAGTTCGAATTCGAGCCGCTTGGTGTATTCCGGCAGCCTTGCGGCACGCTGGGCCTCATCGGGATAAAGCTGGGCCATGCGTTCCTGCAGGCCCTCGAAGGAACGCTGCCGCATGTAGTCGTCGAGACTCATGCCGTCTGGGGTCGGAAAATCGGGCAGCCGGCTCTTGCCGAGTTCCAGCGTGAGGTTGCAGCGCTTGGCGATTTCCACGCTGTTCTGCAAGGCTTCTGGCAGGTCGGCGAACAGCTCCGCCATCTCGTCCGGCGTCTTGAAATACTGTTCGGTGGTGAACGGCCGCGGGCGGCGCGGGTCGCCCAGCATCATGCCTTCGGCGATGCACACGCGCGCCTCGTGCGCCTTGAAATCGTCCGGCGCGATGAACTGGATCGGATGGGTGGCGACTGCCGGCAGGTTCAGCGCCGCGCCGAGATCGAGCAGGCCATCGATCAGACGTTCGGTATGCGGCTGTCCGAAGCGCTGCAGCTCCAGGTAATAACGTCCCGGAAACAGCGCGGCCCAGGCCTCGGCGGCAGCGCGTGCGGCAGCGGGCTTGTCGTCGAGGATAGCCTGCGCGACGTTGCCGGCGTCGCCGCCCGACAGCGCCAGCAGGCCGTCGGCGTCCTCGGCCAGCCAGGCCGGGTCGATCTCGGCGCGGCCGCGGTGGAGGTTTTCCTGATAGGCGCGGGCAAGCAGTTCGCACAGGCGGCGATAGCCCGCGCGGTGCTGCACCAGCAGCAACAGGCGCGAGGGCCTGTTGCTGTCCGCAGCATTGGTCACCCACACGTCGCAGCCGAATACCGGCTTGATGCCGGCGCCGCGCGCGGCGCGATAGAATTTCACCCAGCCGAAGGTGTTGGAAAGGTCGCTCACCCCGAGTGCCGGCATCGCCGTTTCGCGCGCCCGCCCCACCGCCTCGCCGACCCGCACCAGGCCATCGGTGACGGAATACTCGGTATGCAGACGAAGATGGATGAAACGCGGATCGGTCATGGGGCGGGCACGGGGAAACAGCCCGCTATTTTAACGCCGGGGGCGGACAGCAAAAAACAAAAGGCAGCCTAAGCTGCCTTTTTCAGGGACGAGCGCCGGAACTCAGTTGGCGCGGCGCTTGAACTCGTTGGTGCGGGTGTCGATCTCGATCATGTCGCCGATCTCGACGAAAGCTGCGACCGGCAGTTCGAATCCGGTGGGCTTGATGCGTGCCGGCTTCATCACCTTGCCGGAGGTGTCGCCGCGCACGGCAGGCTCGGTGTATTCGACTTCGCGGATGACGGTGGTGGGCATTTCAACCGAGATCGCCTTGCCGTCGTAGAACACCACTTCGACCGGCATGCCGTCGTCCAGATAATTCAGCGCATCGCCGAGGTTGTCGCCCTCGACTTCGTACTGGTTGTACTCGCCGTCCATGAACACATAAAGCGGGTCGGCAAAGTAGGAATAGGTGCATTCCTTGCGGTCGAGGTTGACGGTTTCGAATTTGTCGTCGGCGCGATAGACGCTTTCCATGCCGGAACCGTTGAGGAGGTTCTTCAGTTTCATTTTGACGACGGAGGCATTGCGGCCCGATTTCGAGAATTCGGCCTTTTGCACCACCATCGGGTCTTTGCCGATCATCACGACGTTGCCGGCGCGGAGTTCCTGTGCGATTTTCATGGATGTGTCTGCTGCGGTAGCTGTTAAATTTTAGAAAACTCGCTATCTTAACTTATTTTCCACAAAGTCAACCAGCTTGTCGGTCAGGCGTCCGGCCGCGGCGAGCCGCTCGGGCCAGGCGCGTGCATGGCGCTCGATCGGGTCCTGCTGCCTCCGCCACGCCGCCCAGCATTGCGCCATATCCGGCGTATCGGGCTGGCCGTTCCAACGCTGCCACAGATCCGCCACCGCCCGCGCCGCCGCAGCATCCAGCCCCGCCGTGTACCGTGCCAGCAGCGCATTCAGCTTGACCCAGTGCGCCGTGCCGGCCTGCGGATAGGCTTGCCAGACCAATGGATGCGCTGCCCACTGGGCTCGCACGCAGGAATCCTCGCCCCGCACAAAATTAAGGCCACACGCCCATAACAGGCAGTCGTACGTGTCCTGATCCAGAAACGGCAGAATGCGCAGCCGCAAGGCGCCACGCCGGTGTTCGTCTCCCGCCTGCAGTGCGGAAACCGGCAGCCACGCCGCCAGTTGCGGGATGGCCCGGCCTTCAGGCACGAGGCAGGTAACCGGACGCGTGTCGGCTGCCCAGGTGTCGAGCAGGGCAGGAAGCGCAGGGTTTTCGTAAGCGAACAGCGATACCCGCAATTCCCCGGGCTGCGGCGTATCCAGCCCAAGCCGGCGCCAGAACGCGCCCGTCTCGGTGCGCACAAACGCCGCACGCCGTCCGGCCAGATCCGCCTCGGCCAGCAAACCGCCGGTGCCAGCCGTGTAGCCGGGAAAGAAAAAATATTTGGTCAACGGCAAGCGCGGATGCGGCGACGGCAGGCCATGATGTTCCGCCACCCAGGATTCGGCGCTCAGGTATTCGAGATTGATCCAGACCGGCGGCGGCGCCTGCAGGCTCATCGCGGCCAGATAGGACTCCGGCAAGGCACAGCCAAACGCCTCGATCACCACCTGCGCCGGCTCGGCGGCGGCAAACGGCATGCGCCACGCGCAGACCGTCACGCCCTCGCTGGCTTGCCGCTCCGCATCCGCCGCGATGGCCGGCCAGATGCGGTGGAACGCATGCAGATCATCGACCCACAGCCGCACTGCCAGACCATGCTCCCTGGCCAGCCCGCGCGCCAGCCGCCAGGCAATGCCGATGTCTCCATAGTTGTCGACGACGTTGCAGAAGATGTCCCAGGTGGCGCGCATGGCACGCATGCTACCGCATCCTCCGAACGACAGAAGACCCCGCGCAATGAACCTGCGTTCGGCTTACTTCCCGGACAAACAGGACTTCATGAAGGCCTTGCGCGCATCGCCCTTCATTTGCTTGCCGGCGGCCTCGGCGTTGCAGTCCTTCATGCGCTGCTGCGGGGTGATCTTTTCGCCGGATTGCGTTGGGCCGGACAAACAGGATTTCATGAAAGCCTTGCGCGCATCGCCGGCAAGGCCCTGTTTGCCAGCCTCGACATTGCACGATTTCATCCGCATCTGCGGGGCCGTTTCGGCCCACGCGCCCGTGGCCAGCATGACGCCAGCCATCAAGCCAATCAAGACAGGGGTTTTCATCGTTCTCCCTCCTTTGGTTGAATGGAAACCACAGTCTAGTCGAGCCCATTGTTTTTTCCCGGCTTTACACTTGTAAAAACTCATGCACGGTAGTAAAAAGCAGAAAGTTTGGTTTCAAGAACCGTGCAGGTTTGGCATTACCACAGGGCATCACCGGGTAGCGCGCTTGAACTCAGACCGACGGCTAAAAAAATCACGCCGTCCAGTCATCCGCCAGCGCAATTGTGCTTATCGCGGTTATGTCTTTAGTGTTACGCCAAGGAGGAAGTTTGAATGGCAACAGGTACTGTCAAGTGGTTCAGCGATGCCAAGGGTTTTGGATTCATCACCCCCGATGACGGCGGCGAGGATGTGTTCGCACATTTCTCCGCCATCCAGTCCAATGGCTTCAAAACCCTGAAGGAAGGCCAGAAGGTCAGCTTCGAGGTCAGCCAGGGCCCCAAAGGCAAGCAGGCTTCCAACATCCAGCCGCAAGGTTGAGTTGCTGGATTGATAAAAAACCCCGCTTCGGCGGGGTTTTTTGTTGGGCTGCCCTCTGCCAAGGCAGGCCTTACATCTTCGCGACCATTGCCTCGGCAAAGGCCGAGCACTTCACCTCGGTCGCGCCGTCCATCAGCCGAGCAAAATCGTAGGTCACGGCTTTGGCGGCGATGGCCTTTTCCATGCCGGCCACGATGAGGTCGGCCGCCTCGGTCCAGCCGAGGTGGCGCAGCATCATCTCGGCCGAGAGGATCAGCGAACCCGGGTTGACGTAGTCCTTGCCGGCATACTTCGGCGCGGTGCCGTGGGTGGCCTCGAACATCGCCACTGTGTCCGAGAGGTTGGCACCCGGCGCAATGCCGATGCCGCCGACTTCCGCCGCCAGCGCGTCGGAGATGTAGTCGCCGTTCAGATTCAGCGTGGCGATCACGTCGTATTCCTCGGGGCGCAGCAGGATCTGCTGCAGGAAGGCGTCGGCGATCACGTCCTTGATGACGATGCCGTTCGGCAGTTCCATCCACGGGCCTTCGCCGATCGGCTTGGCGCCGAACTCGCGCGCGGCGAGTTCGTAGCCCCATTTCTTGAAGCCGCCTTCGGTGAACTTCATGATGTTGCCCTTATGTACGAGCGTCACCGATTTTCTTCCATTATCCAGCGCGTACTGGATCGCCTTACGAATGAGTCTTTCTGAGCCTTCGATCGACACCGGCTTGATGCCGATGGCCGAACTGGCCGGGAAGCGGATCTTCTTCACGCCCATCTCCTGCTGCAGGAAGGCGATGACTTTCTGCACCGCCTCGGAGTTGGCCTCCCACTCGACGCCGGCATAAATATCTTCAGTATTTTCGCGGAAGATCACCATGTCGACCTTTTCCGGCGCCTTCACCGGGCTGGGCACGCCGGTGAAGTAGCGTACCGGGCGCAGGCACACGTAGAGGTCGAGCATCTGCCGCAGCGCCACGTTGAGCGAGCGGATGCCGCCCGAGGTCGGGGTGGTGAGCGGGCCCTTGATCGAGATCACGTAATCCTTCACCGCCTGCACGGTCTCGTCCGGCAGCCACTGGTCGCTGCCGTAGACCTTGACCGCCTTCTCGCCGGCGAAGACCTCCATCCAGGCGATCTGCCTGTTGCCGCCGTAGGCCTTGGCCACCGCCGCATCGACCACGCGGCGCATCGCCGGGGTGATGTCGATGCCGGTTCCGTCGCCTTCGATGAAGGGGATGATGGGAGTGTCGGGCACGTTCAGCGTGTTGTCGGCGTTGACGGTGATTTTCTGGCCCGCGGCGGGAATCTTGATGTGCTGGTAGGTCATGGCTGGATAAATTAAGGTGGATGCTCGGGTAACGTTAAAATGGGCGTCTTTTACGAAGTTCGTCTTGCAGCGTGGCGCGATTGATCCTGTTCAACAAACCCTACGGCGTGCTGAGCCAGTTCACCCCCGAGGGGCGCTGGCAGGGTCTGCGCGACCATCTTGCCGTGCCCGGCGTGTATGCGGCCGGCCGGCTGGACGCTGACAGCGAAGGCCTGCTGATTTTAACCGATGACGGCGCGACCCAGAGCCGCATCGCCGATCCCCGGCACAAGCTGCCCAAAACCTACTGGGCGCAGGTCGAGGGGGCTCCCGACGATGCCGCGCTGGAGCCGCTGCGCCACGGCGTCGATCTCGGCGACTTCGTCACCCGTCCGGCACACGCGCGGCTCATCGACGAGCCTGCCGGCCTGTGGCCACGCAACCCGCCGATCCGCTTTCGCGCCAGCATCCCAACCCGCTGGATCGAACTGACGATCAGCGAGGGCAAGAACCGTCAGGTGCGGCGGATGACGGCGAAGATCGGCTTTCCGACGCTGCGCCTGATCCGCGCCGCCGTCGGCGAATGGACCCTGGGCGTCTTGCAGCCCGGAGAATGGAAGGAACAGCATGTCTGAAACCTGGTTGCCCCATGTCGTCGCCGCCGCCATCGTCGAGCGCGACGGCAAATTCCTGCTGGTGGAGGAGCACACCGCCGAGGGCCTGCGCCTCAACCAGCCCGCCGGCCACTGGGAGCGCAACGAGACCCTGCCCGACGCGGTGCGCCGCGAAGCGCTGGAGGAAACCGCGCATCACGTCGAGCCGCTTGCATTGCTGGGCTGCTACAGCACCCACTATCCGCGGCGCGACATCACCTATCTGCGCTTCGCCTACGTCTGCAGCGTCACCGGCTTCGACGCCGGGCGCACGCTCGACCACGGCATCGTGCGCGCTATATGGCTGACGCCGGAAGAACTCGTTTCCCACCCCACGCCGCAGCGCAGTCCGCTGGTGATGCGCTGCATCGAAGATTACCTGGCCGGGCGGCGCTTTCCGCTCGATTTCGTGAGCCACGCATGAGCACGAAAGTCGTCGTCGGCCTGTCGGGCGGGGTCGATTCCGCTGTCGCCGCCTATCTGCTGAAGCAGCAGGGCTTTGATGTGCTCGGCGTCTTCATGAAAAACTGGGACGACGACGACAATACCGAGCAGTGCACCGCGCGGCAGGACTTCCTCGACGTGCTGGCGGTGGCCGAGGTGCTCGGCATCGAGGTCGAGGCGGTCAACTTCGCGGCCGAGTACAAGGAACGCGTGTTCAGCTATTTCCTCGCCGAGCACCAGGCTGGACGCACCCCCAACCCCGACGTGCTGTGCAACGCCGAGATCAAGTTCAAGGCCTTCCTCGACGACGCCATCGCGCGCGGCGCCGAATTCATCGCCACCGGGCATTACGTCGGCAAGGGCGCCGACGATGCGGGCCGCGCCACCCTGCTGCGCGCCCAGGACGGCAACAAGGACCAGAGCTATTTCCTCTACCGCCTGAGCCAGGCGCAGCTCACCCCTGCCCTGTTCCCGCTGGCGCAACTGCCGAAGCCCGAGGTGCGCAGGATCGCCGCCCGGATCGGCCTGCCCAATGCGCAGAAGAAGGACTCGACCGGCATCTGCTTCATCGGCGAGCGCAATTTCCGCGAATTCCTCGAACGCTACCTGCCGCGCGACCCCGGCGAGATGCAAACGCCCGACGGCCGCGTGGTCGGCCGTCATCAGGGCCTGATGTATTACACGCTGGGGCAGCGCCAGGGGCTCGGCATCGGCGGACAAAAGGACGGCAGCGCCGAGCCGTGGTTCGTCGCCGCCAAGGACATGGCGACGAACACGCTGATCGTGGTGCAGGGCCACGACCATCCCCTGCTGCTGCGCTCGACGCTGGCCGCCGGCCAGCTCAGCTGGATCGCCGGTGTCGCGCCCGACCCGGACAGACCCTATACGGCGAAGACCCGCTACCGCCAGACCGACGCCGCCTGCCGCATCACCAAGCTCGACGCCGGCGCGTTCGAGCTCGCCTTCGACACGCCGCAGTGGGCGGTCACGCCGGGCCAGTCGGTCGTGCTGTACGACGGCGAGGTCTGCCTGGGGGGCGGCGTCATCTCCTGAAGCGACCCCGCGCCGGGTCAAAAAACAACCGGCCATGCCGAGGAATCGGGATGGCCGGCCGATTGAAAATGCCTGTCTGCATATTTCGATGCAAAGCAGGTTCAGCGATTACTTGATCGTAGACAGCAGCCCGGGATTGGTCACCAGTTTGCGCACGCCATGGGCATGGTCCTCGCCGAACGCATTCTGCTCGCACCACTTGCCGACGCTGCTGATGTCCACCTTGGCACAGTTCGGGCGCACGCTCCAGGTCACCTGCAGCGGCGAGCAGGTCTGATCACTGTACTTGGGGCCGGTGGTGGACCCGAGGAACGTGACCGGCTTGCCGGTATTCGACGGAATCGCGTTCGCCTGATGGTAACCCTTGACCGTGCGGCCCTTGTAGTCGAGGGTCATGAAGTCCAGGGCCCTCGGATCATTCACCACCGTGAACACCTGGGTTTCGACGCGGAGCGCCGGGTTGGCGCAGGACGCGGACAGACACGAACCCAATCCGTTGCCGGGTTTGACATCGCAAGACGAATGCACCCAATGAACTTCGATGGTGTCGCCCGGCTTGAGTTCGCCATGCTCACCCTTGCAGATCGGTTTTGCGGTCGGCGCAAGCTCGGACGCAGTCAAGCGCTTGCTGATATTGCACTGATAGCCACTTTCATGGCCATGGCCGTCCCCTTCACCCGCATAAATGGAAAATGCCCTGGCCTTGTGTTCGGCATTCTTGTGGAAATGGATATTGCAGAGATTCATCTGCCTGTAGTCCGGTGCCATCGTGAAAACACGCCTGTTCTCGCCCTTGCGATCATCGATATCACGCGGTGTTTGCGGACCGAAGCCTTCGCATACCTCACCCCCCTTGGCCTGTGCGTGCAGCCCCTCGGCTGCCCCGGTGCCGGATATGGCCAATCCCGAGACCAGCCCGATACACGCAGCCAGCACCCCGGCTTTCGAACCGCTGATCAGATTCATGATTCATTTCCCTCTGTTGTCAAATGCCGATAAACAACAGCAGATTACCCGCGAACCTCAAGTCTTTTCGCATGCCGTACATAATTTTCACGATATGGAAAAACGAGGACCAACACACGCAAGCCCCCCATGGTTCACCCCGTCCCGGCGCCGGCAATTGCCTTGCCCGCCGCTAAATGGCTATGATTCCGGACCTGTCATCCCGGCTGCAGAGCGCTTCACATGAACCCCACCCCCTCGTCCGCACCCGCGACCAACTTCATCCGCAACCTCATCGACGAGCACAATGCCAGCGGGAAATGGGGCGGCCGCGTCGAAACGCGCTTCCCGCCCGAACCCAACGGCTACCTGCACCTCGGCCACGCCAAGTCGATCTGCCTCAACTTCGGCCTCGCGCGCGACTACGGCGGCGTCTGCCACCTGCGCTTCGACGACACCAACCCGGAGAAGGAGGAACAGGAATACGTCGACTCCATCATCGAGTCGGTGAAATGGCTGGGCTTCGACTGGGGCACGCACCTCTACTACGCGTCGAACTACTTCGACACCATGTACGCCTGCGCCGAATACCTAATTCAATCCAGCCATGCCTACGTCGATTCGCTCTCCGCCGACGAGATGCGCGAGTACCGCGGCACGCTGACTGAAAAAGGCAAGGACAGCCCTTACCGTACTCGTTCGGTTGAGGAAAACCTCGACCTCTTCCGCCGCATGAAGGCAGGCGAGTTCCCCGACGGCGCGCATGTCCTCAGGGCCAAGATCGACATGGCTTCGCCCAACATCAACCTGCGCGACCCGGCGATCTACCGCATCAAACGCGCGACGCACCACAACACCGGCGACACCTGGTGCATCTACCCGATGTACACCTACGCTCATCCAATTGAAGATGCGATCGAGCAGATCACGCACTCGATCTGCACGCTCGAATTCGAGGACCAGCGCCCGTTCTACGACTGGCTGCTCGACAAGCTCGCCATTGGGGGCTTCTTCACCCGCCCGCTGCCGCAACAGATCGAATTCGCGCGCCTCAACCTCACCTACGTCGTGCTCTCGAAGCGCAAGCTGATCCAGCTGGTCGACGAAAAGCATGTCTCCGGCTGGGACGACCCGCGCATGCCCACGCTGGTCGGCGCGCGCCGCCGCGGCTACACGGCGGAAGGCTTCCGCCGCTTCACCGACCAGATCGGCGTATCGAAATCCGACGGCTGGATCGACTACAGCGTGTTCGAGGCCTGCCAGCGCGATGTGCTCAATGACAGCGCGCTGCGCCGCATCGCCGTGCTCGACCCGGTGAAGTTGATCATCGACAACTACCCGGAAGGCCAGAGCGAGGAGTGCTTCGCCCCCAACCATCCGCAGCAGCCGGAGCTCGGCAAGCGCGCCGTCCCGTTCTCACGCGAACTGTGGATCGAGCGCGAGGACTTCGAGGAGACCCCACCCAAGGGTTACTTCCGGTTATACCCGCCGCGTCTTGACGCGTCGGGCATTATGCAGCCCGGCAACTCGGTGCGCCTGCGCTACGGCTATGTCGTGCAATGCACCGGCTTTGACCGCGACGCCGACGGCAAGATCGCCGCCGTCCACTGCGACTACCTGCCCGACACCAAGTCCGGCACCCCCGGCGCCGACTCGGTCAAGGTCAAGGGCAACATCCACTGGGTCAGCGCCGCCCACGCCTACGAAGCCGAAGCGCGCCTCTACGACCGCCTGTTCAAGACCGCGCAACCGGGTCAGGAAACAGGCAACTTCCTCGACGACCTCAACGCCGATTCGGTGAAAGCCATCCGCGCGCAACTGGAGCCGGCGCTCAAGGACGCCGCGCCCGAGCAGTCGTTCCAGTTCGAGCGGCACGGCTACTTCGTCGCGGATCGGGTCGATACGAAGCCCAGCGCGCCGGTGTTCAACCGGACGGTGACCTTGAAGGATTCGTGGGTGAAGGGGGAAAAATAACTATCGGCCCATAAGCCCAGCGTCCGATAGCGTACATCCGACCAAGGCTTCTCCTTCCCCGAAGCCACTGAGCGGCCATAGCTGCCGCCCATTCATGGCTTGTCCTTGTAGCGTTCCAGAACAGCCTTGTTGTGTGCCGCCATGTGCCGTATCTGCTCCATGATGGTTTCCTTCTCGACTGGGAGCAGGTAACCCCAGGCTTCTAGCAGTTCAGCATGGTCATTCAGAAACGATAAGGCTTCAGCTTCCGACAGCCGGTCCTGTCCATCCAAGTAGCCTCTTGGTAGTCCAAGCGAGACTTCCAGACTCCTGGCTTTCTTCTCACCAAAAGCCTTTGACCGAGGCAATCCATAAAGCTTTCCCGCGTTGATCTCAATAGCCTCAACGAGTTTGGACTGCTTGCCCCCGTATTGCCCGTCGATTACCTGCTGCAAGCGCTTGCGGCGGATTGACACTATGTCAAAAGGCTCTGGGTTATTGCCTTGCGCGGGGCTGCTGGGTTCTTCTGCGGTACCCATTCTTAGTTTTTCCCTCAACCTAAAGGGGTCAGCATCGCAACACTTCCCCACAAAACACCGCAGGCGTCACGATCCGCGTACGCTTGATATGCCCACGTTGCAGCAATCCCGCGCGGCGGTCGCCGGTGACGAGATAGTCTGCGTCGCCAAGGATGGCCATCGCCAACAGGAATGCGTCGTCAGGATCGTCCGCCTCGGCTTCGACATCGAGCCGGTCAAGCACGAGGGCGCGCTGCAGGTTGTTGACCATGACGCCGACACGCGCGGGTTGCAGCACGGCCTGGAACTTTGGATAGCGGCTGGCGCGGCGGATTTCATCGAGCTGCATCCGCGAGGTCACGACTTCGAAGCGGGCGGCGCGCCAGGCGCGGTAGATGGCATCGGGAAAGCCGTGCGGCGAGATAAGGGCGCTGAACAGGATGTTGGTGTCGAGGACGACCCGCATCAGTTCTTGCGCGCCCAGCGCAGGGCTTCATCGATCGCGCCGGACAGTTCGGCTTCGCCGATGGCCGCGTTGGCTTCCTTGGCCTGCTTGGCGGTCAGTTCGAGAATGTGCGCCCGCACGGCTTCTTCGATGAAGCGCGACAGGTCGCCTTTCTTGCCGCCGCCCTGACTGGCGAGGAACATGCGCAGGGCCTGGTCGGTATCGGCCGAGACGGCGACGTTCCAGCGTATGGTGTTCATGATGCGCCTCCTGCAATGGGTGTTTGTGTGTTTATACACCCAACACAGAGGTGAGTCCAAGCGGCCCAATCAACAGGCCTCGCTGCGAGTCATCGCTGAAGCTGGTCGCCGAATTTCCCCTCCGCCTTCGCCACCTTCGGCTCCACCACGAACTGGCAATACGGCTGGTACGGGTTCTGCTCGCAGTGGCGCTGGTGATAGTCCTCGGCAGGATAGAAGGTCGTTACCTCGATGACTTCCGTCACGATCGGCGCGGCGAACTGCTTTGTTGCGCCGAGTTCCGCATGCACCGCCTCGGCCTTCTGCTCTGGCGTATGCCGGAAGATCGCCGAGCGGCACTGCGTTCCGGCGTCATTGCCCCGGCGGTCGAACTGGGCGGGCCGTGGAGGGTGACGAAGACGTCGAGCAGGTCGCGGGCAAGATCACGCCCGGGCCGAAGCGGGTCTGCCCGGCTTCGTGCATGAGCGACTAGGGCTGTGCGCTCCGTGCCTGTTCCACGAGTTGCGCCACGAGATCCTCCGTGGCCGCGAGCACTTGCTCGCTCAGTTCGGCCACCCGCGGCGCATTCCGGCGCATCTTCCCGGGTTCCCGGTTCGCGAACAGCGCTTCCTGGTATGGCTCCCACGCATCCCGCACGCGCGCCACGCTTGCCTTGACCTGTGGCGATGCGAGGAGCGAATTCTCAATTTGCTTGAGTACGGCGGTGAAATGCGCACGGCTCAGATGCAGCTCCATATCGGCTGCAGCGTCGTAGAGTTCCCACGTACGATAGAAATAGAACTTGGCCATGCGCTGCGACAGCATGCGCTGGCGTCCCGCGATACCGATCAGGTGATCGAGTGGCGCGAGGGTGACGCCCTCATAGGCCAGCGTCACACTATGCGCTGTCTTCTGCAGATCCTCGTTGAGATCGTAAAGCGCTGCGGCACCCGCCTTGCTCGGCGATGAAGCCAGGATGGGCCTGCATGTGTTCCATGCAGCTTCCAGGCTGACAAGCGCGCTCCGCACCCCCGGCGTCGGTTGAAACGCTTTCAGCGCCGCGAGCTGCGATTCAAACTGTTCGATCGATTCCTGCAGGATGGCCCGCGCGTCATCGGCCGCGATCCCCTGCCCCGCCATGAGATATGCCTTCACGATGCGCTGCGACAGCATGCGCTGACGCCCGGCCAGATTCACGGCGGCTGCGGTACCGAGGCTCGCCGCCGCCGGAGACACCGCCGCATGCACAACCGATGGCGATGCCATGAATGCCAGCCCGGCCAGAAGCAATATGCAGAAACGGAGTCTGTCCATCACAAAATCTCCTGGCGGGCGACTGAAAGAATGGGGGGCTTGCAAACAACATCCTCATGCCGCGCGATGAATGATTCGCAAATCACTTCAGGCGGTCGCCGAACTTCCCCTCCGCCTTCGCCACCTTCGGCGCCACCACGAACTGGCAATACGACTGATGCGGGTTCTGCTCGTAGTAGCGCTGGTGATAGTCCTCGGCAGGATAAAAGGCCGTCGCTTCGGTGACTTCGGTGACGATCGGCGCGCCGAACTGCTTTGATGCGGCCAGCTCGGCAATCGCCGCTTCCGCCTCGGCCTTCTGCTCCGGCGTATGCCAGAAGATCGCCGAGCGGTACTGGGTGCCGACGTCGTTGCCCTGGCGGTTGAGCTGGGTGGGGTCGTGCAGGGTGAAGAAGACGTCGAGCAGGTCGCGGTACGCAATCACGTCGGGATCGAACGTGACCTGGACGACTTCGGCGTGGCCGGTGTCGCCGTTGCAGACGGCTTCGTAGGTGGGGTTGGGCGTGTGGCCGCCCATGTAGCCGGAGACGGCAGATTCGACGCCGCGCAGGCGGTTGAAGACGGTTTCGATGCACCAGAAGCAGCCGCCGGCGAGGGTTGCTACCGAGAGGGTCATGTCGCGTCTCCTTTGCGCATGCGCTGGCCGAAGGGTGTGCCCGGCGCCTCAGGCGACCGGCACGGTTTCCTTGAACGAGGCGCGCGTCATCAGCTTGTCGTAGAGCTTCGCCAGGTTGGGGTGCGCGCCGCGCCAGTCGATTTCGGGAAAGCGCAGGCCCAGATAGCCGAGCGTGCAGCCGCAGGCGACATCGGCCAGCGTCATGCTGTTGCCGAGGAACCAGGGCTTTTCGCCGAGCGCTTCGGACAGGGCTTCGAGGCTGCGGAACAGGGTCTTTTCCTGCAGCACCAGCCAGTCGCCGTTCTGCTGGCCGGGCACGCGCTTTTTCTCCAGATACACCGCCACCGCGGCGTCGGTGACGCCGTCGGCCAGCGCCTCGACGCCGCGCACCATCATGCGGCTTTTCGGCTCACCGGGAATCAGGTGCGCAACCGGGCTGACATGGTCGAGATACTCGACGATGACGCGCGAATCGAACACGGACACGCCATCTTCCAGCACCAGCACCGGCACCTTGCCGAGCGGGTTGAGGCGGGACACCGGGCTGTCGGGCAGCCAGGGATTTTCGACCTGGAGCTGGAAGGGGATTTTCTTTTCCGCCAGCACCACGCGGACTTTGCGGCCGTAAGGGCTGGTGAGCGAGGTGACGAGTTTCATGCGGGTTCCCTGAGTACGGCTTTATTAGGCTTGGTTATAGCGCAGCGCCGCCATTATCGCCTGTCGAGAGCAGCGCTCCAACCCGTTCGCGCAGGGCCGGCAACACATCGGTTTCGAACCAGGGGTTGCGCTTCAGCCACAGCCGGTTGCGCGGGCTGGGGTGCGGCAGCGGAAAGAAATCCGGGAAAAAATCGCGCCATGCATGCACCGTGTCGGCCAGCGTGCGGCCGCGGCGGCGGCCCAGGTAATACGCCTGCGCGTAGGCGCCGATCAACAGCGTCAGCCGGATCTGCGGCATGGCCTGGACCAACTGCGGATGCCACAGCGGCGCGCATTCCGGGCGCGGCGGCAGGTCGCTGCCTTTCACCGTGCCGGGGTAGCACAGGCCGGTGGGGACGATGGCGATGCGCGCCGCATCGTAGAACTGCTCGCGCGTCATGCCCAGCCACTGCCGCAGCAAATCGCCGGAGGGATCGTTCCATGGAATGCCGGTCTCGTGCACGCGCCGCCCCGGCGCCTGGCCGACGATCAGCAGGCGCGCAGTGGGGGAAACGCGCAGGACGGGACGCGGGGAATGCGGCAGGTTTGCGGCGCAGACGGTGCACGCCCGCACCTTCTCCGCCAGCCTGCCGAGGCTTTCTGGCTGGCCTGGCTCAGGCGGCGTGGTCGGCGATGAACCGCTTGACCGCATCGACGTCGGCGTCGAGGACGTGCTTTTTCTGCGGCTGCGCCTCCAGGCCGGCCAGTTCGGCCGGACGCAAAGGCTCGATGCCGAGCGCTTCGCGGATCGCATCCTCGAACTTGGCGGGCTGCGCGGTTTCCATGCAGACCAGCGGCACGCCCGGTTCGCGGTGCTCCAGTCCGACTTTCAGTCCGTCGGCGGTGTGCGGATCGATCATGGTGCCGTAGACCTCGTACACGGTGCGGATGGTGTCGATGCGGTTGGCGTGGCTGCTCGACCCCGACACCATGCCGAAGTCGGCCACCTTGGCGAACAGGCCGTCGCCCGCGAGGTCGAAGCTGCCGCCCGATTCGACCGCGCCCCACAGGCTGCGGATTTTCGTGGCGTCGCGCCCGGCGAGGTCGAACACGAAGCGCTCGAAGTTGGACGCCTTGGAAATGTCCATCGACGGGCTGGAGGTGTGCCTGGTTTCCGGGCGCGGCCGGTAGACGCCAGTACGGAAGAACTCGTCGAGCACGTCGTTTTCGTTGGTGGCGACGATCAGCTTCCTGATCGGCAGGCCCATCTGACGCGCGATGTGGCCGGCACAGACGTTGCCGAAGTTGCCCGAGGGCACCGAGAACGAAACGCTCTGGTCGTTGCTGCGCGTGGCCGCGAAATAGGCCTTGAAGTAATACACGCTCTGTGCCGCGACGCGCGCCCAGTTGATCGAGTTGACCGCGCCGATGTGGTGTTGGGCCTTGAATTCGAGATCGTTCGACACCGCCTTGACGATGTCCTGGCACTGGTCGAACACGCCGCGAATGACGAGATTGTGGATGTTGGCGTCGGTGAGCGCATACATCTGCGCCTGCTGGAAGCGCGTCATGCCGTGCTCGGGCGACAGCATGAAGACACGGACGCCGCGCTTGCCGCGCATCGCGTATTCGGCGGCCGAACCGGTGTCGCCCGAGGTGGCGCCGAGGATGTTGAGCTCGCCGTGGGTCTTGTCGAGCACGTACTCGAACAGGTTGCCGAGCAGCTGCATCGCCATGTCCTTGAACGCCAGCGTCGGGCCGTTCGACAGCGCCAGCACGTGTAGGCCGGGTTCCAGCGTCTTCAGCGGGGTGATGTCCTCGGCGTTCTCGCCCGGGTTGGCGTAGCGGTAGACGTCGGCGGTGTAGGTCTTGTCGATCAGCCGGCGCAGGTCGTCGTGCGGGATATCGTCGATCAGGCGCGACAGCACGGCGAAGGCCAGTTCGCGGTAATCCATCCCGCGCATCGCCGCGAGTTCGGCGTCGCTGAAGCGCGGGTAGGACTCCGGCACATAGAGGCCGCCGTCGCTGGCGAGCCCGCCGAGCAGGATTTCGGAGAAACGGAGTTGCGGAGCAAGGCCGCGGGTGCTGAGGTAGTTCATTGCCTGACCCTGGTTACCTGGCCGCCAGTTCTTCGAGACGGATGCGCATCACCTGCCCCGCCACGGCGTCGAGCGCCTCGATCTTGGCGATCGCGGCATTGATGTTTTTTTCCACCGTGATGTGGGTCAGCAGGATGATGTTGACCTGCTCCTCGCCCTCGGCGGGCTCCTTCTGCACCATGGCGTCGATCGAGATATCGCTGTCGGCCAGGATGCGGGTGATGTCGGCCAGCACGCCGGGGCGGTCGAAGGCGCGCAGGCGCAGGTAGTACGCGGTGCGCACCGCGTCCATCGGCAGGATCGGCGTGTCCGCCAGCTGGTCGGGCTGGAACGCCAGATGCGGCACGCGGTGGTGCGGGTCGGCGGTATGCAGGCGGGTGACGTCGATCAGGTCGGCGACCACGGAAGAGGCGGTCGGCTCGGCGCCTGCGCCGGCGCCGTAATACAGCGTCGGGCCGACGGCGTCGCCCTTCACCAGCACGGCGTTCATCGCGCCGTCGACGTTGGCGATGAGGCGCCGCTCCGGAATCAGCGTCGGGTGCACGCGCAGCTCGATGCCGGCCTCGGCGCGCCGGGCGATGCCCAGAAGCTTGATGCGGTAGCCGAGTTCCTCGGCGTACTGCACGTCCTCGCGGGTGAGCCTGGAAATCCCTTCCGTATAGGCGCGTTCGAACTGCATCGGGATGCCGAAGGCGATCGCCGACAGGATGGTCAGCTTGTGCGCGGCGTCGATGCCCTCGATGTCGAAGGTCGGGTCGGCCTCGGCGTAACCCAGACGCTGCGCTTCCTTCAGCACGTCGTCGAAGGCGGCGCCCTTGTCGCGCATCTCGGTGAGGATGAAATTGCTGGTGCCGTTGATGATGCCGGCCAGCCACTCGATGCGGTTGGCGGAAAGGCCTTCGCGCAGCGCCTTGATGATGGGAATGCCGCCCGCCACCGCCGCCTCGAACGTCACCATCACGCCCTTGGCCTGCGCCGCGGCGAAGATTTCGTTGCCGTGCTTGGCGACCAGGTGCTTGTTGGCGGTCACCACGTGCTTGCCGTTGGCGATCGCCTGCATCACCAGTTCGCGCGCCGGTTCCAGGCCGCCGATCAGCTCGACCACGATGTCGATCGCAGGATCGTCGACCACGTCGAACGGGTTGGTCGTCAGCGGCAGATCGCCCGCCAGCGCCCTGGCCTTTTCAGGATTGCGCACCGCCGCGCGCAGCACGCGGATTTCGCGGCCGGCACGGCGGGTGATTTCTTCGGCGTTGCGGCGCAGCACGGTGAGCGTGCCGCCGCCGACGGTTCCCAGGCCCAGCAGGCCGATGTTGATGGGTTTCATTGTGTGATCTCAGTCAAAAATAATCAGCGATGCGCGCGATAGCGGTCGAGGAAGCGGCTCATGCGCGAAATCGCCTCGGTCAAGTCTTCCTCGTGCGGCAGGAACACCACCCGGATGTGGTCGGGATGCGGCCAGTTGAAGCCGCTGCCCTGCACCACCAGCACACGTTCTTCTTCCAGCAGGTTGAGGATGAATTTCTGGTCGTCGTGGATGGGGTAGTGCTTGGGGTCGAGCTTGGGGAACAGGTACATCGCCGCCTTCGGCTTGACGCAGCTGACGCCGGGAATCAGGGTCAGCAGTTCGTGCGCCAGGTCGCGCTGGCGCGTCAGCCGCCCGCTCGGCGCGACCAGATCGTTGATGCTCTGGTAGCCGCCGAGCGCGGTCTGGATCGCATACTGCCCCGGCACGTTCGAGCACAGGCGCATCGACGCCAGCATGTTGAGGCCTTCCAGATAGTCCTTGGCGTGGCGCTTGTCGCCCGACACGATCAGCCAGCCGGAACGGTAGCCGCAGGCGCGGTAGTTCTTCGACAGGCCGTTGAAGGTGACGATCAGCACGTCCTCGGCCAGCGAGGCGATCGAGGTGTGCACCACGCCGTCGAACAGCACCTTGTCGTAGATCTCGTCGGCGTACACGATCAGCTGGTGCTGGCGGGCGATTTCCAGGATTTCCAGCAGCAGTTCGGTCGGATACAGCGCACCGGTGGGATTGTTCGGATTGATGAGGACGATGGCGCGGGTATGCGGCGTGATCTTGGCGCGGATGTCGTCGAGATCGGGCAGCCAGCCGGCGCCCTCGTCGCACAGGTAGTGACGCGGCTTGCCGCCGCCCAGGCTCACCGCCGCGGTCCACAGCGGGTAGTCCGGCGCCGGCACCAGCACCTCGTCGCCATTGTCGAGGAGCGCCTGCATCGCCATCACGATCAGCTCGGAGACGCCGTTGCCGATGATGATGTCGTCGATGCTCACCCCGGCGATGCCTTTGCGCTGGGTCTCGTGCATGATCGCCTTGCGCGCCGAAAACAACCCCTTGGAATCGCTGTAGCCCGACGCGTTCGGCAGGTTGACGATCACGTCCTGCACGATTTCCTCGGGCGCCTCGAAGCCGAACGGCGCCGGATTGCCGATGTTCAGCTTGATGATGCGCTGGCCTTCTTCCTCCATCTGCCGCGCGCGCGCCATCACCGGGCCGCGGATGTCGTAGCAGACCTTGTCCAGCTTGGACGATTTATGAATGGTGCGTAAGCATGGCGTGGTGTCTGCCGTCACAACGGATCCTTGTCAACCTGCGTAAAATCAAGGCAATAAATCAAAACAAAACAACGCCTTGGAAAAGGCGCGATTTTACCGGAGCCGCCCTGCCCCGGCAAACGCCGGCTGCCCTCGAATCTGCTATGGTTTCGACATGAAACTGCACCTCAACACCGCCCCGAACCAGTTGCTGTTCACCGGCTATGCCGCCGGCCACGTGCTGATTGGCGGCACCCGCCACGATACGAGCCTGCTGCTCAGCGCCCGCGGCGTCGAGGTGGCGCCCTGGGCGGGACTGGATTTTTCGGCGCTCACGGCGGCGCACTTCGCCTGGATCGCCGAGCGCCCCGTCGACATCGTGCTGCTCGGTACCGGCAGCCGGCTGCGCTTTCCCCACCCCGCGCTCACCCGCCCGCTGCTGGACGCCCGCATCGGGCTGGAGGTCATGGACGTCGGCGCGCTTTGCCGCACCTACAACATCCTGGTCGCCGAAGGCCGCAACGTGGGCGCAGCGGTGCTGCTCGACCGCGTTTAACCCGCCTCCCCGCGCAACGCCTGTCCGGCGCGCCTATTCCGGCATCACCTGGGCAAAGCTGGCGATGGCGGCGAATTCGCCGCAGTCCTTGTGCGGCTGTTGCGAATCCGGGTTGCACACCGCCAGCAGCTGGGCGATGCCGTAAGTCCGCGCGCTCCGCAGCACCGGCAGGCTGTCGTCGACGAACAGGGTGCGCGTCTTGTCGTACGGCTCGACCGCCTGCAAGCCCTGCCAGAAATCCGGATGCTCCTTCGGCAGGCCGACCTGGTGGGAAGAGACCAGCGCATCGAAATAGGCATCGATGCGGGTTTCGCGCATTTTCAGGCCGAGGCTCTTGGGGTGCGCGTTGGTCACCATCACCACCCGCCGCCCCGACGCGCGCACCGCCTGCAGGAAGGCCGGCACGTCCGGGCGCACGGCGATCAGGTGCGCGACCTCTTGCTTCAGCTGCACGATGTCGAGCGCAAGCTCGCTGCTCCAGAAGTCGAGGCAATACCAGTTGAGGGTGCCGCTGTGGCGCTCGTAATGCGCGGTGAGACGGGCGCGCGCCACTTCCGGCGCAAGGCCGTGGTATTCGGCATAGCGGCGCGGCATGTGCTCCAGCCAGAAATGGTTGTCGAAATGGAGGTCCAGCAGCGTGCCGTCCATGTCGAGGAAGACGCTGTGTACCTGCCGCCAATCGATCATTGCAGCACCTCCCCATGCGCCAGCGGCGGCCGCTGCCGTTTGCGGGTTAAAACAGTTCGTCCTTGGACACGCCGCGCCGCCGCAGCAGCTGCCGAAGCACGCGCAGGGATTCCATCTGGATCTGGCGCACACGCTCGCGCGTCACCTGCAGTTCGAGCGCCAGGTCTTCCAGCGTGCAGGCTTCACAGCCGTTCAGGCCGAAGCGCCGCTCGATCACCCAGCGCTGCTTGTCGTTGAGCTGGGTCAGCCATTCGCGGACATGGTGTTCGATTTCCTCGACCTGCAGCATTTCGTCCGGCAGATGGACATTGTCGTCGGCGATCGTTTCGCCCAGCGACAGCGTGGGGTCGACCTCGAGCGGCGCATCGAGCGATGCCACTCTCTCGTTCAGCCGCATGATGCGGCGCACGTCCTCGACCGGATGGCCGGTCAGCGCGGCGATGTCGTCCGAGGTGGCGTCGGTCACGCCGTGGGTTTCCAGATGCCGCTTGGCGCGCAGGTAGATGTTGAGTTCCTTGATGATGTGCACCGGCAGGCGGATGGTGCGCGACTGGTTCATGATCGCGCGCTCGATGTTCTGGCGGATCCACCAGGTGGCATAGGTGGAGAAGCGGAAACCGCGCTCGGGATCGAATTTTTCCAGCGCGTGGATCAGTCCGAGGTTGCCCTCCTCGACCAGGTCGAGCAGCGTCAGGCCGCGGTTGGCGTAATGCTTGGCGATGTTGACCACCAGCCGCAGGTTGCGCTCGATCATGGTCTGGCGCGCCTCGAAGTCGCCCAACACGGTGCGCCGCGCCAGCGCGACTTCCTCCGCCGCGGTCAGCAGCGGCGCCTGGCCGATTTCGTTGAGATAGAGCTGGGTGACGTCGACCTGCGGCTCGTCGAGGATGGCCGACGCCAGTTCCTCGCTGCTGTCCGCCGCCGGCTGTGCCGCTTCGGCATCGTCTGGCGTCAGGTCTTCGGATTCGTCACTGGATTCACGGCTCATGAACGCTCCGGCAGGTAGTTCAGTGGATCGAGCGGTTTGCCATAACGGCGGATTTCAAAATGCAGTTTAACCCGATCGGCGTCGCTGTCGCCCATCAGCGCGATTTTTTGCCCGGCGCTCACGCTGTCGCCTTCCTTCACCAGGATCGTTTCGTTGTGCGCATAGGCGGAGAGAAACTCGCCCGCATGCTTGACGATCAGCAGACGCCCGTAGCCGCGCAGGCCGCTGCCGCTGTATACCACCTTGCCGGGCGCCACCGCTTTCACCGGTGCGTTGCGCTGTCCGACGATGTCGATGCCTTTGCCGCCCGCCGCGCCAAAGCGCCCTGCCAGCGTGCCGTCGGCCGGCCACAGCCAGCCGTCGGCTGCCGCGCTGGCAGCGGATGCCGGAGCGGCAGGTGGCGCCGCAGCCGGCGCCGGCTGGGCCGCGGCGGGTGCCGCCGGCACTGCGGGCGCGGCCGACACCTGCGCCCAGTTGGCCTCGGAATACGCCAGCAGCACGGCTTGCGGTTCGCGCTGCAAGGGCGGCTCGGGCAGCGGGCGCGCGCTCGGCGCGGGCACTTCGTCGAGCGGCTTGATTTCGACCGCGCCCGGCGGCGGCGTCAGCCGCAGCACCTGGCCGACCAGGATGCGGTCGGGCGACTCGAGCCGGTTCCAGTCGGCGACTTCGCGGTAATCCAGGCTGTTGGCAAACGCAATGGCATACAGCGTATCGCCGCGCTGCACCGTGTGCAGGCCGTTGGCGGACGGCACGATCGGCTGCGCCGCGGCGGGTTTGGCGGGGGCGGGCGGCATGCTGGCGACGCGCGCCGGGGTCCGTTCGCTCACCGGCGCCGGCGTGTGCGAGGCGCAACCCGCCATTCCCAGCAGCAGTGCGCCCAGCCATGCGGCCCTCGCGCTGCCGCGGGCGGCCATTCCGATCACGCCACCCCCGGCAGCAAGGGGACGAACTTCACGCCCTCGAGCAGGCGTTCGGTGAACTGATCGCCCTGGCGCTCGAGCACGCACAGCGTCTGCGTGGCATTGCCGAGCGGCATCACCAGGCGTCCGCCCTCGCCCAGCTGGGCCAGCAGGCCGTGCGGCACCTCGGCAAACGCGGCCGCAATCACGATGGCGTCGAACGGCGCAAAATCCTTCGCCCCCGCCATGCCGTCGCCGTGCTTGGGCTTGACGTTGTTGACCCGCAGTTCGCGCAGGCGCTGGCGGGTTTTGCCGACCAGCGCGGCGATGCGCTCCAGCGACACCACTTCGCGCGCCAGCTTGCCCAGCACGGCTGCCTGATAGCCGCAACCCAGCCCGATTTCCAGCACGCGGCCCAGTTCGCGGCCCTGGCTCGCCTCGCCGTGGCGCGCCAGTTCGGCCATGCGCGCCACGATGTAGGGATTGGAAATGGTCTGCCCGAAGCCGATCGGCAGCGCCGTGTCCTCGTAGGCGCGCGACTCCAGCGCCTGGTCGACGAACAGGTGGCGCGGCACGGTGCCCATCGCCGCCAGCACGATCTCGTCCTTGATGCCCTGCTCGCGCAGGCGCTCGACCATGCGGCCGCGCGTGCGCGCCGAAGTCATGCCGATGCCGGCGCGCAGGTTCAGGGATTCAGCCATACGCTTACGCTGTCCATCTGGCCGAAACGGGTCAGGTCCATTTGCAGCGGGGTGATCGAAACGAAGCCGTTGGCGACGGCATGAAAATCGGTGCCTTCGCCCGCATCCTGCGCGCCTCCCGCCGCCCCCACCCAGTACACGGTCTGCCCGCGCGGGTTGGTGGTTTTCACCACCGACTCGGCCTTGTGGCGCTTGCCCAGCCGGGTCACGCGGATGCCGCCGAGATCGGCCCAGGCACGATCCGGCACATTGACGTTGAGCAGCATCGGCTCGGTCGGCGGCTGCGCCTGGATGCGCTGCACCAGTTCGACCACCACGCGCGCGGCGGTGTCGAAGTGCTGCGCATTGTGATTGGCGAGCGATACCGCAATCGACGGGACGCCGAGCAGATAGCCTTCGGTGGCGGCGGCGACGGTGCCCGAATAGATCGTGTCATCGCCCATGTTGGCACCGTGGTTGATGCCGGAGATCACCATGTCCGGCGTATGGTCGAGCATGCCGGTGACGGCCAGGTGAACGCAGTCGGTCGGGGTGCCGTTGACGTAGTAAAAACCGCCGGGCTCCTGCCGCAACATCAGCGGGCGATCGAGCGTCAGCGAATTGGACGCGCCGCTGCGGTCGCGCTCGGGCGCCACCACGGTGATGTCGGCCAGGGGGGCGAGCGCCCGCGCCAGCGCGGCAAGGCCGGGGGCGAAGTAACCGTCATCGTTGGAAAGCAGGATGCGCATCAGCGGCCCCCAGCACTATCTATCGTCGAAAACACGGGCTGCATGAGAACAAGCAGGGGATAAAACATGCCCGGATTCTAACATCGTCGCCCGATGGATTCAGTCGTATTCCAGGCTGTAAAACGCGTCGAAGCTGCTTTGCTGGCCGGCCTGCGCCTCCAGGCGCACGCGCGGCGTCAGCTGGTACAGCACCTTGACCACCTGGCTCAGCCCGTCCAGGCTCTGCTCGTAGCTCAGCATGGCGCGCGACGAGAGGCGCTTGCCGACGCTGACCACGCTGCTCGCGAGGGCTTCGCCGCTGCCGGCGCGCACGTCGAAGCTGTCGATGCCCAGCGCGTCGGCCAGTTTCGCCTGAAAATTCACCGATTCGGTCTGGCTCAGCAGCGCACCGGCCGCGACCTGCAGCAGCACGAATTCCTGCTGCCCGCCGTTTTCCAGGCCATGCCCCAGCACCAGCCAGGCGAGCTTTTCGGTATCGGGCAGAACCGGATCGGAATACAGCTTCACCACCGGGCGCTGCACCGTGCCGCTGACCTGCACGCCGGCCTTGACGCGCGGATTCTTGCGCACCGCCAGCACGTCCAGTCCGGGATTGTCGATCGGCCCGGCGAAGCGCAGCACCCCGCGCTCGATCTCCAGCGTCTGCGCATAGGCCGCGTAGCGCCCCTCTTCCACCTGGATCGTGCCTTCGCCGCGCAGCACCTGCGAGGGAAACGCCGCCTGGCGCCCGCCCTGCGGGCGGTCCTGGCGCGGTGCCTGACTTACGGTGAACACGCGCAACCGGCCGCCCAGCCGCGCATCGAGCCCGCCGCCCTTGAACAGGAAATCGTCGCCCAGCTTGAGCGTCAGATCGAGCGCCAGCGGGAAACGCTGCGCCACCGGCTTTTCACGCGGCGGCTGGCCGATGACGACGACATCGGCCGACAACGCGGGCCGGCTCGCCTCCGGCATTTCCAGCCGGGCGCGGTCGGCGGTGAGTTCGCCGGTGAGGTGCAGGCGCTGCGGGTCGAGATTGAGACGGGTCGTGCCGGACACGCTCACGCGGCGGTCGCTGCGATTGGTGGCGGCAAATTTCTCGAAGACCAGCGTGAGGCCCGCCTGGGGATTTTTCAGCTGCGCTTCGCCGCTCACCACGATGCGGCCGCTCTGGCCTTTCAGCTCGCCCTGCTGCACCCGCACCCGGTCGCCGGCGAGCAGCAGTTGCAGCGTGCCGTCAGTGATGGCGATGCCTTCTTCCGGCATGGCAAAGCGGATCGCGCTGGCATCGATCCGGCCGTCGATGCGCGGCGCCGCCAGGCTGCCGCTGCCCGAAAATTGCGCGGCCAGGCGCGAATCGAGCCGGATGCCGACCGGCAGGAAGGGCCTGGCCAGGCGCAGGTCGGGCACCTTGAGCGTGGCCGTCCATGCCAGCGGCGCGCTGCGCGGCAAGCTGAAGGCGGCGCCCGCGCGCGCCAGCGTGGCGCGCCCTTCGGCACGCACCTGCCCGGCCTCGCGGGTATCGGCTTCGAGGCGGGCGGTGACACGGCTGGCGTCGGCGCGAAAATTCAACGCGAGCGCGGTCAGTCCCAGATTCATCGCCGGATTGGCCAGGCGCACGTCGCCGCTCTGGCGCAGCAGGCGCGCCTGGCCGTCGAGCATCTCGCCCAGGCGCAGGTTCCAGTCGCCGTTCATCCGCAGGTCGGTGGTAAACGGCAACGGCTTCTCCAGCAGGCCGAGTGCGGGCGCCAACGGCAGGTTGGCCAGGCTGCCGCGCGTGGCCAGCTGCGCGCCCTGACGGTCGAACTGCGCCACGTTGACCTGGCCGCCCGCCAGCGTCAGCGCCAGATCGGTCACCTGTTGCCGCTCGCGCGACAGCAGCAGCGCGGCGGGCGCGCTCAGCCGCATCGGCCAGGCGCCCTCCACCTCGGCCCGGCTCAACTGCCCGCGCCACGACATCCGCGTGGCGTCCAGTCCGCCGGCGAGACTCGCCGTCACCCGCCAGGCGGGCAGGCGGGCGTCGAGCGACAGCGTGTGCGCATTGCGGCGGCCTTGCAGGTCCGCGCGGATGGCGCTCAGGCGCTGCCCGGCCAGGCGCACCCCGCGTGCGTCGAGCCGGCCGTTGAACGCGCCGGCCGCCGTCGCCTGCAGTTCGAGCTGCAGATTCAGCGTATCGGCGGCGATGTCGCCGGGCAGGCGCAGGCCGCTGGCCGCCACCTTCGCGTCGATCTGCGGCCGGGCAGGGTCGCCGCCGGCGCTGCCCGTGCTGGTCAGCCGCCCGGCCAGCCCCAGATTCAGCCGCGCCAGCGCGGGCGCGTCGACGTCCCACTGCAGGCGGTCGCCGCCGCGGCCATAGGCGCCCGCCAGCTGCGCCCGGTTACCGGCGATATCGAGGTCGATGTCGGCCTCGGCCAGATGCCGGTTTTCGTAGCGCAAGCGCCCCTGCCCGCGGACCGGGCGGCCCTCGAGTTCGCCCGGCGGCAGGGTGAATTGCGTCTGCATCCGCAGGCCGGGCCGCAGCGCGCCGCTCGCCTGGCCGCGCGCGTTGAGCCGCGCGCGCGGAAAATTTCCGAAGCGCGCCGGATTGATCTGCGTGGCGTCGAACGTGGCGGAAAACGCGCGGCCGGCATCGAGCTGCAGCATGCCTTTCGCCGTCAGCCGGCCTGCCTGGCCGCTGAAATTCGCCGCCTCCAGCCGCAGGGCCGAATCGGCATGGCTCAGCGTGAAGCGCCCCCGCCCCCAGGTTTCGTCCACCTCGGCGTCGAGCGTCTGGCGCGCCGCATCGCCGGCCAGCCGCAGCGTCGTGTGCAGACGCGTGGCATAGAGATCGCGGTGCAGACCGGCCAGATCGAGACGCGGACTGGCGAGATCGAGCGCAAAGCGGCCGGCGCGCCACTGGCCTGTTCCGGTGAGCTGCCCGGCCGCGCCCAGGTCGATCGCCAGCGCGCTGAAGTCCGCATGGCTCGCGTCGCCCGCCACCGCCCCGGTCAGGTTGGCCAGCGGCAGCCGGCGCTGGTCGAGCCGGCCGGCCAGCCGGTTGGTCAGGCTGAAGCTGCCGAGCAGGCGCTCGCCGGCACGCCCCTCGAACACCCCGGAAAACGCCAGATCGGCGGCCGGCGCATCCGCCACGAACAGCCGCGGGTCGATCCCCTGCCCGCTCACCAGCAAGCTGGGCAGGCGCACGCGCGCGAACGGCGTGGCTTCGCCGCGGGCCATCATGCGCATGCTTTGCGCCTCGGCGTCGAGCCTGAATTGCAATGCCGCCAGGGTGCCGGCCAGGCCGAGCCGGGCCGTTATCGGCACCGGTTCGTTGCGCACGGCGTCGATGCGCCCCTGCAAGACGAACGGCGCGTCCTTGCCGATCTCGAACTGTCCCTGCAGCCCGGCCCACGGCGAGCTTGCGCTTGCCTGGGTCAGGCGGTAGCGCTGGCCGTCGTCGTCGAGCCGCCCGCGCAGCGCGCCGAACGTCAGGCGTGCACCGGCATCGACGATCTCCAGCTGCGCCAGGTCGAGTGTGCGCACCCGCACATCGAGCGGCAGGCGCAGGCTGCGCGGCAACTGCGGCGGCGTGGTGTCGGGCTTCAGGATCGTCAGCCGCGCATTGCGCGCCGCCAGCAGGTCGACGTCGAGCCGGCGCTGCCACAGCGCGCGCGGCTGCCATTCGAGGCGGAGATCCTCGACTTCGATACGCCGGCTGGCGGTGGCGATGGTCAGTTTGCGGATGCCGAGCGGCATGCCGAGATGGCCGTCGACGCCTTCGATCTGCACCCGGCCGCCGCTCAGGCTCGTCGCCGCTCCGGCCAGCCAGCGGAACCCGGTGGCCGTGCCCGCCAGGAAGGCGCCCGCCGCGAGCAGCAATCCCAGCAGCGCAAGCAGGCCAAGCAGCCACCGGGCAGTGCGCTTCAAAACGATACTCCGAGCGAGAAATGCAGGCGGAATTTGGAAGTGGCTTCGCCGTAGGCGAGGTCGAGGTTCACCGGCCCGACCGGAGAGCGGTAGCGCGCGCCCACGCCGTAGCCGAATACCGGCGACAGGGCGCCCGGACTGTCGGCCGCGTTGCCGGCATCGACGAACAGCGCCATGCCCCAGTCGCGGTCGAAAAAATAGTTGTATTCGACGCTGCCGGTGGCGAGGTAGCGCACCGATGCCACCCCGCCGGTGAGCGTGCGCCCCAGGCTCTGATAGGCATAGCCGCGCACCGAGTTGTCGCCGCCGGCGCGGAACAGGAAATCGGTGGGGATGCCGTCGCGCGACTCCGCCAGCACGCTGCCGAATTCGCCGCGCAGCACCAGCCGCCCGTTGCCGCCGGCCTGGAAATACTGGGTGTGGCGGCCATACAGGCGAATGAAGCTGGTATCCGACAGCAAGGCCTCGGCCGCGCCGCCGCCCTGCAGGCTCAGCACATGGCCGCGCCGCGGATAGAACGCGCGTCCCACCGTGCGCTGGGTCCAGGCGTAGTTGGCGGTCAGCGCCTGGTTGCGCACGTCCAGCACGTCGGCAATGCTCTGCTGTTCGGTCTGGTATTGCAGCGACAGGGTCGATTCGATCTGCCCGCGCGTGCGGCTGCGCTTGGCCGCGAATACCGTGGAGCGGGTTTCCTGCCCCTTGATGTCTTCCTGCTTCAACTGCACGCCGAGGCTGTGTTCGTAGCCTTTTGTCGTGCGCGGCCAGGCCAGCTCCGCCGCCCCGGTCTGGCGCGTGGTTTCCAGGCGCGCATCGAGCTTGAGGCGCATGCCGCGGTCCAGGATGTCGCGATCCAGCCACGACGCCTGCACCCGTGCGCCGGTGTCGGTGCTGATGCCGGCGCCGACGCTGAGGCGCTTCTCCGGCCGCTCCACCACCTCGACCTGGAGCGGCACCGCCGCCGCCAGCGCCGGGTCGGGTTCGATGCGCACCGCGGCCTGCGCGTAATAGCCGCTGGATTCGAGCGCCGTCTGATAGTCCAGCAGATCCTGCTGGCGCACCGGCTTGCCGGGGCTGACCGGGTTGAGGTTGCGGATGATCGACTCGGGATAGCGCCGGCTGCCGCTGATGGCCGGCTGGCCGTAAAAGAAGGCAGGGCCGCTGTCGAGCGTCAGGGTCAGGTCCGCCGCCTGCGCGGCGGGATCGATGCGCGCCTCGCTCGCCTCGATCCGCGCCGCCGGATAGGCGCCCGCCAGCAAGGGCCGCAGCACCGCCAGCTTGGCCGCCTCCCAGTCCGCCTGGCGAAACGGCATGCCCTGCTTCAGCGTAAAGCTGCGTTCGACGCGCCCTCGCAGGCTGGCCGCATCGGCCCGCGTTTGCAAGGCGCCGCCGAAGGCCAGCTTGACGCTGCGCACCCGCGTGCGCGCACCGGGGTCGACCCGGTAGGTCACCCGCCAGTCGCCGCCCGAGCGTTCCACCACGCTGTCCACCTGCGGCGAAAAATAGCCTTCGGTCGCCAGGAGGTCGCGCGCCGTCAACTCGCTCTGCCGCTGCAGCCGCGCGATTTCCTCGGCATCGGGTTTGGCGCCCGAGCGTGCCGCCCGCGCCGTTTCCAGATGCTGCGTCAGAAGTGCCTTGAGTTCATCGGGAGCCTGCACCTCCACCGTCAGCGCGTAAGCCGGCGTCGCAGCGAGCGCGGCGAGGAAGAGCACGGTTTTGCAAAGACGAGCTGGCAAGACGATCCACGCGGAAGAAGAGGTCAGCCCATTCTAGGGGGTGTGTCCGGGATCGGGCAAAACTGCGGACGCCCATACGGGCGTCCGGGTATCGACAGCAGGCGCAGGCCCGATCCTTGAGCCGTCTTGCCCGTGCATCATCGAAGATCCACGGCAACCCCTTGGTACAAGGAGATCCACATGGCGCAGATTGAGGCAAGGCCGCCCGGCGCGATGATCGCGAAACCATTGCGTCAATGATTGGCCTGACAGACGTGATGTTCATAGGGGCAGCCAATGGCCCCGATGCGCTGGAATCTGCGGGCAGCGCCGCGCCTTCCCATGCGAATCCCGTGGCCGGACGCGCAATAAAAAGAGGGCGGAATCCCGCCCCCTTTCAGCTTCACTTACCCGCCACCGGTCACGCCTTCTCGAAGCTGAACGCCCCGTTTTGCGCGTCGACGCGTATGGTGTCGTTGGGCGCGAAGCGGCCACCGAGGATTTCCTTCGCCAGCGGGTTTTCCAGTTCGCTCTGGATGGCGCGCTTGAGCGGCCGCGCGCCGTAGATCGGGTCGAATCCGGCCTTGGCGATTTCGGCCAGCGCGGCGTCGCTGACGTCCAGCTTCATCTCCATCTGCGCCAGGCGCTGCTCCAGCGCCTGCAGCTGGATGCGCGCGATGCTGGCGATATGCCCTTCGGACAGCGCGTGGAAAACCACGACCTCGTCGATGCGGTTGATGAACTCGGGGCGGAAGTAGGATTTCACCTCGCCCAGCACGGCGAGCTTGACCACCTGGTAGTCGTCGCCCGCCATCTGCTGGATCATCTGGCTGCCGAGGTTGGACGTCATCACGATCACGGTGTTGCGGAAGTCGACGGTGCGGCCCTGGCCGTCGGTC
>MKUE01000002.1 GCA_001897675.1 Thiobacillus sp. 65-1059 | reverse complement strand
CCCAGGACAAACATGCGCGCGTGGCGTGCGAGACCCTGCTGACCACCGGTCTGTGCGTCATCGCCGGCGAGATCACCACCTCGGCGGTGATCGACTACAACCAGATCGCGCGCCAGACCATCAAGCGCATCGGTTACGACTCGTCCGAGATCGGCTTCGACTACAACACCTGTGCGGTGCTGGTTACCGTCGGCAAGCAGTCGCCCGACATCGCGCAGGGCGTGGATCGCGCGCACGACGACAACCTCGACCAGGGCGCCGGCGACCAGGGCCTGATGTTTGGCTACGCCTGCAACGAAACGCCGGTGCTGATGCCGATGCCGATCTACCTCGCGCACCGCCTCACCGAGCGCCAGTCCGAACTGCGCAAGGACGGCCGCCTGCCGTGGCTGCGCCCGGACGCCAAGTCGCAGGTGTCGATCCGCTACGTCGACGGCAAGCCGCATTCGATCGACACCGTCGTGCTGTCGACCCAGCATGACCCCGATGTTTCGCACGCCCAGTTGTCCGAGGCGGTGATCGAGGAGATCGTCAAACCGGTGCTGCCGAAGAACATGCTCTCCGCCGACACCCGCTACCTGGTCAACCCCACCGGGCGCTTCGTCGTCGGCGGGCCGATGGGCGACGCCGGGCTGACCGGCCGCAAGATCATTGTCGACACCTACGGCGGCTCAGCGCCGCACGGCGGCGGCGCCTTCTCCGGCAAGGACCCGTCCAAGGTCGACCGCTCCGCCGCCTACGCCGGCCGCTACGTGGCGAAGAACATCGTCGCGGCGGGGCTGGCCGACAGGTGCATGGTGCAGGTTTCCTACGCCATCGGCGTCGCCAGGCCGACTTCGCTGATGGTCGACACCTTCGGCACCGGCAAGATTCCCGAAGCGAAGATCGTCGAACTCATCGCCGCGCACTTCGACCTGCGCCCCAAGGGCATCGTCGCGATGCTCGACCTGCTGCGCCCGATCTACACCCGCACCGCGAGCTACGGCCATTTCGGCCGCGACGAGCCGGATTTCACCTGGGAAGTCACCGACAAGGCGGCGGCGCTGAAGGCGGCCGCGGGGATTTGATAAGGCAGCTTGCTTGATCGCAAACGTGAAAAGAGCCGGTTTTACCGGCTCTTTTTTTTGGGTGCGGAAGAATCAAGCCAATCTACGGCGGCGATTTGCCATCACGCCCACCAGTCCCACTCCCGCCAGCATCATGGCGTAGGAGTCGGCTTCGGGCACGAGCGACAGTGTGGCGATGCCTTCCAGGTGAAGGGTCACGCTTGAACCGTTCCAGCCCGGCGAGATGGCATTTGTGATTGAGTTGGAGTCGTACACGTCATTGTTGAAAACATGCGTCCAATCAGCAGTGTAAAAATAATGGTTGGCATCGATCATGGATATTGAGGTTTGCAAGGTGCCCGCGTCGGGTGCGATTGGGAACACCGTGTTGCCAGCAGAGAAGTCGGCAACAATACCGGACAGGTTGAGCGACATGGCACCATCGATGACCGTCCCGCTCGGAGCGCCATTCAATGTGTTGACGTAAAAGTGATTGCCGCCCCAGATGAACCCTGTCGAAATGGCGCCATTCGCTTGGATGGTTCCCATGATGAGCGCGCCGTCCACGCCGTCACTGAGAAAGTAGGCAGGTGGGGCCATAGTGGTTCCCTGATCGGTATACCAGTTTCCCCAACCGCCGCCGCCCGCAAGTCCTGATGTCCCCAAGCCACCCGAGGCCCCCCCGATTTCTTCAATCGTCATGCTTTGAACGGACGCAGCCTGTGCCACGCTGGCCGCCATGCAGCAGCCCAAAGCAAACCCACCCAATATGTTTTTTTTCATGTTTTCCCCTCGTCGATTTTTTGGATTCGTTATATCGGCCCGTTTGGCTTGATAAACGCTACGCGCGGGCCTTCGCGCTGGAGCGCAATTTGTGTTCCAGTTCAGTTGCGCTTAGTCGCTGTCCATATGAAACAATGGCTTGCAACGAGGCGTGAGTGGGCGTAGATGACGAGTGTAAAAAATACCGACAAAAGCACGATGACTCTGACGCACCCCAAGTATTGCCAAAAACGCATTCGCGTTTGGCGCTTCCGGGAGTAAAATGCCGCCTCGGTTCTGAGGAGCGCTGCGACGGTTCACCCGCCAGGCTCAGGACGCTTCCTTTCAACGGCGCTCACGTTTTCTTTTTCTGAACGAAAGGAGGGCGTGATGAACGCCGCACTCAATTCCACCGCCGATTACGTTATTGCCGACCTTGCGCTTGCCGACTGGGGCCGCAAGGAAATCCGCATCGCCGAAACCGAAATGCCGGGCCTGATGGCGATCCGCGAGGAGTTCGCCAAGAGCCAGCCTTTGCGCGGCGCGCGCATCACCGGTTCGCTGCACATGACCATCCAGACCGCGGTGCTGATCGAGACGCTGACCGCGCTCGGCGCCGAGGTGCGCTGGGCCTCGTGCAACATTTTCTCGACCCAGGACCACGCCGCCGCGGCGATTGCCGCCGATGGCATTCCGGTGTTCGCGGTCAAGGGTGAATCGCTCGAAGACTACTGGGATTACACCCACCGCATCTTCGAATGGACCGACGGCGGTTTTTCGAACATGATCCTCGACGACGGCGGTGACGCCACCCTGCTGCTGCATCTGGGGGCGCGCGCCGAACAGGATATTTCGGTGGTGGCCAATCCCACCAGCGAGGAAGAGCGCGTGCTGTACGCCGCGATCAAGGCGCGCGTGGCGGCGCAGCCGGGCTGGTATTCCAGCCGTCTGGCGGCCGTCAAGGGGGTCACCGAGGAAACCACCACCGGCGTGCATCGCCTATACCAGATGCACGCGCGCGGCGAGCTCAAGTTCCCGGCGATCAACGTCAACGATTCGGTCACCAAGTCCAAGTTCGACAACCTCTACGGCTGCCGCGAATCGCTGGTCGACGGCATCAAGCGCGCCACCGACGTGATGGTCGCGGGCAAGGTCGCGCTGGTCGCCGGCTACGGCGACGTCGGCAAGGGCAGCGCACAAGCGTTGCGCGCCCTGTCGGCCCAGGTGTGGGTGACCGAGATCGACCCGATCTGCGCGCTGCAGGCGGCGATGGAAGGCTACCGCGTGGTGACCATGGAATACGCCGCCGACAAG
>MKUE01000001.1 GCA_001897675.1 Thiobacillus sp. 65-1059 | reverse complement strand
GTCAGCGTCAGCATGATGGCCGCCAGGCGATCCGCCACCAGCACGATGCCGAAAGGCGCCGCCCAGTTGCCGAGCGAATAGACGGCGATCTCGCCGCGCCACGGAGCGGGCAGCTGCGCGTCGGTCATGGCCAGCAGCGTCAGCGCCAGCAGCAGTTGGGCGAGCGTGGCGAGCAGCGCGATCGTGGCGCGCAGACGGTGCCGGGTTTCGCCGATCAGCAGCAGCAAGGCTCCCGTCAGCAGGGGAAGCACGACCGGCAGGATGGGCAGGTGTTGTTGCCAGCTACCCATGTAGCGCTCCGGGGGCCGGCAGGGGCGAAAGGCGGGGCGGCATCATTCTTTTTCGGTTTCCTGGCCGTCGACGTGGTCGGTGCCGTTCAGGCCGCGCGAAGCGAGCAGGACGACGAGGAATAGCGCGGTGGTGGCGAAGCCGATGACGATGGCGGTCAATACCAGGGCCTGCGGCACCGGATCGGTATACAGATCGGGACTGCTGCCTTTGAGCGGGTCGATCACCGGGACCGCGCCCACGCGCAGCCGTCCCATGCCGAAGATGAACAGATTGACTGCGTAAGCGAGCAGCGACAGGCCTATGATGACCTGGAAGGTGCGCGGACGCAGCAGCAGCCACACGCCCGAGCCGGCCATGACGCCGATCGCGAGGGCGAAAACGATTTCCATCAGGTTCCTCCTCCGATGCCGGCCCTGCGGTGGTGGCGGCGCAGCGACTGGTGGGCGATGACCACCAGCATCAGCACCGTCGCGCCCACCACCAGCATGTAAACGCCCAGATCGAAGAGCAGCACGCTCGACAGGTGCAGCTCGCCGAGCAGCGGCAATGCGCCGTGCCAGGCGAGGCTGGTGAGGAAGGGATAGCCGTACAGCCAGGCGCCGGCGCCGGCCGAAACCGCGCTGAGCAGGCCGAGCGCGATCCATACCATGGGATGGATGCGCAGGCGCGACTCCACCCAGACCGTGCCGCCGACGAGGTATTGCAGGATGATGGCGGTGGCCAGCACGAGTCCGCCGACGAAGCCGCCGCCCGGCGCGTTGTGGCCGCGCAGCAGGAAGAACAGCGAGACCAGCATCGCCAGCGGCAGCAGCAGGCGCACGAGCACCGCCGGCAGCATCAGGTAGCCGCCCGGCAGCTTGGCGTCGGGATCGGGCACGCGGTTTTCCTCGATGCCGTCAGCCGCATTCTGCTCGCGCTGCTGGCGCGGCAGGGGAATGCTCTCCGGCGCCGGGCGAAAGCGCCGCAGCAGGGCGAATACGGTCAGCGCGACCACCGCGAGCACGGTGATTTCGCCGAGGGTGTCGAAGCCGCGGAAATCGACCAGGATCACGTTGACCACGTTGAGGCCGCCGCCCTGGGGCAGGGACTGTGCGATGAAGAAGGGCGAAATGCCATCGATGTCGGGGCGGCTCAGGATGGCGTAGGCCAGCGCCGCAAGACCGAGGCCGCCCGCAGCGGCGATCAGCAGGTCGCGCAGGCGGCGCAGGCGCACCCGGGCCGTCTCGGGCCGGCCCTGGGCGAAGCGCGCTTCGCGGCGCGGCAACCAGCGCAGGCCGAGCAGGATCAGCACGGCGGTGACCACTTCGACGGTGAGTTGGGGGTGCGGAGAACCAGACGAAAGTCAGGCTGGTCGCCAGTCCGGCGCCGCCCGACAGGATCAGCGCGGCAAAGCGGTGATGCTTGGCCTGCCAGGCGGCGGCCAGCGCGCAGGCGGCGCCGACTATCCAGAGCAGCGCGAAGGCCGGATGCAGGGGCGTCGTTTCCCGTGTGCCCCAGGAACTGCCTGTATCGAGCAGGGGCAGCAGTGCGCCGCCCAGGGCAACGAGAACGAGCACCAGGAGCTGCATCTGCAGGCGCGGCGAAAACAGCCAGCGCATGGCTTGTTCGGCGCCCGACATCAGCGTCGTCTGCAGCCAGTCGAAGGTGCGTTTGCCGTCGATGCGTTCGAGCAGCGGCACCTCCGTGCCGGTACGCCAGAGGAAGGCGCGGTAGAGCGCGACGCCGCCGATGAATGCGGCGGTGCTCATCAGCAGCGGCAGATTGAGGCCATGCCAGACAGCCAGGCTGTAGGGCGGCGCGTCGCTGCCGAGAATCGAGTCGGTTGCCGCTTGCAGATAGGGGCCGACGGTGACGCCGGGGAGCATCCCGACCAGCAGGCAGGCCAGCACCAGCAGCGCGCTCGGCAGCAGCATCCAGCGCGTCGGTTCGTGCGGCGCACGCGGCAGCTCATCGGTCGGCGGGCCGAAGAAGACCTGGTGGATGAAGCGCAGCGAATAGGCGACGCTGAACATGCTCGCCAGCGTCGCCGCCAGCGGCAGGCCGATGCGTTGCCAGCCGGGGCGGTCGAGGAAGATGGTCTCGGCAAAGAACATTTCTTTCGACAGGAAGCCGTTGAGCAGGGGCACGCCCGCCATCGCCGCGGCCGCCACCACGGCCAGCGTCGCGGTGATCGGCATCGCCCGATACAGGCCCGAAAGTCGCTGCATATTGCGCGTGCCGGTTTCATGGTCGACGATGCCCGCCGCCATGAACAGCGAAGCCTTGAAGGTGGCGTGATTGACAATGTGGAAAACCGCCGCCACCAGCGCCAGCGGGCTGTTCATTCCCAGCAGCAGCGTAATGAGGCCGAGATGGCTGATGGTGGAGTAGGCGAGCACGCCCTTCATGTCCTGCTGGAACAAGGCCAGGTAGGCGCCGATCAGCAGCGAACACAGGCCGGCGCCGCCGACGATCCAGAACCACAGATCGGTGCCTGCCAGCACCGGCCAGAACCGGGCCAGCAAGAACACGCCGGCCTTCACCATGGTGGCGGAATGCAGAAAGGCCGAAACCGGCGTCGGCGCCGCCATGGCATGGGGCAGCCAGAAGTGGAAAGGAAACTGGGCGCTCTTGGTCAGCGCGCCGAGCACGATCAGGATCAGTGTCAGCGGGTACCAGGGATGGTTCTGGATCGTGTCCGCCGCAGCCAGGACCGCATCCAGGTCATAGCTGCCGGCCATGTGCCCGAGCAGCAGCATGCCGCCCAGCAGGGCCAGCCCGCCCGTGCCGGTAACGATAAGCGCCATGCGTGCGCCGCGGCGCGCGTCCACGCGGTGATGCCAATAGGCGATGAGCATGAACGAAGCGAGGCTGGTCAGCTCCCAGAACATGGCAATCTGGAGTAGGTTGCCCGACAGCACCACCCCGAGCATCGCCCCCATGAACGCCAGAAAAAAGGAGAAGAAACGGGGTACCGGATCGTCCGGCGACATGTAGTAGCGCGCATAGACCACCACCAGCGCGCCCATCACCGTGACCAGCATGGCAAACAGCCAGGCGTAGCCATCCATGCGCAGGGAGAAATCCAGCCCCAGGCCGGGCGCCCAGGGAATGCTCGTGCGGATGACGCCTTCGGCGGCAACTTGCGGATACAGGCTCGCCACCAGGGCTGCGGCCGCAAGCGCGACCATACCGGCCAGCCACGCTTCGGCATTGCGGGCGTTGGACGGCAGGAAGGCGGCACACAGGCTGCCAACGAACGGAAGAAGAAGAATCAGGAGCAAGGACATGCTCTATTTACACTTGTTCAGCACGTCTCTGGGCCTCTTGTCGAAGTCTCGATTTTACGGAAAAGGCTTCAGCGGTTTCCACTAAAACAACAAGGCCGTCCCTCGGGAAACCGGCCCTTGCGGCGTTTGAATATTCGTTTGGCGGGTTCGAAACGGCAAGCGAAACCCGGCGTAGTTTAGCATCAGGGACTACCCGATCCGGGCTCGCCGCCTCATCGCCGGGACGCGGCGATGAGGCGTGAACGGCAGGGTTGTGCGCAAACGGGCGGCATGGGCCTCATCATCGCGCATGGCGTCCGATGGACTAGTGATCTACGGGAATGCTAAAATTGTTCGTGTAGTTCACAGTTTAGATTCTTGAGCCGCAGCAGTTCCGTGTAGTGGGTGTGCCACTGGAATAGTGGCCGTGGGGTCGGGTTCAAATCGTGGCTGCCAATATTCATCGGGGGTGGAATGGCTTCCGGGGGTTGCGAAATGTCGCCACGACTTGTGCGCCGACACTGGCTGAACCCGGAGCATGGCTGTTTGCGGTGCGCCTGAAATCTTTGAAATCAGCAGTATCCAAAAGCGCGGCCGGCCCGCGTTTTTTTGTTCCCGGAGTTCGTATATGGTCAACGTCACGCTTCCCGACGGTTCCGTCAGACAGTTCGATGCGCCGGTCACGGTGGCGCAGGTTGCGTCCAGCATCGGCGCCGGCCTGGCCAAGGCGGCGCTCGCCGGGCGGGTCGATGGCGAACTGGTCGACACCAGTCATCTGATCGATGCGGATGCGCAACTCGCCATCGTCACCGACAAGGATGCCGACGGCCTCGACCTGATCCGCCATTCCACCGCCCACCTGCTGGCGTACGCGGTGAAGTCGCTGTTTCCCGATGCGCAGGTGACCATCGGCCCGGTAATCGAGGACGGCTTCTACTACGATTTCGCGTACAAGCGCCCGTTCACGCCGGACGACCTCGCGGCGATCGAGAAAAAAATGGCCGAACTGGCGAAGCGGGACATCCCGGTCGAGCGCAGCGTGATGCCGCGCGACGAGGCGGTGACCTTCTTCAAGAATATGGGCGAGGCGTACAAGGCCGAGATCATCGCGTCGATCCCGAGCAATGAGGATATCTCGCTGTACCGCGAGGGCGATTTCATCGACCTCTGCCGCGGCCCGCACGTGCCGTCGACCGGCAAGCTCAAGCACTTCAAGCTGATGAAGCTGGCCGGC